>NZ_JBITJM010000008.1:0-297575 GCF_044460025.1 Streptomyces sp. NPDC050161 | reverse complement strand
ATGGGCCGGTCGATTCATGCGGGTCAGGTGTGTGTGGCGGACGGGACGGCGCTGGCGGGCGAGAAGATCCGCCGGGTGCTGACCAACGACCCGGGTATGGGCGTCATCCGTCACGTGGACGCCGGGTACGACATCGCCGAGAACGTCGCCACCGAACGCCACGTCCGCATCCCCATGCACGAAGAAATCCCCATGCACGAGGAAGGGGCCGTGTGACCCCGGTGGCCGCGTAGTTGCGGAGTGGTCAAAACCGCGGTGCTCCGACGGCCGCGGTGTCCCGTACCGGCCGGGCCGCCCGGCGCGCGGATCTCCCCGGTCGACGCAAAAACCCCGCGGTACGCATCGCCTGATGCGTACCGCGGGGCCCGGATTTCTTCCGTGCGGCTATTCGGCGGGGGCCGGTGCCGTATCGGCCGGTGAATTTCCTGTGCGGTCCGGTGCGGTTGTGTTGCGCGGGCGGATCCAGATCAGGTGCACCACGGCCAGCAGGGCGAGCCAGACGGCGCCCACGATCAGGGCGATCCGGGTGCTCGCGGAGAACGCCAGCAAGACCGTGATGCCCACCATGAAGACCACCGCGATGATCTGCCCGTACGGCCAGAAGGGCGCCGGATAGGCGAGCGCGGCGGATTCCTCGGCCGACATCGCGCGGCGTGCCTTGATCTGCGTCAGCAGGATCATCAGCCATACCCAGACGGTGGCGAAGGTGGCGATGGAGGAAATGATGAGGAAGATCCGGTCGGGGATCAGGTAATTCAGCAGGACGCCGAGGAGCAGGGCGCCGATCATGATGGCGACGGTCATGGTGGGGACGCCGTTGCGGGAGAGCCTGCGCATCATCGACGGTGCCTGGCGGCGTTCGGCCATGCCGTACATGATCCGGCCGGCGGCGAAGATGTCGCTGTTGATCGCGGACAGCGCGGCGACCACGACGACGACGTTCAGGACGGCCGCCGCGGATTTGATGCCGAGGCCGACGAAGATCTGGACGAACGGGCTGCCGTCGGACCCGACGTGCTGCCACGGCTCCAGGGACATGATGACGGCGAGCGTCAGCACGTAGAACAGCACGATGCGCAGCGGAATGGAGTTGACGGCTCCCGGGATGGTTTTCTCCGGGTTCTCCGCCTCGCCCGCCGTGACTCCGATGATTTCGGTGCCGCCGAAGGCGAACATCACCACCGCGAACGAGATGATGAATCCGTGGGCGCCATGGGCGAAGAATCCGCCGTTGTTCCAGAGGTTGGAGATGCCGACGTGGCCGCCGCCCTTGATGCCCAGGACGAGTATGGCGACACCGGCGATGATCATCGCGATGATGGCGACGATCTTCACCAGGGAGAGCCAGAATTCCAGCTCGCCGAACACCTTGACGTGGAGCAGGTTGATCGCGCCGATGACGGCGATGGCGGCCAGCAGCCAGATCCAGCGCGGCACATCGGGAAACCAGAAGCCCATGTAGACGCCGAGTGCGGTGATGTCCGCGATGCAGACGATGACCATTTCGAACGCATAGGTCCAGCCGGTGGTGAATCCGGCGAGCGATCCGAGGTGTTTCGTCGCGTATTCACCGAACGAACCCGCGCAGGGGTGGTGCACGGCCATTTCGCCGAGCGAGCGCAGGACGAGGAAGACGGCGGCTCCACCGATCAGATAGGCGAGGAGGACCGCGGGGCCGCCTGCCTGGATCGCCTCGGACGATCCGTAGAAGAGGCCGGTGCCGATCGCGGAACCCAGCGCGATGAAACGTATGTGGCGCGACCGCAGGCCCCTGCGCAAGGTCGCTGTGTCGGTGGTCAAAGAATGCCCCTCCTTCGGGAACAGCACGTCCGTCCCTGACGTGTGGCGTGGATGTACGACGACCTGGCCGAGCCGGTCGGTAACACCCCTCGCGTGACCGGAAGAGCGCCTGTATATTCCTGTATAGACAGGAGCGTCAAGAGGTGGTCCAGTGCGTGAACGCGAGACGGCATCCAGCGCCTCACCCGCCGTCGGGCGGGCGCTGCGCATCCTCCTGTGCCTCGCCGCCCGCACCGCTCCGCTACGGGTCTCGGCACTCGCCCGCGACCTCGGAATCCCACGTTCGTCCGCCTACCGCATCCTGGCGATCCTCATCGATCGCGGTGTTGTCGTGTATCTCCCCCAGGAGCAGGCGTACGGCCTCGGCGCCGCCGCCTTCGAGATCGGCACCGCCCACCTCCATCACGAGCCGCTCGAACGGCTCGCGCCCCCTTGCGCCGCCCATGGCCGGCGGCGGCGCGGTGGTTCAGCGGGAATCGAACGTGCCCTTCAGCCGGTAGCGCGACCCCGGATGCAGCAGCCGCGCGATGCTGACCAGCGCGTCGCCCGACCAGGTGCGCCGCTGGATCAGCAGGCAGGGCTCCGTAGGGGCCACCCCGAGGATGCCGCACTCATCGGACGAGGGCAGCACCGCCTCGACGACGTGCTCGCCCTTGCCCAGCGGCGCCACTTCGGACAGGAAAGTGAACGGGGTACGCCGGGTGAAGTCCTGCTCCAGGTAGCCGGGGGCGAAGTCCGGATGGACGTAGCGGTCCTCCAGCTGGATGGCCACCTCGTCCTCGAAGTGCACCACCTGGGAGTGGAAGACCTGGGCCCGCTCCCCCAGACCGAAGCGTTCGCCGGTCTCCTGCTCCGCCGCCTCCTCGCGGACGAACAGCACCTGGGCATGGTACCGGTGCCCGCGCCCGCGCACCTCGTCGGCGATGTTGTGCACCTCCACCAGCGCGGAGCTGCCCTTGTGCAGGGCCACGAAGCTGCCGACGCCCATCACCCGGCGGATCAGGCCCTGGGCTGCCAGCTCGCGCAGCGCGCGGTTGATCGTCATCCGGGACAGGCCGAGCGCCTCCACGAACCGGCTCTCCGAAGGCAGTGCGTCGCCCTCGCGCCACCGGCCGCTCATGATCTGCTCGGTCACCAGGTCCTTCACCCGCTGGTACGCGGGGGCCGAGCCCGACGCGCCCTGCGCATACCGCCGCGCGAGATCCGCAGCCTCCACCACCACGCCGTTCACCGCCCTCGCCTCGTGGTCGCGCACCACGGGCCCACGCCGCGTGCACCGCGATTCTATGGCGTCCCGGATCCGGGCGATCCGGACGGCGTCCCTGGTCCGGTGTGGTGCCGGGCACCACGGTGGCGGCGAGCGGGAAGGCCGCTGCCTGCCGCCCGCCGCCGCTGCCGTCAGCCGGTGATGATCGCCGGGTCGCTGACCCCGGGGCTGCCGTTCTCGACGTGGCCGGCGAAGCGCCGCAGGTACGTGCCGTCGCCCTCGCCGGTGACGCTCAGGTCGTACCAGCGCGCGCCGTCGCCCAGCGCCACCCGGTGCGTGACCCGGCCGGCGGCCGGCACCGTGACCTGCTCGCTGGTGCCGCGGTAGCTCTCGGCGACGGTCAGTACGCAGTCGGCGGCGCCGGCGTTGGTGAGGGTCAGCTCGACGGCGCCCGCCGCGTCGTGGCGGGCGGTCACCTCGGGCCCCGCGGTCTTCCCCGGGCCGCGGAAGGTGCGCAGGAAACCGTTCGGGCCGTGCACCGTGAGGTCGTAACCGTCCTTGGAGTAGGCGGTGTTCCAGGTGTCGGACAGCTGCTTGCCCGCCTCGGTGGTGTACGTCCACGGGCCGTCCGTGCGGTCCGCCGCGGTGACCAGGAAGCAGACGCCCGCCGCATCGCCGCCGCCGAAGGTGAGGGTGATCTTCCCGGTCGACGGGGTCAGGGAGGCGTCCGTCAGGGGCGCGTACGGCAGTGGGCGGGCCGGGCGGGAGCCCGCTTCCTGCTTGGGGAGCACGGGCTGTGCGGGCGGCTTGGGCACATAGCTCGGGTGCCGGTCGCGGTCCGGCGGCTCGTAGGCGGCGGTGTCGGGCAGCTCGGCCGGATCGGTGTCCTTGAGGCCGAAGTCGAAGGCGGAGGTGAGGTCGCCGCAGATGGCGCGGCGCCAGGGCGAGATGTTCGGCTCGGCCACGCCGAAGCGGCGCTCCATGAAGCGGATGACGGAGGTGTGGTCGAAGACCTCGGAGCAGACGTAGCCGCCGGTGCTCCAGGGCGAGACGACGAGCATCGGCACGCGCTGCCCGAGGCCGTAGGGGCCCGCGGCGTAGCGGGTGTCGCCGGGGAAGGAGTCGAGGGCGGTGTCGACGGTGGAGGCGCCGCGGTCGGCGGAGGCCGGCGGGTAGGGCGGGACGAGGTGGTCGAAGTAGCCGTCGTTCTCGTCGTAGGTGAGGAAGAGCGCGGTCCTGCTCCACACCTCGGGGTTGACGGTGAGGGCGTCCAGGACCTGGGAGACGTACCAGGCGCCGTAGTTGGCGGGCCAGTTGGGGTGTTCGCAGAACGCTTCGGGGGCGGCGATCCAGGAGATCTGCGGGAGCTTGCCGGCCTTGACGTCGGCCTTGAGGTGGTCGAAGTAGCCGTCGCCGTTCTTGGCGTCGGTGCCGGTGCGGGCCTTGTCGTACAGCGGGTCGCCGGCCTTGGCGTTGCGGTACTTGTTGAAGTAGAGCAGGGAGTTGTCGCCGTAGTTGCCGCGGTAGGCGTCGTCGATCCAGCCCCAGCCGCCCGGCTCGTCCAGGCCGTCGCCGGTGTCCTGGTAGATCTTCCAGGAGACGCCTGCCTGCTCCAGCCGTTCGGGGTAGGTGGTCCAGTCGTAGCCGGCCTCGTCGTTGCCGAGTACCGGGCCGCCGCCCTTGCCGTCGTTGCCCGCGTGGCCCGACCAGAGGTAGTAGCGGTTGGGGTCGGTGGCCCCGATCATCGAGCAGTGGTAGGCGTCGCAGACGGTGAAGGCGTCCGCGAGCGCGTAGTGGAACGGGATGTCCTGGCGGGTCAGATAGGCCATCGTCCCGGCGGACTTGGCGGGTATCCACTGGTCGTACTTGCCGTCGTGCCAGGCCCGGTGGCCGCCGGCCCAGTCGTGGTTGAGGCCCTCGATGAACTGCATGCCGAGGTTCTCCGCGTCGGGGTGGTAGGGCAGTACGTCCTTGGTGCCGTCGGACTGCTGCCAGACCGGCTTGCCCGCGGGCGCCATCGGGCGCGGGTCACCGAAGCCGCGTACGCCCTTGAGGGAGCCGAAGTAGTGGTCGAACGAGCGGTTTTCCTGCATCAGCACGACGATGTGCTCGACGTCCTTGATGGAGCCGGAGCTGCGGGTGGCGGGGATGGCAGCGGCGCGGGCGATGCTCTGCGACAGGGCGGCGAAGCCCGCGGTGGCGCCGGCGATCTGGAGAAAGCGGCGCCGGTTGAGTTCAGGCATGAGTCCGGGAACCTCTTGGGGTGGGGGGTGAGCTGACGTGGCCGTGCGGGTCGGGGGCAGGAGTCAGCAGAGTCTTCCAAGAGGACCGAGTGCCGGGGAAGGGGTGGTGGCGCGGGAGTGACCGGTGCGGGGCCGCGCCGGGAACAGCCGGGACGGCGCGGACGACGGCGAGGCGCCCGCCATCGGGGCGGGCGCCTCGCGTGCCGTGTGGTGGCCGGTGTCAGACCAGCAACGCCTCGTCGGGCCTGGACCCTGACCCGCTGTCACCCGGCGGGGATCCGGGCTCCGGCACCTCGGCGCCCGGCCGCGGCTTCGCGTCCGGCACGCTGCGCAGCGGCGGCCGTGCGGACAGCGGCGTCTCCCGGGTCGCGGCCACCCGGCGGGTGAACCACACGACCTTGCCGTCGTCGGTGCCGCAGGTGCCCCAGCTGTCGCTGAGGGCGGCGACCACGGCGAGGCCACCGTCGCCCGCGCCGCGCAGCCGCGGCATCCGGGGGCCGCGGTCGGTGACCGAGACGGTCAGGTGCCGGCCGCTCCAGCGGACCTCGACCACGCAGACGGCGTCGGGGCCGACATGCCGGTGGACGTTGGTCAGCAGCTCCGCCACCCCGCGGCAGACGGCCGGAATCTGCGCCTCCAGGTGCCAGTGGCGCAGATGCGCGGCCACGATGCGCCGGATCTGCGGCACCCGCTCCGCCGAAGCGGGCAGTTCGACCGTATAGCGCCGGTTGCTGGACAGGGTCATCGTGGCTCCTCACCGCGAGGCTCACCCGCTGCACCGCGTTGTTCCCCGACGACCGACACGAAGAGTGAGCAGTGGTCACTTACGAGTGAAAACCATCGTCACCCCACCGGGCGGTACGCGCAACAGATCCGGTGTCAGGGCAGGTGCGGCAGGAGCGCGTCCGGTGTGAGCGGCAGGTCGCGCAACCGCACACCGGTGGCGTGCCGTACCGCGTTGGCGATGGCCGCGGCGGCGCCGACGATGCCGATCTCGCCGATGCCCTTGCTGCCCATGGGGTTGAGGTGCCGGTCCTCCTCGTCGAGCCAGTGCGCCTCGATCGCGCGGACGTCGGCGCAGGACGGCACGTGGTAGGAGGCCAGGTCGCACTCGGCGAAGTCACCGAAGACCGGGTCGACGGTGCTGGCTTCAGTCAGCGCCATGCCGATGCCCATCGTCATGCCGCCGATGAACTGGCTGCGTGCGGTACGGGAGTTGAGGATCCGGCCGGCCGCGTACATGCCCAGCATCCGGCGGACGCGTACCTCGCCGGTGACGGTGTCGACCTGCACCTCGGCGAACTGCGCGCCGAACGCGTGGCGTGCGTAGGGCGATCCGGCGGCGACCTCGTCGCCGGTGTCGGCGTCGGCGGTCAGCCCCTCGGCGGGCAGCGGCCCCTCGTGCTCCCGCAGCCGCTCCCCCAGCGCCGCGCACGCCTTGTGGACCGCCCAGCCCCAGGACGCGGTGCCCGATGAGCCGCCGGCCAGGGAGGCGTCCGGCAGGTCGCTGCGGCCGATCGCGAGGTGCACCCGCTCCTCGGGCACGTCGAGTGCCGCGGCGGCGATCTGGGCGAGCACGGTGCGGGCGCCGGTGCCGATGTCGGTGGCGTTGAGGCGGATGTGGAAGGTGCCGTCGGGCGCGGCGTGCGCCTGTGCGCTGGACGGCATGATCAGCACGGGGTAGGTGGCCGCGGCGACGCCGGTGCCGATGAGCAGGTCGCCCTCGTGTCTGACTCCGGGGCGCGGGTCGCGGGGGCGCCAGCCGAAGCGGTCGGCGCCCTCCCGCAGGCAGCGGGCCAGACCGCGGCTGCTGAACGGGCGGCCGGTGTCGGGCTCGGTGCCGGGTTCGTTGCGCAGCCGCAGGTCGACCGGGTCGATGTCCAGGAGGACGGCGAGTTCGTCGATCGCCGACTCCAGCGCGTACATGCCGGGGGCCTCACCCGGTGCGCGCATCCAGGAGGGGCTGGGCACGTCCAGCGCCACGACGTGGTGCACGGTGCGGCTGTTGGGCGAGGTGTACATGGTGCGGGCGGGTACGGCGGCCTGCTCGACGAACTCCTTGAGGGTGGAGGTGGACGTGGCCACCTCGTGCGCGAGGGCGGTGATGACGCCGTCGGCGCCGGCGCCCAGCCGCACCCGCTGGATGGTCGGCGCGCGGTGGCCGACGACGGCGGCCATCTGGCGCCGGGGCAGGGCCAGTTTGACGGGGCGGCCGGTGTGCCGGGCGGCCATCGCGGCGAGCACCACCTGGGGCCGTGCGGTGCCCTTGGACCCGAAGCCGCCGCCGACGTGCTCGGAGATGACGGTGACCGCGTGCCGCGGCAGGCCGAACATGGCGGCGAGATCGTTGCGTACCGGGGTGGCGCCCTGGCTGGAATCGCGGACGGTCAGCCGCCCTTCGGTCCACCAGGCGGTGGAGGCGTGCGGCTCCATGGGGTGGTTGTGCAGCGGGGTCAGGCGGTAGGTCGCGTCGAGGGTGATCAGCGCGCCCGCGTACGCCGTGTCGAAGTCGCCGCGCTCGCGGGCCCCGGCGTGCCCGCCGTTGGCCTCCTTCGGGATGTAGAGCCCCGGGTGGTCCGCGGTCAGCACGACGTCGTGGTCGAGCGTCTCGTAGCCGACGCGGACGGCATCGGCCGCGGCGCGGGCGCCTTCGACGGTCTCGGCGACGGCCAGCGCCACGAACCAGCCCCGGTGCGGGACCGCGGCGTCCTGGAGGACCGCGAGGGTCGGGTCGTCGGGCGGTTCGAGCCGCGGCGCGTTCTCGTAGGTCAGCACGGCCAGCACTCCGGGGAGCGCGAGGGCGTCAGCGGTGTGCACCGCGGTGACGTGGCCGCGGGCGATGGTGGCGGGCACCGGCCAGGCGTACGCGCAGCCCTGCGGGGCCTGTTCGAACGCGTAGCGCGCGCTGCCGGTGACCTTCTCACGGCCTTCGCGGCGTACGACGGGCGCGCCGAGTACGTGCCCGGGTGCACGCGGCGGGGCGGGGTGCGGATCGTGACTCATGGCGCGCGTCCTCACGTGGTCCTTGCGTCGTGGTGGGGGTCCGCCGCGGGTGCGCTGCGCGGGGCGGCGGGGTGTGCCGTCGCCGGGTGTCCGGCGGGCGGCGGGTCATCGGCGGCGTACGGCGAGTTCGCCCAGGACGGAGACGGTGAGCCGGCGGGCCAGGGTGACCTTGAAGCCGTTGTCGCGCAGCGGCCTGGCGGCGGCGAGTTCGGCGTCCGCCGCGCGCCGGAAGGTGTCGGTGGTGGCCGGGGCGCCGCGCAGCACCTCTTCGGCGGCGGTGGCGCGCCAGGGCCGGTGTGCGAGGCCGCCGTAGGCCAGTGCCGCGTGCCGCACCATGCCGTCGCGGACGTCGAGTTGGGCGGCGACGGAGACCAGCGCGAAGGCGAACGAGGCGCGGTCGCGGGCCTTGCGGTAGAGGGAGTGTGCCTCGGCCGGTGGTGGTGGCAGCTGCACCGCGGTGATCATTTCGCCGGGTGCGATGACGGTGTCCCGTTCGGGGTTCTCCTCCGGCAGCCGGTGGAAGGCGGTGGCCGGGACGGTGCGTTCGCCGTCAGGGCCTTGCAGGTCGACGGTGGCGTCGAGGACGGCGAGCGCCACGGCCATGTCGGACGGGTGGGTGGCGACGCAGTGTGCGGAGTGGCCGAGTACCGCCAGGTCGCGGTGGGCGCCCTCGCGGGCCGGGCAACCGGTGCCTGGCTCCCGCTTGTTGCAGGGTTTCGAGGTGTCCTGGAAGTAGCCGCAGCGGGTCCGTTGCAGCAGGTTGCCGCCGGTGGTCGCGGTGTTGCGCAGCTGCCCCGACGCGCCGGCCAGCAGGGCCTGGGAGAGCACCGGGTAGCGGTCGCGGACGACGGGGGCGGCGGCGAGGTCGCTGTTGCGGACGGTGGCGCCGATGCGCAGGCCGCCGCCGGGCAGTTCCTCGATCCGGTCGAGCGGCAGCCGGCTGACGTCGATGAGCAGGTCGGGGGCGGTCACGCCGAGCTTCATGAGGTCGACGATGTTGGTGCCGCCGCCGAGGAACCGGGCGCCGGGGTGCGCGGCCCTGGCCTGGACGGCCTCGGCGACGGTGGCCGGGCGCAGATAGCCGAACGGTTTCATGAGGCCGCCTCCTGGCCGGCGGGGGCGACGGGTCCTGCGGCGGCCCGCCCGTCGTGGGCCGCCGCGTCCCCGACCGCCTCGACGATCCGGGGGTAGGCGCCGCACCGGCACAGGTTGCCGCTCATCCGCTCCCGGATCTCGTCGGCGGTCAGCTCCACCGGGGCGCCCGATGCGGCGGTGTACGGCGTGACGTGCGAGGGGAAGCCGTCCGCCGCCTCGCCGAGTACGCCGGCGGCCGAGCAGATCTGGCCCGGGGTGCAGTAGCCGCACTGCAGGGCGTCGCGGTCCAGGAAGCTCTCCTGGAGCGGGTGCAGCAGGTCGCCGTCGGCGAGACCTTCGACGGTGGTCAGGGCCCGGCCGGTCTGGGCCACGGCCAGGAGGAGGCAGCTGTTGGCGCGCCGCCCGTCGACGAGCACGGTGCAGGCGCCGCACTGGCCGTGGTCGCAGCCCTTCTTGGCGCCGGTGAGGCCGAGCTGTTCGCGGAGCGCGTCGAGGACCGTGGTGCGGTGGTCCAGGGTCATCCGGTGCGCTGTGCCGTTGACGTGCAGGACCACGGCGGAGGACCCGTCGCCCGGCGGCGGTCCTGCGGCGTCCTGGGGAGGTGCGGTGGGCTCCACGCGCTCGCCTTTCGGGACAGGGAAGTTGCCTCCTGCCTACCAGGAGTCCGCGGCCCGCGCTCGTCGGCGGACGGCGCATCGCAGGGGCACCCGGGCGGGTTGCCGGGACCGTTTCAGCGGTTCTCCAGCAGGAGCTGGACCTCCTGCTCCTGGTCGCCCGCCGCGGTGCCGACCACCCGGACGGCGAAGGCCGGCGTCAGGCTCTCGCGGAGCCTGGCCACCGCCCAGTAGCCGCCCTGGAGGCTGACGGTCACGGGCTCGGTCAGCCGTCGCGGCTCGGCCGTGCCCCGCAGGTCGGTCACGTCGAAGGTCGCGGTCCACACCGTCGGTCCGGCCCCGGCCACGGGCTTGGGCACGTCGTCGGGCGCGCGGTCGCACACGAAGGTGGTGCGCAGCGCGCTGAAGACGCTGTGGGCGTCCTCCGTCGCACATTCGGTGAGCTCGACGACCACCTCGGCCCCCGGGTGGTAGGCCGGTTCGGGCGGCGTCGCCTGTTCCTTCCCCCTGACCGGTCCGGGCTGTCCCGGCTGGTTCGCGTGCTGCGCGCTGTTCACTGTGGGGCCTTCCTCTAGGAGCCGACAGGTCCAGGCTCACCCGGCCGACGGGCACGTGCGACCGGAGGCCCGGATCGGCCCGCGTGGCACGTACGGGTGGTTTGACGGCTGCCGGACGGGCCGCACACCACATTTCCGTTACGCTGTGTAGTCATAGCGAGCGCTACGTAATCACGCGTCAGCGCTTCGCTCCACCCCCACGCCGTCAGGAGAGGCCCACGTGACCACCTTCATCACCGACCGCCGCAGCACCGAGTACAGCGTCGACCGCGCGCTGTGCCTGGCCCGCGCGGCCCAGCTCGCCTACCAGGACGAGAGCACCATCGAATCCACCGCCCACGACTGGGGGTTCGACCGGGTCCGCCACCACGTGACGACCTTTCAGCCGCCGTTCCCCCTGACGGACACCCAGGCGTACACGATGGCCGACGACGACATGATCGTCACGGCCTTCCGTGGCACCGAACCGGTCCAGCTGCGCGACTGGCTGTCCGACGCGACCACCCCACCGTGGCCGGGCCCCGGCGGCACGGGGTTCCTGCACTACGGCTTCGCCGAGGCGCTGGACGCGGCGTGGTCCCACATCCTGGGCGCCGTGCAGGAGTTCCGTGACCACGCACAGACGGTGTGGTTCACGGGGCACAGCCTCGGCGGGGCGCTGGCGATGCTCGCGGGGGCACGGCTGCACTTCGAGGAGCCGCGCCTGACGGCCGACGGCGTCTACACCTTCGGCCAGCCGCGGACCTGCGACCGGCTGCTGGCCGGAGCGTTCGACAAGGCCTTCGACCGGCGCATGTACCGCTTCGTGAACAACAACGACATCGTCCCCCAACTGCCTCCCGAGCCGGTGTTCCACCACGTCAAGGCGCTGCGCTACATCGACTCCGACGGCGCGCTGCACGACACCGTGCCGGCGCTCGGCGGCCTCGTCGACCGCGCCCGCGGCCTCACAGCCGACGCGTTCGCACCGGCGTCCGACGGCGTGCGCGATCACCTGATGGACCGCTACATCGAGGCGCTGGAGAAGAACCGGAGCTGAACCGCGCGGGCGCCCGGCCGGTGCGCCCCCCACCACCGGCCGGGCGCGGACCGCGTCCCGCGCGCCCCGTCGGCCACCGGCGCCCCGGCCGGACCGGACCCGGGCCGTGGCCTGCTGCGATTCGGTAACGGGGGCGCATTCGAGGTAATTCCCCCACAGAAATGTTGCCTATGCTCAGGCTTCCGGGCCGCTTCCGGGCCGCTTCCGGGCAGCGCCGACGGCCCGCGCCCGCCCGCATCAGCCACCCGAACGACGGAGTACACCTTGGCCGTGGAGAACAGGAAGCAGCGCATCAGTTCCCGTGTGCTGTGCGCTCTCCCCTACGCGGTCATGGCCGTGGTCACCACGGTGGACGTGACCGCGGGTTCCGGTGTCGGCTTCCTGCCGCTGGTGTCGCTCGGGCCCGCCTTCGCCGGACTGGTCGGCGGCTGGCGGCGCACCGCCGTGGTGGGCCTGACCGCGCTCGTGCTCTGTCTCGGCCTGGGAATGTACGACGGCCTCTTCGACAACAGGCGCGGGCTGACCGCACTGCTCTCGGTCGCGGGGGTCACGGCCGCCGGGCTGGTCGCCGCGGTGATGCGGCAGCGCCGCGAGGCGGAGCTGGCCAGCGTCCGGTCGATCGCCGAGGTCGCCCAGCGGGTGCTGCTGCGGCCGGTGCCGCGCGGGGCCGGGCCGCTGCGGATCGCGGTGTCGTACACATCGGCGGTGGCGGAGGCGCGGATCGGCGGCGACCTGTACGAGGTGGTGAACGCGCCGGGCGGGGTGCGGGTCATCGTCGGGGACGTGCAGGGCAAGGGACTTGAGGCGGTGGAGAGCGCGGCGGTGGTGCTGGGCGCGTTCCGCGAGGCGGCGTACGACGAGGCGGATCTGATGGCCGTCGGCGAGCGGGTGGAGCGGGCGTTGAACCGGCACCTGAGCGGCGAACGGTTCGTGACCGCGGTGCTCGCCGAGATCGGCGAAGGGCCGCGCGCGACGCTGCTGAACTTCGGGCATCCGGCGCCGCTGGTGGTCCGCCCCACCGGCTCGGTCGGCTACGCCGAGCCGCCCGAGCGTGCCCTGCCGCTCGGCCTGTCCCTGCACGGCGCCGACGCGCCGCGGCCGTACGAGGTGCCGTTCGCCCCCGGCGACCAGCTGCTCTTCTACACCGACGGGGTCACCGAGGCGCGGGACGGCGCCGGCCGCTTCTATCCGCTCGACGAACGCGCCGATCTGCTCAAGGACCCCGATCCTGAGGCCGCGTTGCAGGCGGTGCGCGAGGACGTCGTCGAGCATGCCGAGGGGCCGCTGCACGACGACGCGGCGATGCTGCTGGTCCGCTTCCGGGAGCCGCACGGCGAGGAGCACTGAGGACCGCTTCCCGGGCGGCCGACGCGCCGCCGTGGGGTACCCGCTCGCGGGAACGGGCAGCGGGACGGGCCGTCGTTCAGCCGCGGTGTCCGCGTCGGCGGCGGAGCCTGGAGTGCAGGTCATCCGGCGGCAGGAAGCGGGCCCAGCGCTCGGGGTACTCCGCGGGCGGCGGCCCTTCGTCGTCATCGGCGCCGTCGTCCTCGTCGTCGTCCTCGTCGTCGTCACCGTCGTCATCGGCGGTGACGCCATCGGTGCCCGCGGCGCCGTCCGCAGCGGCCGGTGCCGTGGCCTGCGCCGCCAACCGCTCCTTCTCCGCCCGCGCCGCCGCCGTCGCCACCGAAGGCCACACCCGGTCCAGCGCGGCGTTCATCGCGGCGCCGACGAGCACCGCGAACGCGGACACCCCGATCCACAGGAGGACCGCGACCGGCGCGGCCAGCGACCCGTAGATGGTGGGCCCCTCCACCGTCGCGGTCAGGTAGATCCGCAGCAGCAGACTGCCGAGCACCCACATCGCGAGGGCGACCACCGCACCCGGAATGTCCTCGGGCCAGGGCGAACGCACCGGCACCGACGCGTGGTAGAGCGTGGTGAGGAAGGCGACCGACAGGATCAGCACCACCGGCCAGTACAGCGCCCTGATGACGTCCGCACCGGCCGGCAGCCAGCTCACCAGGGTGTCGGGCCCCACCACCATCAGCGGCAGCGCGACGGCGCCGACGACCAGCGCGGCCAGGTAGAGCACGAACGCCAGCAGCCTGGTCCTGACGATGCCGCGCCTGCCGTCGAGGCCGTACATGATCGTGATGGTGTCGACGAAGACGTTCAGCGCGCGGGAGCCCGACCACAGGGCGATGGCGAAGCCGAGCGAGATGACGTCGGGGCGGCGGCCGGTGAACACGTCGTCGAGGAGCGGGCGGGCGATCTCGTCCACGCCCTGCCCGGAGAGCACCGTGCCGGACGCGGTGAGGATGTTGTCCCGGATGCTGACGAGGGTGTCCTGGCCGATCCAGGGCTCCATGTAGCCGAGCAGCCCGATGAGTCCGAGCAGCAGCGGCGGCAGCGACAACAGGCAGAAGAACGCGGCCTCGGCGGCCAGACCTGTGACCCGGTACTCCATGCAGGAGTGCACGATGTCCTTGACGAGCAGCCAGCCGAGCCGGCGTTTGGAGACGTTGCGGTAGAGGACCCTGGCCCTGGTCAGACGGCCCGCGGGCCGCTCGGTCGGTTCGTTCTCCGGCTGCACCTCCTTACCGTATCCGGCATGGCAGCAACGACTCACACGGTCACCAACCAGCCCCCGCCGCTGACCGGGTACGACGTATTCGGCGCCGACCAGGCCCTCACCGAAGGCGTCGAGCGGTACGTCTCCCCCGCCCGTATCGACGAGGTGCGGCAGGAGCTGACCACCCTGGGAACGGCCGCGGGTTCCGCCCAGGCCCAGCGCTGGGGCGAGCAGGCCAACGCCTCGCCGCCCACCCTGCGCACCCACGACCGCTACGGCCACCGCATCGACGAGGTCGACTTCCACCCGGCCTGGCACCGGCTGCTCGGCCACGCCGTCACCGCTGGGCTCACCGACGCCTGGTCACGCCCCGACGGGCACGTCCGGCGCACCGCGGGCTTCCTCGTCTGGAGCCAGACCGACGCCGGCCACGGCTGCCCGCTGTCGATGACCCACGCCGCGGTGCCCGCCCTGCGCACCGACCCCGCCCTCGCGGCGGTCTGGGAACCGCTGCTGACCTCCCGGGTGTACGACCCGGAACTGCGGCCCGTCGCGGCGAAGCCGGGCGCGCTCGCCGGGATGGCGATGACGGAGAAGCAGGGCGGCAGCGACGTACGGTCGTGCACCACCCGCGCCGAACCGCTGGCCGCGCCGGGCGAGTACGTCCTGACCGGCCACAAGTGGTTCTGTTCGGCGCCGATGTCGGACGCGTTCCTGGTGCTGGCGCGGGCGCCGGGCGGGCTCACCTGCTTCCTGCTCCCGCGGGTGCTGCCGGACGGCAGCCGCAACACGTTCCGCATCCAGCGGCTCAAGGACAAGCTCGGCAACCGCTCCAACGCCTCGGCGGAGGTCGAGTTCGACGGGACGACCTGGGCGCAGCGGGTCGGCGACGAGGGCCGCGGCGTCGCGACGATCCTGGAAATGGTGACGGCGACCCGGCTGGACTGCGTCACCGGAGCGGCTTCCCTGATGCGTCAGGCGGTGGCGCAGGCGGTGCACCACACGACCCACCGGGCGGCGTTC
Source organism: Streptomyces sp. NPDC050161 (assembly GCF_044460025.1). Classification (NCBI taxonomy): domain Bacteria; kingdom Bacillati; phylum Actinomycetota; class Actinomycetes; order Kitasatosporales; family Streptomycetaceae; genus Streptomyces; species Streptomyces sp. NPDC050161. The sequence goes on along the minus strand of NZ_JBITJM010000008.1, from coordinate 282,422 downwards.
GGCGGCCCGTTGGCCGATGCGCCGCTGATGCGCAATGTCCTGGCCGATCTGGCACTGGAGTCGGAGGCGGCGACGACGCTGGCGCTGCGGCTGGCCGCCGCGTACGACGGTGGCGGCGCTGCGGACCTCGACTTCCTGCGGCTCGCGGTGCCGGCCGCCAAGTACTGGGTGACCAAGCGGTGCACGCCGGTGGCGGTCGAGGCGCTGGAGTGCCTGGGCGGCAACGGCTACGTCGAGGATTCGGGCATGCCCAGGCTGCTGCGCGAGGCGCCGCTGCACTCGATCTGGGAGGGCTCGGGCAACATCCAGGCGCTGGACGTGCTGCGGGCGCTGCGCGCCGGGCCCGCGGCCCTGGACGCCTTCCTGACGGAGATCGGCACCACCCGCGGCGCCGACCACCGGCTCGACCGCGCGGTGCACGGCCTGCTCACCGAACTGGCCGACCTGGAGGCCATCGAGGCGCGGGCGCGGCGGCTGACGGAGCGGATGGCGCTGGTGTTGCAGGGCTCGCTGCTGGTGCGGTACGCGCCGCCCGAGGTCGCCGACGCGTTCTGCGCCACCCGGCTCGGCGGCGACGCGGGCGCGGCGTTCGGGACGCTGCCGCACACGCTCGGGACGGCCGCGATCGTGGACCGGGCCCGTCCGGTCACCGCGGACTGACGGCGGGCCGGGGCGGATCACCGGCGCGGCGACTCCCGTCCCTTCCGGCCGTCCGACGGCACGGACGGGACGGGGCCGCCGCCGCGCCGTTCAGGAGCGGTGCCGCGCCGACCCGGCACCGCTCCCGGTCTCAGGGTTCTGCGCCCGAACTCCGGCCAGGTGACCGGGAGTTCGGGCACGGGCTGTCAGGGAAGCCGCGGCGGCCCCTCGTCAGGACGTGCGCGCAGCGCCGCCTCGACCGCCACGACGACGTCGTCGTCCGGGGCGTCCGGCCGGAAGCCGACCAGCACCCCGCGCGCCTCGTAGTAGCGGATGACCCGGTAGGCGTCGTCCGTGCCGCAGCCGTCCCGCGCCCGCAGGTACACGACGAGATCCGCGCGGGCGAACACCGGGAGCAGCGGGCCGGCGCCTGCCACCCGGTCGAGCAACTCCGGTGCGCCGTCGAGTACATAGCCTTCGTCGGGCAGCCGCCGGTGATCGGCCAGGACGTCGGCCGCGGTGAGCCGCGGTAGTCCGTAGTGCGCCGCGAGCCGGGCGGCCCGCGCGGCGCGCTGCCCGTCGTCCGCTGCGATCACCACGACGCGCGGAGCCGTGGCCACCATGGTGAACTCTCCTCCCGCACCGTGCGGATGGGGCATCCGGCCGTTGTGATCACCGGGACGTCAGGGGGCGTGCCGCACCGCTCAGGACCGCCGGTGTTCCCGGCGGCGGCCGGCCCGGGTTCCCGGGGTGGCCGGGGCTTCGACGGCCGCCCGGAACACGTTCCCCGTGCACGTCATGGGCCACAACGGTTGCACTTCGTTGCAGTCGGGCGGTGCAATGGTGCATCCGTCCGGGCCGGGCGACGGCACCATGGCCGGACCCGGGGAGACGGCACAACGGAGAGCAGCGTGAACGACAGCCCGATCGGCAGCGCCATAAGGTCGGCCCAGGACATCCGCGCCACCGCACACCGCCTCGCCTCGGTCCGTGAGGCCGCGCTTTCGGGCGGCGCGGTGCCCGACGCGCCCCGGGCCGTCATCGGCGACTCCTGGCGCCGGGTGCTCGGCTCCGGCGTCGACCCGGATCACGACCGCCGCGAACGCCCGCTCTCGGTGGGCGAGTTGGAGCAGCGCAGGCAGAACTCGCGGCTGGCGGCGGTGCTTCCGGTGCTCAACGACGCGCTGCTGCCCGCCGCCGACGCGGCGCAGCAGATCATGGTGGTCACCGACGCCGAAGGACTGGTCCTGTGGCGGGAGGGCTGCGCGCCGATCCGCCGGATGGCCGACCGGCACGGCTTCGACAAGGGCGCCGCCTGGACGGAGGACGTCGTCGGCACCAACGCGATCGGCACCGCGCTGGTGGCCAGGCGCCCGATCCTGGTGCACAGCGCCGAACACTTCGTCCGCTCCCACCACCAGTGGACCTGCGCCGCCGCCCCGTTGCACGACCCGCGCGACGGGCGACTCCTTGGCACCGTCGACGTCAGCGGCCCCGCCCACACCTTCCACCCCACGACTCTGTCGCTGGTCTCCGCCGTGGCCGGGCTCGCCGAGGGTGAGCTGCGCTCCCGGCACCACGCGGCGGTCGAACGGCTGCGGTCGAGCGCGGCTCCCGTCCTCGCCCGGATCGGCGGCCCGGCCCTCGCCGTCGACCCGCACGGCTGGACCGCGGGTGCCGTCGGGATGCCGCCGCCCGACCGGGTGGCGCTGCCCAAGTCCCCGCAGGCCGGGCCGCTGTGGCTGCCCCGGTACGGCAGGTGCACGCTGGAGCCGCTGCCGGGCGGCTGGCTGATCCGCGTCGGCAAGGAGCAGGCCCCGGAGCCGAGCCGGGTGCTGCTCGACGTCAGTGGCCGCGACGGCGCCGCGATCACGGTCAGCGGACCGGCCGGCACCTGGACGCACGCACTGAGCCCGCGCCACGCCGAGCTGCTATTCCTGCTGGCCGCGCACCCCGAGGGGCGCAGCGCCGCCGAACTGGCCCAGGACCTGTTCGGCGACGGCGGCCGTACGGTCACCGTCCGCGCCGAGCTGTCCCGGCTGCGCCGCCACCTCCCCGGGGTGCTGGCGCACCGCCCGTACCGTTTCGCGGACGGCGTCGAACTGGAGCTGCGGACACCGCCGCTGTCCGTGCATCTGCTGCCCCATTCCTCGGCACCGGCGGTGGCGGCGGCCCGGCGGGGGTGAGGGGCGGGCGGTGTGCCGGGGGCGGGCGGCATGCCGTATCAGTACGTGGACAATCGTCCCGGGATGTGGTGGCCGGTGGAGGAGTGGTCCGTCCGGGATCCCGGGGTTCCGTCAACTCCCGCCCGCTGCCCGCCACTTGCCCGTGCGCGCCGGGGTGCTGATGCCGCTTCCCCCACGATGACGGTCGCCTCGCGGCCCGTGCGGCGGCGCGCCACCCGATCGGCCCGCAGGTCTCGCCGCGGCCGGCCGGCGTGCCTAGCGTGCCGACTGCGGGCCGTGCGCGCCCCGCGGGAGGAGAGCGATGAGCCCGCCAGGACACCCCCTGGGCCGCCCGGAGGCGCCGCGCCCCGACCCGCCGCCCGTGCGTCGTCCCCGGTGGGGCGTGATCGCGCTGATCGGGCTCACCGGCATCGCCATGCTGCGCGGCGGGCTGGCGGACGGCCCTCCGCAGCCGGGTTCCGCCGCCACGTCCCTGTCCCCCGCGGACCGTCCGCCCGGCGGCGCGGGGCCGCTGCCGCGCTCCGTCCCGTCGCGGGTGGTCATCCCCGGCCTGGGGGTGTCCGCGCCGGTCGTGCCGCTCGGGCTCGATGCGGACGGCTGGATCGAGGCGCCGCCGCCCGGCCACCCCGGTCTCACCGGCTGGTACCGGGGCGCGCCGACGCCGGGCGAGCGGGGCACCGCCGTCGTCGTCGGTCACGTCGACGACTTCAGCGGCCCCGCGGTCTTCTACCGCCTCGGCTCCCTGAAGAAGGGGAGCACCGTCCGGGTGGCCCGCAAGGACGGCAGGACCGCGGTCTTCGAGGTCTACGGCGTGCAGGTCTTCGGCAAGAAGGACTTCCCCGCGGCGCAGGTGTACGGGAGCCGGGGGCGGCCGGAGCTACGGGTGCTGACCTGCGGCGGCGGCTACTCCGCAGGCGCCGGGTACACGGGCAACGTCGTCGTCTTCGCGCGGCTGGCCAAGACCGTCCGGGGCGTACCGGGCGACGAGGGCGAGCGGGACCGGGCTGCCCTTCCGGCGCTCCGGGGCGCGTGATTGGCTGCCGCCATGAGCACCGTCACCGTCACCACCTGGCACCTCGAACAGACCGCGCCCACCGACCTGATACCCGCCGCGTGTCCACCGGCCGGACAGGGTGTCCGCATTGTGCGCGCCGCACGGCCGTCGCCCGAATTCAGCCGGTTCCTCTACTCGGCCGTGGGCGGCGACATCCTGTGGACCGACCGGCTGGGGTGGTCGTACGCGCAGTGGACGGAGTACCTGGCGCGGCCGGGTGTGGAGACGTGGGTGGCGTACGAGGACGGGACGCCGGCCGGTTTCATCGAGCTGGAGGGGCGGCCCGACGGTGTCACGGAGATCGCCTATTTCGGGTTGATCCCGGCCTTCCGGGGCCGCGGGATCGGCGGCCACCTCCTCTCGTACGGGACGGCGCGCGCGTGGGACCTGGCGGACCGGCGTACGGGCTGGGAGCCGGTGCGGCGGGTGTGGCTGCACACGTGCAGCAAGGACGGCCGGTACGCGATGAGCAACTACGAGCGGCGCGGCTTCCGGCTGTACGACACCGAGGTGACCGAGGAGCCGGTGGCGGCCACCCCCGGTCCGTGGCCGGGAGCCGGCGACACCGCGCCCGGCCAGGGGACGAAGGCCGTACCGGCCCCGCAGACCACGGGGGCGACGGCACGGGCGTAAACGTGACCGGCACCACACCGTCTCGTAATGCGGGACCGCGATGTCCACATAATGGATAATGGTGGACTGCCCCAAGAATGGCGTGACACGCTTCCGTCATGTCTCGAGCTGGAATTGCCTTGGTGAGCCGGCGGCACGTCGACCTCGGCCGCCTGTCCAGCGCCATCTGTTCGGCGCGCTGACGCTGCACCGACCTGGGGCCGAAGCCCCGGCAGCACCGTCGGCACCACCGCATCCCACGCCGTCCCCATCGCCGCGGACGCGCCGACACCCCTGACCTCGCACCTCACCCACGACGCGTCGCCACGCGTCGCCCTTCGGTGTGCCTGCACAGGTCGTCAGCGGGTGCATCCCGTCAAGCCCGCACACCCTGAGCCGCCCAGAAGGACGTACTCCCATGGCCGCCACACCGGATCGACCCGCAGCTGCCACGACCCGCCGCAAGGCCGGACGCCACCGCGGCGAGGGCCAGTGGGCCGTTGGTCACTTCACGCCGCTCAACGGCAACGAGCAGTTCAAGAAGGACGACGACGGTCTCAATGTGCGGACACGCATTGAGACGATCTACGCGAAGCGGGGATTCGACTCGATCGACCCCAACGACCTGCGTGGCCGGATGCGTTGGTGGGGTCTGTACACCCAGCGCAAGCCCGGGATCGACGGCGGCAAGACCGCCGTCCTGGAGCCGGAGGAGCTGGACGACGAGTTCTTCATGCTGCGGGTGCGCATCGACGGCGGCCGGCTGACCACCGATCAGCTGCGGGTGATCGGTGAGATCTCCCAGGAGTTCGCGCGCGGCACCGCCGACATCACCGACCGGCAGAACGTCCAGTTCCACTGGATCCGCATCGAGGACATGCCGGTGATCTGGCAGCGCCTGGAGGCGGTGGGCCTGTCCACCACCGAGGCGTGCGGCGACACCCCGCGCGCCATCCTCGGCTCGCCGGTCGCCGGCATCGCCGAAGACGAGATCATCGACGGCACCCCGGTCATCGAGGAGATCCACCGCCGGATCGTCGGCAACCCCGCCTTCTCCAACCTCCCGCGCAAGTTCAAGACCGCGGTCTCCGGTTCGCCGCTGCTGGACGTCGCGCACGAGATCAACGACATCTCGCTGGTCGGCGTGGTGCACCCGGAGCTGGGCCCCGGCTTCGACATCTGGGTCGGCGGCGGGCTCTCCACCAACCCGAAGCTCGGGGTGCGGCTGGGCGCCTGGGTCAGCGCCGAGGACGCCGCCGACGTCCACGAAGGCGTCATCTCGATCTTCCGCGACTACGGATACCGGCGGCTGCGCACCCGCGCCCGGCTGAAGTTCCTGGTCGCCGACTGGGGCCCGGAGAAGTTCCGGCAGGTGCTGGAGGACGAGTACCTCAAGCGCAAGCTGGCCGACGGGCCCGCCCCGGCGCAGCCCGAGCAGCAGTGGCGCGACCACGTCGGCGTGCACCGGCAGAACGACGGCCGCTACTACGTCGGCTTCGCCCCCCGCGTCGGCCGGGTGGACGGCGCGACCCTCACCAAGATCGCCGAACTGGCCGCAGGCCACGGCTCGGGCCGGGTGCGCACCACCACCGAGCAGAAGATGATCGTGCTGGACGTCGAGGAGGCGCAGGTCGAATCGCTGGTCTCCGGGCTCGAAGCGCTGGACCTGCGGGTCACCCCGTCCCCGTTCCGGCGCGGCACGATGGCCTGCACCGGCATCGAGTTCTGCAAGCTGGCGATCGTCGAGACCAAGGGCCGCGGCTCCTCGCTCATCGACGAACTGGAGCGCCGGCTGCCGGAGTTCGACGAGCCGCTCACCATCAACCTCAACGGCTGCCCCAACGCCTGCGCCCGTATCCAGGTCGCGGACATCGGTCTCAAGGGGCAGCTGGTGCTGGACAAGGACGGCAACCAGGTCGAGGGCTACCAGGTCCACCTGGGCGGCGCGCTGGGCCTGGAGGCCGGGTTCGGCCGCAAGGTGCGCGGCCTGAAGGTCACCGCCGACGAACTCCCCGACTACGTCGAGCGGCTGCTGACCGCCTTCCAGGAGCAGCGCGGCGACGGCGAGCGGTTCGCCCAGTGGGTGGCCCGCGCCGAAGAGGGTGCACTCAAGTGACCGAGCGCGCCGCCCCGTTCCACTGCCCGTACTGCGGCGACGAGGACCTGCGCCCCTCCGAGGTGGCCTCGGAGCGCGGTGCGGGCGCCGCGTGGGAGTGCCGCTCCTGCAACCGCGCCTTCCGGCTGAAGTTCCTCGGCCTGCTGTCCCAGGGCCTGTCCGCCGCGCCATCCCCGTCCGACGGAGGTACCTCGTGAGCGTCACGACCGATCTCCCGCAGCTCGCCGAGCGCGCGGGCCGCGAACTGGAAGAGGCTGCTCCGCTCGACATCCTGCGCTGGGCGGCCGAGACCTTCGGCCCGCGCTTCTGCGTCACCTCCTCCATGGAGGACGCGGTCGTCGCGCACCTCGCCTCGCGGGCCACTCCCGGCGTGGACGTGGTGTTCCTCGACACCGGCTACCACTTCCCCGAGACCATCGGGACGCGGGACGCGGTCGCCGCGGTGATGGACGTCCGCGTCCGCACCCTCACCCCGCGGCAGACGGTGGCCGAACAGGACGCCGAGTACGGGCCGAAGCTGCACGACCGCGACCCGGACCTGTGCTGCGCGCTGCGCAAGGTCAAGCCGCTCGAAGAGGGCCTGACCGGCTACGACGCCTGGGCGACCGGACTGCGCCGCGACGAGTCGCCGACCCGGGCCAACACCCCGGTCGTCGGCTGGGACGCCAGGCGGCAGAAGGTGAAGATCTCGCCGATCGCCCGCTGGACGCAGGCGGACGTGGACGCCTACGTCGCCGAGCACGGCGTGCTCACCAATCCCCTGCTGCTGGACGGCTACGCATCCGTCGGCTGCGCCCCCTGCACCCGCCGGGTCCTGGCGGGCGAGGACGCGCGGGCCGGGCGCTGGTCCGGCAGCAACAAGACCGAGTGCGGGCTGCACTGATGACCGACCGACCAACTGCGGGGAACGCAGCGGATGTTCAGGAGATACCGATGACCGGCGCCACCGTGTGGCTGACGGGACTGCCGAGCGCCGGCAAGACCACCATCGCCTACGCCCTGGCCGAGCGGCTGCGCGGCGAGGGCCGGCGGGTCGAGGTCCTGGACGGCGACGAGATCCGTACGTTCCTGTCGGCCGGCCTCGGTTTCAGCCGGGCCGACCGGCACACCAACGTCCAGCGCATCGGCTTCGTCTCCGAGCTGCTGGCCCGGCACGGCGTCACCGCCCTGGTGCCGGTGATCGCGCCGTACGCGGACTCGCGTGAGGCGGTCCGCAAGCGCCACCAGGCCGAGGGCAGCGCGTACCTGGAGGTGCACGTGGCCACGCCGGTCGAGGTGTGCTCCGAGCGGGACGTCAAGGGCCTCTACGCGAAGCAGGCGGCGGGCGAGATCTCCGGCCTGACCGGCGTCGACGACCCGTACGAGCAGCCCGAATCGCCGGACCTGCGCATCGAGTCGCACACCCAGACCGTGCAGGAGTCTGCCGCCGCGCTGTACGGGCTGCTCCGCGAGAGGGGACTGCTGTGAGCCAGTCACCTGCGACCGCCGTGCGGAGCGCGGCGCTGACCGCGGCCGTGCGCCACACCGGCACAGAAGCAAACGAAAGGGGCGCAGCGTGACCACCGCGACCGTTCTGAACGAGACCGGCGGCGGCTCCGGGGAGGGCAGCCCGTACGCGCTGTCGCACCTGGATGCCCTGGAGTCCGAGGCGGTGCACATCTTCCGCGAGGTGGCGGGCGAGTTCGAACGGCCGGTGATCCTCTTCTCCGGCGGCAAGGACTCCATCCTGATGCTGCACCTGGCGCTGAAGGCGTTCGCGCCCGCGCCGGTGCCCTTCGCCCTGCTGCACGTCGACACCGGCCACAACTTCCCCGAAGTCCTCGACTACCGCGACCGCGTCGTCGCCGAGCACGGACTGCGGCTGCACATCGCCGCCGTACAGGACTTCATCGACCGCGGCGAACTGCGCGAACGCCCCGACGGCCTGCGCAACCCGCTCCAGACCGTCCCGCTGCTCGACGGCATCGAACAGGGCCGCTTCGACGCGGTCTTCGGCGGTGGCCGCCGCGACGAGGAGAAGGCCCGCGCCAAGGAACGCGTCTTCTCCCTGCGCGACGAGTTCGGCGGCTGGGATCCCCGCCGCCAGCGCCCCGAACTCTGGCAGCTCTACAACGGCCGACACTCCCCCGGCGAACACGTCCGCGTCTTCCCTCTCTCCAACTGGACCGAACTCGACGTCTGGCAGTACATCGCCCGCGAGAAGATCGAACTGCCCGCCATCTACTACGCCCACGAGCGCGAGGTCTTCTCCCGCAACGGCATGTGGCTCACCCCCGGCGACTGGGGCGGCCTCAAGGACGGCGAAACCCTCCAGCGGCGCAAGGTCCGCTACCGCACCGTCGGCGACATGTCCTGCACCGGCGCCGTCGACTCCGACGCCGACACCATCGACGCCGTCATCACCGAGATCGCCGCCTCCCGCCTCACCGAACGCGGCGCCACCCGAGCCGACGACAAGATGTCCGAAGCCGCCATGGAAGACCGCAAGCGCGAGGGGTACTTCTAACCATGAGCAACACCACCACCGTGGACACCGGTGCCACCTCCCTGCTGCGTTTCGCCACCGCCGGATCCGTCGACGACGGCAAGTCGACGCTGGTCGGCCGCCTGCTGCACGACTCGAAGTCGGTCCTGACCGACCAGTTGGAGGCCGTGGAGCGCGCCTCGCTGGGCCGCGGCCAGGAAACGCCCGACCTGGCGCTGCTCACCGACGGCCTGCGCGCCGAACGCGAGCAGGGCATCACCATCGACGTCGCCTACCGCTACTTCGCCACCCCCCGCCGCCGCTTCATCCTCGCCGACACCCCCGGCCATGTGCAGTACACCCGCAACATGGTCACCGGCGCCTCCACCGCCGAACTCGCCGTGGTCCTCGTCGACGCCCGCAACGGCGTCGTCGAGCAGACCCGCCGCCACGCCGCCGTCGCCGCCCTCCTGCGCGTCCCGCACGTCGTCCTCGCCGTCAACAAAATGGACCTCGTCGACTACGCCGAACCCGCCTTCGCCGCCATCGCCGAGGAGTTCACCTCCTACGCGGCGTCCCTGGGCGTCCCGGAGATCACCGCGATCCCCATCTCGGCACTGGCCGGCGACAACGTCGTCACCCCCTCCGCCCACATGGACTGGTACGGCGGCCCGACCGTGCTGGAGCACCTGGAGACCGTGCCGGTCCACACCGACCCCTCGCACGACCCTGGCCGCTTCCCTGTCCAGTACGTCATCCGCCCGCAGACCGCGACCCACCCCGACTACCGCGGCTACGCGGGCCAGATCGCCTCCGGCGTCCTGCGCGTCGGCGACCGGGTCACCGTCCTCCCCTCCGGCCGCACCAGCACCATCGAGGCCCTCGACGTACTCGGCCGGGCCGTGGACACGGCCTGGGCACCGCAGTCGGTCACCGTCCAGCTCACCGACGACCTCGACATCTCACGCGGCGACCTGATCACCCCGACCGCCTCCGCACCGGCCACCTCACAGGACATCGAAGCGACGATCTGCCACGTCGCCGACCGCCCCCTGAAGGTGGGCCAGCGAGTGCTGCTCAAGCACACCACCCGCACCGTGAAGGCGCTCGTCAAGGACATCCCGTCGCGGCTGACCCTCGACGACCTGTCCCAGCACCCGGCCCCCGGCGAACTCACCGCCAACGACATCGGCCGCATCGTCGTCCGCACCGCCGAACCACTGGCCCTGGACGCCTACGCCCACTCCCGCCGCACCGGCTCCTTCCTGCTCATCGACCCCTCCGACGGCACGACACTGACCGCCGGCATGGCGGGCACCGCCTTCGCCGACGCGGCGGCGGAGACCGCGCCCGCCGCGGCGGCCGACGACGAGAGCTGGGACTTCTGACGATGACCCACCAGGACGTGTTCTCGACCTTCGCGAAGGAGGGGGGCCGCATCGGCAGCGGCGCCCTCGGCAGCGGGCAGGGCGGAGTCGGCCGATGTGTGCGCTGACGATGCATCACCTCATGTGCCCGAACCCGCCCTTCCGAAGATCTCCGCCGGGCGTGCCCTGAAGGGGCGCGTACTGACCCGGCCCTACGAGAGGAACACCTCCCGTGCCTGCCGTCCGACACCGCCTTCTGGCGACCGCCGCCACCGTCCCGCTGCTGCTCGGGGCGCTGAGCGCCTGCGGCTACGGCTCCGAGGCCAAGAAGGACTCCGCGGCCGATGTGACCGCCAAGGGCCCGAAGACCGACGGTCTCGACGACGTGAAGATCGGCTTCTTCGGTAACACCACCCACGCCACTCCGCTGGTCGGCCTGCAAAAGGGGATATTCCAGAAGGAGTTGGGCGGCACCAAGGTGCAGTCGTCCGTCTTCAACGCGGGCCCCGCCGAGATCGAGGCGCTCAACTCCGGCGCCATCGACATCGGCTGGATCGGCCCCTCCCCCGCGATCAACGGGTACACCAAGTCGCACGGCAAGAGCCTGAAGATCATCGGCGGTTCGGCCTCCGGCGGCGTCTCGCTGGTCGTCGACCCCAAGAAGATCAAGAGCCTGGACGACCTCAAGGGCAAGACGATCGCGACCCCGCAGCTGGGCAACACCCAGGACGTGGCGCTGCTCAACTACCTGGCCGAGAAGGGCTACCGGGTCGACCCCACCACCGGCAAGGGCGACGTCACCGTCCAGCGCACCGAGAACAAGGTGACGCCGACCGCCTTCCAGCAGGGCAGCATCGACGCCGCGTGGGTGCCGGAGCCGACCGCCGCCAAGCTCGTCAGCGTCGGGGGCAAGACCCTGCTGGATGAGAAGAAGCTGTGGAAGGACGGCAAGTTCGTCATCACGAACATGATCGTCTCGCAGAAGTTCCTCAAGGAGCACCCCAAGGCGGTGGAGGCCGTACTGCGGGCCTCCGTCAAGACCAACACCTGGATCCACGCGCACCCGGACGAGGCGCGGCAGGCGCTGAACGACAAGCTCTCCGACCCGCAGATCTCGGGCAAGGCACTGCCCGCCGACATCATCGCCCCGGCGTTCAAGAACACCGACGTCACCGATGACCCGCTGGCCGCCACGCTCCAGCAGGAGGCCGATCACGCCGTCAAGGCCGGCCTGCTGAAGAAGCCCGACCTCAAGGGCATCTACGACCTGCGGCTGCTGAACAAGGTCCTCAAGGCCGAGGGCAAGCCGGCCGTCGACGACGCCGGCCTCGGCAGCAAGTAGCCCCCGCTCCAGCACCGCAGACCCCCAGGAGGTGACACCGATGACGACCACCACCCTCACCAAGCAGCACCCGGCGGCCACGGATGCGGGCCCCATGGCTTCGTACGCCGCTCGCATCGACCATGTCTCGAAGTCGTTCGGCCGTCCCGGCGCGCAACAGCACGTACTGGACGACATCAGCATCGATGTCGCGCCCGGTGCCTTCGTCTGCCTCCTGGGGGCGTCCGGCTGCGGCAAGTCGACCCTGCTCAATCTCGTGGCAGGACTGGACGCGCCGTCGGCCGGTTCGATCGAGACGCCGGGCGGCCGGCCGGCGCTGATGTTCCAGGAACACGCCCTGTTCCCCTGGCTGACGGCAGGCCGCAACATCGAACTGGCGCTGCGGCTGCGCGGGGTGCCGCGCGCGGACCGCAGGGACGAGGCCGAGCGGCTGCTCGAACTCGTCCGGCTCAAGGGCGCGTACGGCAAGCGGATCCACGAACTGTCGGGCGGCATGCGCCAGCGGGTCGCGATGGCCCGCGCGCTCGCCCAGGACAGCCGGCTGCTGCTGATGGACGAGCCGTTCGCGGCGCTGGACGCCATCACCCGTGACGTGCTGCACGACGAACTGACCCGGATCTGGCGGGTGTCGAACGAGGGCGGCTCCACCACCGGCGGCCTGTCCGTCCTCTTCGTCACCCACAACGTCCGCGAAGCGGTACGGCTCGCCGAGCGGGTGGTGCTGCTGTCCTCGCGCCCCGGCCGGGTCGCCCGCGAATGGCAGGTCGACATCCCGCAGCCGCGCCGCATCGAGGACTCCGCCGTCGCGGACCTCTCCGTCGAGATCACCGAACAGCTGCGTGGGGAGATCCGCCGCCATGGCCAGCACTGAAACCAGGGCCCAGTCCGCCGACGGCACGCCCGCCGACGGCGCTCCCGGGGCCGCGGCATCCGGGCCCGCCACGGACGCCGGGACCGCGGCTGCCCCGGCCCCGCCCGCCGACGGGCAGGGCAAGGACACCTCGGCAGACCTCGCCGGTCTTGAGGCCGGGCTCGACGCCCTCGAATCCACGGTCGTCGACCGGCAGCCGTGGCTGCGTTCCCTCGCATCGAAAGCCTTCCCTCCGCTCATCGCGATCGTCATCGTGCTGGGGCTGTGGCAGCTCGCCTACCACTTCGAACTCAAGCCGCACTACCTGCTGCCGAGCCCGGTCGACGTCGGCAGGTCCCTCCAGGAGAAGTGGCTTGAGGGCACCCTGCTGAGCTTCGTGTGGACCAGCGTCTCGCGCGGCGCGCTCGGCTTCCTGGCATCGGTCGTCATCGGCACCGCACTCGGCCTGGTCGTCGCCCGGGTCAGGGCGGTACGCGCCGCCATCGGCCCGATCCTCAGCGGCCTGCAGTCGCTGCCATCGGTGGCCTGGGTGCCGGCCGCGATCATCTGGTTCGGGCTGAGCGACGCCACCATCTACGCGGTGGTGCTGCTCGGCGCCGTCCCGTCCATCGCCAACGGTCTGGTGGCCGGAGTCGACCAGATCTCTCCTCTCTACCTGCGGGCGGGCCGCACCCTCGGTGCGACGGGTCTCGCGGGGGTACGGCACGTCCTGCTGCCCGCCTCGCTGCCCGGCTACCTCGCCGGTCTGAAGCAGGGCTGGGCGTTCTCCTGGCGTTCCCTGATGGCCGCCGAACTCATCGTCAACGCACCCGATCTCGGCACCGGGCTCGGCCAACTCCTGGAGCAGGGCCGGGAGTTCCAGGACATGTCCTGGGTGCTGGCGGCGATCCTGCTGATCCTCATCGTCGGTATCGGCATCGAATTGCTGATCTTCGCCCCGATCGAGCGGCGGGTGCTGCGCAGCCGCGGGCTCCTCGTGAAGAGCTGACCCATGGACACACCGCCCACTCTCCTCGTCATCGCCCACGGCAGCCGCGACCCGCGGCACGCGGCGACCGTCTCCGCGCTCTGCGCGCGGGTACGGGCGCTGCGCCCCGGGCTGCGGGTCGAGGTCGGCTACCTCGACTTCAACGCGCCTGCCGTGCCCCGGGTGCTGGAGCGGCTGTCGGCCGAGGGTGTGCGGGACGTCGTGGCGTTGCCTCTCCTCCTCACCCGCGCCTTCCACGCGAAGTCCGATATCCCTGCGGTGTTGCGGGAGGCCACCTCACGGCTGCCGCAGCTGACCGTGCACCAGGCCGACGTGCTCGGCCCTTCCGCCCTCCTGACCGCCGCGCTGGAGCGGCGGTTGGAGGAAGCCGGGCTGCGGCCCGGCGACCGCCGCTCGACCGGGGTCGTCCTGGCCGCGGCGGGCTCCAGTGACCCGGAGGCGATCGCAGTGATCGCTGAAACCGCGCGGGAGTGGCGGCGCACCTCTGGTTGGTGTGCCGTGCGACCTGCGTTCGCCTCCGCATCTCTGCCCCGCACGGCGGACGCCGTGCGGGCCCTGCGGGCCGACGGCGCCGCCCGCGTCGCCGTCGCGCCGTACGTCATCGCCCCCGGCCGCCTCCCCGACCGCATCGCCCACGGTGCCCGGGAGGCAGGCGCCGACGTCCTGGCGCCGGTGCTCGGCCCGGCCCCCGAACTGGCCAGGCTCCTGCTCCGCCGTTACGACGAGGCGGCACCCGCCCCGGACGCCCTGCTGCGGCTGCCCGCGCTCATCGCCTGAACCGCACGGGGGCGTCCTCCCGGGCCGTACCGACGCGGCACGGCTGCCGTTGCCGTTCGGCGGCCGCCCGCTCCCCGGCATCCGCGTCACCCGGCCGCCCCCGCCAGGGCAGCGGCCCCGCCCCGTGCGGCGGCCCTGGGCGTGTCGGCCCTGCCCTTTTCGTAGACGGTCAGACCACGGGCCAGGTGGAGCGGCACCAGCAGCAGTTCCACGAGCAGGGCTTTCCAGGCGTAGACGAGGTTGACGGCCTTCGTCGCGTAGACGCAGGGGATGTTCACCAGCACGCCGGACAGCGGGAGTTTGCGGCGGCGGGCGGCGTAGACGAGCGGTGGCGCGGTCAGGAGGAGGTCCGCTCCTGCCCACCAGGCGAGGGTGACGGCGAGCGGCCGGTCCGTCGTCGCCGCGGCGACGAACGGCGCCGCCCACCACAGCGGCGCGGTGACGATCTCCAGCAGGGCGAGCAGCACCCAGACCGCCAGCAGTGGCTTGTGCCGGACGAGCCCGCCGAAGTGCAGCCGTACGTTCTGGCAGAACCCGGCCATCCAGCGCCAGACCTGCTTGCGCAGATAGGTCAGATCCTCGGGGTCGGCGGCCAGCGCCACCGCGTCGGCGACGTAGACCGCCCTGCGTCCCGCGATCTGCTGGGACCACGTGAAGTCCATGTCCTCGACGATGGTGCGTTCGGGGAAGCCACCGAACGCGGCGAGGTCGTCGCGGCGGAAGACGGAGCAGCAACCCGAGCACACCATGGGGCTGTTGGCGCGCGCCTGGATGGGGCGGTGCCAGTGAAAGCCGAAGAGATACTCGGTGGACCGGCCGCGTTCCCAGATCGTGCGGGTGTGGCGGGTGCGGACGGTGCCGGCGGCGACGGTGACGGCCGGGTCGTCGAAGGCGGGGACTACGGTCTCGATGTAGTCCGGTGCGAGGACGGTGTCCGCGTCGACGGCCAGGACGAGGTCCGTGGTGCAGTGCGGCAGCGCGAAGTTCTGTGCCTTGGCCTTGCTGCCGAGATTCCGCGGCGGGCGCAGGACGGTGACGCCGTGTGACGCGGCCACCTCTCCCGTGCGGTCCGTGGACGCGTCGTCCACCACGAGGACGCGGTCAGGCGGGACGGTTTGCCGCGCCAGCGATGCCAGCGTGGCGGGCAGTCCCTCCTCCTCGTTGTGAGCGGGAACGATGACGGTGATGGTGTGCATGCCGAACTCCCCCTGTGCTGCGGACCGAGCCGGCCACGAGCGTGGCCAGACCGATCAGGCCGTAGACGATGGTGCTGATGCCGATGAACGGCAGTCCTCCGTGCATGTCACCGACCGTAGCCGGATCGCGCGTTGACCGTTTCCGGAGGAACCCTCCTGTGGATAACTCCGGTGCGGCAGCGGATCGTCCTGGCACAGCACGGCGCCGGCCGCCGCGCCCCGTGGGGGCGAGCGCGGCGGCCGGCGTGTGGTGCTGAGGGGGTGGAGCCGATTACTCGACGACCTTCAGCAGCTTGTTGGGCGTGCCCTCACTCGGGTTCGAGATCTTGTCGGGCGTGGCGCCGTCGGTCAGGGCCTTGGCGACCTCGTCCGGCTTGGCGTCCTTGTGGGCACCCAGGTAGACCGCGGCGGCACCCACGACGTGCGGGGTGGCCATGGACGTACCGGAGATGGTGTTGGTCGCGTTGTCGTCGGTGTTCCAGTCCGACGTGATGTCGGAGCCGGGCGCGTAAAGGTCGACGATGCTGCCGAAGTTGGAGAAGTCCGACTGCTCGTCCTTGTTGGTGCTGGAGGCGACCGTGATGGCCTCCTTCACCCGCGCCGGGGAGCCCTGCGAGGCGTCGGCGGACTCGTTGCCCGCCGCGACGGCGAAGGTCACGCCGGAGGCGATGGCCTTCTGCACGGCCGCGTCGAGCGCCTCGTCGGCGCCGCCACCGAGCGACATGTTCGCCACCGAGGGGCCCTTGTGGTTCTTGGTCACCCAGTCGATACCGGCGACGACCTGCTCGGTGGTGCCGGAGCCCTGGTCGTCCAGCACGCGGACGGCCACGATCTTGGCCTTCTTGGCGACGCCGTGGGCCTTGCCGGCGATGGTCCCGGCGACGTGCGTGCCGTGGCCGTTGCCGTCGGTGGCGTCGTCGTCGTTGTCCACCGCGTCGAAGCCGGAGGAGGCGCGACCCTCGAAGTCCTTGTGGGTGGTGCGCACGCCGGTGTCGATGACGTAGGCGGTGGCGCCCTCACCCGCGCTGTCCGGGTAGGTGTACTTCTTGTCGCCCTCGGTGTCCGCCTGGTCGATGCGGTCCAGGCCCCACGACGGGGGGTTGTCCTGGGTGGCGTCGATGTGGAACTTCTTGTTCTGCACGACCTTGTCGACGGCCGGGTCGGCGGCGAGGCGCTTGGCCTCGTCGGCGCTCAGGCCGGTCGCCGAGAAGCCGTCGAGGGCCGCGGTGTAGTTCCGCTTGACCTTGCCGCCGTACTTGGAGGCGAGGTCCTTGTGCTCAGCGGCGCCGACCGAGGCGCTGCTGACCGACTTCTTGAGCATGACGATGTAGCTGCCGTTCACGGCACCCTTGGCCTCGGCGCCGTAGATCTTGCCTTCGGCGGCGGGCGAGGCACCGGCGGTGACCGCGGTGACGGCGGCGATACCAGTGGCGGCGACCGCGGCGGTTATTGCCGTGACGAGCCGCTTCTTGCTGGAACGCTTGTGAGCCATTGCGAGGGTTCTCCTCGTTCGTGGTGTGGGGGGAAAGCGTTGCGCAACAGCCCGGTTCGGCAGGAACATCCGCACCGGGCTGGTTCGAAACCATGTCGGATTGACGAGTTCAATTCAAGGCCAGCCGGGCCGTGTGAGATAAGCAACAACCCTGCATAAAGGCGAAAACGGACTGAAGTGGTCAATAAGGCGCGGGTAGTTGAATGTTCAGTGCCCAACTCCGTTTACGTTGCGGCAATACAAGGCAACGGAACGGGAATCCCCTCCCTCTGGCCCTTGTTGGTGTGACAAGCTCGCGCACCGCAAGATGTGTGCCGTTCGTATGGAAAGCATTCCCCGGGCCGTCGCCCCGTCACACCTGCACGGACCGGGCGCCGTTCATCCACCGCCAGCCGGCCCCCCGTTCACCGCTGATAGCGCGCCAGCACCCGGTTCCCGTCGTCGACCAGCCGCCCCCACAGGGTGTCCTCGTCGATCCCGCCGCTGAAGTACTCCTGGAGACCCGGCGTCGCGAGCTTGTCCTTCCACTCCGGGTAGCCGCGGACGGACTGCGCGGGGGCGGGGCGCAGCGAGCCGGCGAGCGCGGTGCCGGCCGCCCAGTCGTGACGGGAGACCCGCAGCGCCGGGTCCGCGAGGGCCTTCCGACCCGTCGGCAGCAGCCAGTCCCCCAGGGCCAGCCGCACCGTGTTCGACGGCCTGAGGAGGAAGTCGATGAAGGCCATCGCCTCCTTCTTGTGCGGACAGCGCTCGGCCACCGACAGGGTCTGCGGGCTGACGCCCTGGTCCGTCGTGCTGCCCCTGGGCGCGGGCAGCACCGTCCACGCGAAGCCGTCCGGCGCCTGCTGGGCGATCTGCTGACGGAACGAGAAGCCGAGCGGCACCATCGCGTAACGGCCGGCGAAGAAGCCGGGGAGGGTGTCCGCGCCGCCCATCCCGAGGGTGGAACGGGACGCGCTGCGGTCGACGTTCAGCTGGTCGTGGATGAGCCGGGGCACCACCCGGTCGGCGGCGTCGAACCGGATCTCCACCGTGCCGCCGGGGCGGCGGTGGAAGACCCGGCCCCCGGTGGACAGCGCGAGATTGAGGGTCACGGAGACCGGTTCCTTCAGCGGCCAGGCCACGCCGTAGGTGCCGCCGCGGGTCAGCCGCCTGGCCGCCGCCGCGAACTCGTCCCAGCTCCAGGGGTGCCGGGCGTCGGGAAGGCGCACCCCGGAGTGCCGCAGCAGGGCGCGGTTGGCGAGCAGCACCCGCGGCTCCTGGAGGAACGGGACGCCGTACACCCGCCCGTCGAAGGTGCCGGCGGCCCAGCTGTGCCGTGGGATGTCACGCCGGAGACGGTCGGGCAGCAGCGGCGTGAGGTCGGCGAGGTCGCCGCCGTAGGCGAAGTCCGCGAGGTCGTCGGACGCGTCGTGGATGATGTCGGGCGCCTCGCCGCCCTCGAAGGAGGTCAGCAACTGGTCGTGGACGGTCGGCCAGGCGCCCTGGACGTACTCCACACGGACGTCGGGGTGCCGGGCGTTCCAGTCCGCGACCAGCTGCTTGTTCGTCCTGACCGAGTCCTGCTGCCAGGCGAGCGACTGGAAGCGCAGGGTGATCCGGCCACCTCGCGCGGGCGGCGCCCCACCGGAACAGCCGGCCGCCAGAGCCCCGGCGGGCAGCGCGGCGGCGGCCGTGAGGAGCCCTCTGCGGCCGATGCCGGGCCGGGGTGCGGCGGCCACGGCGGGAAGCCGGCCGCGCATCAGCTCTTCACCGCCCCGGCGAGCATCCCGCCGGTGATCCGCCGCTGGATGGCGGCGAAGAGGACCAGACCGGGGAGGGTGGCGAGGAGCGCGGCGGCGGCGAGCGGGCCGAGGTCGGCGACGCCCTCGGCCCCGATGAAGTGGGTGAGCACCACGGGGAGGGTCTGTTTCCCGGGGGATTTGAGCAGGACCAGCGCGAAGAAGAACTCGTTCCACGCGGTGACGAAGGCGAACAGCGCCGTGGCGACGATGCCGGGGACGAGCAGCGGCGCGGTGACCGACACCAGCGTCCGGAGCCGCCCCGCGCCGTCCACGGCCGCCGCCTCCTCCAGTTCGGGTGGCACCGCCCGGACGTATCCGGTGAGCATCCACAGGGCGAACGGCAGCGACCACACGACGTAGACCAGGATCAGGCCGCCCAGGGAGTCCACCAGTTGGAGGTACTTGAGGATCAGGAACAACGGGATGATCACCAGCACCAGCGGGAACGTCTGGCTGATCACCACCCACCCCGTGGCCGCCCGGTAGAAACGGTTGCGGTAGCGCGCGAGCACGTACGCCATCGGAGTCGCGAGAACGATCGCGACCACCGCCGAAACCGCGGCGGCCAACAGGCTGTTGGCGGCTGCGGGCAGCAGCGGCTGCTCGTCGAAGGCCCGCCGGAAGTTCTCCAGCGTGGGCGCGTCCGGGATCCACGCCGGATGGGCGCGGGCCAGCTCGCGCGGCGGCTTGAAGGCGGTGGACACCAGCCACAGGAACGGGAAGGCCAGGAAGAGGAGATAGCCGAGGAGCGCTGTGTACTGGGCGGCCCGAGCGCCCCGGACGGCCCCGCCCGTCGCGCCCCGAGGGCGGCCCCGGGCCGCGTCACGCGCTCCCGCCGTCCGGCTCATGCCGCGTCCTCCCCCTTGAGCCGGCCCGCCAGATAGACGGCCAGCAGGACCGAGATCACCGCGACCATCGCGAGTCCCATCGCCGCGGCGTACCCGAACTGGCCGTAGCGGAACGCCTCTTCGTAGGCGAAGAGCATCGGCAGCCGGGTCCGGCCGCCGGGGCCGCCGTCGGTCAGGACGTAGACCAGCGCGAAGGAGTTGAAGTTCCAGATGAAGTTGAGGGCGGTGACCGCGAGCGCGACGGGGCGCAGGGCGGGCCAGGTGACCGTGCAAAACCGGCGCCAGGCGCCCGCGCCGTCCATCGCGGCGGCCTCGTGCAGCTCCTGGGGGACGTTCTGCAGCCCGGCCAGCAGGGAGACCGTGGTCTGCGGCATCCCGGCCCAGACGCCGACGACGATGACCGCGGGCAGCGCGGTGGCCAGCCCGCTCAGCCAGTCCCGGCCGCCGGTGGCGCCCAAGAGCCCGAGGCCGCGCAGCGTTTCGTTGAGGATCCCGGCGTCCGGGTGGTACACCAGCCGCCACATGATGCCCACGACCACCTCGGGCATCGCCCACGGGATGATCGCCAGCGCGCGGGCCAGCCAGCGCATCCGCAGGTCGAGGTTGAGCAGCAGCGCGAGGCCGAGCGCCAGGAAGAACTGCGGGACGGTGACGCCGACGGCCCACAGCAGCCCGATGCGGAACGACTCCCAGAACAGCGTGTCGTGGAGGAGGTCGGAGAAATTGAGCAGCCCGGTCCACCGGGCGGAGCGGGTACGGCCCGACTGCGCGTCGGTGAACGCCAGCCCGATGCCGTAGAGCAGCGGGCCGACGCTCAGTACCAGGATGGGGAGCAGCGCGGGCAGCACGAGGAACCACGCGCCGTGGTCCGCGCGCCGCGCGCCGGTGCGGTCTGCGCCCCTTCCGGTGGACCGCCGTGGCGCGGTCGCGAGGGTCACGGCGGGGGCTCCTCGGTGCGCGTCGCGGCCGGGTGCCACGGGAACGCCGGGCGCCGCCCCGGGCCCGCCGCGCGGTTCGTTCGGGCCGTCAGCGCTGCTGCCGTCACGGTTCCCCCTCCCGTTCCCCCGGTGGCCGCCGCCTGCCCGTTCGTACGGCGGCGCTCCTGCCCGTGTGCTGCTCGCTCGCGTACCGGGAGTCCCGGTGCGGTCCTGCGTACCGCGTCTCCCTTCGGCGGCGCGGCCGTCCGGAAGGGTTTCGGGGGCAGGCAGCCGCCGTCATCGTCGTGAGGGGCACACCCGCAGTCAAGCGTCCGGCCGGATTCCGTGAGGGATCTCCCCGCCTGGGTGGATTCCCGGACCTGCGAGACTGGTCACGATCACGCACCGCAGGAGGCAGCACGATGACCGAACCGAGCCCCGGCGCCTTCACCGAGGCGCGCGCCCGTGCCGTCCTGGCCGCCGCCGGGCGGCCGGAAGCCGCGGCGGACGCCCGGCTGCTCTCGCTCGGCGAGAACGCCGTCTTCGCGCTCGGCGACAGCGGCCCCGTCATCCGGGTGGGCCGCAGCGCCGAACTCCTGGAGCGCGCCGAGCGTGAACTCGCCGTGGCCCACTGGCTGGAGGACGCCGGGGTGCCGGCCGTCCGGGCCGCCGAGCCGGTGGCGCAGCTGTCCGACGGGCATCCCGTGACGTACTGGCGGCGGCTGCCCGATGCCGTCAGGCCCGCGGCCACCGGCGACCTGGCCGCCCTGCTGCGGGCGGTGCACGCCCTGCCGGAGCCGCCGTTCCCGCTGCCGCGCCGCGAACTCCTGGGCGGCGTCGAGCGCTGGCTCCGGCTGGCGGGCGACGCGGTCTCCCCGCAGGACGCGGAATATCTGCGGGGCCGCAGGGACGCGTTCGCCACGGCCGCCAGTGCGCTGGAGCCGCACCTGCCCCGCGGCCCCATCCACGGTGACGCGCTGACCCGCAACGTCCACGTCGGCCCCGACGGACCGGTCCTGGTCGACCTGGAAACCTTCTCCTCCGATCTGCGGGAGCACGACCTCGTCGTGATGGCGCTGAGCCGCGACCGCTACGGCCTGGCGGCCGACGCGTACGACACCTTCGTCTCGGTCTACGGCTGGGACGTGCGGGACTGGGAGGGCTGCGCGGTGCTGCGCGGCTCCCGGGAGACGGCGAGTTGTGCCTGGGTCTCCCAGCACGCGCCGGGCAACCCGGCCGCCCGTAAGGAGTTCACCCGCCGCATCGCCTCCCTGCGGGAGAAGGACGCGACCGTGCGGTGGTACCCCTTCTGATCCGGCGCGCGGCGGCGACGGGACGGCGGGCGGCGGCGACGGGACGGCGGGCGGTGGTGAACGCCCGGCGCCCGGCTACCGGTTGCCGCCGGTCGCGGTGGTCCAGAGCGGGTCGATGCGGCCCAGCCAGGTGTCCTGGGCGTCGGCCAGCGGCTGTTCCAGGGGGAGCGGCCTGAAGCGGCAGGCGAACGTCATCCCGGCGTCGTCTCCTTCGCCGCCGACCCGGTGTTCCCAGGCATCGGGGGCGTCAACCGGCGCTTGCAGGAAGAAGAACGTGGTCCTGCGCGGCTGTCCTGTGTCGGGGTGCGGTTTGTCCTCCACGGCGAGCTGCCGGATCACCGTGGCGGTCAGCAGCCCCGTCTCCTCGGCGACCTCCCGCAGGACGGCCTGCGCCAACTCCTCGCCCGGTGCGACGCCCCCCGCGGGGACCTGGGTACCGGCCTCCACCATGCCGACGTGGTCGAACACGAGAAGGGCGGGGACGGCGCGCTGCCGGATCACGTAGGCGGCGACGCGGATTCTGGGACGGGTCATCCCGGCATTTTCCGTCACCGGCGCCCTGCGGGGAGGGGCGGGACGGCGACCGGGAGGGATCCGGGATCCCGCCGCGCGGCGCCCACGGCCGTACCGCCGCTCCCCCGGGGCCGGTTCAGCCGTGCGTCCTCTGGTAGGGAATCAGCGGCCAGGCCGCCTCGACTATCGCCCGGGGATTGCCGGAGCGGCGCAGATACGCCTGGAAGTCGGCGGCCTGTTCGGCGGCTGCGGTCTCCTGGAGGGAGTGCAGCGCGCGGGGCGAGGGGCCCGCGACGGCGGGGTACTTCTCGCCGATCCGGCGGGCGACTCCGGCCGCCGCCGCGGCGTCCGCGCCCGCTTCGTGTGCGGCGTTCAGCGGGACGCCGTAGTGGCCGCAGAGTGCCTGGAGGGCGCGCTTGCCCTTGCGGAAGCGGTCGACGTGCTTGTCGAGGATCAGCGGGTCGATCACCGGCGCGGGGGTGTGCCCGAGGCGTTCGGTCAGGGTGCGCAGGCCGTGCCGGCGGCATTCGCGGTCCAGCAGCGAGAGGTCGTACCTGGCGTTCATCACCACCAGCGGGATGCCGGCGCGCAGCGCGTCCGCGAGGGATTCGGTGATCTCCTCTATGGCCGTCGCCGGAGGTGCGCCGTGCTCCTGGACGTACGCGGTCGACATGCCGTGAATGGCCGCCGCCTCGTCCGGTACCGGCACACCAGGGTCGAGCAGCCAGGTCTGCTGGGCCGCCGCCCGTCCGTCGCCCTCCAGCCGGATGAGCGCCGCCGTGACGATGCGGTCCCGCTCGACGTCGGTGCCTGTGGTCTCCAGATCGAAACTGACCAATACGTCCTGATGCCAGCTCATGGCGGCCTCCTTCGGTGGTGCGTCCCCCGTTGCTCGCACACTCTCGCATGCGGCACTGACAACCGGCCCGGCGCCCGCCGCCCGCGGACTGCCGCCGCCGGTCAGGAGACCGGCCGGGAGTCCGCCCACTCGCTCTCGAATTCCTCGCGGTAGGTCTCGAACAGCCCGGCCTCGCCGTCGCCGCCCTCCCGGGCCGCGGCCTGCCTGACCACCTCGCGTCCGCCGCCACGCAGCACGAGGACCGGGGACTCCATGCCGCGGCTCCTGCGGAGGTAGGTCTGGACGACGGCCAGGCCGTCGGGCCCGTCGCCGTCGACCAGGTAGGCGGTGAAGCGCGGGGTCTCGTCGAAGACCTGGATCTCGAAGGCGCCCGGGTCGCGCAGGCGGGCCCGTACCCGCCGCATGTGCAGGATGTTCATCTCGATGGAGCGGCTCATCTCGCCCTTCTTCAGCCCTATTTCGCGCTCGCGGCGGCGGACGGCGCTGCTGGCGGGGTTGAGGAAGAGCAGCCGGATGCGGCAGCCCGACTCGGCGAGCCTGACCAGGCGCCGGCCCGAGTAGTTCTGGACGAGGAGGTTCAGACCTATGCCCACCGCGTCGAGCCGGCGGGCGCCCCCGAAGAGGTCCTCGGCGGGCAGCTGGCGCTGGAGCCGCACCCGGTCGGCGTGCACCCCGACGACGTCGGCGTAGCGGTCGCCCACCAGGTCCTCGACGGCGTCGATGGGCAGCCGGCCCGAACTGCGGGTGCCGATTCCGGAGCCGAGTATGTCCAGCAGCCGGGCGGACGCACGCTCCGCCTGGGCGAGGACGGTCTCGGAGAGCGCGCGGTTGCGGGAGACGATGTTGCGGGCGACCTCCAGCTCGTCCAGCGCCAGCTCGACCTCGCGGCGGTCGTCGAAGTACGGCTCGAAGCAGGGCCAGTGCTGCACCATCAGCTCGCGCAGCTGCGGGAGGGTCAGGAAGCTGACGATGTTGTCGTCGGCCGGGTCGAGGAGGTAGCCCTTGCGGCGGCTGACCTCACGGACCGCCACCGCGCGCTGGACCCATTCCTGGCCTGCGGGCCCGGCCGCGGCGATCACCCACTCGTCGCCGTGCACCGGCTCGTAGATGGGGCGCAGCACCGCGGCGACGACGGCCCGCAGCCGCTGCTCGACGAGATTCAGCCAGATGTAGGCGCGACCGGCCCGCCGGGCGCGGGTGCGCACCTCGGTCCAGGCGTCGGCGCCCCAGTCCAGTTCCGCGCCGATCTCCAGGGGCCGCGCCAGGGACACCGCGCCGGGCGGTACGTCGACGGAGCCGCCCTCATGGCCCTCGTGACCCTCGTCACCAGGGGGCAACTCCAGCCCGCCGCTCACCTGCCACCGCCTTCCGAACCTCCGTGCCAACGATCAAGGCAGACTACTGCGGCACGGGGGGCGGTGCAGCAGGATGGGTCGAGTCGTCCACCAACTCCCCTTATTCTGACTGCCTCTTGTACCCGGCGAGCACGGCGGGCGTGAGCGGATTCATATCGGTTTCGCCCCGATGACGCCGTGGCACCGCCCCGGCAGCGCCGTGTGACGCCAGGCCGGGAGCCGCGCCGCCGGCCGGTACCGCCGCTGGTCGGCGCCGTGCGCGAGGTACCGGGAGCGCGTGTCCGGCCCACGCGATGGAGTGGTTTCGCGGCCTGCTGTTGACCCGGCCGGGGGGCGACGCCGGCCGTGCGCCGGTCTGTGATTGGCCGGAGGGGTACTGGCGGAATGTCCTCGTACGCGGTATGCGGTTCCACATCCGTCACAGGAGACGCACGCATCCTCCACGGGGCGGCCGGTACGCCGCGGGCGACGGCCCCATATGACGCCGCGTTTGCCCACCTTTCGGCGAAGATTGCGCGACATACCGCCTTCGAGCAGCACGGTGGGGAAGGATTCCGATGCGTTCCGCGGACGCGTGTCGCGGAGTGGCCGAAGTCCCCGACGAGAAGGTGGAAGAGACTACGCATGCAGGTCTGGCCGGGACAGACGTATCCGCTGGGTGCCACCTATGACGGCGCCGGCACCAACTTCGCGGTGTTCTCCGAGGCCGCGCAGCGCATCGAACTGTGCCTGCTGCACGACGACGGTTCGGAGACCGCCGTCGAACTGCGGGAGACCGACGCCTTCGTGCGGCACGCCTACCTCCCCGGGGTGATGCCGGGAGCGCGCTACGGCTTCCGGGTGCACGGCCCGTACGAGCCGTCCCGCGGGAACCGCTGCAACCCCGCGAAGCTGCTCCTGGACCCGTACGCGCGGGCGATGAGCGGCCGGACCGACTGGGACGAAGCGGTCTACGGCTACCACTTCGGGCAACCCGACACCCGCAACGACCTGGACTCGGCGCCGCACACCATGGCATCCGTGGTCGTCAACCCGTACTTCGACTGGGGCGACGACCGGCCGCCGCGCACCGCGTACCACGAGACGGTGCTGTACGAGGCGCACGTCAAGGGCCTGACGATGCGCCACCCCGATCTCCCGGACGAGCTGCGCGGCACCTACGCGGCGCTGGCGCACCCCGCGGTCATCGGCCACCTGACGGAGTTGGGGATCACGGCCCTGGAGCTGATGCCGGTGCACCAGTTCGTCCAGGACCACCGGTTGGTGGACGCCGGGCTCACCAATTACTGGGGCTACAACACCATCGGGTTCTTCGCCCCGCACAACACCTACGCCTCATCGGGGGACCGCGGGCAGCAGGTGCTGGAGTTCAAGACGGCGGTGCGGGCGCTGCACCGCGCCGGGATCGAGGTGATCCTCGACGTCGTCTACAACCACACGGCGGAGGGCAACCACCTGGGCCCGACGCTGTGCTTCCGGGGTCTGGACAACGCCTCGTACTACCGCCTCGCGGATGACCGGCGCCACTACACGGACACCACGGGCACCGGGAACTCCCTGCTGATGCGCAGCCCGCACGTCCTCCAGCTGGTGATGGACTCGCTGCGCTACTGGGTGCAGGAGATGCACGTCGACGGCTTCCGGTTCGACCTGGCGGCGACGCTGGCCCGGCAGTTCCACGAGGTGGACCGGCTGTCGTCCTTCTTCGACCTGGTGCAACAGGATCCGGTCGTCAGCCAGGTGAAGCTGATCGCGGAGCCGTGGGACGTCGGCGAGGGCGGCTACCAGGTCGGCAACTTCCCTCCGTTGTGGACGGAGTGGAACGGCAAGTACCGGGACACCGTGCGGGACCTGTGGCGGGGCGAGCCGCGCACACTGGCCGAGTTCGCCTCCCGGCTGACCGGCTCCTCCGACCTCTACCAGGGCGACGGCCGGCGGCCCATCGCCTCGGTGAACTTCGTGACCTGCCACGACGGGTTCACACTGCACGACCTGGTGGCGTACAACGACAAGCACAACGAGGACAACGGCGAGGACGGCCGGGACGGCGAGCGCTTCAACAGGTCCTGGAACTGCGGCGCCGAGGGCCCAACCGACGATCCCGGCATCCGCGCGCTGCGGGCCCGCCAGACGCGGAACTTCATCGCCACCCTGATGCTGTCGCAGGGCGTGCCGATGCTCAGCCACGGCGACGAGTTCGGGCGTACCCAGCGCGGCAACAACAACGCGTACTGCCAGGACAACGACGTGTCGTGGGTGCACTGGCCCGGTGGTGACGGCGGGGCGCGGGAGGACGGGGAGGCGTCGGATGCCGACGGTTCCTGCGATGCGGCGGAGGGCGGAGAGGACGACGGGAAGCGGGAGTTGGCGGCGTTCGTCCGGCAATTGGTGCGGCTGCGCCGCGACCACCCCGTCTTCCGGCGCCGGCGGTTCTTCCAGGGGCGCCCGGTGGAGGGCACCCGTGACGCGCTGTCCGACATCGCCTGGTTCACCGCGAGCGGCGCGGAGATGGGGCCGTGCGACTGGCAGTCGGCGCACGCCAAGTCCCTGACGGTGTTCCTCAACGGCAGCTCGGTCTCGGAGCCAGGACCCCGGGGCGAGCAGATCGTGGACGACTCGTTCCTGCTGATGTTCAACGCCCACGCGCACGAGAAGGAGTTCACGGTCCCCGTGCACCACGGGCGGCAGTGGCGGGTCGTGGTCGACACCGCCAGGCCCAGGACGGTCGCCGACGGGTCGGGCGCCCGGGTCAAGGCGGGCGACCGTCTGGCGCTCAGCGGCCGGAGCCTGCTGGTGTTGCAGCGCCCCACCTGACACGCGGCCGGCCGCCGCTCACGGGCGGGGCCGGTCCGCGCCGGCCGGCCTCCGGTACGGGACGGCTGTGGTGGCGCCGAGGGCGAGGACCAGGATCACGGCAGCCGCGCCGGGCGGCGGAAATCCGGTTGCGCCGTTCGCTGCCGACCGGCGAACATCGCGGTACCTGTCGTCTCGTCACACCTCGGGAGCATCGTCATGCGCGGATTCCTCGGAGCTTCTCAGCGCCCTGACCTGACGACAGTTTTCGAGGACCCGACCACTCATGCACCTCAGGAAGACCACCCCGTGCTCCGGTGACACCACACCCGCAGGCCCCTCCGGCCCCGTCCGCCACACCCTGAACATCGGGATTCTGGCGCACGTCGACGCGGGCAAGACCAGCCTCACCGAGCGGCTGCTCTTCGACACCGGCGTCCTGACGCGCCTCGGCAGCGTCGACGCGGGCGACACCCGTACCGACACCGGCGAGCTGGAGCGGCGGCGCGGCATCACCATCCGTGCGGCCGTCGCCTCCTTCACCGTCGGCGACGTCCGGATCAACCTCATCGACACCCCGGGGCACTCCGACTTCATCGCCGAGGTCGAACGCGCCCTCGGCGTACTCGACGGCGCCGTCCTGGTGCTGTCCGCCGTCGAGGGCGTACAGGCCGGCACCCGCGTCCTGATGCGGACCCTGCGGCGGCTGCGGCTGCCGACCCTGCTCTTCGTCAACAAGATCGACCGGGCGGGCGCGCGCGACACGGAGCTGCTCGCCGACATCCGCCGTGCCCTCGTCCCGGTCCCGGTCCCGATGGCCGCCGTCGAGGGCGCGGGGACGCCGCAGGCCCGGGTGACGGCCTGCGCCCCGGACGATCCGGCGGCCCGCGAACGCCTCGCCGAGACGGTCGCGGAGGCCGACGACGGGCTGCTGGCACGGGTCGTCGACGGCCCGCCGCCCGGCGTCCGGGAGGTACGGGCGGCGCTGGCCGCCAGGACCGCCGACGGCACGGTGCACCCGGTGTACTTCGGTTCGGCGCTCGGCGGCCAGGGCGTCGGCGCGCTCATCGACGGCATGGCCCGGCTGATCCCGCCGGCTCCGGTGGGCGGCACGGGCCTGCCGCACGGCACGGTGTTCGCCGTCACGCAGCCGCCGCACGGCGAACGGACCGCCCATGTGCGGCTCTACGACGGCGAGTTGCGGCCCCGCCAGCGGATCGCCCTGCACCGCACCGGCCCGGACGGCACCCGCACCACCCTGACCGGCCGGATCACCGCCCTCGACGTCGTCGGCGCACCGCCCGGCGCACGCGGCCCGCTCACCCCGGGCAACATCGCGGTGCTGCGCGGCCTGCCCGGGATCCGTACCGGCGATGTGCTGTGCCCCGCGGACACACCCGCTACCGGAGGCCAACGGGCCGACGTGGGACGGCTGTTCCCCGCCCCGACGCTGGAAACCCTGGTCAGGGCCCGCCGCCCGGCCGACGCCGCGGCGCTGCGCGGCGCGCTGCTGGCGCTGGCCGACCAGAACCCGCTGCTCCAGGTCCGCGCCGCCGACGGCGGGGCGACCTCGCTGCTGCTGCACGGCGAGGTGCAGAAGGAGATCATCGCCGCCACGCTCCACGACGAGCACGGCATCGCCGCCGACTTCACGCCGAGCCGGGTGGTGTGCACCGAACGTCCCACCGGGACCGGCGAGTCCTGCCACGAGATCGCCCGGCGCGACCACGACGGCCCCTGGGCCACCGTCGGCCTGCGGGTCGAGCCCGGCGCCCCCGGCTCCGGCCCCGTCTTCG
Source organism: Streptomyces sp. NPDC050161 (assembly GCF_044460025.1). NCBI lineage: Bacteria > Bacillati > Actinomycetota > Actinomycetes > Kitasatosporales > Streptomycetaceae > Streptomyces > Streptomyces sp. NPDC050161. Next base: position 253,143 of record NZ_JBITJM010000008.1, on the reverse strand, counting down.
CGTACGAGACCGAACTGGGCGCCCTGCCGCACGCCTTCCACCAGGCCGTCGAGGACAGCGTGCGGGACGGCCTGCGCCGCGGGCCGCACGGCTGGGCGGTGACCGACTGCCGGGTGGTGCTGACACGTTCGGGATTCGTCGGCCCGCTGAGCTGCGCCGGAGACTTCCGTACGGCCACCGCGCAGGTGCTGCGCAGCGCGCTGCGGCGGGCCGGCACCCGCGTCCACGAGCCGTATCACGCGTTCGACGCGGAGGTGCCGCCCGATGCGCTCGCGGCGGTCTGCGCGCGGCTGGCGGCGCAGGGCGCGGACATCCGCGAGACGTCCGGCGGCCGGGACCGCTGGCTGGTGTCCGGGGTCCTTCCGGCCCGCCGGGTCCGCGCCTGCGAGGAGTTGCTGCCGGGACTGACCCGGGGTGAGGGGCGGTGGACCTCGCACGCGTCGGGGGACCGGCCGCTGCCGGCCGGGGTGTCCCTGGACGGCTGAGCGGGGGCCCGCCCCGGAGGTGCCGTGGACGGCCCCGCTCAGCGCTCCGTCAGGACGTAATCCACATGTCCGAACGTGATGTGGTCGCCGGGCCCCACGGGCACCTCGCCCACCACCCGGCGGCCGTTGACGCAGGTGCCGTTGGTCGAGGCGAGGTCGCGGAGCATCCAGCCCTTGCCCTCGCTGCGCAGCTCGGCGTGGGACCGCGACACCGTCTCGTGGTTGAGCCGCAGGCCGACGCCCGGCGCCCGGCCGATCGTCAGCGGGATGGGCCCTGGCGGCGGGAGCATCAGCTTGGGCAGCCGCTCCGTGCGCCACGCCCGGCGGACCCTGATGTGGAAGGCCGACACCCGGCCCACCATCCGCAGCACCGCACCCTGGACCTTGCCGCGGCTCTCCAAGTCGGCCGTCGCCAGGGAGAGTTCGGAACACTCCTGGGCGGTGAGGACCAGTTCGAGCCGCCGCAGAAAGGTGTCCTGGGAGAGCCGCCCCTCCGCCGCGCCCTCCCGCAACAGGTGCAGCGCACGTTCCCGGTCCGCGTCCGACGGGCGCGCCGGCCGCGCGGGGAACTCGAGCGAAGTCATGCCGGTGATTCTCCGGGGCGCGCGAGCCGCTGTCCAGGCGATGTACCCCTCCCCGCACGGGTGCGCTGCCGTCCAGGCGCCGCGCCCGCGCCCGCCGGCCGCAGCCGCTTCGGCACCGCCGCTCCCCCGCTCGCCCGGCCGTCCACCCGGCGCCCCCGTGGTGGACACTACGTCCATGCCCCTGCGTATCTCCGACCTGCTGGCCAGGCCCGATCTCGCCCTGTCGGTCGCCTACGACGTCCCGGAGCCGCTGCGCGCGCGGCCGGTCGAGGCGGCGACCGTCTCGGATCTTCTGCAACCCGGCAAGTGGCTGCAGGGCGGCGAACTGCTGATGTTCGTCGGCCTGTTGCTGCCGATGGAGCCCGCCGCCTGCCGGGCGTACGTCCAGGACGTCGCCGACGGCGGCGCGGCCTGCCTGGCGCTGGGGCTCGGGCAGGGACTGCCGTACCAGGAGGCGCCAGGACCGCTGGTGGACGCCGCGCGCGCGGCCGGGCTGCCGCTGCTGACCGTGCCGGACGAGGTGCCGTTCATCGCGGTCACCAAAGCGGTCTTCGACGCACGGGCCCACGAGCAGCGCGAGATGCTGGCGCGGGCGTTCGCCACCCAGCGCCGGCTGACCGCGGCGGCGGCGGGCGACGGCCTGCGGCCGATGCTCCAGGAGTGGACGGAGGCGACCGGCGTGGGGGCCGCGGTGCTCGACCCGCTGGGCCGGCTGCTCGCCGCGGGCGGCGGCCCCGGCACGGGGACGGACGGGGCGCCGCCGGACGAGGCCCGCGACCTGATCGAGCGGGTCGCCGCCCGCGGGCTCCGCGGCAGCGCCGCCAGCACCGTCGCCGGGCGGCAGTTGGAGGTCCAGCCGCTCGGCGCCCGCACGCTGCGCGGACTGCTGCTGCTCACCGGCCGCCCGGACGCCGCGGCCCGTTCGGTGGTACCCGGCCTGGTCTCGCTGCTCTCGCTGGAGCTGGAGCGCCGTCATCTGCACGACGAGCCGGAACGGCGCCGCAGGTCGGCGCTGCTGTCCGAACTCCTGGCCGGCGAAGGTCCCGGCGCCGAGCGGGCCCGTGACCTGCTGGCGTCGGCGGGGCTCGCCGCCGACCGGGTACGGGGTGTCGTGGTCGAGGCGCCTGGCGGTCCCGACGACGGGGCGCGGGAGGCGGCGGCGCAGGAGATGGCCGCGGCGCTGGCGCTGGCGCTGCCCGGCGGCCTGGTCCGGGTGGCGGACGGGACGATCGAGGCGGTGGCGGGCGAGGAGTCGGGCATCCGTGAGGTGCTCGGCAGGTTCGCGCCGCACCGCCCGGCCGGTATCGGCCCCGCCACGGCGCCCGAGTCGGTCCGGGTGTCGCTGCGGCAGGCCGCGGGGCTGCTCGGTGTGAGCCGGGCGGCGGGCGAGCCGGCCGAGGCCCGGCAGAGCGAGACCAGCCGGCTGCTGCTCGATCTGGGCGACCGGCACACCCTGCTCGGCTACGCGGACAGCGTGCTGGGGCCGCTCGATCTGGCGGACAACGGCGGGGAGTTGCTGGCCACCCTGGCGGCCTGGCTGGAGACCGGCGGCGCCTGGGACGCCACCAGCCGGCGGCTCGGCGTCCACCGGCACACCGTCCGCAACCGTCTGGACAAGGCGATGGCCCTCACCGGGCGGCGGCTCGACGACGCCGACGACCGCTTCGACCTGTGGCTCGCCACCCGCATCCGCCGCGGCGGCACCCCACCCGCGGGCGGCGCCGTCTCCGACGCCTCGCAATGACGCCGCACCTGTACCGCCAGGACCGGGCCCGTACAGGTGCGGAGGGGGCGCTGTGCTACGGAGTGGTGCAGATCGCGAAGGCTCTCAGGAATTGAGTGGTGGTGTCGGTGTTCGTGCCCCGGACACTCCACTGCCCCGTGCTGGCGACGAACGAGTCGGTGAAGAACACCCTTTGGCCCTGCGTCACGCCGCCTCCTCCGGTGGGCACCGTGCCGGCCGGACAGGCCACGGAGGCCAGGAGGTTGCCCCCTGGCGGGATGTTTACCGCGGGTCCGAAGACCTGGGGGTGGGCGGCCTTCGGCGCCGCGTCGTGCTTCGGGGTCTGCTTGTCCGCGCCGCTGTCGTGTGCCACGTGCTTCGGGGTCTGCTTGTCCGGGCCGCTGTCGTGTGCCACGGCCGCCGTGGCCACGCCTGCGGCCAGAACCGCGACGGACAGCAGGACCGGGATACGAAGACGTCTCATCTCGACCTTCCAAGTGCCGTGATGGTGCTGGGAGTTGTGCATGCCCCCGGGGTCCGCACCGACCCGGCGTGTCACCCGTTCAGCGCAAGCGGAATCGATCCACCGCCACCCGAAAGGATTACCCCCTGTCCCGTAACCCCGCGTCCCGCCTCCGGCATCGGCGCGATGGGAGTTCCCTCGGCGAACGGGGGGTCGACTCCTGGTCCGGAAGAATTACCTGCCGGGGCACCCCGGCAGGCGAACCCGGCGACCCGCATGACACCATCACCCCGCCCGCCCCTTTCGTCGCCCCTCCCCCACCGTCTTTACTGCGAATGTGACTTACGAGACCCGAGCGACCGGCCCGCTGCCCACCGCCACCGACCGGCCCCGGCCCTCCCCTGCCGCCCGGGGCGGCAAACTGGTCGCCGTCAGCGACCTGCACGTCAGGTACACCGACAACCGCGACATCGTCGAACGGCTGGCCCCGGAGTCGGACGAGGACTGGCTGCTGGTCGCCGGGGACGTCGGCGAACACGTCGACGACATCCGCTGGGCGCTCACCCGGCTCAGCGAACGCTTCGCCAAGGTCGTCTGGGTGCCCGGCAACCACGAACTGTGGACGCCGAACAACGATCCGGTGCAGCTGCGTGGCGTGGCCCGCTACGAGCACCTGGTGGAGATCTGCCGCGAACTGGGTGTGGTAACCCCCGAAGACCCGTACCCGGTGTGGGAGGGCGAGGGCGGGCCCGCGGTCATCGCGCCGCTCTTCGTCCTCTACGACTACTCGTTCCGGCCCCCGGGCACGCACACCAAGGAAGCGGCGCTCGCCGTGGCCCACGAGGCCGGAGTGGTCTGCACCGACGAGTACTTCCTGCACCCGGACCCGTACCCCACCCGCGACGCCTGGTGCCGGGCGCGGCTGGCGGCCACCGAGGCCCGGCTCGCCGAGATCCCCGATGAGCTGCCGACCATCCTCGTCAACCACTTCCCGCTGGTACGCGAGCCGCTGCGACCGCTGCGGTACCCGGAGTTCTCCCTGTGGTGCGGCAGCGAGGCGACCGCCGACTGGCCGCGCCGCTTCCGTGCCGCGACCGTCGTCTACGGGCATCTGCACATCCCGCGGCTGCTGACCTGCGACGGCGTCCCGCACCAGGAGGTGTCGCTGGGCTACCCGCGGGAATGGCGCGGGCGGGCGAAGGAGCCGGGCCGCCCGGTGCAGATCCTGCCGCCGGTGACCGTGGGAGCGACGGCGTGATCGACAAGCTGCTGCCCCGGCCGATCGTGGTGTCCGAGGCGTTCGACGACCGTCCGCTGTCCGACATGTTCCCGGAGGAACGTGCGGCGGTGGCCCGCGCGGTCCCCGCCCGTCAGCGGGAGTTCGGCACCGTACGCGCCTGCGCCCGCGCCGCCCTCGCCGAGTTCGGCATCGCGCCCGCGCCCCTGCTGCCCGGCCCCGACCGGGCGCCGCGCTGGCCGGATGGGCTGGTCGGCGCGATGACCCACTGCACCGGCTACCGTGCCGCCGCGGTCGCCCGCACCTCGGACTTCGCCTCCGTCGGCCTGGACGCGGAGCCCCATCAGCCGGTCAGGGACGCCGGGGTGGTCGACCTCGTCACGCTCCCCGAGGAACGCGAGCAGCTGTCCCGGCTGCGTGCCGCGCAGCCCGACGTCCACTGGGACCGGCTGATCTTCAGCGCCAAGGAGAGCGTCTACAAGGCGTGGTACCCGCTGACCGGCCGCTGGCTGGACTTCGAGGAGGCCCATCTCACCCTCGACCCGACGGACGCCACCTTCACCGCCCGCCTTCTGGTGGAGGGGCCCGTGGTCGACGGCGTCCGGGTCAGCGCCTTCCAGGGCCGCTGGCTGGTGGCGTCGGGCCTGGTGGTCACGGCGATCACGGTGCCGCGCTGACGGTCCTTGCGGGTGTGCGTACGGGCGCCGGCGGAGTGGTCCACCGGCGCCCGTACACGCGGGCCGTGGGTCTCAGCCCTCGTCGGCCGCCAGCCGCAGCGAGATGGAGTTGATGCAGTACCGCTGGTCGGTGGGGGTGGCGTAGCCCTCGCCCGCGAAGACGTGGCCGAGGTGGGAGCCGCAGCGGGCGCAGCGGACCTCGGTGCGCAGCATGCCGTGCGAGCGGTCCTCGATGAGCTCCACGGCGTCGGTGTCCTTCGGGTCGTAGAAGGACGGCCAGCCGCAGTGGCTGGCGAACTTGGTGTCGGAGCGGAACAGTTCGGCGCCGCAGGCGCGGCAGGAGTAGACACCGGCGGTCTCGGTGTCGGTGTACTCACCGACGAAGGCGGGCTCGGTGCCGGCCTGGCGGAGCACCTGGTACTCCGCGGGGCTCAGCTCCGCGCGCCACTGCTCGTCGGGCTTGTCGATCTCGTACGGCATCTGGGGTCTCCTCAGCTCAGCTGCCCAGGCGGGACAGGATGGCGGGGCCGAGGTCGGTCACATCGCCCGCGCCCATGGTGAGAACAAGGTCACCGGGCTTGGCCATTCCTGCGATCACGTCCGGGACGGCGGCACGGTCGCTCTCGGCGGTGACGTCGGCGCCCGCCGCGCGGGCCGCTTCGATGATCAGGGCGCTGGTGATCCCGGGGATCGGGTCCTCGCGCGCCGGGTAGATGTCCAGGACCACGCAGGCGTCGGCGAGGGCCAGGGCCTGGCCCATTTCCGTGCCCAGCTCCTGGGTGCGGGAGAAGAGGTGGGGCTGGAAGACGACCAGGACGCGGCTGTCGTCGGTGGCGCCGCGGATGGCCTCCAGGTCGGCGGTCATCTCCGTGGGGTGGTGCGCGTAGGAGTCGATGACCTGGACGCCGGCCGCCTCGCCCTTGAGCTGGAGGCGGCGCTTGACGCCCGTGTAGGTGCCGAGCGCGGAGGCGAGGTTGTGCGGCGGCAGGCCCAGGGCGATGCCGGCGGCCAGCGCGGCGACGGCGTTGAGCGCGTAGTGCCTGCCGGGGACGGAGACGGTGAAGGTGAGGATCCGGCCGGTGGCGAGGGAGACGCTGACGTCGCTGGTCAGACCGCGTGGGTTGATCTTGAGGATGCGGACGTCGGCGTCCGGCGACTCGCCGTAGGTGACGACCTCGATGTCGTACCTGCCGGCGATCTTCTCGGTCAGCTCGCGGGCGCCGGGCTGGTCGGCGCAGACGACGAGGGTGCCGCCGGGCCGCACCCGGCCGATGAAGGTCTCGAACGACTCGTAGATCTCGTCCATCGAGGCGTAGTTGGCGTGGTGGTCGAGCTCGACGTTGAGGACGATGGCGACCTCGGGGGCGTACTTGTGGAAGCTGCGGTCGCTCTCGTCGGCCTCGGCCACGAAGATCTCGCCGCTGCCGTGCTCGGCGTTGGAGCCGGGTGCGTCGAGGTCGCCGCCGATGGCGTACGACGGCTTGAGGCCGAGCGAGGTCAGCGAGACGGCGAGCATGGACGTGGTCGTCGTCTTGCCGTGGGTGCCGGCGACGGCGATCGGGCGGCGGCCGTCCATCAGGGAGGCGAGCGCGTCGGAACGGTGCACCACCGGGATGCCGCGTTCACGGGCGGCGGCCAGCTCGGGGTTGTCGTCGCGGATCGCGGAGGAGACGACGACGCTGGTGGCGTCATCGGCCAGATGCCCTGCGGCGTGGCCGATGTGCACCGTGGCGCCCAGCTCGCGCAGGGCCTGGGCGGTCGCGGACTCCTTGGCGTCGCTGCCCGCCACCGCGGCGCCGCGCTGCGCGAGGATCTTGGCGATGCCCGACATGCCGGCTCCGCCGATGCCGATGAAGTGCGGCCGGTCCATCGAGGCTGGGATGGCGGATGCCATGGCTGGGTCTCCCTGATCGTCGCGAGCGGTCGTGCTGACGTTGATTCTCGCACCCCCCGCTGTCAGCGCCGGATCAGACCTTGCGCGGTGCCCGCCGCGACCGCCGAGGTACGGGAGTCGACGCCGAGCTTGGCGTAGATGTGCACGAGGTGGGACTTGACGGTCGCCTGGCTGAGGAAGAGCTTCTTGCTGAGCTGCGCGTTGGACAGGCCGTCGGCGACGAGTTGCAGGACCTCGGTCTCGCGGCGGGTCAGCGCGGTGGCGGGCGCCCGCATCCGGTCCATCAGCCGCAGCGCGATGGTCGGTGCCAGCGCCGATTTGCCCGCCGCCGCGGTGCGGACGGCAGCCGCCAGTTCCTCGGGCGGCGCGTCCTTGAGGAGGTAGCCGGTCGCTCCTGCCTCGATCGCCGCGAGGATGTCCGCGTCGGTGTCGTACGTGGTCAGGACCAGGACGCGGGGCGCGCCCTCGCGGGCGGTGATGGCGGCGGTGGCCTGGGAGCCGCGCATCTCGCCGCCGAACTGGAGGTCCATCAGGACCACGTCGACGCCGGGCCGCTCCGCGAGGGTGACGGCCTGTTCGGCGGTGGGGACGTCGGCGACGACCTCGAATCCCGGCTCGGTCTCCAGCACCGCGCGCAGCCCGGCCCGTACGACGGGGTGGTCGTCGGCGAGCAGCAGCCGGATCGGGGTGTCGTCCTTCACGGGGTGGCCTCGCTCTCCCTCGTCCCGGGGTGCGCCGGTGCGCCGGTCCGCTCCGGTACCGGCAGGGTGACGGCGACGGCGGTGCCCTCGCCGGGGGCGGACTCGACGGCGAGGGTGCCGTGCAGCGCGCGGGCGCGGGCGCGCATCGCGGCGAGGCCGAAACCGGCACCGGTGGCCGCGGCGGAGCCGGCCGGCGGGACGTCGCCCGGGGCGAAACCGGCGCCGTCGTCGACGACGTCCAGGGCCACCTCGGTCTCCATGTAGCTCAGTGTCAGCTCGGCGCGGCGGGCTCCGGCGTGCCGGACGGTGTTGGCGAGCGCCGACTGCGCGATGCGCAGCAGGGCGACCTCGTGCGGGGTCGGCAGCTCGGTGGGCACGCCGGAGACCTGGCAGTGCACGGCGAGCCCCGAGGCGCGCGCGGTGGTGGCGCACAGCCGCTCCAGCGCCGCGGGCAGCGACCCCGCCTCCAGGTCGGGCGGGCTCAGCTCGCGGACGAACCTGCGCGCCTCGGCGAGGTTGTCGACGGCGGTCGTACGGGCGTGCCTGACGTGTCCCAGGGCGGTGTCGGCCCGCTGGGGCAGGGCGCGTTCGGCGGCCCGCAGCAGCAGCTGAATGCTGGACAGGCCCTGCGCGAGGGTGTCGTGGATCTCCCTGGCCAGCCGCTCGCGCTCGGCGAGCACCCCGGCGGCGTGTTCGGCGGCGGCCAGGTCGCTGCGGGCCGCGGTCAGCTCCTCGATGAGCCGGCGACGCTGCTCGCTCTCCCGGTAGAGGGCCTGGTAGCCGAGGACGACGGCGACCGCGACGGCCGCGCCGAGCACCGGGCCGATGACCGTGCCGACGTTGAGGGTGTGGGTGTGCCGGGCGAATCCGGCGATGGCGACCGCGGTCGTCCCGGCGACGGCGGGCAGCGCCCAGCGCGGCGGCAGCAGGTGCAGCTGCACGAAGAAGAACGGGAAGGCCAGCCAGATGCCGTCCTGGGTGAGCGCGAGCAGCACCATCCACACGACGGCCACGGCACCCAGCCACAGCGCGGCGGCGCCGGATGACGGACGGACGCGGAGCAGCGCGGGCCCGGCGGCGTAGCAGGTGAACAGCACGACGGCCGTGGCGGTGACGGCGGCGGCGTGCGGGGCGTGCTCCGCCACCGCGCGGGCCGCGGCGAGCGCCAGCAGTGCGGCCACCATCAGGTGGAGGCAGCCGCGCAGCACGCGCAGGACGGGGGTGAGGGAAAGGTCGGTCACGGCCCCTCCAGATTAAGGGCCGCCTCCGGGGGCGGCATCAATCGAAAGGTGGAGCGACCGGGCCGCCTTTCGACTCCGGTGAAGCACTCCCCGGCGCGATGCCCGCGCCCCCTGCCCGGCGCGACGGTGGAGCCAGTCGCCGGGCACCGGGTCCGGACGCCGCGAGGAAGGAAGGCCGGACCTGTGTTCGTCGCCTGGAAAGACCTGAGATTCGCCAGGGGCCGGTTCGCCCTGATGGGGACCGTCATCGTGCTGATCACGGTGCTGGTCGGCCTGCTGTCGGGGCTGACCGCGGGCCTGGGCCGGGAGAACACCTCGGCGATCACCTCGCTGCCCGCCGACCACCTGGTGTTCTCCGCCCCGGCCGACGGCGGCACGGTGTCCTTCGCCGATTCCCGGCTGCCCGACAAGAGCGTGCGGGGCTGGTCGCAGGAGCCGGGTGTGGAGAGCGCCGAACCGCTGGGCATCGCCACCGCCAAGGCGGAGGCGGGCAGCAGGACGGCCGCGCTGTCGGCGTTCGCCGTCCGGCCCGGCTCGCGGCTCGCGCCGGAGGCGGGCAAGATCGCCGACGGCCGGGCGGTGCTGTCCCGGCAGGCCGCCGACGACCTGGGGGCGCGGGCCGGTGATGCGATCACCCTGGGCGGCCGGACGGTGCGGGTGGCGGCGGTGTCCGGCGCGGCGATGTACAGCCACACGCCGGTGATCTGGACGTCGCCCGGTGACCTGCGCGCGCTGCCCGGCGGCTCCGGCGGCGCGACCGTGCTGGCCCTGACCACCTCCGGGTCTCCCGATCTGGCCGCCGCCGACGAGAAGTTCGGCACCCGTACCGTCACCGCAGCCGCCGCGCTGGACGGCATCGGTTCCTACGCCGCGGAGAACGGCTCGCTCCAGCTGATGCGCGGCTTCCTGTTCGCGATATCGGCGCTGGTCATCGGGGCGTTCTTCACCGTCTGGACGATTCAGCGCAGCGGCGACGTGGCGGTGCTCAAGGCGCTGGGCGCCTCGACCGGCTATCTCCTGAAGGACGCGCTCGGCCAGGCCGTGGTCCTGCTGGTGCTCGGCACCGGCGTCGGCACCGCGCTCGCGGCCGGACTCGGCGCCGCGGTCGGCGGGACCGTGCCGTTCGTCCTGGATCCGTCGACCGTGCTGGTCCCCGCGCTGATCATGATCGCGCTCGGTGCCGTGGGCGCCGCGCTGTCCATCCGCCGCATCACGTCCGTTGACCCGCTGACCGCCCTGGGAAGTGTCCGATGAGCCTCGAACTGACCGACGTCACCCTCACCTACCCCGACGGCGGTGCCCGGCTGACCGCCCTGGACAAGGTGTCGCTCACGGTGCCGGCCGGCACGCTGACGGCCGTGATCGGCCCGTCGGGTTCCGGCAAGTCCAGCCTGCTGGCGGTGGCGGCGACGCTGATCACGCCGGACAGCGGCCGGGTGGTGATCGCGGGCCGGGACACCGCGGGGCTCGACCGCGGCGGCCTGACGGCGCTGCGCCGCACCACCATCGGGACCGTCTTCCAGCAGCCGAACCTGCTGCCGTCGCTGACCGCGGCCGAGCAGCTCCAGGTGATGGCACATCTGGACGGCCGCTCACCCCGTAAGGCCAGGGCGCGGGCGCTGGAGCTGCTGGCGTCCGTCGGCCTGGCCGATCAGGCGGGCAAGCGTCCGCACCAGCTGTCCGGCGGCCAGCGGCAGCGGATCAACATCGCGCGAGCGCTGATGAACGACCCCGCGGTGCTGCTGGTGGACGAGCCGACCAGCGCCCTGGACCACGAGCGCGGCGCCGCGGTCCTCGACCTGCTGACCACGCTCACCCACCGGCGCGCCACGGCGACGGTGCTGGTCACCCACGACCGCTCGCACCTGGACGCGGTGGACGCGGTCGCGGAGGTGACCGACGGGCGGCTCAGCGGGGCGCAGGGCTGAGCCACCCGGTAGGCCCCGGCTCAGCCCTCCGTGGCCTGGGCCGGGTCGTCGGGTGCGTGGGAGAACAGCTTGAGCACCGGTACGCCCACCTTGTGCCGGGCCCGCGAGGCCCAGTCGCGGTGGAAGAACTCCTCCACGAAGTGCGGGGTGGTCAGCACGATCACCTCGTCCGCGCCCGTCTCCTCGACCATGGACCGCAGCAGATCCAGCGGGTGGCGCTCGACGAGCTTGCCGGTGGCCTCGGCCCCGGCGTCCCGCAGCGCGGCGAGGGTGTGGGCCAGCGCCTGCTCGGCCGACGCCTCCGCCCGGCTGCCTTCCGGTTCCTCCCCCTCGCGTACGGCGTCGTCGAACTCGCCGAGTGCGACGTCGTCGATCGCCCGCAGCAGGATGTCCTGCGCTCCGCGCGGCTGCATGAGGACGACGAAGGAGACCTGATCGTCGCCGTGCAGGGTGGTCACGAAGTCCACATCGGCGGGCGTCAGAGGCTTCTCGATCATCAATACGCTCGTGATCACGACGGGCGCCCTTCTTCTCTTCTTCCGGGTCGCCGCATGGCACGGCACCCCACAGAAACCATCCTGCCCCGTCGCCACCGGGGCCTGTTGACATTCAGTTTGCCCAAAGGAAGCGAAGCGGAACGGGTAATTCCGCTGATTGTCAGCTTCGACGGTAGTGGGTGAACAAGAACCCGGCCTCTTCCAGTACGGACACCAGACCGAATCGCTCGGGCACCGGGACGGCGGGACCGCGCATGATCCGCGGCGCGTCTCCCACCGCCACGACCGGCGCCAGCGAGAGGCACATCTCGTCCAGCGCCCCGGCCGCCGCGAACTGCCCCAGCAGGGCCGGGCCACCCTCGGTGAGCAGCCGACGGTACCCCCTCCCGCCCAGCACACCTGCCACCCGGGCGGGATCGACGCCGAGCCCCTCGCCTGCGAACAGCACATCGGCCCCGGCCTCCTGTGCCGCCGCCACCTTGTCGGCGGGCGCCCCTGCCCCGGTCAGCACGACCGTCGGCACCAGCGGCGCGGTGAACAGCGGCAGGGTGAAGTCCAGGCCGAGCCCGGCGCTCACGATCACGATGGCGGGGGCCTGGGCCTGCCCCGCAGCCGCCCGCCGCGCGGCGAAAGCCTCCCGGGCGCGGGCCGGCCTGTACCCCTCCTGACGAACCGTTTCCGCGCCGACCACGACGGCATCGGCCAGCCCCCGCAGCACACCGAAGATCCGCATGTCGGCGGCCCCGGACAGCGGCTGCGAACGGCCGTCGTGATGAGCCGCGCCGTCCAGCGACGCCACCATGTTGGCGCGCAGCCACCCGGCACGTCCGGCCCGCACCGGATCGTCGGCCGCCGGATACGCGTAGGAGTCCGCCAGTTCGTCGAGCGTCCACTCGCGGTCGGCGGTCACGGCGTCCCCGGGCGGGACGGCCGGGTCGGGAAGCGGGTACAGGCGTCGCATAGGCGGCAGTGTGACATGCCTCGCCCTGCGCACCTGGCCACACCGCTCAGCGACTAAGCTGGAGCGTTGTGTCGTCTTCCCAGCACTCGTCGTCGTCCTCCTCCGCACCGTCCGCTCCGATAGCCGGGCCGCCGGGCAGCGGGAGCGCGGACGCCCCCGTCGCGCTGAGTTCCCGCGCCCCGCACGTCCCCGCGGACCGGCTCGTCGCCGAGATGGTGCCGCCGCCGCGCTTCCAGGGCGCCCGCTTCGACACGTACATCCCCGACACCAAGCAGCCGAGCCAGGCCGAGGCCGTCCAGGTGCTCGGCGCGTTCGCGGCGGGCATCGGCGGCTCAGCGGACGCCGGCGCCGCCAAGCGCCGCTGGTTCGCCAAGAAGCCGGCCGCGCCGAAGAGCCCCCGCGGCGTCTACCTCGACGGCGGCTACGGCGTCGGCAAGACACACCTGCTCGCCTCCCTGTGGCACGCCACCGACGCGCCGCCCGAGCGCAAGGCGTTCGGCACCTTCGTCGAGCTGACCAACCTCGTCGGCGCGCTCGGCTTCCAGCAGACCGTCCGCACCCTCGGCGAGCACCGCCTGCTGTGCATCGACGAGTTCGAGCTGGACGACCCGGGCGACACGGTGCTGGTCTCCAGCCTGCTGTCCCGGCTGGTGGAAGCCGGTGTGGCGCTCGCCGCCACCTCCAACACGCTGCCGGGCAAGCTCGGCGAGGGCCGGTTCGCCGCCGCCGACTTCCTGCGGGAGATCCAGGGCCTGAGCGCGCACTTCCGGCCGCTGCGCATCGACGGCGACGACTACCGCCACCGCGGTCTGCCCCAGGCCCCCGCCCCGTACGACGACGAGACCGTCACGCGCACCGCCCACCGCACCCCGGGCGCCTCGCTCGACGACTTCCCCTCCCTGCTCGACCACCTGTCCCAGGTGCACCCCAGCCGCTACGGCGCAATGTGCGACGGCATCCGGGCGGTCTGCCTCACCGACGTCCAGGCCGTGCCCGACCAGTCCACCGCGCTGCGCCTGGTGGTACTCGCCGACCGGCTCTACGACCGTGAGGTACCGGTCCTGACCTCGGGCAAGGCGTTCGACGAGCTGTTCAGCGACGAGATGCTGCGCGGCGGCTACCGCAAGAAGTACTTCCGCGCGATCTCCCGGCTGACGGCGCTGGCGCGCGACGCGGGCCCGCTGGTCACCCCGTAGCGGACGGCCGGCCGCCGCTTCGGGCACCCGGAGGCGGCGTCCGGCCCGGCTTGTTCCCGGCGGCCGGAGCGCGTGGTACACACATGCGCATCACGTCACCTGTCCGCCAGCAGGGAGTTGCCCATGTCCGCGACACGACGTCAGATCCTCGCCGGAACCGGTGCGCTGGGCGCCGGCATCGCCTTCACCGGGAGCTTCTCGGAGCTCTTCGCCGGAACCGCGACCGCCCACGGCATGGGCCGGCGCGGCTACGGGCCGCTGGTTCCCGACCCCGACGGCCTGCTCGACCTGCCCGAAGGCTTCCGCTACCGGGTGCTCTCGCGCGAGGGCGACCCGCTGGTCTCCGGTGAGGGCAAGGTGCCGAGCAACTGCGACGGCATGGCGGCGTTCCCCGGCCTCCCCGGCGCCCGCGGGCGCACCCACCTGGTGCGCAACCACGAGAACCGCACCGACTCCCGCTCCCCGGTGCCGACCGTCCCCGGCCTGACGTACGACCCGGGAGCCGAGGGCGGCTGTACCGCGCTGGAACTGGGCGCGGACAACTCCGTACGCTCCGAACGGGTCGCCATCGCCGGTACGTCCACCAACTGCGCGGGCGGCCACACCCCGTGGAACACCTGGCTGACCTGCGAAGAGACCGAGCACCTGGCCGGCGAGGAGAACTACACCAAGGACCACGGCTTCATCTTCGAGGTCGATCCCTACGATCCGCGCCGCACCGGCGCCGTGCCGCTGACCGCGATGGGCCGCTTCCAGCACGAGGCGATCGCGGTGGACCCGGGCACCGGCACGGTCTACGAGACCGAGGACGCCTTCGAGAAGCCGTTCGGGCTCTTCTACCGCTTCCTGCCCCGGAAGCCACGCGGCGGACGCGGTTCGCTGCGGGCCGGCGGCAGGCTCCAGGCGCTGCGGGTGCCCGGCGTCCCCGACCTGTCCACCGTCCAGCAGCCCGGCACCGTCCTCGACCACCTGACCTGGGTGGACGTCCCCGACCCGCTGGCCCGCCACACCCCCGTCCGCTTCCAGGACTTCGGGCCCGGCGGCATCACCCACGCCCAGAAGCTGGAGGGCTGCTACTGGGGCGGCAGCTGCGTCTACTTCGTCTCCAGCTTCGCGCACAGCGCGGAGGGCTCGGCCGCCGACCACTACGGCCAGGTGTGGAAGTACGAGCCGAAGCGGCGCCGGCTCACGCTGGTCGTCGTCTTCGGTCCCGACAGCGACCTCCAGCTCCCCGGTGAGTCCCCCGACAACATCTGCCTCGCGCCGAGCGGCGGCCTGATGGTGTGTGAGGACGGCGGCGGCGCCCAGCACGTCTTCGGGCTGACCCGGCGCGGCCGGGTGTACGCCATGGCCCGTGGCCGGCAGAACATCGGCACCCCGCAGAAGCCGGAGTGGGGCGAGTTCGCCGGCATCACCTTCTCCCCCGACTTCCGCAGCATGTACGTGAATTGCTACACACCAGGCACCACCTTCGCGGTCACCGGGCCCTGGTCGCACTGACCCGGCGGACGGCTGCCGGGCCGGACGGGCGCCGGACGGAGCGGGCGAGCTAGCCGGAGCAGGCCGAGCGCTCCGCCTCCTGCCATGCGCAGACCGGGCAGAGCACGATGCCGGGGCAGGTCTCGGGGTACTCGGTGGGCTCGCCGCACAGGACGCAGGCGGCGGGCGGCACCGGGGCGTGCGTCTCCTGCGCGGGGCCCGGGGCGCCGTCCGTCCCGGGCCCGCCGGTGCGTTCCGTACCGGCGGCGCCCGCTTCCGTGCTCATCGGTGCCGCACCGTCCGTCCGCCGCTCCCGCTCGTCCATACGGCCGAGCCTACGCTCCCGGTGCGGGCCGTGGTCCGGCGTCAGCCGCGGCGTGCGCTGAGGGCGCAGGTGGCCGTGACGGCGGCGGCAGCTATCAGGAAGGTGGCGGCCAGCGGCAGCCACGGGACGGTGATCGTGCCGTGCGCGGAGCCGGTGACCAGGCCGCTCACGGCGGCGTTGGCCGGGGACGCGCCCAGCACGAGCAGCAGCAGCGCGGCGGTCAGTCCGGCGGGTATCGCTGATGCGGTGCCGCGCAGCACCGGCCGGTTGCTCAGCACGCCGACGGCCGTGCCCAGCAGCACGCAGGCCAGGGCCGTCAGCAACCCGGCGAGGGTCGCGGGCAGGACGGGCACGGCCACCCGGTGGTCGGATGAGTGCGGGTCGGAGAGCAGGGCGACGAACGCCGTGCCGGCCAGGGCGAACAGCCAGGACGCGAAGGTGGCGGTCAGTACGGCGGCGAGGTGCACCCGGCCCGGCCCGGCCGCCGCGGCGGCGCAGTGCCGGGCGGCGGGCGGTTCGCCGGTGAGGCAGATCCGGGTCAGCCAGACCGTGAGGGGCAGCAGCGGGGCCGCGGCCCAGCCGTAGGCGTCGAGGATCGGGCCGCCGGTCTGCACGCCGATGGCCAGGAACGCGGCGTAGCAGATGGCCGGCGGCAGCCAGCGGTGCGAGCCGGTCAGCAGGGCCGCGTGATAGCGCAGGAGTGCGGTCATGGCAGGGGTGCTTCCTCGGGGTGGACGCTCCCGGCGCTGCCCGGCGGACCGCTTCGGATGCCGTCGGGAGGCGGCGGGGAGCTCGCGGGGTGGTCGGCAGGCGGAGCGCCTGCGGGGTGGTCGGCGGCCGTGACCGAGCGGATGTGCCAGGGCGGGCGCGCGGTGAGCAGCGCCCGCAGCAGGGCGTCGGAGTGGGCGGCGGCGACGGTCAGCCGGACCGTGCCGTCCGGGCCCGCCGCGGTGCGGGGTCTGCCGGGCAGCTCCGCACCGGGGATGCCGGGCGGTCCCGCGGGCCGCGCCGGACCGCCGTCGGCCTCGATGGTCACCTGTGGTCCCGTCGCGGGCCCGCCGTCCGGCGCGGGCCCTTCCGCCTCGGCCCGCAGTTCTCCGTCCACCACGCGGTAGCGGGCGTCGGCCGCGCCCGCCAGGCGGCGCGGGTCGTGGTCGACGAAGAGGACCGTGCCGCCGTCGGCCACGCGCTCGGCGACGGCGCGGTCGAGTACCTCGCGGGCGGCGGCGTCCAGGCCCGTCCACGCCTCGTCGAGCACCAGCAGTCCGGGGGCAGCGAGCAGCGCCTGGGCGACCGCGACCTTCTGGCTGGTGCCTTTCGACAGGTCGGCGAGCGGCGTCTTCGCATGCCCGGCGGCGCCGAACCGCTCCAGCCACTCGGCGGCGCCGCGGGCGGCTGCCGGACCGCTCAGCCCGTGTATCCGGCCGAGGTGGGTGAGGTAGCCGGCGGCGGTGAACGGCATCGCGACCGGGAAGCGTTCGGGCACGTACGCGGTGCGCGGGCGGCCGGTGATCCGCCCGGTGGTGGGCCGGTCGATGCCCGCGCACAGACGCAACAGGGTGGACTTCCCGCTGCCGTTGGTGCCCTCGACCCGCAGCAGCGCCTGCCCGGGAAGGTCGAGCCGTACGTCCCGCAGCACCCATGGGCCGCGTACGCCGTACCGCCTGCCGACTCCGTCCAGTCTCATGAGATCCCCCCGACATCCCGTCTCCCGCACCTGTCAACGCGGGCCGCCGCGGCGGGGTTCCCGCCGGCCGCGCCCCGTTTCCGTTCCCGTGCCGGCCCGTCGCACCGGCCCGCGGGCCCCGGTTCGGGCGGCTGGCAGACTGGGCGGGTGACCAGCACCGAGACCACAGGACCCGACCCCGCCGAGCCCACCGGATCCGCCGCGCCCGGCGGCGCCCCCGGCAGCAGCCCGTTCCGCCACGAGGAGACCGACCGGGACGCCGCGCCGCAGTTCGTCCTGCCGCTCGTCGTCCGTATCGAGCGGGCCGAACCCCCGGCGCGTACGGACGCGTTGGAGACGGCCGCGCGGGCGGTACTGGTGCTGCTGACCGACGAGCGGGCCACCGGCGAGGGCGACTGGGCCGCGGCGGTGCGGGACTGGCAGGACGCCAGGATCCGCAAGGTGGTGCGGCGGGCACGCGGCGCGGAGTGGCGTCGCGCGCAGGCGCTGCCCGGCATCACCGTCACCGGGGATCGCGCCGAGGTGCGGGTCCACCCTCCGGTGCCGCTGGACGGCTGGCCGAAGGACCTGGCCCGCCTCCAGGTCTCGGGCACCGATCTGGACGACCCGGAGCCGCCTGCCGCGCCGGCCGACGGGGTGCCGGTGCTGTGGTGCAATCCGGAGCTGGAGATGTCGGCGGGCAAGACCATGGCCCAGACCGGGCACGGCGCGCAGCTGGCCTGGTGGGAGCTGTCCGAGCCGGAGCGCGCCGCCTGGCGCGCGGCCGGTTTCCCCCTGGCCGTGCGGACCGCGTCGCCCGACGCCTGGGAAGAGCTGACCCGCAGCGGGCTGCCGACGGTCCGGGACGCCGGATTCACCGAGATCCGTCCGGGCTCGGCCACGGTCATCGCGGACCACCCCGCCCTGCGCGCACGGTGAGCCCCACCGTTTGTCGTGGAGGGCCCGTTGCTGCGCTGCTCTCCCGGCGGGGGCTAGCCCTACCTGGAGCGGGAGGGTAGCGGGATCGCTCCGGCGGCCACATCCGGAAAAGCTGGGTCCGGCACATACCGCTGGTTACCCAACGATTCCACAGGAGTTGGCACGTGCGTGAGCAGGCATGGCAGAGGCTTCGTTCTTCCAGGCGGCGGCAGCGGAACGGCCGGCGCGCAGCCGTGCCGGCCGTGGCTGCGGTGGCCGTCGGCGTCCTGACGGCGGTTGCCCTGGCGCCGCCCACGGCGTTCGCCGCCGCCGGGCCCGACACCGTCCAGCAGGGCCTGAACGCGCTGGTGCGCACCGACGGCCTGCCCGCCGCGCTGGCGAGCGTCAAGGACCGCGAAGGCCACACCCGCACCTACACCGCGGGGGTCGGTGACCTGGCCACCGGAGCGAAGGTGCCCGACGACGGGCAGGTGCGGATCGGCAGCAACACCAAGACGTTCACCGCGGTGGTCGTGCTCCAACTGGTCGCCGAGGGGAAGATCCGCCTCGACGCCCCGGTCGACACCTACCTGCCGGGCCTCGTCCGCGGGAAGGGCATCGACGGACGCCGCATCACCGTCCGCCATCTCCTCCAGCACACCAGCGGACTCCCCAACTACACCGACTACGACCTCCAGCCACGGCACTACGAACCCCGTGAGCTCCTCGACATCGCCCTCCGGCACAAGGCCCACTTCGCCCCCGGGAAGAAGTGGGAGTACAGCAACACGAATTACGTGCTGGCCGGGCTGATCGTCCAGAAGGTCACCCGCCGCCCCGTCGCCGAGGAGATGGACCGGCGCATCATCCAGCGCATCGGGCTGCGCCACACCTACTTCCCCGCCCCCGGTGACGCGACCGTCCGAGAGCCCCACCCCAAGGGCTACACCCGGGATTCGGCAACCGCGCCGCTGCGCGACGTCACGGAGATGGACCCCTCCTGGGGCTGGACGGCAGGCCAGCTGATCTCCACCAACTCCGACCTCAACAGGTTCTTCACCGCGCTGCTGGCCGGCCGTCTCCTCCCGGCGGCCCAGCTCGCCCAGATGCGCACCACCGTCCCCGCCGAAGGGACCTTCGGCCCCGGCGCCCGCTACGGACTGGGCCTCGTGAGCATGCCACTGTCGTGCGGCGGTGTCTCCTGGGGGCACGGCGGCAGCATCCCGGGATACGAGACCCGGGGCGGCGTCACCGACGACGGTCGCGCCGCCAACGTCGCGGTGACCCTCCAGCCGCTCGGCGAGGCCGCCATGGAGCACGTCGGGAAGGTCGTGGACACGGCTCTGTGCCGCTGAACCACGCCCGGCCGTCTTCACACCGGCAATGGCCGGATTGACCCATGTGGGAACCAGACCGGTGAAAAGCGGGACGGAGCACAGGCGCGTCCACCACAAAGGGCGTCGCCATGCTCCGTTTCGCAGGCCGGTGGCGAGGGCCGAGGCTTCTTTCCTGCCGTTCGTTCTCTCCGTTGTCACCGGACGGAGCGGACGCGGGTGTGGGCGGACACGGGGCCCGTGGAAAGGCCGCGGCGCCCGGCCCGTACCGTACGGCTCATGCTGACCTCTCTCCTCGGCTTCACGGTGGTGGCCGGACTGCTGACGATCTCGCCCGGCCCCGACTTCGCCGTGGTGCTGCGGACGGCGCTCGGTTCCGGGCGGCGCGCCGCGCTGTGCAGTGCGCTGGGCATCGCCGCCGGCTGCTTCGTCTGGGGTCTTGCCGGTGCGGTCGGCCTGACGGCGATGCTGTCCGCGTCCCAGCTGGCGTACGACGTCCTGCGGGCGGCCGGTGCGCTGTACCTGATGTGGCTGGGCTTCCGGGCGCTGCGCGGCGCCCGGCGGATGCGGCGGGCCCCGGGGACGGCGCGGCGGACCGCCGGTACCGGGCGGCCCGGTACGGCGGCGGCCCATGGGGACGACGGCCAGGGAGCGGAGCGGGACGGCGCGGCCGGGCCCCCGGAGACACCGCGGCGCGCGTTCCGTACCGGGCTGCTCACGAATGTGCTCAACCCCAAGGTCGGGGTGGTCTACATGTCGCTGCTGCCGCAGTTCATCCCGCACGGCGCCCCGGTCGTGACGACGACCCTGCTGCTGGTGGCCGTGCACGCGGCGCTGGGTGTCCTGTGGCTGGGCGCCGTCGCGCTGGCCGTCCACCGGGCGCGCGCCGTGCTCCAGCGTCCCCGGGTGCGGCAGCGGCTGGATCAGGCCACCGGCGGTGTGCTGCTCGCACTGGGGGCGGCCGTCGGGTGGGAAGCCGCACGCTGAGCCTGCGGCCACGGGGCGCCGGTGACCAGGCCCCTCGCCGCGCGGCATCGCCGCACGTAGAAGCTCAAATTCAGCTCTGAAACCCGCGCCCACAGGATTCGGCGCGGCGTACCGGGGCGAGGAATACCGCACAGCACGGAGCGGGGAGGGGGACGTATGGAGCGCCTCGGTACGGGGATCGGATGGCGGCCGGAAATCGCCGCGGACATCGCGGGGCTGCCCGGGGTGGACTGGGTGGAGGTGGTGGCCGAGAACCTCTGTCCCGGTCATCTGCCGCCCGCCCTTGAGGAGTTGCGCGGCCGGGGCATGACGGTCGTGCCGCACGGTGTCTCGCTGGGGCTCGGCGGCGCCGAACGCCCCGACCCCGGCCGGCTGTCGGCGCTCGCCGAGCGCGCGGTGGCCCTGGACGCGCCGCTGGTCACCGAGCACATCGCGTTCGTCCGCGCGGGCGGGCCGCCCACCGGCTCGCCGCCGCTGGAGGCGGGGCACCTGCTGCCGGTGCCCCGCACCCGGGACGCCCTCGACGTGCTGTGCGAGAACGTCCGGATCGCCCAGGACGCGCTGCCGGTGCCGCTGGCCCTGGAGAACATCGCGGCGCTGGTCAACTGGCCGGGCGAGGAGATGACGGAGGGCCAGTTCCTCACCGGGCTCGTCGAACGCACCGGCGTGCGCCTGCTGATCGACGTCGCCAACCTGCACACCAACCACGTCAACCGGGGCGAGGACCCGGCGGTGGCGCTGGACGGGATGCCGCTGGACGCCCTCGCGTATGTGCACGTCGCGGGCGGGGTGGAGCGCGACGGCGTGTGGCACGACAGTCACGCGCACCCGGTGACCCGGCCGGTGCTCGACGTACTGGCCGCGCTCTGCGCCAGGACCACGCCGCCCGGTGTGCTGCTGGAGCGCGACGAGGACTTCCCCGAGGCCGGGGAGCTGGCCGGCGAACTCGGGGCGATACGCGCCGTCGTGGAGGAGGCCCGTGGTGCCGAAGCGGCCTGAGACGGCGAACGGGCCCGGCGCGGGGCAGGGCGGGACGGCGCCGGAGCCCCCCGCGACGACGGGCATCACGGAGATGTCCGGCACCGACGCCGCCCGGCAGCGGCTCGCGCTGGCGCAGACGGCGCTGCTGTCGGCCCTGGTGGCCGGGGCGCCGGTCCCGGATGGCTTCGACCACGAGCGGCTGCGGGTGCAGAGCCGGGCGCTGTCGGCCAAGCGGGCTTCTGTGGTCGCGAAGGTCGCACCGGAGCTGCCCGGCATCCTCGGTGCCGGCTACCGGCCCGCGTTCCTCGCGTACGCGCAGGGCCGCCCGCTGACCGGCGGCCACCGGCAGGACGCGCTCGACTTCGCCGCCCATCTGCTGGCCCAGGAGCGGCCGTCCGACGCCGCGGCACGGCAGCGGCTGACCCGGTGGTGGCAGGACCGCGCGGGGCCGAGGCCGCCCCGCTCCGGCCCGATGTCCCGATTCGTGCGGGCCGTACGGCTCGCCTTCCAGCGGAGGTGACCGCGGTGTCCTACACCGCCTGGGTGTATCTGGCGACGGGCCTTTCCTCGCTGATACTCGTCGTCGGCACGCTCGTCGCGCGCCGGCCGAAGCAGAAGATCCGGCTCGTCGACGCGCCGACCCACGACGTGGCGGAGATCGCGTTCCTCAACGGCGGTCCTGCACGGGTGGTGGACACCGCCGTCGCCGCCCTGCACGAGGACGGCAGGCTGGCGGTCGGCGGGCCCGGCGTGGTGACCGTACGCGAGGCGACGGCCAGGAACGCCGTCGAGGCGGCCGTGCTGGACGCGATCGCCACCACCCCCGGCGGCTCGCTGGTCGCGGTACGGGCACGGGCGATGGCGAGCCCCGCCGTCCAGGAGATCGGCGACCGGCTGGCGGACCGCGGGCTGCTGCGGCACCCGAAACGCGGCCGGGGCTGGCGGCTGTGGGCCCGGCTCCAGGCGTCCGCGTGCGTGGTGCTGCTCCTGGTCACCGTGGTGCTGACGCTGGCCGGCGACTTCGGGGACAACGATCACGGGATCCCCACCGTCGTCGTCATCATCCCCGCGGCGATCGTCGGGATTCTCATCGGCGCGCTCTGCGGGTCCTCGCCCCGGCGGCTCACCGCGCCCGGCGCCCTCGCCCTGCGCGCCGCGCGGGCCACCTACACCGCTCGGGCCATCAGCGGGGAGATGCTGCCCGCCGCGCTCCTGGTGGCGGTGGGCGGCGCGACCCTGCTCGGCGACGAGATGCTCCGCCAGCATCTGACGGATGCTCAGCTCGCGATGGCCACGACCGCACCCGGCGGCTCCACCGGGTCCTCATCGGGTGACGGCAGCTGGACTTCGCCGGGCGACGTGCCGGGCACCTCCTGGTGCGCCGGCTCCGACGGCGGTTCGGGATGCGGGGGTTCCAGCTCCGACGGCGGAGGCAGCCACTCCGGAGGCGGAAGCCATTCGTCCTGCGGAAGCCACTCCGGGGGCGGGAGCCACTCGTCGTGCGGAAGTCACTCGTCGTGCGGCGGCGGACTCTCGTGCGGCGGTGGCAGCAGCTCCAGCTGCGGTTCCAGCTGCGGCAGTTGAGCCACCACGGGGGCGCACACCCGCCCGCCGGCACGCACCCCGCCCCCTCGGGCGCGCCCCCTCCCCCACCAGCGACCCGGCCCGCCCGTCGGGAGGGTTTCCGCATACTGAGAAATAGCGTGGCGGCACGGGCGCCGTTCCCGTAGAACCACCGCCATGTGGCTCCTCTTCCTCGCGGTCGCCGTGGCCGCCGCCGTCATCTCCTGCGTCCGGGTGTGCCGTGCGGCGTCCGTCCCCCTGCCCGGTGACGCCGCGTCACACCCGCCCGGTCCCCGCGAGCCGGACGGGGCGACCCTGTACGAGACGGCGTTCCTGGCCGGCGGTCCCGACCGGGTCGCCGATGTCACGCTGGTGTCGATGGCCAGGCAGCGCCGGCTGCTGCTCGCCCACACCGGCTGGGCCACCGTCGTCGACCCGGTCGGCCGGGACGCCGTCGAGTGCGCCGTGCTCGCCGCCATCGGTCCCGGCGGGCAGCACCGGATACCGGCGGTGCGCGAGGGGCTCGCCAGGACCGCGACGCTCCGCTCCCTGGCGGACGGTCTGGTCGCCACGGGCCTCACCCCGTCGGCGACCGGCCGCAGCGGGGTCGACGCCGCGATCCGCCAGGTCCGTGCCGCCACCCTGCTGATCCTGCTGGCCGCCGCCGCTGCCGTGTGGTCGGGCCCGCAGGGCCTCGGCACCGGCCTGCTGCTCGCGTGGTTCGCGCTGCCCCTGGTCCTGACGACGGGCACCTGGGCGATGGCACGCGTCGAGGCCCGCCCCTCCGTGCGCTGGGCGACCACCGCGGGCGAACACCTGCTGCGCCGGGCCGCCGCGCGCGTCACACCCGACGGCGGCGGGCACCGCGCGGAGGGCCACGACCCCCTCACCGCGCTCGCCCTGCACGGCCCCCGCACCCTCGCCGACCCCACGCTGCGGGCCGCGCTCCACTCTTCCGGGGCATAGCGCCCGACACCGGTGCCCGGTGCTTTACTTCGGCAACCCCCACCCGAACTATCCCTTTTGTATGCACGCAGTGCGGCCGAACGAGGAGGGTCGCGCCGTGCCACACCCCATACGAAGGGACGGCTCGTGAGAGCACTCGCGTTGTACGGGACCATCGGGTCACTGGTTTTGAGCGCCCTCGCCACCGCACCCGCGGACGGCGCCACGGGGGCATCGGCCGCACCGCCCGCGCCCGTTGTGCACCCCATCTCCTTCGGCCGCTGCGCGCCCGTGGAACATCTGCCGTCGACCGTCGAATGCGGCACCCTCACCGTCCCCCTCGACTACGCGCGCCCCGAGGGCAAGAAGATCAAGCTCACGGTCAGCCGGATCCGCGCCACCGCGCCCAAGGAACGGCAGGGCGCGCTGATCTTCAACCCCGGCGGGCCCGGCGGCTCCAGCATGGAATTCCCGCTCTACGGGTCGCTGCCCGAGTGGCGCAGGACCGCCCGCGCCTACGACTTCGTCGGCTACGCGCCACGCGGCGTCGGTCGGTCGGCGCCCCTGTCCTGCCAGGACCCGGAGAAGTTCGCGAAGGCGCCGTCGGACAGCCAGGTGCATCCCACCGAGGCGTTCAAACGGCACAAGACCGCGCAGGCCAAGGCGTACGCGCAGGGCTGCGCCCGGCGTGCCGGTGCCGACCTGCCCTTCTACAACTCCGTGAACAACGCCCGCGACCTGGACATGCTGCGGGCCGGCCTCGGCGAGCGGAAGCTGACGTTCATGGGCGCGTCGTACGGCACCTACTTCGGGGCCGTCTACGCCACCCTCTTCCCCGGCCACGTCCGCCGGATGATCTTCGACAGCATCGTCGACCCCGACCCCCGGCAGATCTGGTACCGCAACAACCTCGACCAGAACGTCTCCTTCGAGGGCCGCTGGAACGACTGGCGCCGCTGGGTCGCCAAGCATCACGACGTCTACCGCCTCGGCACCTCGGCGCAGGCCGTCCAGCGCGCCTACGACACGGTGCTCCAGCAGGTCCGCAAGCATCCGGCGGGCGGCAAGGTCGGGCCCGCACAGTTGCAGGCGTCGTTCCTCAACGTCGGCTACAACGACGCCTATTGGCCGCTGCGCGCCAAGGCGCTCGCCGAGTACGTGCGGGGCAACCCGAAGCCGCTGACCACCCAGGCGGCAGCGCACCGGGAGGACGCGGCCGACGCGGAGAACAGCAACGCCGTGTACACCGCCGTCGAGTGCAACGACGCCGCCTGGCCGCGCGACCTGCGCACCTGGGACCGGGACAACACCGACGTCGCGCGGGTGGCACCGTTCGCGACCTGGGACAACGCCTGGATGAACCTGCCGTGCGCGTTCTGGCCCCGACCGGCGGACTCGGCGGCCGACGGCCTGACGGCGGCGGTCGGCAAGGCGGCGGACGGCCCGTCCAAGGGCACCCCGGCACCGGGCGGGGACGACATCGCCGAGGCCGCGCGCCAGGTGGCGGCCACCGAGGCGGACGGCGCGCTGCACCGCCGGCACGGCCCGGTCGACATCCGTACGGCGCCCGGCGCGCTGCCGCCGGTGCTGCTGCTGGCGGCCGAGCGGGACGGGGCGACGCCGTATCCGGGCGCGCTGGAGCTGCAACGCAGGCTGTCCGGCTCCTCGTTGGTCACCGAGCAGGGGTCCGGCACGCACGGCATCGCGCTCGGCGACAACGCCTGCGTGAACAAGTACACCGAGGCGTACCTGCTGGACGGGAAGATGCCCGCGCACCGGGTCTACTGCGGCCCGCGGGCCGAGCCGCGTCCCGACGCGCAGTCCGAGAGGTCCCTGCGGTCGCTGAAGCCGCACGTGGCGGTCCACCCGTAAGGGGACCGGCGCTCCGGACGCGGCTGCGGGCCGCCCTTCCCCGGGCGGCCCGCAGTGCTGTCCGGGTCAGGCCAGGCCGGCGACCAGCTCGGCGACCGGCTTGCGGCGGCCCGTGTAGAACGGGACCTCCTCGCGGACGTGGCGGCGCGCCTCGGAGCCGCGCAGGTGACGCATCAGGTCGACGATGCGGTACAGCTCGTCGGCCTCGAAGGCGAGGATCCACTCGTAGTCGCCGAGCGAGAACGACGGCACGGTGTTGGCGCGGACGTCCGGGAAGCCGCGCGCCATCTTGCCGTGGTCGGCGAGCATCTTGCGGCGGTCCTCGTCGGGGAGCAGGTACCAGTCGTAGGAGCGCACGAACGGGTAGACGCTCACGTAGTCGCGGGCCTTCTCGTCGGCGAGGAACGCCGGGATGTGCGACTTGTTGAACTCGGCGGGGCGGTGCAGCGCCATGTTCGACCACACCGGGTCGAGGGCGCGGCCGAGCCGGGTGCGGCGGAAGAGGTTGAACGCCTCCTGGAGCGCGTCGGAGCTCTCCGAGTGCCACCAGATCATGACGTCGGCGTCGGCGCGCAGGCCGGACACGTCGTAGGTGCCGCGCACCACGACGTCCTTGGCGGCGAGCTGCTCGAACAGCTCCTCCACCTCGTCGGCGAAGCCGCTGCGGTCCTCGGGGAGGATCTCGCGCAGCCGGAAGACCGACCACAGGGTGTAGCGGATGGTCTCGTTGAGGTCCTTCGCCTTCTTGCCGGCGTTCGGGGCCTTCTCCGGGCTGGTCTGTTCGGGGGCGGAAGCGTCAGTCATACCGACCATTCTCACTCGTCACCGGATGAACCCGGCGCCAGGGTGCCGAGTACCTCGTCGGCGGCCCTGTGAGCCGAGCCGACACAGGCCGGGATGCCCACGCCGTCGTAGACCGCGCCGCACACCCGCAGGGGCCCTGGCAGCGCGCCGACCGCCGCCCGGATCCGTGCGACCCGCTCCACATGGCCGACGGCGTACTGCGGCAGGCCACCGTCCCAGCGGGTGACGGTGGACGCCACCGGCCGTGCGGCGAGCCCCACCGCCTCGCCGAGGTCGCCGAGCGAGAGGTCCACCAGCTCGGCGTCCTCGCGCTTGAGGTCGGCGTCGTCACCGAACCGTCCGACGGAGGTGCGCAGCACGAAGAGTTCGGGGTCGGCGTCCGCGATCCAGCCCCACTTGTGGCTCGCGAACGTCGACGCCTTGATGCGGTGGCCGTCGACCGGCGGGACGAGGAAGCCGCTGCCCGCGGGCACCCGGTCCAGGTCGGCGCGGCGGAAGGCCATGGTGATCAGGGCCATCGACGCGTAGTCGACGGCGGCCAGTTCGGTGGCAGCGGCCGGGCAGTCCTGCCCGACGAGACGCGCGGCTTCGCCCGCGGGCGCGGCCATGACGACCGCGTCGGCCACCAGGGCACGGTCGCCGACCCGCACCTCCCAGCCGCGCTCGCCCCGCCACCACAGGTCCTGGACGCGGGTGTGGAGCAGGATCTCCCCGCCGGACGCGCGGACCGCGTCGGCGACGGCGCCCGGCAGCGTCCCGATGCCGCCGTCGATGCCCATGAAGACCGGGCCGCCTTGCTGCGCCGCGGCGGCGGTGCGGGCCTGGAGCGCGCGGACACCGTCGAGCAGGGACCGCTGGGAGCGGGCGGCGTCGAAGAGCTGGGGTACCGCGGCGCGCATCGAGATGCGGTAGGCGTCACCGGCGTAGACCCCGCCGAGCAGCGGTTCCACCAGCCGGTCGACGACCTCGCGGCCGAGCCTGGCGGCGACGTACGCGCCGACCGCGACGTCCTCGCCCGCTTCGGTGCGCTCCAGCGTCGCGTCCCGGCCGATGCGGTCGAGCCCTTCCGGGGAGAGCACCCCGGAGGCCGCCAGCGGGCCGAGGTCACCGGGGACGCCCATGACGTGCCCCTTGGGCATCGGGCGGAGCGCGCCGCGGGTCCACAGCGATGCCGACGCGGTGGTGGGCGGCTGGAGCCGGTCGCCGAGCCCCACCGCGCGGGCGAGCGCCACCGCTTCCGGCCGCCTGGCCAGCATCGATTCGGCCCCCAGGTCGACCGGGACGCCGGCGATCTCCCCGGCGCGCAGCTTGCCGCCGAGCCGGCCGGACGCCTCCAGGACGGTGACCTTGGCGCCGCCTTCGAGCAGGCGGTGCGCCGCGGCGAGTCCGGAGATGCCGCCTCCGATGACGATGACGTGACCGGTGCCGCCGGCCGCCCGGCCCGTCCTGGTGTGCGCTGCGCTCATGCCCCCACTCTCTCAGAGTCCTTACGGCGCCCCCGCCGGGGCCGCTCCGGAGCCCGCCACCAGCGTTCCCGTGGCGCCGTAGCACCGTGCAACGGGCAGTCCCCGCACGCCACTTGGCGCCCTTCCGCCCGGGGCGCCCGGCCCCCGGAAGGTGGCCGACGGCCCCGTTGACACCGGGCTGCACCGGGCAAAGACTCGGTGCGGGCGGCGGCGATCTTCGTGCCGTCCGCCCACGCCGGGCCGGGAGCGCGCACACCGCGCGCGGACAGCGAGGACGCCGCCTGATGACCGACCACCGCGTACGGGATGTCTACATCGTCGATGCCGTGCGGACCCCCGTCGGCAAGTACGGCGGGGCGCTGGCCGGGCTCCGGCCCGACGACCTCGCCGCGAAGGTGCTCAGGGCGCTGGTGGACCGCACCCCCGCGCTGGATCCGGCGCGGATCGACGACGTCTGTTTCGGCGACGCGAACGGCGCGGGCGAGGACAACCGCAATGTCGCGCGGATGGCCGTGCTGCTGGCCGGGCTGCCGGTCACGGTGCCGGGCGTGACCGTCAACCGGCTGTGCGGCTCGGGCCTGGAGGCGGTCGTCCAGATGGCCCGTGCCCTCGCGCTCGGCGACGCGCACCTCGCGGTGGCGGGCGGCGTCGAGTCGATGAGCCGCGCACCGTACGTCCTGCGCAAGCCCGAGAGCGCCTACCCCGCGGGCCATCAGGAGCTGTCCTCCACGACCCTGGGCTGGCGGATGGTCAATCCGCGGATGCGGCCCGAGTGGACGGTCTCGCTCGGCGAGGGCGCCGAACTGATCGCCGACCTGCACGGCATCACCCGCGAACAGCAGGACGTGTTCGCGCTGGCCAGCCACCAGAAGGCGGTGCGCGCCTGGCGGGACGGCGCCTACGACGCGGAGGTGGTGGCGCTGCCCGAGGTGGCGCTCGCCCGGGACGAGTCGATCCGCGAGGGCTCCTCACTGGAGTCGCTGTCCAAGCTGAAGCCGGTGTTCCGCACGGCGGGCGGCACGGTCACCGCGGGGAACTCCTCGCCCCTCAGCGACGGCGCCGCCGCCCTGCTGCTGGCCGACGAGGAGGGCCTGCGGGCCACCGGCCGGGAGCCGCTGGCCCGGATCCGGGCGAGCGCGGTGACGGGTGTGGAGCCGCAGCTGTTCGGGCTCGGCCCGGTGGAGGCGGTGCGGCGGGCGCTCGACCGGTCGGGGCGTGGCTTCGGCGAGGTGGCGGCGTTCGAGCTGAACGAGGCGTTCGCGGCGCAGGCGCTGGGCTGCATCGGGCAGTGGCCCGAGCTGGACCCTTCGGTGGTCAATCCGCGCGGCGGCGCCCTCGCGATCGGCCACCCGCTGGGCGCGTCCGGTGCCCGGCTGGCCGGCTCGGTCGCCCACCAACTCGCCGCGCTGGGCTCGGGAACGGGCCTGGCGGCGCTGTGCATCGGCGTGGGGCAGGGGCTGGCGCTGGTACTGGAACGGTAGGGGCGGCAGTCGTACCGGCGCGCGCTCCGCGCCGGCCGGCCGCGCACCGTAGCCTGGCGGTGCGGTCCCCACCCGGCGCCTGGGCCCGTCCCGGACGGTCGGCGGACACCGCGGAACAGGCGAACCCGGCGAAAGGGCACAGGACATGGCGGCTGCGGAGCGACTGGTGGTGGTCGGCGGTGACGCGGCCGGAATGGCAGCCGCCTCGCAGGCCAGGCGCCTGCGGGATCCCGGCGAACTGGCCATCACCGCCTTCGAGCGCGGCCATTTCACCTCGTACTCGGCCTGCGGCATCCCGTACTGGGTGGGCGGCGCGGTCGAAGGACCGGCCGGCCTGATCGCCCGTACACCGGAGGAGCACCGGGCCCGCGCCATCGACCTGCGGATGCGCACCGAGGTCACCGAACTCGACCTGGACCGCGGCCGGGTGCGCAGCCGCACGCTGGACGGCGGCGGCGAGTCCTGGACCGGCTTCGACAAACTGGTGCTCGCCACCGGCGCCAGACCGCTGCGCCCCGCCCTGCCCGGCATCGACGCGCGGGGCGTGCACGGCGTCCAGACCCTGGACGACGGCCGGGCGCTGCTGGACACGCTCACCTCCGCCACCGGCCGGCGCGCCGTGGTCGTCGGCGCCGGCTACATCGGCGTCGAGATGGCCGAGGCGCTGATCCGCCGCGGATACGAGGTGACGGTCCTGGACCGCGGCGAGCAGCCGATGTCCACGCTCGACCCCGACATGGGCGCGCTGGTGCACTCGGCGATGTGCGCGATGGGCATCGAGACGGTGCGCGGCGCGCACGTCACCGAGGTGCTGACGGACGCGGCGGGGCGGGCCCGCGCGGTGGCCACCGAGGACGCCGAGTACCCGGCGGACGTGGTCGTGCTGGGCATGGGCGTACGGCCCGAGACATCGCTGGCCGCCGCGGCGGGACTGCCGCTCGGCGACTCCGGCGGGCTGCTCACCGACCTGTCGATGCGGGTACGCGGCCAGGAGCACATCTGGGCGGGCGGCGACTGCGTCGAGGTCTGGGACCTGGTGTCGGGCCGCACCCGCCACATCGCGCTCGGCACCCACGCCAACAAGCACGGCCAGATCATCGGCGCCAACGTGGGCGGCGGCTATGCCACCTTCCCCGGTGTCGTGGGCACCGCCGTCAGCAAGGTCTGCGATCTGGAGATCGCCCGCACCGGCCTGCTGGAGCGCCAGGCGCAGGCGGCCGGGCTCCAGTTCGTCACCGCGACGATCGAGTCGACCGACAAGGCCGGCTACTACCCGGGCGCCCGCCCGATGCACGTGAAGATGCTCGCCGAGCGCCGCACGGGGCGGCTGCTCGGCGTGCAGATCGTCGGCCACGAGGGGGCGGGCAAGCGGGTGGACATCGCGGCCGTCGCGCTGACCGCCGGGATGACGGTGGAGCAGATGACCGCACTCGACCTCGGCTACGCGCCGCCGTTCTCGCCGGTCTGGGATCCGGTGCTGGTGGCGGCCCGGAAGGCCACGGCGGCGGTACGGGCCGCCGGGGCCTGACGGGTCAGCGCGCGGTCTGCGTGTGGACGTACTCGACGAGGCGGGTCAGCGCCTCCGGGTCGGTGGCGGGCAGCACGCCGTGTCCGAGGTTGAAGATGTGCCCCTCCAGGCCCGCCGCCGCGTCCAGGACCTCGCGGGCCTTGGCCTCGACCGCCTCGCGCGGCGCGAACAGCACGGCCGGGTCGATGTTGCCCTGGAGCGCCTTGCCGGGACCGACCCGGCGGGCCGCCTCGTCCATCGGCACCCGCCAGTCGACGCCGACGACGTCCGCGCCCGCCTCGCCCATCAGGCCGAGGAGTTCGCCGGTGCCGACGCCGAAGTGGATGCGCGGCACGCCGTGGTGCGCGACCGCGTCGAAGACCTTGGCGGACGCGGGCATGACCGAGCGGCGGTAGTCGGCGGGGGACAGCGCGCCGACCCAGGAGTCGAAGAGCTGGACGGCGCTCGCCCCGGCCTCGATCTGCACGGTGAGAAAGGCGGAGGTGATGACGGCGAGGCGGTCGAGCAGGTCGGCCCACAGCTGCGGGTCGCCGTACATGAGCGCCTTGGTGTGCTCGTGGTTGCGGGAAGGACCGCCCTCGACGAGGTAGCTGGCGAGCGTGAACGGCGCACCGGCGAAGCCGATGAGCGGCGTGGCGCCCAGTTCGCCGACGAGCGCCCGGACGGCCTCGGTGACGTACGCGACGTCGTCGGGCTCCAGCGGACGCAGCCGCTCCAGGTCGGCGCGGCTGCGGATCGGCTTCTCGACGACCGGTCCGACGCCGGGCTTGATGTCGAGGTCGATGCCGATGGCCTTGAGCGGGACGACGATGTCGCTGAAGTAGATGGCGGCGTCGACGCCGTGGCGGCGGACCGGCTGGAGGGTGATCTCGGTGACGAGATCGGGCCGCATGCAGGAGTCGAGCATCGCGGTGCCCTCGCGGAGCTTGCGGTACTCGGGCAGCGAGCGCCCGGCCTGGCGCATGAACCACACGGGCGTGTGCGGCACCGCCTCGCGCCTGCACGCCTTGAGGAAAGCCGAGTCGTACGTACCGGTCTGCTGCTGGCCCGCGGGGCTGTGGTTGGCGCTCACGCCCCAAATCTTCGCATGCAGGGAACGACACCTCCGAATGGGCGACGCGCGCACCGGGTGTCCTCCCCATATGCGGGCCCGGTTCCGCCTAACCTTCCGGGCATGGCTGCGGCTCACGAACACCTCGCGGACAGCGCGGACGAGACCCCGATCCCCTTCCGTCAGGCGGTCGAGTCGCTCCGCGCGGCACGACTGCGGCCCGAGATCGAGATCGACCCGACACCCGCACCGAAACGGCTCGCCCCGTTCGCGTACGCGCTGGAGGCTGCGGTCGTCGAACGGGGCTCGGGTGCCGACGGGGAGGACACCGACCTGGCGGACGGCAGACTGGTGCTGCTGTACAACCCGGCAGGCCAGGAGGCATGGGCCGGCGCCTTCCGGGTGGTGACCCTGGCGCGCGCCGAACTGGAGCCGGAGATGGGCACCGATCCGCTGCTGCCCGAGGTCTCCTGGTCGTGGCTGACGGGTGCGCTCGACGCCCGCGCGGTGCGGTACGGCGAGCCCAGCGGCACGGTGACGCGGGCCGGTTCGCACTACTTCGGCGGGCTCGCGGCACGTGAACCCGCCACCCAGATCGAGATCCGCGCCTCCTGGACGCCGGCGGAGGGGCCCGGCGGTGTGCCGGATCTGGCGGCGCACCTGGCGGCGTGGTGCGACCTGCTGTGCCAGGTCGCCGGGCTGCCGCCGGTCCCGCTGGACGCGGCGCCGCGCGGCGGGGTGGTCCCGCTGCCGCAGCGCCGCGGCCCGCAGCCGCGCTGAGTACCGACGGACCACGAGGGCGTCGCACCGAACCGGTGCGACGCCCTTTCGTCATGCGTACGCCTCTGATCATGTCGGTGCTCACGTATGATCGATCACGCATCCGATTTGCCCGAATTGCACCCAACTAAATCGTGATCAAAGTCTAAAGTCCCGCCGTATTGCTGCCGAAGAGGTCAGTGACCCTTCCATCACGGAACATTCCGGCTCGCCCCTCTGTAGCCGGATTTCTTCCCCCCTCGCCACTCCCCCAGGAGGCCCGGTGTCTGTTCTCCTCGAGCAACCTTCGAGCCTGGTCGCCTACCGCCCGAACAAGCCGACGGCCATGGTCGTCGTGGCCGACCCT
This sequence comes from Streptomyces sp. NPDC050161, assembly GCF_044460025.1. Classification (NCBI taxonomy): domain Bacteria; kingdom Bacillati; phylum Actinomycetota; class Actinomycetes; order Kitasatosporales; family Streptomycetaceae; genus Streptomyces; species Streptomyces sp. NPDC050161. Next base: position 220,030 of record NZ_JBITJM010000008.1, on the reverse strand, counting down.
CGCGTCCGCTCCACCGTCACCCGCCATCTGTGGGCGCTCGGCGTGCGTGACGTGATCGAGGCGTCGTCCATCGCGGAGGCCCGTCCCCGCGTCGGTAACCCGCGCGACATCTGCGTTGCCGACGTCCATCTTCCCGACGGCTCCGGCCTGACCCTGCTGTCCGAGACCCGGGCCGCCGGCTGGCCCAACGGCCTGGCGCTGTCGGCTGCCGACGACATCGGCGCGGTACGCAACGCACTCGCCGGCGGCGTCAAGGGCTACGTCGTCACCGGCACCCGCACCAACCTCGGACTGCCGGGGCGTCCCGGCGCCGCGCCCATCGGCGCCCATGCCGCCCGCATGCAGCGCCGTCCACCTGGTGCCCCGGGGCACCCCGGCGGCTACCGCGAACTGTCGGGCCGCGAGGTCGAGGTGCTGCGGCTGGTGGCGGAGGGCCAGTCCAACAAGGCCATCGGCGTCTCGATGGGCCTGTCCGCGCTGACCGTCAAGAGCCACCTCGCCCGCATCGCCCGCAAGCTCGGCACCGGCGACCGGGCGGGAATGGTGGCCGTCGCCCTGCGCACCGGCATCATCCACTGACCCGTCACACGACCGCATCGCCCGTCGAGGGAACGTTCCCTCGACGGGCGATGCGCATACACAGATACCCTTGACTGGTGACCGACGCCCAAAAGACCGCAGCAGACACGACACTGCGAGCAGCCGGAGACTCGCCTCCGGATTCCCGACCGGCGCCGGAACCCCTGTTGGAGCCCCGCGAGGGCATCCCTCCGGTGACCGAGACCGACGAAGCGCTCGCCGAGGTCGTCGCCGCCTTCGCGGCCGGCCGCGGCCCCGTGGCCGTGGACGCCGAACGCGCCTCCGGCTACCGCTACGGCCAGCGCGCCTACCTCGTCCAACTGCGCCGCGAAGGCGCCGGCAGCGTACTGATCGACCCGGTCGGCTGTCCCGACCTCTCGGCCCTGGGCGAGGCCATCGCCGACGCCGAATGGGTCCTGCACGCCGCCACCCAGGACCTGCCCTGTCTGCGCGACATAGGGATGGTCCCGGCCCGGCTGTTCGACACCGAGCTGGCCGGACGGCTGGCCGGTTTCGCCCGGGTCGGCCTGGGCGCGATGGTCGAGAACGTCCTCGGATACGCGCTGGAGAAGGGGCACTCGGCCGTCGACTGGTCCACCCGCCCGCTGCCCGACCCCTGGCTCCGCTACGCCGCGCTCGATGTCGAGCTGCTGGTGGACCTGCGGGACGCCCTGGAGGATGAGCTGGCGGAACAGGGGAAGCTGGAGTGGGCCAGGCAGGAGTTCGCGGCCATCGCCGCGGCGCCGCCCGCGCCGCCCCGCAAGGACCCCTGGCGCCGCACCTCCGGCATGCACAAGGTGCGCAGACGCCGCCAGATGGCCGTCGTACGGGAACTGTGGACAGCGCGCGACCAGGTCGCCCAGAAGCGCGACGTGTCGCCGGGCAAGGTGCTCGGCGACGGCGCGATCGTGGAGGCGGCGCTCAATCTGCCGCCGAACACGCACGCGCTGGCCGCGCTGCCCGGCTTCGGGCACCGCATGGGCCGCCGTCAGCTGGAGCAGTGGCAGGCCGCCGTCGACCGCGCCAGGGCACTGCCCGACAGCGAACTGCCGCAGCCGGGAGCGCCGCTCAACGGCCCGCCGCCGCCCCGCTCCTGGGCCGACAAGGACCCGGTGGCCGCGGCCCGGCTCTCGGCGGCCCGTACCGCCGTGACCGCGCTGGCCGATTCGCTGAATCTCCCTCAGGAGAACCTCATCACGCCCGACACGGTGCGCCGGCTGTGCTGGGAGCCGCCCGCCGAGCCCACCGAGGAGGCGGTCGCCGCCGTCCTCGCGGGCCACGGCGCCCGCGCCTGGCAGATCGAGCAGGTCGCGCCGGTCCTCACGGCGGCGCTGGAGGCGAACAGCGGCTGACACGCGACAGCACCCCGGCGGTCCCCTCACGGGGCGCCGGGGTGCGTGCGTGGGGCGTCCTCAGCCCTTGCCGACGTGAGTCCTTGTCGACGTGCTCAGTCCTTGTCGACGTGCTCGCGCAGGATCTTGCGGTTCGTGGCGTCGACGTCGAAGGTCGTCTTGTTCCAGTCGGACGTCGTCACGACGTCCACCGACCACTTGGGCGTGCCGTTGTCCGTGTCGTCCAGCTCGACGGAGCTGACGGTGCCCTTGGTCTTGCCGGTCGCCGTCTGCGCGGCCTGCTGCACCGTGACGGTGGCCTTGCGCAGTTGATCGGCCAGCTGGGTCTTGTCGTCCTTGTCCTGGTCCTTCTTGACGCTCGGCTTGTCCGCCTTCCCGGAGGCCGCGTCGACGCGGACGGTGTGGACGGTCCCGTCGGCGGTGGCCACCTCCGTGTCCCAGGTGGGCCGGCCGCCGTCGTTGCCGTCGAGTTCGACGGCCACCGCCTTGGACTTCGGTACGGCGGCGAGCGCGGTGTCCAGCGCCTTGTCGTAGCCGACCTTGGCCTTCGGGATCAGGGCCTTGCGCTGGGCCTGGTCCTCGGTGAACGAACCGCCCGGCGATCCGCTCGGTGAACCGCTGGGCGAACCGCTCGGTGTGGCGGCTGCCGGATCGGCCGCCCCGGAAGCCGCCCCGGAAGCCGCCGCCGGGCTGCCGGGACCGCTCTTCACGTTGCCCGCGCCCTTGTCCGTCCCGCTTCCGCAGCCCGCGAGCAGCGCGCCCGCGGCGGCGACGGCACACACCAGGCCGATCGCACGGGGCCCCGTCGAATGCATACTGCGTGTGACCACGCTCTTGCTCTTCGTGTCCATATGGGCACTTTAAGCGGGCCGGGGGCGGATCACACCTCCACCCGGACGGCATCCGCCGGGTGTGACGTTCACCGCTCCGGGCGAGGGGGCTGTGCAGCTTGGTTACCCGTAAGTAGCATGAGGGGTGTGACGCGTCCCCCGGGGCGCCCCGCAGCAGTGCCATCCCGCACCTGGAGGAGAGCCAACGTGCCTCGTACCGCTAGGGACGTCGTCTTCGTCGACGGCGTCCGCACCCCGTTCGGCAAGGCGGGCCCGAAGGGCATTTATCACGAGACCCGCGCCGACGACATGGTCGTCAAGTGCATCCGGGAGCTGCTGCGCCGCAACCCGGATCTCGATCCGGCCAGGATCGACGAGGTCGCTCTCGCGGCGACCACCCAGATCGGCGACCAGGGCCTGACCCTGGGCCGTACGGCCGGCATCCTGGCGGGCCTGCCGCAGTCCGTGCCCGGCTTCTCGATCGACCGCATGTGCGCCGGCGCGATGACCGCCGTGACGAGCATCGCGGGCGGCGTCTCCTTCGGCGCGTACGACATCGCGGTGGCCGGCGGCGTCGAGCACATGGGCCGCCACCCCATGGGTGAGGGTGTCGACCCCAACCCGCGCTTCGTGTCGGAGAAGCTGGTCGACCAGTCCGCCCTGTTCATGGGCATGACGGCGGAGAACCTGCACGACCGGCTGCCGCACCTGACCAAGCAGCGCGCCGACGAGTACGCGGTGCGCAGCCAGGAGAAGGCCGCGAAGGCGTACGCCAACGGGCAGATCCAGGCCGACCTGGTGCCGATCTCCGTGCGGCGTACCAACGCGGAGGCCGGGGAGACCGGTTGGGGCCTGGCCACCGCCGACGAGCCGATGCGTCCGGGTACGACCCTGGAGAACCTCGCCGGGCTCAAGACCCCGTTCCGTCCGCACGGCCGGGTGACCGCGGGCAACGCCGCCGGGCTCAACGACGGCGCGACCGCCTCGCTGATCGCCGCCGAGGACGTGGCGCGCGAGCTGGAACTGCCGGTCAAGATGCGCCTGGTGGACTTCGCGTTCGCCGGTGTGGAGCCCGAGGTCATGGGCATCGGCCCGGTCCCGGCGACCGAAAAGGCGCTGGCCAAGGCCGGTCTGACGATCGATGACATCGGCCTGTTCGAGATCAACGAAGCCTTCGCGGTGCAGGTGCTCTCGCTGCTGGACCACTACGGCATCGCGGACGACGACCCGCGCGTCAACCAGTACGGCGGCGCCATCGCGTTCGGCCACCCGCTCGCCTCGTCCGGCGTGCGCCTGATGACGCAGCTGGCCCGGCAGTTCGAGGAGCAGCCGCAGGTCCGCTACGGCATCACCACCATGTGCGTGGGCTTCGGCATGGGCGGAACGGTCATCTGGGAGAACCCGCACTTCGAGGGGAACAAGTGAGTACTACCGCTGAGCTGTTGAAGGGTGCGGCAGAGCTGTTCCCCGACGAGGTCGTGACTGCGGCGCACGTGCGCCACATCGATCTGCCCCTGGGCGCGGGGAAGTTCGCGCTCATCACGCTGGACAACGGCCTGGACCACACCAAGCCGACCACCTTCGGGCCCCAGTCGCTGGCGAACCTCAACACCGCCGTCGACCAGGTGGAGAAGGAGGCCGCGGCCGGCGACATCGTCGGTGCCGGCGTCACCGGCAAGCCGTTCATCTTCGCGGTCGGCGCCGACCTCAAGGGCGTCGAGCTGCTGAAGCGGCACGAGGACGCGCTGGCCATCGGCAAGGGCGGCCACGAGGTCTTCAAGCGTCTTTCGGGCCTGGCCGTGCCGACCTTCGCGTACTACAACGGCGCGGCGATGGGCGGTGGCGTCGAGGTCGGGCTGCACTGCACCTACCGCACCGTCTCCAAGGCGCTGCCGGCGTTCTCGCTGCCCGAGGTCTTCCTCGGTCTCGTCCCCGGGTGGGGCGGCTGTGTGCTGCTGCCGAACCTCATCGGTGCGGACCGCGCGGTCTCCGTCGTCATCGAGAACTCGCTCAACCAGAACAAGCAGCTCAAGGGCGAGCAGGTCTTCGAACTCGGGATCGCGGACGCGCTCTTCGAGGGCGCGGACTTCCTGGAGCAGTCGCTGATCTGGACCGCTTCGGTGCTGAAGGGCGACACCGAGGTCGTACGGGCCGAGATCGACCGCGGTGCGGCCTGGGACGAGGCCGTGGCGCGCGGCAAGGCCATCGCCGACGGCAAGGTGCACGGCGCGGCCCCCGCCGCCTACCGTGCGCTGGAGATCATCGCCGCCGCCAAGAACGGCGACCGCCAGCAGGGCTTCGACGCCGAGGACCAGGCTCTCGCCGACCTGATCATGGGTGGCGAACTCCGGTCCGGCATCTACGCGTTCAACCTCGTGCAGAAGCGCGCCAAGCGTCCGGCCGGTGCGCCGGACAAGAAGCTGGCCCGCCCGGTCACCAAGGTGGGTGTGGTCGGCGCCGGTCTGATGGCCTCGCAGCTGGCGCTGCTCTTCGCCCGTCGCCTGGAGGTGCCGGTCGTCCTCACCGACATCGACCAGGCCCGGGTCGACAAGGGCGTCGATTACGTCCACGGCGAGATCGACAAGCTGCTGCTCAAGGGCCGGGTCAACCAGGACAAGGCGAACCGCCTCAAGGGCCTGGTCTCCGGTGACCTCGACAAGGCGGCGGCGTTCGGTGACGCGGACTTCGTCATCGAGGCCGTCTTCGAGGAGATGGGTGTCAAGCAGAAGGTGTTCGCCGAGGTCGAGGCGGTCGTGCCGGAGCACGCCATCCTCGCCACCAACACCTCATCGCTGTCGGTCACCGAGATGGCGTCGAAGCTGAAGAACCCCGAGCGGGTCGTGGGCTTCCACTTCTTCAACCCGGTCGCGATCCTGCCGCTCCTGGAGATCGTGCGGGCGGAGCGGACCGACGACGCGTCGCTGGCCACCGCCTTCTCCGTCGCCAAGTCGCTGAAGAAGACCGCCGTGTTGGTGAAGGACGCCCCGGCGTTCGTCGTCAACCGCATCCTGACCCGCTTCATGGGCGAGATCCAGAACGTCATCGACGAGGGCACCCCGATCGCCGTCGCCGAGAAGGCCGTCGAGCCGCTCGGTCTGCCGATGTCGCCGCTGGTGCTGCTGGAGCTGGTCGGCCCGGCGATCGGTCTGCACGTCTCGGAGACGCTGAACGGCGCCTTCCCCGACCGCTTCAAGGTCTCGCCGAACCTCGCCGCCGTGGTCAAGGCCGGCAAGCGCGGCTTCTACGTGTACGACTCCGGCAAGCCGGAGCTGGACCCGGAGGTCGTCGCGCTCCTGGAGCAGGGCGACGCCGTCCTGACCGAGGAGCAGGTGCGTGACCGCGTCCTGGACGCCGTCGCGCAGGAGATCGGCCTGATGCTGGACGAGGGTGTCGTCGCCGAGGCGCAGGACATCGACCTGTGCCTGATCACCGGCGCCGGCTGGCCCTTCCACCTGGGCGGCATCACGCCGTACCTGGACCGCGAGGGTGTCTCCGAGCGGGTGACGGGCAAGAAGTTCCTGGCTCCGGGTGTGGCGAGCGTGCCCGCGTAGGCGAGCGGCTCCTGAGGTACAGCGCGCGGACCGGCTCTTCGGAGCCGGTCCGCGGTGCGTGTGGGGTGTTCCTGCGGGCGGGGCTTCCTCTCCCCTCCCCCGTGGCACGCTGGGGCCATGGATTCCTTGGTGATCGTCGATGCCGCGAATGTCGTCGGTTCGGTACCGGACGGCTGGTGGCGGGACCGGCGTGGCGCGGCGGAGCGGCTGCGGGACGCGCTGGCCGGCTACGCGTCGGGCGGGGTGCCGGGTTTCGTCGAGCCGCCCTTGGAGATCGTGCTGGTGGTGGAGGGCGCGGCGCGGGCGGTGGTGTCGGTCGACGGGGTGCGGGTGGAGTCCGCGGCGGGCAGCGGGGACGACCGGATGGTGGAGCTGGTGGCCGATGAGGGTGCGGGGCGGGACTGTCTGGTGGTGACCGCGGACCGGGAGCTGCGGGCCCGCGTCGAGGCGCTGGGCGCCCGGGTGGCGGGCCCCCGCGCGGTCCGCGGCGCACGGGGCGGGAGCGCGTAGGGACGTCCCGTGGTGCCACCGCTGCGGGCCGCGACGGCGGCGTTCACCCCTTGCCGGTGGCCTTGTTGCGCAGGCCCAGCCGGCTGTGTCCGCGCCCGTACACGAAGTAGACGACGAAGCCGATCGCCATCCACACGGCGAATCGCAGCCAGGTCTCGGCGGGCAGGTTGAGCATCAGCCACAGCGAGGCGAGCACGGACAGGGTGGGGACCAGCGGGACGAGCGGGGTGCGGAAGGCCCGCGGCAGGTCCGGGCGGGAGCGGCGGAGCAGGACGACGCCGATGGCGACCACGACGAAGGCGAACAGCGTGCCGATGTTGACCAGTTCGGCGAGTTCGTCGATCGAGGTGAATCCGGCGACGACGGCGACGACGACGCCCAGCAGGACGGTCGACCGGTAGGGCGTGCCGAAGCGCGGGTGCACGCGGGAGAAGAACTGCGGCAGCAGTCCGTCGCGGCTCATCGCGAAGAACACCCGGCTCTGGCCGAGCAGCAGGATCATGCAGACCGAGGTGAGGCCGACGGCGGCGCCGAAGCTGATGACACCGGCGTAGAAGGGGTGGCCGACGGATTTGAAGGCGTCGGCGAGGGGGGCGTCGGTCGACAGTTGGCTGTACTTCTGCATGCCGGTGACGACGATGGAAACCGCGACGTAGAGGACGGTGCAGATGGCGAGCGAGCCGAGGATGCCGCGCGGCACGTCGCGCTGCGGACTGCGGGTCTCCTCGGCGGCGGTGGCGACGATGTCGAAACCGATGAAGGCGAAGAAGACGACGGCAGCCGCGGCGAAGACGCCCATCACGCCGAAGTCGGACGGGGTGAAGCCGAAGAGCAGCTGGGAGAGCGGGGCTGCGTAGCCTCCGGCGCCCTCGGTGGGCCGGCTGGGCGGCAGGAACGGCCGGTAGTTGGCGCCGCTGACGAGGAAGGAGCCGGCGATGACGACGAGCAGCACGATGGTCACCTTGATGCCGACGATCACCGAGGTCACCCGCGAGGAGAGCTTCATGCCGAGGACGAGGACGGCGGTCAGGACCAGGACGAGGACGCAGGCGAGCAGGTCGAATCCGAAGGCGTCTTCGTGGGTGCCGGAGAGCCCGGCGGGCAGGTGCCAGCCCGCGGTGTCGAGCAGCGACCGCAGGTAGCCCGACCAGCCGACGGCGACCACCGCGCAGCCCAGCGCCAGTTCGAGGATGAGATCCCAGCCGATGATCCAGGCGGGCAGCTCGCCGAGCGAGGCATAGGAGAAGGTGTAGGCGGAGCCGGCGACCGGCACCGTGGAGGCGAACTCCGCGTAGCACAGGGCCGCCAGCGCGCAGACCACGCCGGCCAGGACGAAGGACACGGCGACGGCGGGGCCCGCCTGTTCCTTGGCGATCTTGCCGGTGAGAACGAAGATGCCGGTGCCGATGACGACACCGACGCCGAAGACGGTCAGATCGAGCGCCGACAGGGATTTCTTGAGCGCGTGTTCCGGCTCTTCGGTGTCCTGAATGGACTGTTCGACCGTTTTCGTGCGGAACATGCCGCGGTCGCGGCGTGCGTCGTTGCCTGTGCCCTGCTGTCTGCTCATGGGCGAACCTCCGCCTGGACGACCGTCGACACTCTCCTGAACTGACCGAGTCTCCGAAATGCTGAGCGGCCGTCAGGGGCGGCGGGCCTCCGGGCAGCGGGGATTCACCCGATGGAATGCGTCGGCGGACATGCCGGTGGGCCGACCGAAGCACCCGAACGGGTGTCCGGCCGGCCCATGGGCTGCGGCTATGAGGTCAGTCGCCGGAGACCTCGGCCGGGCGCGGGGCGCCCGCGGTCTCCTCCGCCGTGCCGGCGTCCTCGTAACGGCCGTCGATCCTGGCGACGAGGCCGGTGACCTGGCGGGCGATGTCCGGCGCGGTGAGCCCGATCTCGGCCATGACCTCCTTGCGCGAGGCGTGGTCGAGGAAGCGCTCGGGGATGCCGAAGTCACGCAGCGGGATGTCCACCCCGGCGTCCCGCAGTGCCTGCGCGACGGCCGAGCCGACGCCGCCGGTACGGATGTTGTCCTCGACGGTGACGACGACGCGGTGCTTGGCGGCGAGGCCGGGCAGCGCGGCGTCGACCGGCTTGACCCAGCGCGGGTCGACCACGGTCGTCGAGATGCCCTGCTTGTCGAGGAGACCGGCGATCTCCAGGCACATGGGGGCCAGCGCGCCCACCGACACCAGCAGGACGTCGGGGCGCTTGACCGAGGCGGCGGGCTCGCGCAGCACGTCCATGCCGCCGACCCGTCCGACCGCATCGACGGCCGGGCCGACCGCGCCCTTGGAGTACCGCACGACGGTCGGGGCGTCGTCCACCTCGACGGCTTCGCGCAGCTGGGCGCGGACCTGGTCGGCGTCGCGCGGCGCGGCGATCCGCAGACCGGGGACGACCTGGAGGAGCGACATGTCCCACATGCCGTTGTGCGAGGCGCCGTCGGTGCCGGTGACACCGGAGCGGTCCAGGACGAAGGTGACCCCGCACTTGTGCAGGGCGACGTCCATCAGGACCTGGTCGAAGGCGCGGTTGAGGAACGTCGCGTACAGCGCGAAGACGGGGTGCAGCCCGCCGGTGGCCAGACCGGCGGCGGAGACCGCGCCGTGCTGCTCGGCGATGCCGACGTCGTAGACCCGGTCGGGGAACGCCTTGGCGAACTTCTGGAGGCCGACCGGCTGGAGCATCGCGGCGGTGATCGCCACGATGTCCCCGCGCTCGTGGCCGAGCTTGACCATTTCCTCGCCGAAGACGGAGGTCCAGTCGGCGCCGGACGCGGCGACCGGGAGGCCGGTGTCGGGGTGGATGACGCCGATGCCGTGGAAACGGTCCGCCTCGTCCTGCTCGGCGGGCTTGTAGCCGCGGCCCTTCTCCGTGAGGCAGTGCACGATGACGGGGCCGCCGAAGCGCTTGGCGCGCTGGAGGGCGGACTCCAGGGCCTCCAGGTCGTGGCCGTCGATCGGGCCGACGTACTTCAGGCCGAGGTCCTCGAACATGCCCTGCGGCGCGATGAAGTCCTTCAGGCCCTTCTTGGCGCCGTGCAGCGTCTCGTAGAGCGGCTTGCCGAGCACCGGGGTGCGCTCCAGCAGGTCCTTGCCGCGGGCCAGGAAGCGCTCGTAGCCGTCGGTGGTGCGCAGGGTGGCGAGGTGGTCGGCGAGGCCGCCGATGGTGGGCGCGTAGGAGCGCTCGTTGTCGTTGACGACGATGACGAGCGGGCGGTCCTTGGCCACGGCGATGTTGTTCAGCGCCTCCCAGGCCATACCGCCGGTCAGCGCGCCGTCACCGATCACCGCGACGACGTGGTCGTCCTTGCCGCGCACCTGGTTCGCCTTGGCCAGGCCGTCGGCCCAGCCAAGCACCGTCGACGCATGGCTGTTCTCGATGACGTCGTGCTCGGACTCGGCCCGCGAGGGATAGCCGGACAGACCGCCCTTGGTACGCAGTCCCGCGAAGTCCTGGCGCCCGGTGAGCAGCTTGTGGACGTAGGACTGGTGGCCGGTGTCGAAGAGGACCCGGTCCTTCGGGGAATCGAAGACGCGGTGCAGGGCGATGGTCAGCTCGACCACACCCAGGTTCGGCCCGAGATGTCCACCGGTCTTGGAGACCGCGTCGACGAGGAAGCCGCGGACCTCACCCGCGAGCTGTACGAGCTGTTCCGGGGTGAGCCGGTCCAGGTCGCGTGGCCCTTCGATACGGGTCAGCAACTCCCGCCCGTCTCCAGCGACCGACCCGGCCTGGCGCGCTTCGCGCGGCACCTTCTGCACTGTGCCTCCTTGCTGTCGAGCTTCGAACTGGTCGAGGTTGCCGATCAGCCGAGTCTAATGTTCCGTCGGCTACGGCGGTCCCCGGGCCTTGCGATGTATGTCACTCGGGTGATCGGCCGGATCCGGCCGCCCCCCGCACGCGGACCGGCCCCCACCGGAACGTGCCTGGTGGGGGCCGGGACGGGGACGACCACCCGCGCTCTACGTGCGCCGGATGCGCGGCGACGGACGAACGTCTACCCGCGCATAACGTCTACCCGCGCATTACGTGCGCCCCGCGGTCTTCTGCGTCCGCCGCGACACCGAGTCGATGACGACGGCGGCGAGCAGCACCGCGCCGGTGATCATGTACTGGATCTCGCTGGCCATGCCGAGCAGGTTCAGGCCCTGCTGGATCGACTGGATGACGAGCATGCCGAGCAGCGCGGACCAGATCTTGCCGCGACCGCCGAAGAGGCTGGTGCCGCCGATGACCGCGGCGGCGATGACGTTCATCAGGGTGTTGCCGGAGCCGAGGTTCTTCGTGGCGCCGCCGGAGAGGCTGGCGATGAACAGTCCGCCGAAGGCGGCCAGCATGCCGGAGATGGCGAACACCGTGATGCGGATCTTGTTGACGTTGATGCCCGCCCTGCGGGCCGCCTCCGCGTTGCCGCCGACCGCGAAGATCTGCCGCCCGTAGGTCGTACGGCGCACCACGAAGTCGGCGATGACCAGCACGGCGAGAAAGAGGACCAGGGCCAGCGGGAGGCCGCGGGCGCCGGCCGGCTCGTTGAGGACGAAGGCGACGGCGAAGGCGAGTACCGCGACCACGGCGGTGCGCAGCAGGATCTCGCTCAGCGGCCGGGACGGCAGGGCCGCCGCCTTGCGGCGCTTGGCGTCCAGGAGGAGCGAGCCCGCGTAGGCGAGTACGGCGACCAGGGCGAGCCCGTAGGCGGCGGCCTTGTCCTCGAAGTAGTAGCCGGTGAGGTTCTCGACGATGCTGCCGCTGGGCGTGTTGATGGAGCCTTCCTTGCCCATCATCCAGATCTGCAGGCCGCTCCAGCCGAGGAAGCCGGCGAGGGTGACGACGAACGCCGGGACGCCGATCTTGGCGAAGAAGAAGCCGTGGAGCGTGCCGATGACGGCGCCTGCGGCGACGGCGATGAGGACGGCGAGCACGTCGTTGACGCCGTGGGTGACGCTCAGCACGGCCCAGACGGCCGCGCCGACGCCGGCCACCGAGCCGACGGAGAGATCGATCTCGCCGAGCAGCAGGACGAAGACGATGCCGACGGCCATGATGCCGAGGCCGGAGGTGTAGACACCGATGTTGGCGAGGCTGTCGGCGGAGAGGAAGCTGCTGTTCTTGAACTGGAAGACGACGGCGATGACGATCAGGCCGATGACGACCGGGAGGGAGCCCAGCTCGCCGCCGCGTATCCGGCGTCTGAAGTCGCTCACGTAGCCGGCGAAGCCCTGCTCGCGGACGAGCAGGCGGGGGTCGACGGCGGCGGTCGTGGCCTGCGGCGCGCTCTCCGCGGTCCGGTCCTTCTCCTCGGCCGGCCGCTTGGTCAGGTCGCTCATGCGCCGGCCTCGCTTCGCGTGCGCCTCTTGGCGGTTCGCTCACTCACCGCACGTCCTCCTTCTTCACCTGGTCCGTGCGTGCCTTGCGGCGGGTGACGGCGTTGTCCGACGCGCCGGTGATGGCCGCGATGATCTCTTCGTGGGAGGTGCTTCCGACGTCGAAGACGCCGTTGTTGCGGCCCAGTCGGAGGACCGCGACGCGGTCCGCGACGGCCTGGACGTCGGCCATGTTGTGGCTGATGAGGATGGTGCCGAGGTTCCGTTCGCGCAGCCGCTCGACGAGGTCGAGTACCTGGGCGGTCTGCTCGACGCCGAGTGCCGCGGTCGGCTCGTCGAGGATGACGACCTTCGGGTCGCCGATCAACGCACGGGCGATGGCGACGACTTGGCGCTGACCGCCGGAGAGCGAAGCGACGGGGATCCGGACGCTGGGGATCCGGATGGACAGGGTGTCCAGCAGCTCCTTGGCGCGCTTCTCCATCGCGATCTCGTCCAGGACTCCGGCGGTGCGGATCTCGCTGCCGAGGTAGAGGTTGGCGACCACGTCGAGGTTGTCGCAGAGTGCGAGGTCCTGGTACACGGTGGCGACGCCCAGCTCCTGGGCGTCGTGCGGCTTCGTGACACGGACCGGCCTGCCCTCCCACTCGATGGTGCCTTCGTCGACCGGGTGGACACCCGAAATGGTCTTGACCAGGGTGGACTTGCCGGCGCCGTTGTCGCCGACCAGGGCGACCACCTCACCGGGGTGGATCTCCAGCGTGACGTCCGTGAGCGCCTGGACGGCGCCGAACCGCTTGGAGATCTTGCGCAACGCCAGCACAGGCGTAGCGGACACGTGAATCATCTCCTTCGCCGCCTTCACACCGGCGGGGATGGTGGTACAGGGAGCACGGGGCTTCGCGAGATACGGCCGGGCCCGGGGCGCGGGCGGGCCGGCGGGGCGGGGCCGCCGCGGGTGATGCGGCGGCCGGGCCCGGCGGGCTACTTGATGCCGGCCGCCTCGCAGGCCGCCTTCACGTCCGCGGTGCAGATCTGGCTCGCCTTGTAGACCTTGTCCTTGATGATCGTGTCCGCGACGTTGTCCTTGGTCACGACCTGCGCGTCGAACAGCTTGGCCGGGATGCCCTTGACGTCGCCGCTGAGGCTGTCGACCTCGGTGGGCGCCAGCGAACCGATCTTCTCGCCCTTGAGCAGCTTGACCGCGATCTCGGCGGTGGCGTCGGCCTGCGGCTTGATCTGCTTGTAGATCGTGAACGCCTGGTCGCCCTTGAGCACCCGCTGCAGGCCCGCCAGTTCGGAGTCCTGGCCGCCGACCGGGACCTTGACACCCTGCTGCTTGAGCGCGGTGATGACGCCGCCCGCCTCGCCGTCGTTGGCGGCGTAGACGCCCTGGAAGCCGTCCTTGCCGAGCGAGTCGATGGCCGCGCTCATCTTCTTGTTGGCCTCGTCCGACGACCAGTCGGGGATGTCCTGCTCGTAGGCGATCTTCTTGACCTGCTTGTCGAGGACGGTGTGGGCGCCCTTCTTGAAGAGCGGCGCGTTGGGGTCGGTCGGCGAGCCGTTGATCATGACGACGTTGCTGTCCTTGGCGTCGCTGCCGAGCGCCTTGACCAGCGCCTGCCCCTGGAGGCGGCCGATCTTCTCGTTGTCGTAGGAGACGTAGGCGGAGATGTCGCCCTCGGCCAGCCGGTCGTACGCGACGACCTTGACGCCCTTCTTGGCGGCCTGGTTGACCCACGACTTGGTGGCCTTGTAGTCGACCGAGTCCAGGATGATCACCTTGACGCCCTGGGTGATCAGCGCGTCGAACTGCTTCTTCTGGGTCTCGGTCTCCTGCGCCGCGTTGTTGTACTTGACCTTGCAGTCGCCGCACAGCTCATGGATCTTCGCCTCCATGAGGGGCCGGTCGAAGGTCTCGTAACGAGTGGTCTTGTTCTCCGGCAGCAGCAGGCCGATGGTCTTGCCGTCCCCGCCTGCGGCCTTGCCGCCGTCACCGGCCTTGCCGCAGGCGGCCACCGAGAGGGCCAGCGATACGGCTGCGGTACCTATGACGGCGCGACGCGTCCAGACATTCATTGAGCTTGCCTCCCTGACGTGGCCGCGTCGTTGCGGCCGAGGTGGCTGGAAGTCAACTCGGCCGCCAGCGCACCGTCAAGGAGTAAATCCTTAACGAGATGACAACGGTGCCATGCGTTAGGTGCCTGAAGTCAGCTGCCTCAGGCGATGGCGGCGCTCTCGACGCCCTGCGCGCCGTCGAGGAGGGTCGAATCGCCCATCTCGCTGAGCACCAGCGCGAGCGCGCCGAGCACCTCGGCCCGGCCGCCGAGCGTGCCGGGGACCAAGCCCAACTGCCGCGCCGCGCTGGGGATCGCGTACCGCGACACGGATTCCCTGATCGGCCCGAGCACCAGCTCGCCGGCCTCGGCCAGATCCCCGCCGAGCACCACCCGGCTCGGATTGAGCAGATTGCACAGGTTCGCCACACCACTGCCGATATGGCGTCCTACATCCGCGATGACCCGCCGGCAGCCCGGATCGCCCTCGCGGGCCAGCTGTACGACACGCGCCATGGTGAGATCCGGGCCGTGGCTCGGCTGGAGCAGCGGCAGCACGTAGCGGGCCGCGGTGAACGTCTCCAGGCAGCCGCGGTTGCCGCAGCGGCAGACGGGGCCCGCCTCGTCCAGCGTGATGTGCCCGATCTCGCCCGCCGTACCGCCCGGCCCGCGGTAGATCTGCCCGCTGATCACCAGACCCGCGCCGACGCCGCTGGCCACCTTGATGTACGCGAGGTCGGCGGCGCCCCGGCCGCTGCCCCACACCAGCTCGCCCAGCGCGCCGAGATTGGCGTCGTTGTCGACGTAGACGGGCACCCCGAGGCGGCCGGTCAGCTCGTCGGCCGGGTTGGTGCCCGACCAGCCGGGCAGGATCGCGGTGGAGCCGAGCGTGCCCGACTCCACGTCGATCGGGCCCGGCACACCGAGGCCGACGCCGATGACCTTGCCCGCCTCGATGCCTGTCGCCTCGACCAGCCTGCTGACCAGCTGTTCCGCCCGGTCGAAGCCCTCCGCCGCGGAGGCGTCCACATCGATCGGCTCGGCCTGCTCGGCCAGGACCTGATGGGCGAGGTTCCCGACGGCGACCCGCAGGTGGGAGTGGCCGAAGTCGACGCCGACGACGATGCCGGCGTCGCCGGACAGGGACACGCTGCGCGCTCTGCGTCCGCCCGCGGAAGTGGGGGTCACCTCGACGGTCCCGCCGTCCTTCAACTCACGAACGATATTGGAGACGGTGGCCGCGGACAGCCCCGTGCTCCGGGCGATCTCCGCCTGCGTGAGTGAGCCCGCCATACGCACCGCGCGTACGACCCGCTCCAGATTGGCCCGGTGCAGCGAGGACTGCGACCCCGGAGTCTCCATCGACTCATCCACTCCCGCCTTGGGACGGACGGCACGACGACCGCCCGCCGGGCCGAGCCACAACAGCGTGGTCCCGGCTTGTCTCCAACATGTGAATCTAAGCTGACGCGCCTCGGCCACCTCCCGTCAAGTCCTTGAGCGGCCATGGGCCGAGCCGCCACGGCCATGGCTCCCGCCGCCGGAGCGGCGGGAGCCATGGCCGGGCGGGCCGTGCCCGCGGTGCCGGCCCGGGTGCACGGGACGCCGGGCCGGCCGCATGAGCTACTTGAGCGCGCCGGCGGTGAGCCCCGCGACCACCTGCCGCTGGAAGATGATGTACGCGGCGAGCACCGGCAGCATCGCGATGGTCAGCCCCGCGAAGAGGCCCGACCAGTCGCCCTTGTAGCCCTGGCTGACGGCGAGGGCCACCAGACCCTGGGTGAGCATCTTCTTGTGCGGATCGCCGACGTTGAGCACCGTCGGCAGCAGGTACTGGTTCCACTGCCCGAGG
This sequence comes from Streptomyces sp. NPDC050161, assembly GCF_044460025.1. Classification (NCBI taxonomy): domain Bacteria; kingdom Bacillati; phylum Actinomycetota; class Actinomycetes; order Kitasatosporales; family Streptomycetaceae; genus Streptomyces; species Streptomyces sp. NPDC050161. The sequence continues at coordinate 203,966 of NZ_JBITJM010000008.1, read as the reverse complement.
AAGTTGAAGATGCCGACGCTGATCAGGCCAGGCTTGGCCATCGGCAGCATGACCTGGAAGAAGGTGCGGGTGTGCGAAGCGCCGTCGATGAGGGCGGCCTCGGCCACCGAGGTCGGCAGCGTTTTGAAGAATCCGCTGAGGAAGAAGACGGTGAACGGCAGCGAATACGCGATGTAGACGAGGATCAGGCCGTGGTAAGTGTCCAGCAGGGCCATGTTCTTCATGACGAAGAACAGCGGGACCAGCGCCAGGATGACCGGGAATCCCATGCCGCCGACGAAGAGGAAATAGAGGAAACGGTTCCCCGGGAAGTCGAAGCGGGCCAGCACATACGCCGCCATCGCCCCCAGCAGCATCGTGCCGATCAGTGAACCGCCCACCACGATCAGCGAGTTGAGGAAGTACTGGCCCATGTTCGCCTTTTCCCAGGCGCGCGACCAGTTGTCGAAATGCAGGACGGACGGCAGTCCCCAGGGCGAACCGAAGATCTCGGTGTCGTCCTTGAAGGAACTCACCACGGCCCACAGCAGCGGCATGGCCACCAACAGGCCCCAGATCACCAGGACTCCGTGCGAGAAGACGTTCAGCACACCGCTTTCGCGGCCCTTCCCGTCCGGTCGGCCCGCCGCCCCCTTCGGCGGTCCCGGCTTTCCCGCGTCCGCCGTCTTCCCCTGCGTCACACCCGGGTTCGCCGCGTCCGGAAGGCCCGTGGGGTCGGTCTGCGCACTCATCAGAACTCCAGTCGCTCGCGTCGTCCCAGCCGCATGACGATGGCCGAGAAGACGAGGGTCACGATCAGCAGGGAAACGCCGATGGCGGTCGCGTATCCGGCCTGACCGTCGCGGAAGGTCTTCTGGTACACGTACAGCGGCAGGACCTCGGTCGAATAGTCGGGGCCGCCGGGACCGACGCTCATGATCTGCACGAAGGCGAAGGCCGAGACGTCCAGAGCGAGAATTCCCATATAGATCCAGCCGGTCTGCACGGTGTCCCACAGCAGCGGCAGGGTGATACGGAAGAACGTGTTGATGCGGTTGGCGCCGTCCAGCAGCGCCGCTTCGTAGAAGTCCTTCGGAATGGAACTCATACCGGCCGAGAAGAGCACGACGTAGAAGCCGACGTTCGCCCACACCATCGCCGCCATGACGCACCACAGGGCGATCTGGGGATCCCCCAGCCAGTCGGGCTGCACATCGAGGCCGACCGCCTTGAAGAACGCGTTGAGCGCCCCGCTCTCCGGGTTGTACGCGAACTGGAAGAGCAGCGCGACGATCGGGACCGACAGCACCTGCGGGAAGAAGTAGACGATTTTGTACGTGCCCGAGCCGCGCACGCCGCCGATGACCGCCTTCTTCCGCCGCCGGCCACCGACATTGAGCATGAAGGCGAAGAAGAGGCCGAGCGAGAGCGTCACCACCGGCAGCAGCAGCAACAGCGTCACGCTGTTGCCCACGGCGGACCAGAAAACGCTGTCCTTGAAGAGCCGTGCGTAGTTGTCGAACCCGACCATCTTCATGTCCGAGCTGAGCCCGGTCCAGTCCGTCAGGGAGTAGTAGATGGCCTGTACGAACGGCGAGATCACGAAGACCGCGTAAATCGCCAGCGGGACGGCCAGGAACCCCGCGATGAAACGGTATCTACCGTGCTGCATGACCACCGATCCCGTTCTCCGGCTGCGGATGCTGCCGCTGGTGACGCATCGAACTCACCGGTCAGCGCTTGTACTTCGTGACACTGGAATCCGCACGGGTGTCGTCGGCATACTTCTGGATCTTCTTGATCGCCTCGTCGGGTGTCATACGTCCGGCCATCATCTCGCCGATGGCGCCGACCCCGATCTTCTCCTTCTGGAGGGCCACGTACCAGTCCTGCATCCGCGGATTGACGATATTCTCGCCGGCTTTCTCCAGCGCCTGCTGCGCCGAGGCCAGACCGGGAGGCAGAGTGATTCCCTCGGTGCCGCCGTTGAGCGATGTCAGCGAGGAGACCTGCTTGATGAAATTCTGCGAGGACTTCTTGCCGAGCATGATGCGCAGCAGCTCCATGCCGCCCTCGGAGTTGTGCCCCTTCTTGGGCACGATGTACGGCTCGCCGCCGGACGCCCAGAGCGTGCCGTACGGCATCTTGTCGGAGCTGGAGTAGCTGGACGGGGCGCCGACCGAGAGCTGGAAATCCGGGTCCTTGGCGAGCTGCTTGGCCGACTCGTTCTCGACCCAGGAGCCGTTGGGGATGAACAGCGCCTTGCCCTCGGCCCAGGCGTTCTGCGACTGGAGGTGGTCGAGTCCGGGCGAGCCCTTGAGCACATAGCCCTTCTTGTACAGCTCGTAATAGGCTTCGAAGGCCGTCTTGACCGCCGGGTCGTGCCAGGCGTTCGGCTCCAGATTGTCGATGCGCCGCAGCACTTCGGCGCCACCGATCTTGCCGATGAACGGGTAGAGGCTGAAGGGGAAGTAGTACGGGTACTTGCCCGGATAGGTCCAGCCGGCGATGCCCTGCTTCTTCGCCTTCGCGCACAGGGCGAGCATGTCGTCCCAGGTCTCCGGGTATTCCGCGTCCAGCTTCTTGAGATTCCCCTTGGAGTACCACACACCGTAAACCGTGTAGGCGTAGTAGAGGACCCAGGATTCCTTGCCGCCGAACTGGCCCATTTCGAGAACGCCGGGGCGCAGCGTGTCCCTGACCTTCTTGCTCGGGTCGTCGATCGACGGGGCGTCGAAGAGCGGGGTGAGGTCGGTGAGCTGGTCCTTGCTGACCAGGGTTCCGAAGTCCATCTGCTCGGCACCGGAGTTGTCGACGAGATCCGGCGGGTTCCCGCCGTTGAACCGGGGCTGGAGCGTCGACTGAATCTTCTGGGTGGAGGTCAGCTTGACCTTCCCGTCGGCCTTCGGGAATGCCTTGGTGTACTCGCCCTGCGCGGCCTTCGCGTACTTGTCGCCGAATCCGCCGTCGAAGATGACGACATCGAGGCCGGCTGATTCGTTGACGGCCAGCGGATTCTTGGCCGACTTGGTGCCCTTTTCGACCTTGTCACCGCCTCCGCCGCCCGCTCCGGCGCAAGCCGTCAGGACGCTCATGGCCGGAACGGCGACAATTCCGACGGCCGCGGCCCGCTTGACCAGATCGCGGCGGTTGAATTCCGAGGTGAATCCCATGCGCAAGTCCTCGCCTTCTCCAGGACTCAGGCAGTACCGGAACTCCCGGCACCGCAGGTCATCAGATGGAGCTGAGTTGTACGGGATGTGCACCGGGCGTGCCAGAGATATGCGGGGAAATCATCCGATCCCCGCATTTCCCCCCGGGTCCGCGGGCCCGTTGTCACGGCCGTTCGGACGCCGACAGGTATAGTCCACTTCCGGTCGACCGGCAAGATCGAATGCACGGTTCGGCAGTGTCTTTCCCGAGTTGAGACCTCATCGGCCGGTGCGCCTCCGCGGCAGCCCGTAGCGCCGGTCCGCTCCGCACCCTTGACACCCAAGATGCCACGCACGTTACTTATCTCTGCGTTATCCAACTGACAACGATGTCAACACCGTTGAGAGGGCTCGCGTGCGGCTCAGACCCCGGCACACCCCCCTGCGGACGACCGCCCGGCCCGCCGCCCTCGTGGCCGCCGCGCTGCTCGTCCTCACCGCGTACGGCCCGGCCGCCCAGGCCGCGCCGCCGCCAAAGCCTCCTGGCGCGGCGGCCTTCAGCTCGTCCTTCGAGCCGGGCCAGCCGCGGCCCGACTGGAGCGACACCCCCGAAACCGGCCCCGACGGGCGCCCCAAGGCCGCCGGCGTCAGCCCGCAGGCCGCCCCGGCGGCACCGGGCATGACCACCCGCACCGGCACAGGGCCCGCCGACTCCCCCACCGCCAAGGCGGGCGCGGGCTTCTCCGGCCGCCACGCGCTGCGCTACGCCGGCACCCACACCGCCGCCGGTCACGGCTACGCGTACAACAAGGTCTTCGACGTCAACACCCCGGTCACCGCGGCCACTTCGCTCTCCTACAAGATCTTCCCCGAGATGGCGAAAACCGACGCGGACTACCCCGCGACCCACGTCGCCGTCGACCTGGCCTTCACCGACGGCAGCTACCTCAGCGAGCTGCACGCCGTCGACCAGCACGGCACCCCGCTGACGCCGCAGGGCCAGGCCGCCGCCAAGACGCTCTACGTCAACCAGTGGAACGACCGCATCTCACGGATCGGCGCGGTGGCCGCGGGCAAGGTCATCGACCGCATCCTGGTCGCCTACGACGCGCCCGCCGCCCCGAAGACCGCCCCGGCCTTCCGCGGCTGGGTCGACGACATCGCGATCGGCCCGAAGCCCCCGGACAAGCCGCTCGCCCATCTCTCCGACTACGCGACGACCACCCGCGGCACCCTCTCCAGCGGCAGCTTCTCGCGCGGCAACACCTTCCCCGCCACCGCCGTCCCCAATGGCTTCAACTTCTGGACGCCGGTGACCGATGCGGGCTCGTCCGACTGGCTCTACGAGTACGCGAAGAAGAACAACGCCGACAACCTCCCCACCCTCCAGGCGTTCAGCGCAAGCCACGAGCCCAGCCCCTGGATGGGCGACCGGCAGACGTTCCAGGTGATGCCGTCGACGGCCCACGGCGTCCCGGACGCCTCCCGCACGGCCCGCGCGCTGCCCTTCCACCACGAGAGGGAGATCGCGAAGCCGCACCACTACGGCGTCACCTTCGACAACGGCCTCAAGACGGAGATCACCCCGACCGACCACGCCGCGATGATGCGCTTCACCTTCCCCGGCGACGACGCGAACCTGATCTTCGACAACGTCAACAACAAGGGCGGACTCACGCTGGATCCCGAACACGGGACGGTCAGCGGCTTCTCGGACGTCAAGAGCGGCCTGTCGACCGGCGCCACCCGGCTCTTCGTCTACGGCACCTTCGACGCGCCGGTCACCCGGGGCGGCCGGCTCGACGGGGGCGGGGGCAAGGACGTCACCGGCTACCTGCGCTTCAAGCCCGGCGCCGACCGCACCGTCACCTTGCGCATCGCCACCTCCCTGATCGGCACCGACCAGGCGAAGGCCAACCTCACCCGCGAGATCCCGGCCGGCACGTCCTTCGCGCGGACCGAGCACCGGGCCCGTGCGCAGTGGGACGACATCCTGGGCCGCATCGAGGTCGAGGGCGCGAGCCGCGACCAGCTCACCACGCTCTACTCCAGCCTCTACCGCCTCTACCTCTACCCCAACTCCGGTTCGGAACAGGCCGGTTCACGCACCCGCTACGCCAGCCCGTTCTCCCCCCGGGTCGGCGATGACACCCCGACCCGCACCGGCTCGAAGATCGTCGACGGCGCGATCCACGTCAACAACGGCTTCTGGGACACCTACCGGACGACCTGGCCCGCCTATTCCCTCCTCACCCCGAAGCGGGCGGGCGAGATGGTGGACGGATTCGTCCAGCAGTACAAGGACGGCGGCTGGATATCCCGCTGGTCATCGCCGGGATATGCGGACCTGATGACCGGGACGAGTTCCGATGTGGCCTTCGCCGACGCCTATGTGAAGGGCGTGACATTCGACGCCGAGGCCGCCTACGACGCGGCCGTCAAGAACGCCACCGTCGCCCCGCCCGCCCCCGGCGTCGGCCGCAAGGGCATGAACACCTCGCCCTTCCTCGGCTACACCGCCACCGACACCAAGGAAGGCGCTTCCTGGGCGCTGGAGGGCTATCTCAACGACTTCGGCATATCCCGTATGGGCCGGGCCCTCTACGCAAAGACCCACAAAGCCCGTTACAAGGAGGAGTCCGACTATTTCCTGGGTCGCGCCCAGAATTACGTCAAGCTCTTCGACAAGGGCGTCGGCTTCTTCCAGGGCAAGGACGCCGAGGGCAACTGGCGGCTGCCGCCCGGGAAGTTCGACCCGCGGGTCTGGGGCAACGACTACACCGAGACCAACGCCTGGACGTACGCCTTCACCGCGCCGCAGGACACCCGCGGGCTGGCCAGTCTCTACGGCGGCCGGGCCGGTCTGGCCAAGAAGCTGGACACGTACTTCGCCACGCCGGAAACCGCGTCGAAGGAATTCGCCGGCTCCTACGGCGAGGTCATCCACGAAATGACCGAGGCCCGGGACACCCGGATGGGCATGTACGGGCACAGCAACCAGCCCTCGCACCACATCGCGTACACCTATGACGCCGCGGGGCAGCCCTGGAAGGCGCAGGAAAAGGTCCGCGAGGTGCTGTCCAGGCTCTATGTCGGCAGCGAGATCGGGCAGGGATATCCGGGCGACGAGGACAACGGCGAGATGTCCGCGTGGTACGTCTTCAGCGCGCTCGGCTTCTATCCGCTGGTGATGGGCCAGGGCGAATACGCGGTGGGTTCCCCGCTGTTCACCAAGGCCACCGTCCATCTGGAGAACGGCCGCGATCTCGTCGTGAACGCGCCCCGCAACAGCGCGCGGAACGTCTACGTCCAGCATCTGCGGGTCAACGGAAAGCCGTGGAATTCCACCGCGCTGCCGCACGAACTGCTGGCCCGCGGCGGCACCCTGGACTTCACGATGGGCCCCCGCCCGTCGGCCTGGGGCACGGGCAAGGACGCGGCCCCCACGTCGATCGCCCAGGACGACAAGGTGCCGTCGCCGCCCGCCGACGTGACGGACCCGGGCGCGGGACCGCTCTTCGACAACACATCCGTCACCTCGGCGCCGTTCACCCGGACCGCCGTCGACCTGGCGAAACCGGCCCGGGTGACCTCGTACACCCTCACCTCGGCGGACCACGCCAAGGCGCCCGCGGGCTGGACGCTGGAGGGCTCCGCCGACGGCAGCCACTGGAAGCCGCTCGACCACCGCACGCACGAGTCCTTCCGCTGGGACCACCAGACCCGGGTCTTCGCCGTCGGCACACCGGGCGGCTACCGGCACTACCGCCTGGTGCCGGACGGATCCGGCGGCTCCCTCGCGGAGATCGAGCTGCTGGCGTAGTACGGGCGCGCAGGCGCGAAGGGCCGCACCCCATCAGCGGGGTGCGGCCCTTCAGGTGCTCAGGGCGCTCAGCTGTTGATCAGCGACCGCAGCACGTACTGCAGGATGCCGCCGTTGCGGTAGTAGTCCGCCTCGCCGGGGGTGTCGATGCGCAGCTTGGCGTCGAACTCGACGTCGCCGGCGGTGACCTTGACGGTCTCCGGGATGCCGCCGTCGTTCAGGCCGGTGACGCCGGTGACCGAGAAGGTCTCCTCGCCGGTCAGGCCGAGCGACTCGGCGGTGGCGCCCTCGGGGAACTGGAGCGGGAGGACGCCCATGCCGATGAGGTTCGAGCGGTGGATGCGCTCGTAGGACTCGGCGATGACGGCCTTGACGCCGAGGAGCGCGGTGCCCTTGGCGGCCCAGTCGCGGGACGAGCCGGAGCCGTACTCCTTGCCGGCCAGGATGACCAGCGGGGTGCCGGCGGCCTGGTAGTTCTGCGACGCGTCGTAGATGAAGGAGACCGGGCCGCCCTCGACGGTGAAGTCGCGGGTGAAGCCGCCCTCGGTGCCCGGCGCGATCTGGTTGCGCAGGCGGATGTTGGCGAAGGTGCCGCGGATCATGACTTCGTGGTTGCCACGGCGCGAGCCGTAGGAGTTGAAGTCGCGACGCTCGACGCCGTGCTCGGTGAGGTACTTGCCGGCCGGGGTGTCGGCCTTGATCGCACCGGCCGGGGAGATGTGGTCGGTGGTGACCGAGTCGCCGAGCTTGGCGAGCACGCGGGCGCCGGCGATGTCCTCGACCGGGGTCGTCTCCATCGTCATGCCCTCGAAGTACGGGGGCTTGCGGACGTAGGTGGACTCGGCGTCCCACTCGAAGGTGTTGCCGGTCGGGATCGGCAGCGCCTGCCACTGGGCGTCACCGGCGAAGACGTCCTCGTACGAGGAGGAGAACATGTCCTGGCCGATGGCGGAGGCGACGACCTCGTTGACCTCGGCCTCGGTGGGCCAGATGTCCTGGAGGTGGACGGGCTTGCCGTCCTGGTCGATGCCCAGGGCGTCCTTGGTGATGTTCACCTTCATCGAGCCGGCGATGGCGTACGCGACGACCAGCGGCGGGGACGCCAGGTAGTTCATCTTGACGTCGGGGTTGATCCGGCCCTCGAAGTTGCGGTTGCCGGAGAGCACCGAAGTGACGGCCAGGTCGTGCTCGTTGACGGCCTTGGAGACCTCCTCCGGCAGCGGTCCCGAGTTGCCGATGCAGGTGGTGCAGCCGTAGCCGACGAGGTTGAAGCCGACCTTGTCGAGGTACGGGGTCAGGCCCGCACGGTCGAAGTAGTCGGTGACGACCTTGGAGCCCGGGGCGAGGGTGGTCTTGACCCACGGCTTGCGGGTCAGGCCCTTCTCGACCGCCTTCTTGGCCACCAGCGCGGCGGCGACCATGACGTAGGGGTTCGAGGTGTTGGTGCAGGAGGTGATCGCGGCGACGGTGACGGCGCCGTGGTCGATCTCGTACGTCGATCCGTCGGGGGCGGTGACGGTGGTCGGGCGGGTCGGCACGCCGTTGTGGGCGGCCGGCGCGTCGGATGCCGGGAAGGACTCCTTGCCCGACTCCTCGTCATCGGAGACGTAGTTGCGGACGTCCTGGGCGAACTGCTCGGCGGCGTTGGCGAGGACGATGCGGTCCTGCGGGCGCTTGGGGCCTGCGATCGACGGCACGACCGTCGAGAGGTCCAGCTCCAGCTTCTCGGAGAAGTCGGGCTCGGCGGCCGGGTCGAGCCAGAGGCCCTGCTCCTTGGCGTACGCCTCGACGAGCGCGACCTGCTGCGCGGAGCGGCCGGTGAGCTTGAGGTAGTTCAGGGTCTCGTCGTCGATCGGGAAGATCGCGGCGGTGGAGCCGAACTCCGGCGACATGTTGCCGATGGTGGCGCGGTTGGCGAGCGAGGTGGCGGCGACGCCCTCACCATAGAACTCGACGAACTTGCCGACGACGCCGTGCTTGCGCAGCATCTCGGTGATCGTGAGGACCAGGTCGGTGGCGGTGGTGCCGGGGGTCAGCTCGCCGGTCAGCTTGAAGCCGACGACGCGCGGGATGAGCATCGAGACCGGCTGGCCGAGCATCGCGGCCTCGGCCTCGATGCCGCCGACGCCCCAGCCCAGCACGCCGAGGCCGTTGACCATGGTGGTGTGCGAGTCGGTGCCGACGAGGGTGTCGGGGTACGCCTGGCCGTTGCGGGTCATGACCGTACGGGCCAGGTGCTCGATGTTGACCTGGTGGACGATGCCGGTGCCCGGGGGGACGACCTTGAACTCGTCGAAGGCGGTCTGGCCCCAGCGCAGGAACTGGTAGCGCTCGCGGTTGCGGCCGTACTCCAGCTCGACGTTCTGGGCGAACGCGTCGTTGGTGCCGAACTTGTCGGCGATGACGGAGTGGTCGATGACCAGCTCGGCCGGGGCGAGCGGGTTGATCTTCGCCGCGTCGCCGCCCAGCTCCTTGACGGCCTCACGCATGGTGGCGAGGTCCACGACGCAGGGCACGCCGGTGAAGTCCTGCATGATCACGCGGGCCGGGGTGAACTGGATCTCCTGGCTCGGCTGGGCCTGCGAGTCCCAGTTGCCGATCGCCCGGATGTGGTCGGCGGTGATGTTCGCGCCGTCCTCGGTACGGAGCAGGTTCTCCAGCAGCACCTTCAGGCTGTACGGCAGGCGGGCGGAGCCCTCGACCTTGTCCAGCTTGAAGATCTCGTACGACTCGTCACCCACGCGCAGCGTGCTGCGGGCGTCGAAGCTGTTCGCCGACACGACAGTCTCCTTCATGCATGAATTCACGCGTACCACCGCGCCGGTGGCCCGGTGGCGACTGTCGTCCCACGGGTCCGTTGCAGGTCCTTGCCGATCCGCTAAGGTATCCCTAAGTTAGGTATGCCTCACTAGCGCGGCAGCGGTACGCCTCTCGGCAGATATCTCGATGTCGAGATAACTCTAATACATCGCTGCGGCAGGGTCATGCCCTGGCGGGGCGACCTGCCGCAGCGAAGACTGCCGGTACGCCGGCGCTACGAGCGGACCGCAGCGGCTCCGGAAGGGCGGCCGGCCTCCCAGGCCGCCTCGATCATCAGGAAGACCTCGTCCACCGCGGCCTCCGGCTCGTCCGCCTCGCGGGCCAGCGCGTAGGCGTCGATCACGAACCTCGCGATCGCCCGGCAGGCCGTCGCGGTCCGCGACAGGCCGGGGTCGGCGGCGATGGCCGTCGCCAACGACTGCGCATGGCGCAGCCTCATCGACTCGTCGTACTTCCGCAGGGCGGGCGACGCGTCGATCATGCGCCGGATCGGGGCGGCGCCGTCCGCCGTGCAGTGCCGCACCAGGACCTGGATCTCGCGGCGCAGCGCGGGGATGAGCGGCTCGTGCGGCGACCGGCCGGTGACCGCCTGCGTGAGGCGCTGCTCGAAGTCCTCGTCCTGCTCGAACACCAGGGCCTCTTTCGAGGCGAAGTGGGAGAAGAGCGTGGTGACGGCGACATCGGCCTCGGCGGCCACGTCGCGGATGCCCACCGCGTCGTACCCGCGCTCCAGGAAGAGCCGCAGGGCGGCGTCAGCGATCTTCTGGCGGGTCGCGGCCTTCTTGCGCTCACGGCGTCCGGACGGCTCAGTCATGACGTGACGCTATCAAATACAAAGGAGTAACTGTTCCGAAAGGCTAACCGTTAGTGTTACGTTCGGCGGCATGAAGAGAGTGAGCTTCGCCGAGTTCGGCGGTCCTGATGTTCTGCGACTCGAAGACGCCGATGAGCCCCACGCGGGCCCCGGCCTGATACGCATCGCCGTGCGGGCGGCGGGCGTGAACCCCGTCGACTGGAGGGTCCGTGAAGGCCAGGTCCTGGGGGCCCATCCGGTCGAGTTGCCCGCCGGGGTCGGGCTGGACGCCGCCGGGGTGGTGGACGAGGTCGGCGCGGGTGTCGAAGGGGTCGAGGTCGGCGACCCCGTGTTCGGCGAAGGCTCCAGCACCTACGCCGAGTTCGCCGTGCTGTCGGCCTGGGCCCGCATGCCCGAGGGGCTGACGTTCGAAGAGGCCGCCGGGTACCCATCCGTGGTGGAGACCGCGCTGCGCATCATCCGCGAGGCCGGTGTGCGGTCCGGGCAGACGCTGCTGGTCAGCGGTGCGTCCGGGGGCGTCGGATCGGCGGTCCTCCAGATCGCCCGGGACCGCGGCATCACGGTCATCGGCACGGCCGGAGCCGCGAACCAGGACTATCTGCGGAGCCTGGGTGCCCTCGCCACGACGTACGGCGAGGGCTGGGTCGAGCGGGTGCGGCGGCTCGGCCGGGTCGACGCGGCCCTCGATCTGGCCGGCTCGGGCGTGATCCGCGAGCTGGTGGAGCTGACCGGGGATCCGCGGAAGGTCATCTCCATCGCCGATCTCGGTGCGCCGGATCTCGGTGTCCGGTTCTCCGGCGTGGCCGGAAGCGTGCCGGACGCGCTCGCCGAGGCCGCCCGCCTCATCGCGCGGGGAATGCTCCACATCCCGGTCGAGAAGTCGTACCCGCTCGCCGAGGCCGCGGCGGCGCACAGCGACAGCCGGGCCGGTCACACCCGCGGGCGCCGGGTCATGGTCGTCTGAACCGTTTCCGCGACGCCCGCCCCCGCCGGGCAGCCGGCGGGGCCGGTGGTCACGGCTCGATCAGCCCGGCGCGGATGGCGTAGCGGGCGAGTTCGAGGCGGTCCTTGAGGCCGAGTTTCTGCAGCAGGTTGGCGCGGTGGCGTTCGACGGTCTTGACGCTGATGACGAGCAGGTCGGCGATCTGCTGGGATGTGTGGCCCTCGGCGACGAGTTTGAGGATTTCCTCCTCGCGGTCGGTGATGGCCCGCTCGGGCAGCGGCTCACCGTGCCTGACCCGGTCGAGATAGTTGCGGATCAGGGCGTTGACGGCGCCCGGGTAGAGGAAGGGCTCGCCGCGCATGGTGGCGCGGCAGGCTTCGACGAGATCGCGGTCGGCGACGGATTTCAGGACGTAGCCGGAGGCGCCGGCCGCGAGGGCTTCGAAGAAGTACTGCTCGTTGTCGTACATCGTCAGCATCAGGAGGCGGACGTCGGGCTGGGTGCGGGACAGTTCGCGGGCGGCCTGCAGGCCGGTGGTGCGGGGCATGGCGATGTCGAGGATGGCCAGGTCCGGATGGTGGGTGCGGGTGGCTTCGACGGCCTCGGTGCCGTCGCCCGCCTCGGCGACCACCGTCAGGTCGGGCTCGGCGTCGAGGATGAGGCGCACTCCGCGGCGGACCAGTTGGTGGTCGTCGGCGAGCAGGATGCGGGTTTCCGTCACCTCGGGCATGGTCGGTGGCTCCCTCGGTGGGTGGGGACGACGAGCCGTACCTCGGTGCCGCTGCCGTGGCCGGGGCCGAGTGACAGGTCGGCGCCGATGAGCAGGGCGCGTTCGCGCATGCCGCCGATGCCGGACCCTTCGGGAGCGCCGTGGATGCCGTGGCCGTCGTCGCGGACGCTCAGCTCCACACCGGCGGGGGTGTGCTCAAGGGCGAGGCCGACACGGCGGGCGCCCGAGTGGCGGGCGGCGTTGGTCAGGCTCTCCTGGGCGACGCGGTAGAGGACGAGTTCGGTGTCCCGGCTCAGCGGCGGCAGGTCGGCGTCGATGTGGTGGCGTACGGACAGGGCGGGGCCGGTGAACTCGCCGGTGAGGGCCTTGAGGGCGCTGGACAGGCCGAGTTCCTCCAGGACGCCGGGGCGCAGGCGGCGGGCGATGCGGCGGATCTCGTCGAGACCGGCGCGGGTGGTCTCCTGGACCTGGTGGAGTTCGTCGCGTACGGCGGGTGGTGCGTGGTCGGCGACGCGTTTGAGTTCGAGCAGGACGGCGGTGAGGGTCTGGCCGACCTCGTCGTGGAGTTCCTGGGCGATGCGGTGGCGTTCGGCTTCCTGCGCGGACAGGGCGCGGGCGGCGCTGACGGTGCGTTCGGCCTCCAGCCGGTCCAGCATGGCATTGAACGTCGTGATCAGTTCGGCGACCTCCCCCTGGCCTCCGGCGGCCGGGCGCGCCCCCGGCCGCAGCAGGTCCGTGGTGGTCATGGCACGCGTGAGGCGTTGCAGCGGGGCGAGGCCGACGCGCAGCAGCACGCCGTTGGCGATCAGCATCGCGGCCAGTCCCGCGGTGAGCACGGCGGCCTCGGTGAGCAGCACCGGGGTGGAGACGGTGACCGGGCCCAGCAGCAGGGCGGTCGCCACGGTCAGCACCACGGCGTTGAGCAGGAAGATCCGCCAGAACAGGGGCATCGGCCCACCTCTTCTCACGTCGCTCATCCGGCGGCCGGTACCGGCCGGGCGCGCCCGGCGGAGCAGGTGCCCCGGCCGCCGCCCAGGGAGCGCTCGCCCTTCACAGCCAGCGTGCGGGGTGCGGTGCGCCGGTGTCCATCGGTGCCGAGGCCCCTCTGCCGGCCGGTCGTGGGGGTCGGCCACCTGCGGAAATGGGTGCCGGGCCCGATGGCGGGGCCACGCGCGCGCGTGTGACGGTGACATGGACCCCGACCTGCCGGTCTCCGGAAGGAGGAGTCATGACGCAGCCCCGCACCGGCCCACCGCACGGCCTTGGGACGCCGACGCGGCGCAGCACATCGCGAGGCGCCCGGGGTGTGCCGCCGAGGCGCCGCCCGCACCGGCCGCACGCGTACCGGCGGCGCGGCCCGGCCTGGGCGCTGCTGGCCGCCTCCGTGGCGATGCTGGTCATGGGCATGATCCTGCCGCAGGGGCTGCTCTTCGCCTCGGGCCTGGTCACCGTGGGAACGGCGACGTATCTGCTCGCGCCGCCACCGGACCGGGACCGCCACGGCCTGCCCTGACGCACCACGCCGTGCCCGTCGCGGAACGCTCACCGGGGGCCGACCGGCCCCGTAACAGCGGAAGGCGGTGACCCGTGGGACACGCCGACACCCTGCTCGCCATGGGCGGCGCCTTCCTGGCCGCCGCCGTCCTCGCCCGTATCGGCGGCCGGATCGGCCTGCCGACCATCCCGCTGTTCATGCTCGCCGGTGTCCTGCTCGGCCCGCACACCCCGGGCCCGGTCCTGGTCGAGGACGCGCACGACTTCGCGATGCTCTCCGCGCTGGGGCTGGTGCTGCTGCTGTTCTACCTGGGCCTGGAGTTCCAGGTCGACGACCTCAAGAGCGGCGGCAGACGCCTGCTGACGGCCGGCGGGACCTATCTGCTGCTGAACGTCGGCGCGGGGCTGGGCTTCGGTTTCGCCCTGGGATGGGGGACGCGGGAGGCGCTGGTGCTCGCGGGCGTCCTGGGCATCTCCTCGTCCGCGATCGTCACCAAGATCCTCGTCGACCTCGGCCGCATCGCCCGCCCCGAGACCCGCCTGATACTGGGCGTCACCGTCGTGGAGGACATCTTCCTCGCCCTGTATCTCGCCGTGCTCCAGCCCGTCATCGGCGGCGCCCAGGGCGTCACGGAAACGGTCCTCCAGGCGGCCAAAGCCTTCGGATTCCTGATGCTGCTGGCCGTCGCGGCCCGCTTCGGCACCCGCCTGATCGGGCGTCTGATCGCGGTGCGTGACAACGAACTGCTGGTCATCAGTTTCCTCGGTGCCGCGATCCTCATCGCCGGCGTCTCCGAGGTGCTCGGGGTCGTCGACGCCATCGGCGCGTTCATGGTCGGCCTGCTCCTGGCCGGAACCCCCTCCGGGCCGCGGATCAGGGAACTGGTGCATCCCCTGCGCGACGCCTTCGCCGCGATCTTCTTCTTCTCCTTCGGCCTGGCCATCAACCCGGCGGACATCGCCTCCGTCGCCGTACCGGTCGCCGTCGCCGTCGCGCTGACCCTCGCCATGAACGTGGCCGCGGGACTGTTCGCGGCCCGCCTGTACCGCTACGGCCCCCGGCCCGCCGCGAACATCGCCACCACGCTCCTCGGACGTGGCGAGTTCGCGCTGATCCTGGCCGCCATGGCCGCCGGCGCCGGCCTCGACGGCCGCCTCGCCCCGTTCATCGCCGGCTACGTCCTCGTCCTCGCCGTCCTCGGCCCCATCGCCGCCGGGCGCGCGCACCTGCTCGCCCGCGCCCTGAAGGCCGCGCGCTCCCTGCTGCCCGGCGGCCGGGCCCGCCGCCCCACCGGCGACATCACCGCGTCCGCCCTGCCGGCGGAAGCGGAACGGTAGGGCGCCGCGAAGATCCGTCAGAGCCGCGAAGATCCGTCAGAAACGCCCTGCCGCCTGCCCCGAGCAGCCCCGCCCCATCGTTGTCACCGCGGAAGGCGCCCAGTAGGTTCGGGGCCTGCCTGCGGGACACCAGCGACGGGGGCGACACGATCATGACCATCGAACGGACCGATCCGCCCCTGACGGGCAGCGAACGCGAGATGCTGCGCGGCTACCTCGACCATCACCGGGCGACCCTCGCCCTCAAGTGCGAGGGCCTGAGCGACGAGGAGTTGCGCCGGCCGTCCAGCCCGCCGTCGACGCTGTCCCTGCTCGGCCTGGTGCGGCACATGGCCGAGGTGGAACGGGCCTGGTTCCGCCGGGCCGTCGCCGCCGAGGACGTCCCGCTCGTCTGGTCACCGGACGGCGACTACCAGGTGGCCTACGACGCGCGGACCGCCGACCGGGCGGAGGCGTTCGACGCGTGGCACACGGAGGTTGCCCACGCCCGCCGGATCGAGCGGGCCGCGGCCTCCCTGGACGTGCTGGTCCATCAGCCCCGCTGGGGCAAGGACGTGTCGCTCCGCATGGTGATGCTGCATCTGATCCACGAGTACGCCCGGCACAACGGCCACGCCGACCTGCTGCGCGAGGCGATCGACGGGACGACCGGCACCTGACCTGCGCGGCCAACGCCCGTACGGCAGCGGCTTTCTGACCCCCGCACGTGTGTGACGACCGAGGAGAGGTGCCTGTGGGAGAGAACAAGCGGCGCATGCTGGCCGGCGACTGGTACGTGGCCGACGATCCCGAGCTGAGCGCCGACACCGAACGCCGGATCGCGCTGTGCGCCGCGTACAACGCGCCCGGCGCCACCACACCCGCCGAGCGGGCCGGGATCCTGGAGCAGCTGCTCGGCGCGGTCGGCGAAGGGGTGCGGATCCGGCCGCCGTTCCACTGCGACTTCGGCTATCACATCCGCATCGGCGCCGGGACGTTCGTGAATTTCGGCGCGGTGTTCCTGGACGCCGCACCCGTCACGATCGGCGCCGACGTCCAGATCGGCCCTTACGTCCAGCTGCTGACGCCGCAGCACGAGCTGGACACCGAACGGCGCCGGGCCGGCTGGGAGAAGGGGGAGCCGGTGACCATCGGGGACAACGTCTGGCTCGGCGGCGGGGTCATCGTCTGCCCCGGAGTGACGATCGGCGCGAACACGGTGGTCGGCGCGGGGGCGGTGGTCACCCGTGACCTGCCGGCCGGGGTGCTGGCGGTCGGCAATCCCGCGCGGGTCATCCGCACCCTGGACGGCGACGACGACCGGGCGGTCGCGGTGGCCGGGGAGCGCTGAGGGACCAAGGGTGCGGCGGGCCGGGAAGGCCCGCTCCCCGGTCCGCCGCGCCTCAGTTCCCCGCGATTCCCAGTCCGGTCCGCACCACGCCGACGATCTCGTCGTCGGACAGGCCGAGCCTGCGGGCCTCGGTGATCAGGCGCTCGGCCGCCTCGCCGAGGCGGGCGCGGCCGGGGGACGCGGCGTCGGTGACCACCGCGCCGCGACCGCGACGGAGTTCGATCAGCCCCTCTTCCTTCAGGCGCTGGTAGCCGCGCAGCACGGTGTGGACGTTGACGCCGAGCGACGCGGCCAGTTCACGCCCGGCGGGCAGCCGCTCCCCCGCGCGGAGCGAGCCGTCGGCGATGGCGCCGCGGACCGCGGCGGCGATCTGGTCACCGAGCGCCACGGCGGAGCTGGGATCGACCCGGAACAGCACTCAGTCTCCTCGGGAGGGGCGGGCGCGGTCCAGGAGGGTGTTGAACAGCGCGGCTGCGGTCGCCGCGTCGTCGACCGTCACCACGAATTCCCTGCCGCTGTGCAGCCGCAGGACGATTCCCTCACCCGAACGGAGCACCAGGCCACTGCGGTTGTGACGGACCCGGTAGCCCCAGCCGCCGAACTCGGCGGCGATGTGGACATTCCTGCTGGTGGCCTCGGCGACCCGGTCGAGAGGGATGCGCCGGAAAGCGTACGGCAGCAGGGCGGGCGCCAGTGCCAGACCGCGCCGGTCCACGGTCACCCGCACCGACGCCATGGCGCCGGTCACGGCCCCCACCGCCAGCAGCAACCCACCGGCGAGCCAGTCGTCCGTGATGCCGAGGAACAGGCCCCCGCAGACGGTCAGCAGGCCCACGGCGACGAGCAGCGGGGAGCCGGCGGTACGGGTCCAGCCCGCGCTCTCGCCGGGGCCGAGGTCGAGGCGGGGCGCGGCGCCCGGACGCGGCGGCTGCGGCCGTGGCTCCGGGCCCGCAAGCAGCCAGCCCAGCGCGCCCGCCGCGACGCCGACCGCCAGCACGACGGCCACCAGCCACATGGGCAGCCGGGCGGATTCCGGCCGGTCGGCATGCGCGTTGGCCAGCAGCGTCAGGGAGGTGGGAAGAGCGAGCGTGGCGGCGATGCCCCAGCCCGTGCCGATGACCCAGCGGCCCGACGCTGCGGGGCGCCCGCGGTGGACGAACACCGCGCTGCCCGCGCCGAGGAGGGCGAGGATGAGGAGCGTGCCCGTCAGGAAGCCCTGGACGGAAGTGAAGCCGTCGGCCTCGCCCCGGACGTCGAAATGAGTGGCGAGCGGATCGGTCAGCCGGTCGGCAACCTTGAGATGGATGCCGGCGACAACGGCCACCGCAGCGAGGAAGGGAAACAGGGCGATCGCGACCCGCAGGGAGCCGGTCACTGGGCGCGTGAAGGGAGCGGCAGTTTTCATGGAGACCTCCAGTTATTCGCATAGTAGTAGAACAACTGGCGATTACGAAGTCATCTCATATCTGAGATACGGTCACTTCATGGCAGACGACTACCTCGTACGCATCGGCAGGCTCATCCGGGACGCCCGGCAGCACCGGGGCTGGACGCAAACACATCTGGCCGAGGCACTCGGCACCAGCCAGAGCGCGGTCAATCGCATCGAGCGAGGCAACCAGAACATCAGTCTTGAGATGATCGCCCGGATCGGCGAGGCGCTGGACAGTGAAATCGTGTCGCTCGGCTACGCGGGCCCGATGCATCTGCGGGTGGTCGGCGGCCGTCGGCTCTCCGGCAGCATCGCGGTCAAGACGAGCAAGAACGCCTGTGTCGCGCTGCTCTGCGCCACGCTGCTGAACGCGGGCCGGACCACGCTGCGCCGGGTGGCCAGGATCGAGGAGGTCTACCGCATCCTCGAAGTGCTGAACAGCATCGGCGTCCGCACCCGCTGGGTCAACGACGGCAACGACCTGGAGATCGTGCCGCCGGCCCGGCTGAACCTGGAGGCGATGGACACCGAGGCGGCCCGCCGCACCCGCAGCGTCATCATGTTCCTCGGCCCGCTGCTGCACCGCGTCGACCACTTCAAGCTGCCCTACGCGGGCGGTTGCGACCTGGGCACCAGGACCGTCACCCCGCACATGACGGCGCTGCGCCACTTCGGCCTGGAGATCACCGCGACCGACGGCACCTACCTCGCCGAGGTCGACCGCAGCGTCACCCCGCGGCGCGCGATCGTACTGACCGAACGCGGCGACACGGTGACCGAGAACGCGCTGCTCGCCGCCGCCCGGCACGACGGCGTCACCGTCATCCGCAACGCCTCCTCCAACTACATGGTCCAGGACCTGTGTTTCTTCCTGGAGGAGCTGGGCGTCAAGGTCGAGGGCGTCGGCACCACCACGCTCACCGTCCACGGCGTCGCACGCATCGACCGCGACGTGGATTACGCGCCGTCCGAAGACCCGGTCGAGGCGATGAGCCTGCTCGCCGCCGCCGTGGTCACCGAGTCGGAGCTGACGATCCGTCGCGTCCCGGTGGAATTCCTGGAGATCGAACTGGCCGTCCTGGAGGAGATGGGCCTCGACCACGAGCGCAGCCCGGAGTACGCCGCCGACAACGGCCGCACCCGGCTGATCGATCTGACGGTCCGTCCCTCCAAACTCCAGGCGCCCCTGGACAAGATCCACCCGATGCCGTTCCCCGGCCTGAACATCGACAACGTCCCGTTCTTCGCGGCCATCGCGGCAGCGGCCGAGGGCCAGACACTGATCCACGACTGGGTCTACGACAATCGCGCCATCTACCTGACCGACCTCAACCGGCTGGGCGCACAGGTCAAACTCCTCGACCCGCACCGCGTCCTGGTCGACGGGTCGACCCGCTGGCGCTCGTCCGAGATGATGTGCCCGCCCGCACTGCGCCCGGCCGTCGTCGTCCTCCTCGCGATGATGGCCGCCGAGGGCACGTCCGTCCTGCGCAACGTCTATGTCATCAACCGGGGTTACGAGGACCTGGCGGAGCGGCTCAACTCGATCGGCGCGCAGATCGAGACGTTCCGGGACATCTGAGGGGCACAGGTCACAACCGGACCGCGCACGGGTGTCCGCGCCCCGGCCCCGGGCGCCCGTCGCGCCGTCAGTTCCTGCCGAGCAGCAGGGGACGGGGGCGGGTCGGCCTCGCGCCGGGTGCGCGGTCCGGTGTGGTCGGCGGCGGTACGGAGTTGGTGTCGACCACCACGTGGGGGTCGCGCAGCAGGCCCAGTTCGATGGCGGTGCGGGTGAGGTCGGCCTTGTTGCCGACGTTGAGCTTGGCGCGGACGCGCTTGATGTACGTGCTGACCGTCGCCTCCGTCAGGCCCATCCGGCGGCCTATCTGACGGTGCGTCATTCCTTCGGCGAGCAGTCGCAGGGCCTCCAGTTCGCGGCGGGCGAGCGAACGCGGCTCGGCGTCACCGGGCTGCTGCAACTCGTTCCGGAGGCGGGGCACGAGCGTCGACGAGAGGTGGAAGCCGCCGCTGAGGACCGTGTCGACGGCGCGCAGCAGTTCCTCGTCGTCCGCCTGATCGGTGACGCAGCCCAGCACGCCGGCGCGGACCGCTTCCAGGAGGCCGTAGGGCCGGGCGAAGTCGGAGATCAGCAGCACCGGGGCGCAGGCGACGAGGCGGGCGAGGGTCCTGGCGGGCAGTTCCTGTGCGGTGTGGTCGTACGCGGGCGGGCCGTAGAGGATGGCGTCGGGGGCTTCGGCGTCCGGAGCGTCGAACGGAAAGTCCCGCGCATGCTCCACCGCGGCGACCACATCGAACCACGAGCCTTGGGAGAGCGCCCTCTCCATCCCGTAACGGACGAGATTCTGTTGCTCGATAATGGCGATGCGCGCACAACTAGACATGCGTATTCCTGTCGTCAGATCAACGCGTCACTCCGAGAGCCCTTGAGCGACACAGTAGCGGAGAACCGACTCGGCGCGTCCTCAAGGTACCGGACGAGAATGTACCGGCGCCTCGGACCCGTTTCCAGGTCACGACGGAATGACACTTCCGTGGTTGCGCAATGGTTGCATACAGACCCTGACGACAAATCACTCAAGGTGAATCCGATTTCCCCCGTGGGCCTTTCGCCTTTGCATCCGCGGGGTATCTTTGCCGCTGTCCCTACGGCTGGATAATTGGAGAGTGCGAACGTGGCTGACCAGGAAAAGCCCCCACAGCCTACCGGCAAGGCGCCGGGCCGCCTGCCCGAGGAGGACCGGCACGGCTTCGTCTCCGCATTCGTGGGCGGCGTCCGCCCCGAGGGGGAACGGGGCAAGCCGGGCAAGCGGCTGGTGGCGATCGGCATCGCCGTCGTCGTGACGCTGGGCCTCGGCGCCCTCGCCGTCGGCGCGCTCACCAGCCCCGACGACAAGAAGAACCAGGCGGACAAGGTGTCACCTGCGGCGGCCACCGGCAAGGCCGACCCCCGCCCGAAGGGCGAGGAGTCCCCCGCCGGCACCACCGGGGGCCAGGGCGGCAACGGCGGCAACGGCGGTATGGGCCGGCAGGACATCACTCCGGAAGGCCGACAGAAGATGCCCGCGCCGGACGCCCGGGACACCACGGGCTCCGCGCACACCCCGCCGAGCCCGTCGCCCACCACCGGCAGCAAGACCAGCCGGACCACCGAGGCGGAGAAGGGCAAGTCCCTGTCCCGCAGCGCCGTTCCGGCGTTCTCCGCGCTGGCCGGCTACGGGTGCCCGTCGAGCGCCACCGCGGGGATCTGGACGAAGGACCCCGACTTCAACAAGAAGGAGGACGGCTGGCTCAAGACCGCCACCGGCGGTTACACGGGGTCGGGTTGCACCGGCAGGTACCTGTCCGTGCCGATGTCCGGGTCGGCGACGAAGTACGACCCGGCGCAGTACGTCCTGTGGAAGTTCGACTACCGCGCCAAGATCAAGGGCGCCGCGTCCTGCCGGCTGGCCGTGTACGTGCCGGACAACCCGAAGATCCTTTACGTCGGCGGCAGCCCCGCCAAGTACGCGGTCTACGACGCCGACCGCAGCGGCGGCACCCCGGCCGGTTCCTTCGACATCGACCAGGTCCGCAACCGCGGCAAGTGGCTTTCCCCCGGCTCGTTCAAGGTCACCAGCGGCCGGGTGACCGTCAGGATGTTCAACACCGGCATCGACTACACCTCGTCGACGAAGCACGCGCACGACGTCGCGGCGCCGGTCCAGCTCAGCTGCACCCCGGCGTGACCGGCCGGTCCGGCGGCGCGGGCGCACCCCGCGCGGCATCGCGCGCCGCCGGACCGGACGCAGGACACGTGAACCGGCGGGCCCGGACGGCCCGTTGAGCCGGTGCACCGGTGCGGTCAGGTGCCCACGATCGACTTGCCGGACGGCTCGGGGAAGACCGACTGGTGGTCGGCGCGGGCGTAGTAGGTGCCCGCGCGGTCCATCAGGACGATGTACCGCCCGAGCAGCTCGATGGCGTTGGCGCACTCCATCAGCACGTTCTTCATGCCCGGGTACATGTACGGGCCGAATTTCTCGGCCGCCGAGCGCACCCCCGGGTCGTCCTTGATGAGCGGCCCCTGCGGTTCGGCGAACGTCGGCTCGTGCCCGTTCCGCCGGTCCACCGCGGTGGGGGGCGTCTTGGGGATGTGCTCCGTGTAGGTCGCCTGCTCCCCGAAGACGGTGTGGGAGGCGTCGGCGCTGAGGACGAGCGCCTTGAGCGCCTCGTACCGCGTGACCATGTCCCTGGAGGAGTCCAGCAGGAACGTCATGCTGTCGGCCATGTCACCGACGTTGACGCTGAAGGCCGAGTGGGTCTCCGCCCTGGTCGGCTTCCCGCCGCCGCCCTCGGTCTGCGGCATGGCGGTGTCGATGGCCGGGGCGGTCGCCCAGAGCATGTACAGCGTCGGCGGGGCCTCAGCCGTGGGGGGCGGGTCGGTGTTCCCGCCCGAATCGCCGCCGCCGTCCGACTTGATGGGCACCCGGTGCGGGCCGTACCGGGAGTCTTTCGGTTCCACTGCCTCAGTCGCCTTCCGCCGCGCTGACCCGGGTAGGGTCCGGTTCGCCCCATCCCATCCGACGCGGCGACCTCCGGACAGGTCCCCGTTCGGGGGCGCCCCCCTCCTCGGAACGGTGGCCTCGGCCCTCCCCCCGAATCGGGACATGCCTTCGGACGAAGCGGGCACTTAGGGTCGCCGAATGGCCTCTCACAGCCTGACCCTCACAGAGTTCCGGATCGAACTCGACCTGCTCCACGACACCATCGGCACGGTCGCCGGGTGCACCTCCTCCATCGAGGAGGACATCGCGGCCGTGAAGGAGGCGTTCCGCCTCGCCGAGGCCGTCTGGCAGTCGCCGTCCAGCACGTCCTTCAGCAATCTCCAGCGCGAGTTCAGCACCAACATGGACACGCTGGTCACGCTGCTGCACGAGATGAAGCGGCGGATGCAGGCGGCGTACCACACGTACCACGAGGTCGAAGAGAAGAACACGCGGAACTTCCACAAGAAGCACTAGGCCGCCTGCCGGACGTGCGAAACCGCAGCTCGGGCCCGTCGGTGGGGGCTCCGCCCCGGGCACGTCAGCGGAACATCAGCGTTACGTCAGCGGTGGGCCGGATAGTCGTCGGCATGAGCAGACTCAAGGCCGCGTCCGTGGCGGCTGCCGTCGTCGCCGGTATCGGCGGGGTGGGGTGAGGCAGCGGTGAGCCCCGGTGCGGACCCCACGCCCGAAACGCCGGTCGTCTACGGCCAGGTCGGCGGCGTACACGCCAAGATCACCGTCGATGGTGAGCTTCTCCGGACCTACGGGGAGCAGATCGGCGGCCCCGACGGCGGGGGCGGCTACGTCGAGGACCTCGGCTCCCAGGTCTCCCGGCTCTTCAAGGCGCTCGGCGCACTCCAGCTCGGCTGGGCGGGCCAGACCCAGGAGGAGGCGGAAAGCTTCTTCAAGCGCCTGGACGCCTGCATGACGAGCCTCTTCGGCAAGACCGGTGACGAGCAGAGCCAGGCGAACAGTGTGCTGGCCCGGGTCGCCTTCTCGCTGACGCTCGCGGGCAACAACTACCTGTCGGCGGAGGACGCGATCTCCAAGGAGTTCGGCGACTTCGCTTCTCAGCTTCTTTCCTGGGGAGGCGGAGACGGAAGCGGGAAGAAGGAGAACGCGACCGACGCCAACAAAACCGCGATCGGTGAAATTTTCTGACCTCCGGACTCCCGATCTCCTGACTTCTCCCCGGTCGCTTCTCTTCTCCGGCGGTTCGCTGTAGCGAATTCTTCGTCGACGGTTCCCCGTAGCGCTTCTTCCTTTTCCTTTCTCCTCACCCAGGTGATGTCGTCATGTACGAGCCCGACCCGACCATTGCCGACAACATCTACGCCCTCGGCAATGCGTGGATCGAATTCGGGGACGCACTGTGGGAAAAAGTGGCCGCCATGGACACCTCCGTCCAGGGCATGCAATGGAGCGGGGACGGCCGGGAGCTGGCCGTCCAATGGTCGTGGACCCTTCTGCGGGACGGTAAATTCAAGCCGGCCATCAATCACGCCTGGGATGTCGGCAACGCCATCAACGCGTTCGGCGACTTCGTGAAGGAGGTGCAGGCCAAGGAGCTGCACGCGGCGAAGATGCAGGCGATCAAGATGATGATCACCACCCTGCTCCCCCTCCTCGCCGCCGTGGCCCTGGCGGTCCTGCTGCCGCTGGGCGCGATCGTGGCGGCGCTGACCTCGGTGCTTGAGGCGATGGGTGCCGTCATCGAGGGGATCGCGCTCGCAGCCGTCTACGCCGGTGCCGTCGCGATCGACGTGATCCTGAACATCGTCGTTCAGCTCGGCTTCGACGTCGGCGCGCAGGCACTCGCCGCCGCCGTCACCCACACCGACATGCCCGACTTCGGGAGCAAGGAGTGGTGGAAGCACGAGGGCCTCAACCTCGGCCTCGCGGGGGCGGGAAGCCTCATCGCTCCGGGGCTGAAGGGTCTCGGCGCGCTGCGGAAGGGGCTGGGTGACCTGACCCGCGGCCCGAAGCTGGCGGCGCCGAAGTTCGACCCGAAGGCCGAAGTGCCGCCGCTGGGAGGCGGCAGGGGCGCGGCCGGGTTCGACGCGCCGAAGGGCTCGTTCGCCCCGCCGTCGGGCCTCGGCAATCTCGACGGCAAGCTCGTCAACAAGATCCCGGATGGCCCCGGGAGCAACGTGGCGAACGGCGGCAACGTCCTTCCCAAGAAGACGGACACGATCGGCCCGGTCGGGGAGATCGTCCCCAACCCGAAGATCCCGGTGAACGGCGCCGAGCCCCACCCCTCGACGGCCCCTCCGCGCGGCACCGGCGAGAACGTGGTCGCGCCGCCGAACAGCGGTGGCCGTCCGCCCACCGAGCCGCCCGTCCAGCGGCCGACCGACCTCGACGGCACCACCTCGCACGCGAACCCGTCGAAGACGGGCGTGGCACCCGCCCCCACACCGAACACCGGCAAGAACTCCGCGCCGTCGAACGGGACGCACGTCACCGACGGACGGCCGGGCGCCACCCACGCGTCGCGCCCCGAGCAGCACGCCGTCCCGGGGAACGGCCCCGGGGCGGCCGGCACGCCGGGCAAGAGCGCCGCGAACGTGGGCGACGAAGGGCTGCGGAACCCGGGCCGGCAGACGTCGCCGCAGCCGCCGTCCGGCAGGAATCCCGCGGGGGACGTCACGGTCCCCGGGGGCGAGCTGCACGGTGTGAAGGGGCAGGATGCCGCCACCGGGAACACCGGAAGCCCGAAGCCTCAGGACGTCAACGCGTCCGGAGTGACGGACGGCAAGCTCCGTGCGGAGGGCGGCAAGCCGCTGCACACGCCCAGGACCGACCTCCACCCGGGGGCCGAGGGCAAGGGCATGCCGGAGCGGTCCCCTTCGACGGTGCGCTCCGGGGACATGCCGTCGCTGGAGAACAAGCCGACCAGCACCGACCACAGGGCCGCGTTGGCGAACGAGCCCGCGGTCTCCAAGAACGTCGTGGAGAGCAAGGTCCCGGCCACCAAGGGCGCCCCGGAGGTCAAGCCCGCCGGCGACAAGGCCACCGCCGGTCAGCTGAAGCAGGAAACGCCGCCCAAGGGCGCGGCGCAGTCGGAGACCTCCGGTGGCCTCAGCAGGAACGAGGCCGGACGCACGTCCGAGACCAACTCCCTTGCCCAGAAGCCGCACGAGACCTCGGCGTCATCCGGCAGCACGTCCCACGAAGCCGCCGCCAGGGGCACGAACGCCACCGACCGCACCCACGTCACCCGCACCGCTGACGACTCCGTCCGGCACCAGGCGCCCGCGCCCGGCGCCCAGGGCGGGCCCGCCTCCCTGCACGCGGGAAGCGGCCACGCCGGGGCCGAGGGGACCGCCGCCGCGACGGGACAGGCGGAGAAGTCGGGGGCCGCCGCCGCCAAGGAGAAGGCGTGGGCCACCGAGAGCGAGAACCTGAAGAAGAGCACCGCCGGGAAGCTGGCCACCGCCGAACGGGTCCAGAAGCTCACCTCGGACGAGCACTTCAACGAGGGCGGGCGGAAGCTCCAGGACCGGTTCACGGAGACCACCGCGTCGTCCAAGGCGCTCCGGTCGCTGGACGACGTCGAGCGTCAGAAGGTCTTCGACGAGCTGGTGGGCGACGCCCGCGGCACGTTCGACAAGACCTTCGCCCCCTTCCGCGAGGGCCGCGAGGTGCACGCCGGCGCTCTCGCCAAGGCCGAGCAGCAGTGGCAGAAGGAGCTGGACAAGCTCGGCGACACCATCCGCGGACGCGGCCAACTGCACAAGATGCAGACGAAGTTGGACGCCAGGATCGAGACCGAGGTGGCGTCGGCCAGGAAGCAGTGGAGCGCCGAAGGCCATGACGCGGACCTCGTCGGCAAGGCCGTCAAGGAGTACGAGGAGGGCCTGGGCCACGTCTCGAAGGCCACGTACGGCGAGCTGAGGACGAAACCGCACTGGCAGGTCGGCAACAAGGGCCAGCGGTTCGACCAGATGGCCCGCGGCCTGCGCGACGGGCTTCCCGACCGGCTGGGCCGGGAGATCGAGTTCCAGGGCACGGTCGGCAAACACCTCAGCGCCTGGGAGGAGTTCGGGGCCGGTCTGACCAAGGAGGAGTCCGCCGCCCTGCACGGCCGCTACTCCGACGGCGCGAAGCAGGCGTTCGGCGACCTGGTGGACAAGGAGGCCGGCAAGCTGCTCACGAAGAAGCAGCAGTTCCGCCCCTTGGCCCAACTCACCTCCAAGGAACGGCAGGTGGCCCACGACCTCGCCGTGAAGAAGTGGCCGCTGAAGGAAGAGGACCTGATCAAACGGCTGGACGCCGAGGTGCAGGCCACCCAGGACATCCGCCGCTTCGTCGACGACCTGCCCACCCGCCTGGACAAGGACCTCCCGGACAGGGCCGGCACCCCCGGCGCCAAGGAACAGCACGCCGACAGCGTCCACGCCTCGCTGAAGCGCGACGCCGAGACGCTGCTCGCCGACCTCAGGAACAAGCCGCTCGACACCCGGTCAGGGGAGATCCAGAAGTTCACCCAGGACGGGCTGTCCCGGCTCAACAGGGGCATCGACGAGCGCTTCCGCTTCGAGAGCGGCGCCTGGGAACGGTGGAACGCCCAGCAGACCCACGGCTCCGGCCACACCGGCGGACCTGGCGCGCACGGCGACCAGGTGCGGTCGTGGCAGCACGACCTCACGCACCAGGCACTCGCCGACACCCGCAAGGGCCTGGGCACCGACTACTCCCCCGCCCGGGTCGACGACGCGCTGGCGAAGCTGGACGCGTCACTCGCCGACATCGAGAAGTCGGTACCTGAGCTGCGGGAGAGCGCGGAGCAGCTGCCGGAGACGACCGCCAAGGCCCAAGCGGCGTGGGACGAACTGACCGCGGGCCGGAGCGGGTTGCACCAGGCCACCGCGGACCGCATGTGGGCGGATTTCCACCACGACTGGATGTCAGGGCACAGCAGGATCTGGTCGGACGGACGGATGGACGGCGTCCGGTGGCACGCCCCGGAGAGGACCCCCGACGGCCCGTCCCCCGCCGCCGCGGCGGCCGAGCACCAGGCCGCCCAGGCCCGGCTCACCGACTACTACGACACCGTTCTCGACGTGGCCGAGAGCCGCAACATGAACCTGTCGCGGCTGACCGACGACGTGAACCAGGCCGCCAAGGACTGGCAGCCGCCGCACCAGCGGTTCGACACGGCGGCCGGCACCGCAAGGGAAGCCGCCGACGCGGCCAGGGAAGCGGCCGAGGCGGCCGAGCGCGCGGCCACCGCGGCCAAGGAGGCCGCCGAAGCCGCCGAGAAGGCCGCAGGGAAGGGCGGCCGGAGCGGCGCGGCGCCCCAGAGGTCCGTCCCGGCGGATGGCAGGGCCGCCACGCGGGGCGAGCACACCGTCCCCTCGGGGAAGCAGGCCCCCGAGACGCTCCACGACGGTGTCGCCAAGGCCAAGGAGGCCCACTCCGCGGCCCGGACCGCCGACGACGCCGCGGCTGCGGCCCGCCAGTCGGCCGCCAGGGCCACGGACGCCGCGGCGAGCGCCAAGGCGGCCACCGAGCGGATCGGGCAGGGCGGGAAGACCCACGCGGCGGCGGACGGAACGGCCGCGGCCCGCGAGTCGGCAGCCGCCGCCCGGGAGGCCGCCGAAGCCGCCGAGCGGGCCGCAGCGAAGGCCGCGGACGCCGCCGACGAGGCCGGCCGGGCCGCGGAATCCGCCCAGCGGGCCGCGGTCGCCGCGGAGGAGTCGGGCGCCCACCACTTCCACGAACTGGTGGGCCGCCGCTCGGCGTTCGAGCCCACCGCGGCCGACATCAAGGCGGTGGTGGACGAGGCGACCGCCGATCTGCACGCGCACTTCACGAAGCTGACCGAGCTGCCCGAGCGCGGCCTGGTCAAGAACGTCGACCGCGACGCGCTGCACGACTCCTGGGCGGCGTACCACCGGAAGCTCATCGACGAACTGCCCACCCGCTTCGACACCCGGTTCCGTGAGGGCGACTGGGATCCGGCGGCGGGCAAGGCCGTCGACGACGCCCTGGCGACGCCGGAGTTCCGGAAGAATCCGCTGCCCGACGGCCTCGCCCACCTCGTCAAGCACAGGTATGTGCAGGACCTGGCGGAGGCCAGGACGGCCGGGCCCGGCGGGGGCGACCCGGTCGGCACCATCGGCGACCGGCTCGACTTCGCCCGCGCGGTGGAGCTGCGGGTCGACGACCTGATGAAGCGCTACGACGCCGGTGCCGGCGCCGCCGACGACCTCGGGGACGGCGCCGCCCGGGAGACCGGGCGCGAGGAGTGGCGCCGGTCCGCCCGTGGCCGGCTGCTGGACACGTACCACGGCATGCGGGACCTGCGGGCGACCGGCATGGGGACGCGGGAGGCGTCCGACCTCGCGCTGAACGGCACCTCGCTGAAGCTGGCGGAACACCTGCGGATCGAGCGCGAGCTGCTGCCCGGCCTGGAGGCAAAGCTCCAGGACATGGGGTTCCGGCGCGACGTGGACAGTTCGGCCGTCGACGCGGCCGTGGGGAGCCTGGAGAAGGACCTCAAGGCCGCCGTGGACGACGCGTTCGGTTCCTTCCCCTCGGGCGGCAGGGCCGATCCGTACACCGCAGGGCACGCCGCGGGGCACAGCAGGACGGCCATCGGGGCGATGACGGGCGAGCGCGGTCTGGCCGGACGGCTGCGCTACCACGAGGAGTTGGACACACAGCTGCGCACCCTGCGCTCCGAGGTCGACCGGAGCCGCCTGCTGGACGACGAGCACGGCATCGAACGGGTCCACGACACACTCGCATCGGAGCTGGAGAAGGCCGCCGACACCCACCTGGGCGGCGTACGGACCGGCCGGGATCCGCTGCTGAACGGGGATCTCGACCCGCGCTTCCGGGCCTGGCGGAACGAGTCCCGTGACGTCCTGGGCCGCTTCGACGCCGAACTGGCCATGGACGAGTCCCGGCGGACCGCCACCCGTCACGCGGGCGAGGTCTTCGAGAGGCGGTTCGGCGGTCACAGCGTCTTCGATGACTACACCCCGCACGGCGGCCGGAGGTTCGGCGCGGACGACGTGGCGGATTCCTTCCGGCACGACTGGGTCGCCCTGGACGACCACTTCCACCGCCCCGGCGCCAGTGACCTCAAGAGCTGGCTGGACGCCGAGAAGCACAGCGCCGACGACTTCCGGAAGGGCCTCGACGGCGCACGGGCGGCGAAGGAGGCCAGGACCGCCCAGGAACTGAAGGAGCACCGGGCGCAGAAGGACGCCGGTGCCGCGGGCGCCGATGACGCCGCGGACACCCCCGCGGGCCGCAAGGACACCGCGGGCGGCCCTGGCCGCGACCTCACCGGGCAGCAGCAGGTGCCGGAGCAGCTCCGCACGGAGAAGCACACCGCGCAGGACCAGCTCCAGGCGCAGGAGCGGCGGTCGGCGGAATCGGAGACGCGCGAGCAGGTACCGCAGCAGCAGGAACTCGTCCGGGAATCCGCCCCGAAGCGGGAGCAGGAGCCGGTGCCGGTACCGGACCGGGAGGACTCCCTCCGTCAGCGGTCCTGGCAGTTCTACCGCTCCCACCTCGACGACGACATGGTGCTGCGCGCCTTCGGCGACACACGGCAAGCCGGCGATCTCAAGGGCGAGTTCAGCGTCCTGTTCGCCGACGGCGTCGAGCGCGGGCTCACCGAAGGCGCAGCCGCCGACGCCGCCGCGCGGGCGGTACGGCCCGCCTACGAGCAGGCGCGGGCCGACTGGGGGGTCAGGGAGGGCCTGCGGCGCGAGTTCCGCTCGGTGCTGCGCCAGGGCCCGCTCACGCCCCGTCCCGGCCTGACCGACGGATGGATGTGGGAGAGCGATCTCGGCCGTCACCAACCGAGCTGGGACGGCAGGGCCGGGGAGTGGTACGACACCAAGCTGGCCCGGCTGGAGCAGGAGTACATCGACAGCCGCGTCGCGCCGGCCGACGAAGGGCGGGCTCTGACGCACCGGACCGTGCGTGCCACGGCGCTGCGGCTGACCGACCTCGCCGCGCCGATGTCGCACGTGCTGGAGCGCTTCACGACGTACAGCAAGTCCTACGACTTCCACCCGCAGTCGTCCTGGAGCCGCGAGACCTTCCACTGGTTCAGGGGGGAAGCGCACCTCCACCAGGCGCAGGCGGTCGAGGCCCTGGAGCGCGACCCCGGCTCGCTGTCCGCCGTCCAGAAGCAGTACGCCGAGCGGATGGCCGTACTGCTGCGGGGCGCCGAGCTGCGGGAGCAGCCGGGTCTGCTCGCCGGCGCGCACGCCTCCTACACGCCGGTCCCCTCGTACGACGGGTCCGATGGCCGGCGGGCTGCGGTCATGCACGCCGGTGAGCAGGGGCTCCGGGAGGAGTACGACCGGCTGCTCACTCAGGCGGGCGAGGACGCCGCGTACCGGCAGCAGGTGCGGGTGGCCGTCGAGGAGTGGGCGCACACCGAGGGCCACACGCTGTCGGCCCAGCAGGTGGAGCGGCTGGCCGATGAGGCGTCCCGTTTCCGCGAGTTCGGCGACGGCACCCAGGACGAGCTGCGCGCATCCTTCCAGGACCGCATCGCTCTGCGCGCCGCCCGCGAGGCCGCCTTCGACCGGGGCCGTGCCGCCTTCGACCGCGCCGTGCACTCCTGGAGCCTGTCGCTGCGCGACTCCGGCGCCGCGTCGCCGGCCTTCACACCCGACGCGCAGCTCGTCGCGCAGGTCGCGGCGGAGCAGCGGGAACTGTTCGAGCAGCAGCTCGACGTCCACGTCCGTGCGACGTTCGCGTCGCCCGCCGACGCCCGGGGCACCCGTCTGTCCGCCAACGTACGCACGGGCCTGGCGCAGTTGCAGAAGCTGCTCGCCGCGCTCCCCGACGCCCTGGACCTGCGCGCGTTCCACGTGTCGGAACGCGGGCGCGCGGCCCGGGAGTTCGACGCCGTCGGCGCGGACCTCGCGGCCCACCTGACGGATGAGCAGCAGGCGCTGCTGGAGGAGTCAGGGGCGCAGGACCACACCCTCTCGCAGGCGGGCCGTGACACCGTCCGCGACCGGCAGCTCGCCGCGCTCGACACGGCGCTCGCCGGGCACACGGGGCCCGGCGCTCTCGCTGCGGCGCGCGGGGACGACCCCGAGGCGCTGGCGCGGTGGCACCAGGAGTACGCCGCCGTGCTGGCGGAGCTGCCGTCGCGGCTGGTCGTCCAGACCGTCCGCGAGGCCGCCATGGTGCGCTCGCTCAAGGACGTCGATGACGCCGCCGCGGCGCTGGGCGGGGCGTCGGGTTCCGCTCAGGAATTCCTGCGGTACTTCCCGGCTCTGGCGCCTGACCTGGCGCTGGCCTCGGCCGTGGCGTCGGTCCAGCACGCCACCGCCGCGGCGGTGAACGCCGCGTTCGACCGGGCCGTCGCCGACGCCCCGGCCGGGAAGCTGCTCGCCGGGTGGGACGCCACGTACGCCGAACTGACCGGCGAGGAGCGGATCAGGACGCAGCTGACGGCCACCGCCGCCAAGCTGTCCGCGCTGGCCGATGCCGACCGGGTCGTCGCGCAGCAGCTCGCGGAACGGCAGGCCGCGGGCTCCGGACGCCCCCTGACGGACGAGGCGGCCGGCCGGGTCGCGGCCGGCTTCCGCGAGCGCGTGGCGGCCGGCTTCGACGCGTCCTTCGGCGGGTCACGCTCCGGCACGGACGAGCTGTTCGGTGGTGTCGTGGAGTGGCAGCACCGGTTCGCGCGCCTGGAGAACGCGCTCCCCGGCCACCTCCACTTCGAGGCGGAGGCAGCGGTCGCGCTGGCGGCGGGCGACACGGCGTACGCCGCTCTCGCCGACACCCACGCGGTCGACGACACCGTCCGCGCACGCTTCGGGGCACAGTTCCGCGCCGACCACTTCGCCGTGTACCGCCAGGTATGGGCGCCGCACGACCTCGCTCCGTCCTGGCTGCACGACCACGACGCGGCGGCCCCGCACGCGGACCACGCGGAGCCCGTCACGACGTACCGGGACGCCCCGCCGAAGACGGAGCAGGAGGCCGAGGCGCTGCGGACCGACGCGCCGGACACCAGGCTGCGGGGCTCGTGGTTGATCCCGCTCGGCGCCGAGCCGGTCGCGCAGGGCACGCCGTCCCCCGGCGCGGTGGACACCGCGCTGGCGCACGCGGAGGACCACGTCACCGCGGCGTTCCTGGCCGCCGACGGGTACGAGCAGGCGCAGTCGGACGTCCAGGCGCGGCTGCGGGAGTACGACGCACTCGTCCGGGCCGACCGGCGGGCCCGGCGCGGGACGGACGTCCTGGACGAGGCGGGCCTGGAGAAGCTGGGCCGGGCGCTCATCGAGGCACGCGCGCAGCTCGACGCGGCGGCTGCGGTCCTGCGGGAGGCCCGGGTGTGGCGGGAGCGGACGCAGCAGGCCGCGTTCGACCGGATCGCCGCGGTGCCGGGGATGATCCCGGTCGGCGTCCCGGCGGCGCAGGCCGTGGACCCGATCTACGCCGAGATCTTCGGCACCGACGACGACACCACCGCCCAGCCCCAGCCACCGGTCTCCCAGCCGCCCCACACCGTCGATCCCATCTACGCCGAGCTCTTCGGCACCGAGGACACCACTCCCCACCACGACGAGCAGTTCGTCCGTGACCTCGACCGGACGCTGGCCCTGCCGATCATCGACTTCGGCCAACTGGCCGGGCTGCTGAACGGGCATGTCCGCCCGGTCGGCAGCTTCGCCCTCGACGACTTCGACCGCGAGTACCACCGGCAGACGCAGACCACGCTCCCCACCGCCGTCGCCCGTGCCATGGCGGGCAACAGGCTGGACCCGACGGACGCCATGTGGGTCCTGGAGCACTTCTACGGCCCTCAGGCGCCGCAGACCGCCTGGGACATCGATCTGCGGTACGTCGCGGAGGGGGTGCCGTTCGAGCGGCTGCCGCAGGTGCAGGCGTTCGCGCTGCGGCTCTACTTCCAGGTGGCCCACGGCCGCCACGACCAGGCCAGGACCGAGGTCGGCGGCCTCGGCCGCGACCTGCGCAAGATCTGGGCCGTCGAGGACGCGTTCCAGCAGCTCATCGGTACGAGCCTGCGGGCCTCCCTCGCATCCCCCGCCCAGGCACCGGGACACCAGGGGCTGATCGCCCACGCGCTCGGCGACGTCACCCGCTCGACGCCCGTCTCCGCGCAGGAAGTCCAGTCCTGGTACGAGCAGTTGACGGTGCTTGAGTACCAGCACCCCGAGTACGGCCGGCTGCCGTTGCCGAACCAGCATCCGGAGGACGGGTGCTTCCTGCGGGCTCACATGATCGCGATGAAGCTCCAGCAGTGGAACGCGCCGGTCCGTAAGGTCATCGTCTCCCGCACCGGCCCCCAGCTGACCACGTACTCACGCAACGGCGAGGGCGCCGCCAACCTGCTGACCACCGTGCCCATTCAGTGGGACTACCACATCGCCGCGGCCGTCACCGTCCGGACGCCGGCCGGCGCGGACGACCTCATGGTGCTCGACCCCGCCCTGGAGCTCGGGCCGTTGTCCGTCGCGCAGTGGCTGGAAGCGATCGGCGTGCGCCCCCAGGACCCGCGGGTGCAGTTCGACGGGACGCTCGCCGATGTCTCCCGGCAGATCGGCGAGAGCATCGTGTCGCACCCCGACAAGTGGGAGGCGATCGGGAGCGTGTACTTCCCCTCCGGGGACAACACGGTGGTGATCCGCACCGATCCGTTCGTCTACAGCTTCCCCAACCCCGGGTTCGAGCAGTTCACCTCCCTGCGCGAGGCGGACGCACACCACCGGGCGATCGGTCTGCCCCTCCTCAGCGAGCAGACGGGGCTGCACCTGACCCGCTCGCGGCTGCGCGCGGCCAGGGAGGGTGTGGAGAGCCGCCTGGGGCAGGTCGACGCCGCGGCGCGGCAGTGGGCCGCCCACACCTACGACAGCCTGGCGCAGGAGGGACTGCTGACGCACGACAGTCCGCTGTCCTTGGCGCTGCGCGGGATGCTGCCTGCCGGGCACCCGGCCGGTGTGCAGCAGCAGTCCGCCGTCGACGTCTTCGCGAACCCGCTCGGCGGCGGTCAGCTGCCGCAGGGCGTCGCCGCGCAGCCGCAGCCGTTCTTCGACCCCCTCGACCCCTTCGCGCACGACCCCGAGTTCGCACAGCTGCTGGCCGCGCAGACCGTTCAGCTGCCGGATGACATGGTCCTGGACTTCCCGCCGCCGGACGCGCAGGGCGGCGTGCTGTCCCTGCCGGTCCCTGACGACCTGCCGCGGACGGTCGGGGCGTGGCTGCGGAACACCGGCGCGGGCGACCGCGAGGCGGAGCTGACCCGCCGGTTCGGCACGACCATCGGTGCCGGGGAGAGCAGCGCCGGGTACCACTTCAGCCACTCGATGCTCGACAAGATCGAGCAGGTGCTCGACGCCCTGCCCCGGCGGGACGTGGAGGACAACCCGCTGCTGGAGGCGATCACCCACGACGAGACGGGCACGGCCGTCAGCTCGTACCGGCCGGGCGACCGGTCCCTGCACATCGCCCGCCCGTTCCGTATGCCCTTCTGGATGTACACGTGGCTCGGCCGTGACGGCGCCGCGCTCCAGTGGGTGATGGACCTGGTGGCGCTGAACGGCTACTCGGGCCTGAAGGTCGCCGACGTTCTCGGGATCACGGAGCCGCGCCGCCATGTGATGGCCGGTGTCTCCGATGTCCTGGCGCACGGCAACCTCGCCGAGTGGACGCTGCGGCACGAGGTGGGACACTCCGTCGACGCGCGGGCACAGTGGTCCCAGGACCACGCCCACAAGCCGGAGTTCGGCGGCTGGCGGGCCCATGACCTCGACCGGGAGGTCGTCGAGGTCGCGGAGGCTTTCCTCGCGGGCGCGGGCATCACCGCCGAAAGTCACGTCCCGGCCGCCCCGGGCGCCGACACGTTCGAGACGCTGGTCACGAAGGTGACGTTCCGCATCAAGCGCGTGCCGCGGCTCCGGGGGCCCGACCCCCAGAAGATCGAGCTGATCCCCTCCCAGCTCGCCGGCGGCGACGAGGATCTGTCCGAGAAGCTGACGACGATGGTCAGCCACCTTCGGGCCGCCCTGGCGCAGCCGTGGACGCGCGACGACGGCGGCGCCGGGCAGCTGGCGCACAACGGGCGCATCTACCAGGTCGGCAAGGACACCGGTGGCTGGATCAGCTACGCCGCCGCGGCCCGCGCCCACGCCGTCTCCAACTACCAGTTCTCCACACCGGCCGAATGGTTCGCGGAGGCGTACGCGGCCTATCACGACCCGCGGCAGGTCAACCCGCCCCGGGACCGGCTGCACCCGGACGTACGGGAGTGGTTCCGGGACCGGTCCGAGCTGCGGGACCTGGAACTCCAGCAGGAGAACGCCGGTTACGAGGACCTGGAGCTGACGACGTCGGACGGGGTGACCGTCAAGGCCGCCGACATCGACAACCTGCTGATCGTCGCCCCCGGCTCCCTGCGGCCGGCCGGCCGGTCCTTCCACACCGCGGGCGACGTGCGGGAGCGGCTGCTCACCCACACCGATCTCGACCTCACCAAGCGGCACTTCGCGCACTACGACCCGAACCGTCAGGTGAGCACCCAGGACGGTGCGCCCGTACGGCACACGGTGTCAGGGGCCGACCTCGACACCGTGCCCTGGCAGCCGGGAGACCAGCTGTACCTGGCCCTGCTGCACGGCGAGAAGGGCTGGCTGACCGTTCCGGTGAACGGCAGACCGGTCCGGATGTCGGGAACGTCCTTCGGCCGGGCGCTCGGGCGGCGGGCCAGCGTCATCGAGCTGAGGGAGCGTGCCGGGAATCGCGCCTGGATCGTCCTGGGGGCCTGCGAGGCAGCCGCCACGGACCCGGACGGCCACTCGATCGCGCAGCAGATCGCGGACGCGACCGGCATGAACGTCGTGGCGCCCACCACCAAACTGGCCGCCACGCCGCACGTGAAGGAATTCAGCTTCCTCCTCTACCACGACGCCCAGGGCAACCGCGGTGCGTGGCGGACGTTCTCCCCGCAGATCGCGGCGGCCACCTCGTCGGTGCAGGCGGGCGGCAGCGGCGTGCGGCCGGCGGCCGGGGCCGAGGTGCCGCCCGGCACGATCGACGTACCGCGGCCGGTGCCGCAGTCCGATGAGCAACTGCCGCAGGACGAGCAGGAACTGACGGAGATTCAGTCCGCTGAGCCGTTCAGCCCGGCCGCGCTCCAGCACGAACTCGACGCACGGGTCGCGGAGGGCAACTGGGGTGCCCTGCAGTCCCTCACGTTCCAGCGGATGCCCAAGACCCTGACGGTCGGCGGCACCGACGGCACGCTGGCCACCGTCCCACGCCACCTGCATTTCGTGTGGCTGGGCGGCCGGATGGCGGACGGCGCCCTGGACAACCTGCGCTCCTGGGTGCGCAACGCCGAAGGCTCCGGCTGGGCGGTGAACCTCTGGCTCGACGACAGTGCCCGCACGGCCAACGAGCCGCTGCTCACCGGCGGCCTCGCCGGCGTCACCGTCCAGCACATCGACGACGCGAACCTCTACGACCGGCTCCCGGAAGAGGTCCGCGACAAGGCCCGTGACCTCGTCGGCTTCGCCCTGTCCCGCGGTGCCTTCGCCGCCGCGAGTGACGTCGTCCGGTACGGCGTGCTGTGGCAGCGCGGCGGCGTGTACCTGGACGTCGACCTCGCACCGGGCGCGTTCACGCTGCCCACGGACGACCTCAGGCTCGCCGTGGACGGCCCCAACCTCCCGCTGCTGGCACCGCTGCTCCGTGACAACGCCTCGTTCCAGCGGATCCGCGACGCCCTGCGGGACGAGAACATCGGCATCGGGACCACCCCCGAGCAGCAGCTGGAGAGCGTCGCGCGCTACCGGTACGCCCGGGGCGACCACGGCAACAACCTCATCGTCACGCCGCCGGAGTCCGCCTTCCTGCGCGCGC
This sequence comes from Streptomyces sp. NPDC050161, assembly GCF_044460025.1. Taxonomy (NCBI): domain Bacteria; kingdom Bacillati; phylum Actinomycetota; class Actinomycetes; order Kitasatosporales; family Streptomycetaceae; genus Streptomyces; species Streptomyces sp. NPDC050161. The sequence goes on along the minus strand of NZ_JBITJM010000008.1, from coordinate 166,687 downwards.
TGCTGACCGGACTGCCCGTCGTCGAGATCCCCGCCCTGACGTCGCGCAAGGACCACGCGGCCTGGGGAATGACGCACTACGGCGCCCTGACCAAATACCAGCACTTCATCGACGCCAGCTCCGCGATGACAGGACCCGAGTACGTCGTCAACGTCGCCCGCGCGTACGCGAGGACGGCCCAGCGGCCACCGGGCGAGGCATCGGTACCGCTCGACACCGCGCTGCGGGACCAGTGGCTGCCGCTCCGGTGGATCACCGACGCCAGCGACGTCAGCGCCGCCGGGACCACCCCGGCGGCCACCCCGCGTCCCCTGCTGTCCCCCGCGCAGCAGACGGACCTGGCGTACCGCCTCCGGCCGCGCGGCGAACTGCGCACCGTGGGACGGCTGGTGGGCCGGGCCGCACCGCCGATGGAGCTGGCGGAATACCTGCGGGCCGGCGACGTGGTGGACGTCCACGACGCGCTCTATCCGGTGGCGGAGTTCGGGACCGGCCGGGACACGGCCGTGCTCGTGACCCTGCGCCGGCTGGCCGAACTGGCCGAGCGGGAACACCTCAGCGGCCCCGGCCGACCGACACCCTCGTCGCTCGACGGGCTCGTCCGGCACGCCTTCGGCACCGCACCGGGTACCCACGAGAGCCGCAGGCTGCTCGTCACGGCCGCGCAGGACGCCAAGCGGCGGGGGCAGGCCCTCACTCCTGAGGGGCTGCGCAAGGCCGCCGCCCGCCACACGGTCACCATCGACGTCGGCGTGCCGCTGGCCCAGTCGGCGGCCGACAGCCACGCGCCGGGCGGGCGGACGGCCGACGCGGACCAGCCGTCGGACCTCCTGGACCAGTGGAACACGCTGCGGTACGCCATGGCCTCCGTGGTCCGCAGCGACGTCCCGCTGTCGGCGGCCCTGGAGATCACCTCGCTGCTCCTGGAGGCCGGTCCCGGCGCGGCTTCCCTCCTGCTCTTCCACACCCCGCGCCCCTCGCTGCGCGCCGTCAACCTCGACGGCCGGGTGCTGTGGTCCGAGTCCGGTCACTCCATGTGGCGCCAGGACCCGGCTTTGCTGCTCCCCGTCGAGCAGGGGACGATCGTCTCCGTCGACGTGGCCGCCGACGGCAGGCTGCTCACGGCGCCGCACGAGCTGCACACCCTGGGCGAGGGCGCGGACACCTTCCCCGAACTGCTGCCCGACCTCGACGCACTCCGCGCACGCTTCGCCTCGGCCGAACAGACCGACGACATCCTGGAGGACACCCGGCGCCTCCTCCCCGAAACACCCGAGGAGGAGGACGAGGAGGACGAGGAGACCGACGAGGTCTACGAGGTCTACGAGACCTACGAGTTGACCCGGAACACCCCGCAGTCCCCCGAGACCGAGACCGAGACCGACCGGGTCCGCACGGTCCAGCACCTCCACACGGTCCAGGAGATCCACGAAACGACCTACACGCCCGTCCGGACCACGCAGCGGCGTTCCCCGGCGCCCGTGCCGCCGGTCGGGTTCGGCGCGGTGCACGTCCCCGGCCGGGCGCCGCAGTTCCCGCTCGGGGTGTTCGGCTCCGTGGTCTCCTTCGGCGGGGTCCGCTTCGACGGCGCCGATCTGCCCGGCGCCCGGCAGGCCCGCGACCTCGGCGACCTGGTCACCGCGCTGCTGCCGACCGCCGAGCGCATCGACGCCGGTCTCCGCGGACGCCTTGAGTCCTCGGTACGCGCCCAACTCGGCGCGCACCTCGACCGGTTGGGCGCGCACAACCTCGCACGCCGCCTGGTCGACGGCGGCCTGACGCTCACCGTCCCCCGCGGCTCCGGGCACGCCGCGCACACCGTCCACATCCGGCTGACCGACATCCACCGCCACCGGGCCACCCACACCGAGGCGCCGTACCGGCCGTACGGCGAGGTGAACATCGGCCCGCAGGAGGCGACGACCGACCGCTCGACGGGCAGCGCGGAGAGCGCCGGCGCCTCCCGTGGCGTCAACGCCGCCTTCAAGGTGCCGTTGACGGCCGGCGGCGCCACGGTCACCCCCAAGGCGGGCATCGGCCTGTCGTCGTCCCGCTCGTACGACCAGAGCCGGAGCACCAACGCGTACACCAACCCGTCGCTGGGATACAGCGGCGAGCTGGAGCACTTCTCCTTCGCCGGCACCCGGTTGGCGGTCACCACGTCAGGACCCGGCGTGGGCGCGCAGGGCAGGACCCGCTCGACGGCAGGTGACCTTCTCGTCGCCTTCCCCGCCGAGCTGGTGGAGCCGGCCGCGAACCTGACCCGCGCGCCGTGGCAGGTCCAGCTGCCCGACACCGCGGGCGACGCGCTGCGCCGCAGGTTCACGCAGGAGGCCCTGCGGTTCTTCTCCGTCGCGCAGCAGATCGGCGGCCTCGGGCACCTCCGCGACCAGCTGGTCCTTGACCACCCGGCGGACGCCGGGCCGGGCACCGCGCTGCACGAGTTCCTGCACCACCGGCTCGGTGAGCTGAGTGTGCTCAACGACCTCGCCCGGATCCTGAACGGCGGCATGTCGCTGCCGCCGGTGCCGCTGAGCGGCGGCGGTACGCTGCACGGCGGCCTGTCGGGCCAGGTCACCGGTGTCGAGCGGATCGGGGACGCGAGCGACCTGCCCGCCGTGCTCAACCTCCGCTGGCTGGAGCTGCAGGGCGCGTCCACCAGCACCGGCGGCGGCTTCTCCGTCAACGCCGGTGCGACCACCGCCCTGGGCTCCGTCCTGCCGTCCTTCCAGTTCCCGGTGAAGCTCGACCTCGGCACGTCGACGTCGTTCGGCTCCGCGGGCGACACCGGGGGCGGTCGCTGGCACAGCGTCCGCTTCAACGGACGGAGCGTGCCGTTCCTGATGACCGTCCGCCTGGAGGCCGGTGCGCGGCCCCTCGGCGACACCATCGGCCGGGAGCACACCGCGAACGTCTCGGTCGTCGTGCGGGTGCCCGAGGAGCTGGCCGACGCGTTCCAGGACGCGCTGCGCCACATCGTGGACGAGGTGCGCATCGGCCGCGTGCCCGGCGGCCCCCTGCCGCTGACGTACGCGCCGCAGGACGGCGCCCCGGAGGCGGTGATCCCGGCCGACCTGGCGCAGCCGACCGGAAGTTCGGGCCTGTACGGGCCGGTCGGGCTGTCCGGTCTGACCTCGCGCGGCCACGCCACCGACGTCAGGGAACAGCTGCGGGAGCAGTTCCTGCACGCCAGGGCGTCCACCCGCGCTCCGGCGTGGACGGCGGCCGAGCTGGCGTCCCTGGACACGTTCCTCGACACGCACTTCCACACGCAGTCGCTGGGTGCCCGCTTCACGGAGCTGTTCGGCGAGCGGGACGCCGCATCGGCCGCCGACGAGCAGGGGCTGCACCGGACCTTCGTACGGCCGCTGGCCGACGGGGGGACGGAGACGGTCCGCTTCCGGGTGCGCGCCGAGCGGGTGCCCGTGCGGCAGGGCGCGGGCATCGCGCCACAGTCCGCCGTGTACCTGGAGAAGGCCGGGTTCGACCTGTGGCCCAGTGCCATGCGGGACTTCACCAACTCCGAGTCGCACGGCTCCAGCGCGGCCCTGACCGTGGGGGTGGCGACGGGCTGGGGTGACCACGCCGGCCACGAGAGCGGCCTGAAGCTGTTCTCCCGCGGCCACACCGCCAAGAACGGCCTCACCTCCTACGCGTACCTCCTGTCAGGGCTCAACTACTCCGGTGCGGCACACCAGTTGACCTACCGGGTCCGCCTGCACACATCCGTCACGGTGCGGCGGGTACCGGCGCCGGGACCGGTCGGCACGGTGCACCGGATCGCCCGCGCGCTGACGCAGACGGCGCCCGGCGCGGCGGCCAACGAGACCACCACCCGCCCGCGGGTGATCGAGGCCGAGGCGCGCTGGCTGGTGCCGGTCCCCGCACCGGCCGCGGCGGCACAGACGCCGCACACCGACGCGCTGACGACGTCCGGCGGCCCGGTCACCCTCACCCAGCACGACCGGGTGCTCGGCGTGGCCGGTACCGCCGCGGTCCGCCGGCGCGCCCTGGAGCTGCTGACGGCGTACGGCGTCCCGGACCACCAGGCGCGTACCCACCTCGAAACGGCGCTCACCCACGACCAGTTGGTGGCGGCGCTGCACACCGGTGCCGGTTCGGCCGCCACGCAGGTGGTCCTGGACGGCCTCCTCAGCAACCGCAGGGTCCGGCTGATCTTCCGGGCGGAGATCACCGACGTGGTGGAATCCGAGGAGACGATCGCGCTGTCCACCATGGACCTCGCCGAGTACTCGGCGGGCTTCTCCGGCGTCGACAGCGTCACCACCCACCACCTCAACCACACCCACTCCGCCACCTTCAGCGGCGGCTCGGGTGAGCTGACGGGCGGGGCGGGGTACGAGCGGTCGTACTCCCCGGGCAAGGGCCGCAGCGTCGCGGAGATCACCAACGTCTCCCCCGGCAGGTTCGTCCTGCGCGACGCGCTCCCGCACCGTTCCCGGGTGGGCCGGGTGGTGTGGCATCTGACGGTCCAGGCCAAGAACGTCAACCAGCTCGGCGACTGGTCGCCCGCCGAGCGCACGGTGCAGGTGAACGTCCCGCAGGGCCTCACCTTCCTGAGCCCGCAGTGGCCCGAACTCGCCCCCGCGCAGGCGGCGGAGGTCCCCGCCACGCTCCCGGTCGCCACGCTGCCCCACACGTCGGTCAGCGAGCGCTTCCTGCCGCCGTCCGACGCGGCGGCAGCGGCGGCCGGGCACAACCCGGAGAGCCCGGCCACCCTCACCGAAATGATCATGACCGAGGTCGGGAACCTCCTCGGCACCCACGCCAGGGGCGCCCTGGACTCCCAGTGGACGGCGCACACCCCCGGCACGGCCCTGCCGGGCACCCTGGACACCGTCCTCACCCCGCGCACCCTGCACGCGATGGCCGATGCGATGACCGGCGCCGGCATGGTGCTGCACACCACCGTGCCCGGCCCCGGCCACACCACCCATCTCCAGCTGGTGTTCCGCCTCGACCGCGACCCGGAAGGCCACGGCGCGCGGTTCACCCGGCGGCTCACACCGGGCACCGTCAGCCGGTACACCCAGTGGAACACCCGCAAGGAGTCCGGGGTCAGCCGCTCCACGGCGACGGGCGACGCGTTCACCGGCCTGTTCTCCGGCGGCTCGGCGGGGTACAGCCGCTCGACGAGCAGCTCGCAGAGCCTCAGCGAGAGCGTGCTGACCCGCCGTCACGACGGGTACACCCTCTCGGGCACGCTGGCCACCTTCCGGCTGGACGGAGTGCTGGAGATCAGCCTCCGCCAATCCGTGGTGCCGTCCCGGGGCGTCAACACCGTCAGCCTCGACCTGGCCCGGCAGGCCACCCGCGTCTTCCAGGCCATGAGCCGGGGCACCACTCCCAGGCGGCGGATCCCGCTGCGCGAAGAGATCACCGTCCCGCTGTCCGAACTCCAGGGCCGCAGGCCCGCGCAGCGGACCCGCCCGCTCACCGTGGAACGGCTGTCCGCGGCGCGCGCGAACCCCGCGCTCGAAGACGCCGGACGGTTCTCGATCGCCGCGTCCGAACTGGCCCGCAAGGCCGTGAGCGTGGTCTTCAACCCGGCTGCGGTACGGCAGCTGTTCGAGCAGGTGGTCACGGCGCTGAAGGGCTACGGCGCCGAGCCCGGCGATCTGGTCCGCGACGGCCAGTTCTCGCAGGACGGCTTCCACCGCTACTTCGACCCGCACGTCCTCACCCGCCATGTGCTGCTCCACGGGCTCGGCACCGCACCGGCCGCCGTCGGCCCGGTCCTGCGGAGCCTCGGCGGCCCCCTCACCGACACCACAGGCGTGCTCGGCGTCGCCGTGCTCCCCGCCGCTGAGGCCCGGTCGCTCGGCTGGCGCCCCGGCACGTCGGAGCGCAGCGACTACGGCTCCCAGAACAACGGGATGACGCTCGGCACGGGCCAGGGGCAGGGCGTATCGGCGGGCTGGGGCCGCAAGGCCCCGGTCGGCACCGTGAACGGCGGGGTGTCGTTCGACCGTTCCGCCGGCCAGTCCCTCAGCAGCTCGGGCTGGGCGATGAGCCGGGTCGACGGCGCGGCACAGACCACGCTCTGGCACGCCCACGACTTCACGGACGCCTACGTCAAGGTGGAGGTCAGGGGCGCCAACGCGCGCGGCGGGGCCCGCTACGGCGGCGCGACGCTGAGCACCGTCTTCCGCGTGGCGGACCTGCTGGCCGTCCGGTACTCGCCGGAGGCCGCCCTGCTGGGCCTCGGCGGCGCACCGGCCACCGCCATCCACACACCGTCCGGCCGCTTCGTCCCGCCGAGGACGGCGGAGGGGCGCCACGACCCGCTGCTCACCGACCTGGCACGCGCCCAGCGGATCCCGGCCACGGATGGCGTCCTCCTGTGGCGCGTCCTGGCCGGCGCCGATGGCACCGTCATCGCCTACGGCGACGAGCTGACGCACGAGCGGTTCGAAGCGCGCTATGTCCGCGCCGAACTCGCCGGGAACCCGACCACCGCGGCGTACACCCTGACCTGGGGCCGGCCCGACGCGGACGGCTATGTGCACCTCACCGCACAGGCCCCGGCGGCCGTCGAGGTGACGGCCGTCACCGAGCACGGGCAGCAACTCGGCCAAGGGGAGAGCTCTGCCTCGATCCCGAAGCCCCCGGAGACGCAGGAGACCGGGGAGGACCAGGAGACCCGGGAGGACCGGGAGGACCGGGAGGACCGGGAGAACCGGGAGGACCGGGAGAACCAGGAGGACCGGGAACAGCGGTCGCACGTCAACGGCGCGGGCGCGACCGGCGAAACCACGGTCCTGCGCCTGGTCGGTAACGACGACGGCACCGCCTCCACGACCGACGTCCTCGACGGGCCCAAGGAGACCGAAGAGACCGAAGAGACCGAAGAGACCACTGAGGTCCAGGAGACCGAGGAGGCCATCGAGGTCCAGGAGATCGAGGAGACCATCGACGTCCTCACCTCGGTGTCCGCCCCGCACCCGCGGGTGCCGAACGGCTTCGCCGAGACGGCGCGTTCCTTCCCGCTGGGCACGTTCGGGACCGTGGTCTCGCTCGGCGGCGTCCGCTTCGACGGCCTGGAGCTGCCGGAGGTCCCGGCGCACACGGACGCCGGACGGGGCGACCGCACCGGCGCCTCCCGGCACACCGAGGAAGCGGCGCCCGGGACCATCGACCCGGACAGCGGCATCGCCGACGTCATCGCCGGTCTTGTGCCGGAGAACCTCCGGGACGCCACCCGCGCGGAGGTCGGCCGCCTGCTGACCGCGCTGAGCCCCGGCGTCTTCGCGCGGCGACTGCTCGACGGCGGGCTGACACTGCGCGAGGCCGGCACGTCCCGGGCGTCCACCGTCCGGATCCAGCTCACCGGCGTCGACCGGGACCGGGCGACGGCGCTCGCACCGCAGTACCGGCCGCACGGCGAACGGAACATCGGCCTCCAGGAAGCCGGTTCCAGCCGCGGCACCTCCGCCGCCACCGGCCTGACCGCCACGCGCGGCCTCAGCGCCGGTGACGCGGGCTCGCTCGGCTCCCTCGCAGGGGGCGCCCTCGCCCTCGGCCCCAAGGCCAGCGTCGGCGCGACGTCGACCCGCAGTGCGGGCAGCAGCCGGACCGACCTGGTGTACGCCAACCCGTCACTGGGCCTCGACGGCCGGCTGACGCACTTCTCGTTCCCCGACGTCCGGCTCACCGTCACCACCACACCGCGGCACGGCACGGCGGCGCCCCGCACGGCGCGCGGCGACCTCGTCGTGGCCTTCCCGAGCGAACTGGTCACCCTGGCGGCGAACACCCCCGCCGTCCCCTGGAGCACCGCGCCGCTGCCCGCCGGGGTGCCGGATTCCGCGTACGCCCTGCTCACCGAGCAGGCCCTGCGCTTCCCGATGGTGCCCCAGCAGGTCGGTGACCTCGGAGTGCTCCACCGCCGGCTTTTCGACGCCCACTTGGACGCCCGCGCCGGCTCCGCCCTGCACGAGTATCTGCACAGCCGCCTGGGCGAGCTGAACGTCATGACGGACTTCACCCGGATCCTCGGCGGGGAGACGCAGCTGCCGCCGGTCCGCACGGGCGACGGCGCGGTCCTGCTCTTCTCGCTCCGGGGCCTGATCGTCGCGGCCCGGCAGGCGGGCGACCCCACGGCCGTCCCCACGAACCACAACACCCGCAGGCTCGGCCTGCACGGCGCCAACACCGGTGTCGGCAGCGGACGTTCGCTGAGCGTCGGAATGTCCCTGGCGCCCGGCGCCGACCTGGCGCCGTTCTCGGGGAAGGCGTCGCCGCTCACCGTCAGCGCGAGCACCGCCACGGGCTCAGGCTCCGCCTACGAGATCGGCGGCGGCCGGTGGCAGACGCTGCGCTTCGCCGACACCAGCGTGCCGTTCCTGCTCACCGTCCGCCTCGACGTCAGCTCCCGCCGCCTCGGCCACCCCGCCCCCGCGCCGCACAGCGGGCACGTCTCCGTCGTGGTCCGGGTGCCCGCCGCACACGCCGACGCCTTCCGCACGGCGCTCGCATGGGCGGTCCGCGAGGCGACGGAGCGTCAGGACAACCCCGCGCACACCCCGGCGGCCGACCCGTTCGCGCGGCAGCACGACACCGTCGCGCAGGAGGAGCCGGCCGCCGTTCCCGCGCCGCCGCGGGAACTGTCGACGCCGACCGGGCCCACCGGCCTGTTCGCCCCCGCCGGGCTCTCCGGCGCCGCGGCCGTGCGCGCCGAGCTGGTCCAGGCGCTGAACCAGGCCGAGCGGCAGACGGGTATCGGCGCCTGGAGCCCCGTCGAGCTGGTGGCCAGGTCCGGTTTCCTGGATGCCCACTTCCACCCCGAGTCGCTGAGCTACCAGATGGCGGAGCTGTTCTCGCCGGTCGGCGTCTCGCACACGATGACCCGGCAACTCCCGGACAACGTACGGGAGGTGATCGTCTTCACGGTGCACGCCGAGCGGGCGCCCGTGGCGCGGTCCACCGGGCGGGTCACGCCGGTGGCCGCCCGGGTGCTGCCGCACACCGGGTTCGACCACTGGCCGGCCGCCATGCGCGACACCGCCAACTCCGATACGTACAGCGCCACCTTCGGGCTGAGCAGCAGCGTCTCCGCGGGCCTCGGCACCACCGCAGCCATCGGGTACACACCGGGCTTCTCGATGGCGCGCACCGGCGGCCGGCAGCACACGAACGCGTACTACACGTACCAGGTCCACGGCTACGCGCGACCCGCGTCCGCGGAGAACGAGAACGTGCTCTACACCTACCGGGTGCGGCTGCGACCGTCCGTCACCGTCCACCGCCTCGCGCCGCAGGGCGTGATCGGCAAGGCCGAGAAGGCGCTGCTCGACACCTGGACCGCGTGGCACGGCGCGCAGCCCCCGGTGACGGCGGTGCGGCACACCTCCCCGGGCCGGCAACTGGACGGTGAGGCACGGTGGCTGGCGCCCGTCTGGCCGCAGGAGGAGCAGGGGCAGGCACCCGCGCCGGTGCCGAACGCCGACGGCGCGCTCACCCAGCGGGACCGGGTGATCGACGTGCAGGGGATCACGCAGGTACGGGAGCGCGTGGTCGAGGTGCTGACGGAGCTGGGCGTCCCGGAGGCGGTCGCCGTACTCCAGGCGCAGGCGATGGTCACCTTCGACCAGCTCATCGCGGCGCTGCACAGCGCGTCCGACGCGGCGCCCGGACAGCTCGCCCTCGACGGGACGTTCACCGACCGGCGGATCCGTCTGGTCCTCCAGGCGCGGATCGACGAGGTCGGGCTCAGCCGCCCCGGCACCCTCCCGCTCAACACGATGGACCTCAACGAGTACTCGGCCGGATTCACCGGCAACCGGTCCGTCACCACCGGCAACTTCTTCCGCAACCACAGCAACTCCGTTGGCCTCAGCGGCGGTTCGGGCATCGAGCAGGGCGGCGGATCCCTCACCCACGCGGCGTCGGACAGCCGAGGTCGCAGCGTCTCGCGGATCCTGAACGTCAATCCGGGCAGCTTCAGCGTCCGCACCGACGTGCCGCACTCCCTGCACACCGGGCGCATCACCTGGACGGTCACCGCGCTCGGCGAGGACGTCAACCAGCTGGGCACCTGGACGCGGAAGAAGCCCGCGCCGCGGTCCGCCGTGATCGAGGACGGCGTCCGCTTCCTGCGCCCGCAGCCCGTGGCCGCCACCACCCTGACCGGCGCCCCCGCGGTCACCGTTCCGCAGCAACTGCCGGTGCACGCACTGCCGTTGACCACCGTCACCGAGCGGCTGCTGCCGGCCGACGGCACCGACGGCACGCTGTCCCGGCAGATCATGCGGGCCGTCAACACCCTGCTGGGCCGTGACGCGCGCGGCAGCGGCGACGCCCTGTGGCGTCTTGAGGTTCCCGGCACCGCCCTGACCGGCACGCTGGACATGCTGCTCGCGCCCGGCTCCCTGGTGGCCATGACCGACGCCCTGCGGGGAGCCGGTGTGGTCCTGCACGCGCTGTCGTCCGGCGGGCCCGGGTTCCGCTCGCACACCCGGATCGTGCTCCGCCTGAACCGCGGACACCGCCCGGAACACCCCGGCACCCGCACGGCCGCCGAGCACACCGGCGAGATCACCGACGGCGTCCTCAGCAAGTACACCCAGTCCAACTTCCGTACGGAGGAAGGGCGGACGAAGAAGAAGGGCACCGGCACCACATTCGGCGCCACCGCATCCACGGCGTCGCCGTCCTTCACCCGCTCCCGTTCGCAGGCACAGTCCGCGGCGGACAGCTCGATGGCCCGCCGCCACGACGGCTTCACCCTCAGCGGACCGCTGGCCGGCTTCGCCGTGCGGGGCACGCTGGAGATCTCCGTCCAGCAGACCGTGCGGATCTCGCCGGCCGGGGCGGTCCTCAGCCTCGGTCTGGGCCGGCCGGTGGCCAGGGCGCTCCAGCCCGAGCGCCGCACCCCGGCGCCCGTGCACGTTCCGCTGACCGAAGAGGTGCTGGTCGCGGTCTCGGAGCTGGCGGGCGGCGCCGACGAGGCGTCGGCCGCGCAGCAGGACGGCAGGACCGAGGCCGCGGAACTCCGCGTGGCGAGGCGCGTGCCCGGCATGCCCGCGCTCCGGACCGATCACGGCATCGACGCCGATGACCTGGCCAGGAAGGCGGCGCTTGTCCAGCTCAGCCCGGAGGCCGTCCGCGCGCTGTTCGATGCGCTGCACGACGATCTGCTGCGGTTCGGCGGCGCGATGAACGACCTCGCCGGACGCGGCCGGCTCGCGCAGGACACCCTGCGCAAGCTGATCGACCCTCACGTCCTGGCCCGGCACCTGATCCAGCACGGCCTCACCGATGCCCTCGGCGAGCTGCAAACCGACCTCCTGACGGTGGATCAGGTCGTGGCGGACACGCACGGCACGGTGCACCTCGCGATCGTCCCGGCCGGGCCAGGCCCCTTCCTGGCCGCCCGGCCCGGCACCGGCGAACGCAGCGACTACGGCTCACAGAACACCAGCTTCTCCACCACCGACGGCCGCAGCAACACCACGGACACCGCCGCCGCCCACGCCCACCCCCTGGCCGGCTCCGCGACGGGCTCGGCGAGCGGCGGACTCTCCGCCGGCCAGTCCACGAGCCTGACCCACGGCACCAGCGGCTGGGCCATGAACCGTGTCGATGGCACGGCGACGGACACCTTCTGGAACGTGCACGGCCTCACCGACGCGTACGTCCGGGTCGTGGTCCGCACCCGAAGCGTCACGAGCGGCATCAGCTGGAGCAGCGACGTCTTCGACGCCACCTTCCTCGTCCGCGACCTGCTGGCCGTGAGCCTGTCCCCCGAGGGAACGCTGCTCGACCTCGGCAACGCCGGTGCGCGGGCGATCCGTACGCCGTCCGGCTGGTACGTGCCGCCGCGCCCCGCGCGCGACCGGCGCGATCCGCTCCTCCTCGACCTGCGGCGCGCACAGCAGGTCGCAGCGCCGGAGAGCGGGCTGATCTGGCAGGTCACAGCGGGCCCCGATGGCACCGTCACGGCCTTCGGCGAACACCTGACCCGCGCGGAGTTCACGGACCGCTACATCCGCCCGGAGCTGGACCGCAGCCCGGCCACCCGCGGACACCGGCTCACCTGGGCCCCGGCCGCCGACGGCCTCGTGCGGATCACGGCGGCCCCGGAGACGGCGGAAGGACGGGAGGAACGGGAGGAACAGGAAGAGCGGGAAGAGCGGGACACCTCCACGCGGGAGCGGCAGCAGCAGGCCGCCGCTGCGGAGCGGGACGCCCGGCGCCTCGCGTGGGCCGCGCTCCGGGTGGACGGGGAGCAGACGGCCACCCTGGAGCGGTCCGGTCTTGAGCCCCGGCGCATCAACGCCGACGGCGACTGCTTCTTCCACGCCGTGGTCGGGACGCTCCGCGCCCACGGGCAGGACCCCCACCTGCTCGGCATCGAATCGCCTGACGACATACGGGCCCTGCGCGCCACCCTGGTGCCCAGGCTCCGCACGCTGCTCAACGGCACGGACCCGGATTTCTGGTACCAGGTCCTGCCGCCGCTGGCCGAAGCCTTCCGGATCGGGGAAGGGGACTCCCCGCAGTACCTCGCCCACGCGGGTCAGGTCCGGCGGATCCGGGCGCACGTCGCGGAGCGGTCGGAGCCGGTGGCACGGCTGCTGGCGGAGCCTCTCGACATCGCCGCCTGGCGCGAGGTGCTGAACGCCACCGGGATCGCCGAGCAGATCGTCGCGGACGTCGCGACGCCGGGCCGCTACAACGGCATCGGCGGCGACCTCGTCCCGTTGCTGTTCTCCCAGGTGTACCCGGGAATCCGGCTGTCGGTGCTGAACCTGCGCAGCACCACGTGGCAGACGCTCACCGACCACGGCCACCCGGTCCGCCTGGTACGGGTCCTGACCGCGGCCGGGCAGGAGCACTACCACGCCACCGCCCCGGCCGCCGCGACGACCACCTCGACGACCACCACCGACGGGGCGGCCCCGAAGACCGCCCACGCGCCGCGCCACGTTCCCGAGAAGACGGACGCGACGACGGAGACGGACGCGCGGACGGAGACCACGTCCGCTCCGCGGCTGCCGGTCCCGCCCGCCCGGCTGGCCGACGGCCGGATCGGCGCGAGCGACCACGTACACGTCCTCGGGGACCACGAGGAAGCCCTCGTCGACCAGTTGATGCCCGCCCTGCGCCGGACGCTCGGCAGCGAGGCGGCCGAGGCGGCGCGCCTGCAGTTCCTCGACCACCTGGGCACGGAGGAGATCAAGCCGTGGCTGTCCGGCCTGAGCCGTGGCGGCACGCGCTGGGTGCCGGTCGATGTGCCGGGCTGGGCCGGTGAGGTCGAGGTCGGTGCGCTGCTGCGCGACGCGGTGACGGCCGAGGTCCTGCCCAAGGTCGAGTTCGAGAGCGGCGCGGAGTCCGCCGCGGGCACCGGACACATGGCGGAGCGGACCCGCCACCTCACCTACGGTGCCGCGCTGCGCGTGACGTTCCCCTACGGGCGGGCCGACCTTTCGGCGACCGCACAGCACCAGAAGTCCGGCGGCGGCGGCACCGAGCAACTGGACCGGATGACCGCGCGGGCCAAGACCGCGTCCGAGGCGCTGCGGATACGGGCCGTCGCCGATTTCACGCTCGACTTCTCCGGCGTGATCGCCACCACAGGCAAGGGCGGCCGGGCGCTGCCCCTCCAGGATCCGCGGCCGGGTGTCTCCTCGTCCGGCCCGCACCGGCTCACCGTCTCCCTGCCCGCGGAGCTGCTGATCCCCGCCTGGGAGTCGGCCGACCACACCGGCGGCCCCGACGTCCACCGGCTGCCCCCCGCCCGCGTACGGGAACTGCTCGCCGTCGGCTCCACCGACGTCGTCCTGGACGTCTACGCCACCGACCTCGAAGGAAAGCGGCTCCGGGGTGTGGCGGACCTGCTCACGCAGCGGCTCGCCGGTGGCCGGTCGGTCGACGACCTCGGCCGCGCGGAGTTCGGCGACGCCTGGCCGCAGGTACGCAGGCAGCTGCTCGCCCGGATCGACTTCGGGCTGCTGCACGAGCAGTTCACCGCGACGATGAACGGAGAGCCGCTGGAGATCGACCTGCCGGACGGCCTGGGCTCGGTGCTGTTCTCCACCGAGGTCGCGTCGATGCGGCACGTGCACGACACCGCGGTGACGGAGTTCACCGTCGGTACCGACGTGACCCGCACGGTCAACCAGGTGGCATCGGCGGGCTTCAGCACCTCGTACACGGGCGGCGGCCAGATCGCGCCGTTCGGCGTGCTGCCGCTCAAGGGCGCGGCCCAGCGCCGGGAGCAGTACGGCAGCGACGGCGTCACCATCGAGTCGCGCTCCGCCCGTACCGGCACGGCCGTCAAGAACAAGGCGCCGGGTTCGGTCTTCGACGGTGTGGCCCTCGTACGCGTCGCCTTCGTCCGTCCTGACAGCGAGCGGACGGCGCTGCCCACGGCCTGTACCACCGTCGGGTTCCGTTCGCTGTCCGAGACCGCGGAGACCGAACGGGCCGACGAGGCCACGGTCTTCACGGCGCCCTGGGTGCGGGAGCTGACGGAAGCCGCCGGGAGGGGGCAGGAGGCGCCGGCCCCTGAGCGGCTGCCTCGGCGCCTTGCGCCGCCGGAATTCTCCGGTGCCGAGACCCGCTACCGGCCGCCGTTCTCGGTGTGGAACGTCACGCCTGGCCGCGGCGGCCTGCCGGACGCGTCCGTCGTCCTCGACGTGTTCCCCGGCGGCGGCTTCGACCTCTTCCCCGAGCACACCCGCCCCGGCGAGAGCCCCGGCACGCAGGCGACGTGGATCCGTCAGCGGATCGACGCCATCGGCGCCTCGGTCTTCACGAAGGAGGAGTGGCAGCGCCTCGGCGCGCACTACCGCAGCAGCTTCCGCCGCGAGCACTTCGCGGCGGGGATCGGCGGCCTGACCCGCGGCGGCAGGCTGACCAGCGCGCCGCTGGGCAGCGCCGCCGGCAAGGAACTCACCACGTTCTCGGCACGGGCCACCCTCCAGTCGCTGCGGTACCTGAGGACGATCGACACCGCCGACCTGAACGTCATCGGCGAGACCGGCAGCGGCAACGCGCTGCGCAACCTGGTCTGGCGCGAGGGCGGTTGGCAGGCGCTCGGCGGCGTCGACGCCACCCTGCCGAAGGACGGCTACCTCCAGCCGACGGGCGGCCTCGGCAGGAGCACCCGCACCCGCACCGGCACCCGCGCCGCCGAACAGGCCAAGAGCCTCGCCAACGCCAGGTACCGGGAGCCGATGGTGGTGTTCGCCGCCGAGGCGACCATCGGTTTCGACGTCACCGACGAGAACGGGCGGCGGATCCCGACACCGGCCACGGCGCAGACCGCCGTCCTCCCCTTCGTCGTGGCGATCCCCAAGTCGCTGTGCACGCCGCACACCGACGGCGCCCACGTCTTCACCCGTCAACGGCAGCACGCGGCGGGCGAACTCCGGGCCCGGAAGACCGCCCGGGAGACCGCGCCGCAGACCCCGGCGGTACGGCCGCCGCTCCGCATCACCGGACAGCGCCGCCTCACGCCGGACGACCACGTGCTGAGTCTCGGCAACGGCCGGTGGCCGCTGACGGCGCTCCGCGACGAGCTGGCGGCGCTCTTCGGGGCGCACTGGCCGGCGGCCGAGTCCCAGCTGGCGGTCTTCCTTGACCCGCAGGCACTGCGGCCCCGCATCCCTCAACTCAGCCGGAATCCGGAGGCGTTGGGTACGGTCACGGTCCAGGCCGGCGGCATCGTCGCCGAGGTCTCGCTGAACCGGCTCACGGTCCACGGCATGCGGCACCTGCGGACCGTGCCCGGGTTCGAGTCGGAGACCGGCACCGAGCGGACCGGCACCACCGGTGCGATGCGGGACCGGCGCGAGCGCACCCAGCTCATCGGTGACGTGGCCGGCAAACTCCCGGCCGTGGCCACACTGCGGTACACCCACACCCGCAACTCCGACACCACCACGGGGCACGCCGTGGACACCGGCGGCGCCTCGGTGGCCAAGGGCAAGACCGTCGAGTCGTACGAACTGTTCGACGGGACGCTCTCGTTCCGCTTCGACCTCACGGTGACGCGGCCCGAGCCGTCCGTACCGGAACAGCTGCCGCCCGGACTCCTGACGGCCGGTCCCGTGGCACCCGGCACCCGGTCCACGACGACGCTGACGGCAGGCGCCGACGTCTCCGCGGTCTTCGCCTTCCCGTCCCGCGAGGCCCTCACCGGCGACGGGCACTCCCCCGTCCCCCACAGCGAGGTGCCCGAACGGATCCTCCGTACCCGCCGCCTCGGGGACAGCGACATCGTCCGGCACGTCACGCTGCCGGACTCCGCGACGGACATGTACACACTGCTCGGCGCCCTGGACGACCGGGGCCGGCGGGTCTTCGGCTCGTCGCGGCGCTGGCAGCGCGCCAAGGCGGACCTGGCAGCCGCGCTGCCCACCGACCGGATCACACAGAACCTGCGCGACATGTCGGCGGACCAGCCGCTGATCATCGACGTCCGCGGCGGCATCGTGCTCGTCACCGCCGCCGTGGAGGAGATGGCGCCCGGCGTACGGGCCGGTGTCACGGAGTTCACCGTCGGCGCCGAGCGGACCTTCGGCGAGGGCGGCACGGACGGGGTGTCCGCGCTCGCCGGCGGTTCGTCCACGGGCCACAACCTGGCGTTCACCGGCAGCGGCCGGATCGCGCCCGGCGTCAACCTGGTGGGCGGCGTCAACGTCACCACGGTGACCGGCGACGACACGGTGTCGATCACCGGGACCACCGGCAAGACCGCCAGGACCACCAAGAGCAAGGTCGCTTCGGCGCTGCACCACGGCCGGATCCTGCTCCGCTTCGACATGCAGGCGACGGACAACGGCACCCACCACGCGGTGCTCCGCGCGCTGTACCGCAGCGGGGCCCGCACGGTGCAGGAGGCGCTCGGCAACCTCCAGACCAGGCGTGACCGGCTGTCGGCGGGCCGAGCGGCAACCACCGGCGCCGCGACGCGGCCTGCGGGGGTCGCGGGCGTCCTGCGGCAGTGGCGCGAGAACGAGCGGTCCCGGCTGCTGAGGGCCGCCGAGGAGTGGCGCACCCGGCTGACGCCCCTTCAGGCGTCGCTGACCCGGAAGGGCGCAGGCCGCTCGATCGGCACCGTGCCCGTCGGCTTCGCCGTACTGGTGGAGGACGTCGCACCGGACACGGACCGGCGGCCCGCGCCGACGCGGCCCACCGACGCATGGGTGATCCGCAGCCTCGACTCCATCGGCGGACTGCACCAGATGCTGTCGGCGGGCGCCGTCGAGCACCTCGGCACGGCGCGGTGGAACACCAGGCCGGGGAGCAGCAGCCGGACCTGGAAACAGCAGGCGGAGTACGCCTTCAACCGCGAAACGCTCAAGGCGTGGCTGGTGCACATGGCGACCGTGCGGGTACCGGAGAACGGCTACCTGCCGCCCGGCACCTCGCTCGGCTTCGACCTGTGGACGGAACCCGGCGGGCAACTGCGGGTCACGGCCACCGTCGACCTGCCGGACGAGCTGGAACCGGTCCGGGTCGACAACGCGGCCGAGGCGACACGGACCGGCGAGGCCGGGCACCGCTACGGCGCCGCCCAGCACGACACCGAGCAGCGTTCCGGCCGGGTGCAGTTGGGTGTCGAGGGCGGCGTGACGGGCACGTCCAAGGCGCGGGGCACCGTCTCCGTAGGCGGCGGCAGCCAGTCACGTGACGGCGGCACCCTGATCGAGAGCGGCCGCGTGGTCACCGGCACCAAGACACCCAGGCCGCACGAGATCCGCACCGGCCAGGTACGGGTGACGTTCCGGTACTACCGCGGCCAGGAACTCCTGGGCAGGGTCCAGGGCATGACACCGGTGACGGTCGGCATCCCGGTGCAGCCGTCCACCGAACCGGTCACCGAACCGGTCACCGAGCCGTCCGTCGAACGCTCCACCGGACCGGCGCGGCCGAAGGACACGTCGACGACGGACGACGCGTCGGCGCAGCGAGAGACACAACGGGAGACGCAACAGGAGACACATCGGGAGACACAACGAGAGACGCAGCGGGATGCGCCCGCCTCACAGGACCAGCCGCGGACCGTCACGGTGCAGCAGCCGTCGGCGCTCACCACGCCGCCCGTGGACACGTTCCTGAAGAGCCTGCCGACGGCCACCACGGCGGCACCGTCGCAGGTGGCCCCGGCGCAGCCGTCACGACCGGCCCCCGTGCAGCAACCGTCACAGTCGGCTCCGGTGCCACAGCCGTCACGGTCGGCTTCCCTGCCCCAGGCCCCGCTGCCGCTCGCCAACCTGGGCACCGCGCCGCAGCACACGGCCACCGCCTCCCGGGCGGTCACCGAGCCGGCCGCCCCCGCTCCCCTCGTCCCGCTCGTCGTCGACCAGGAGCTGGTCAGGGGACGCCTCCAGGTGACCCGGTGGGAGCCATCCGCCGCGCCGGAGCGGTCCGGTGCGGCCATCGGCCAGATCCGCTACCGGATGGGCACCCTGGATTCCGGCAGTCTCCCTGCTCAGGACCCCGTTCTGGCGCTGGCAGGGGCGGCGGGCGGCGGGCAGCCGCCGCGGGTGCTGCACCTGAGCGGGGCGATGTTCCGGGACGACCCCGACGACGCCCGGCAGATCGTCGCGGCACTGCTGCGGCGGGCCGCGACGCTCGCCGAGGGCGGCCGTATCGACCCGGGGGCCGAGCTGGTGCTCGTGGAGACCAACGGGGCCGTACTGACGCCCGAGATGCTCGGCGTCTTCGGCTTCGAGCGGCTGGGTGACGGCGGGCTGTGGCACCTCGGGACCGACGGTTTGATCGCGGGGATGAGCAGTCGGCCCAAGCCGGACGGCCTGATCGTCGACAACTGCGAGTCGACGCGGTAGCCGACGGACCGGGGCGCTCCGGATCGAGCGCCCCGGTATCGGCCGATGGCTTCGCCACGCCCAGGGGCGAGATCCCCGAAGAGGGACATGCGCGCGCGCCGGGCCCGGCAGGAGGATGGCCGTGGACCGGTGCCGCGCCCGCTCTCGATGCCCCGCGGCCGTCGGCACGCCGCCCACCGGAGCGCCCGCGGGTCCGTCAGGTCAGTCGTGCGCCGCCCGGCCCGCGCCCACCCCACACCGCACGAGGAGCACCACCCATGTCCGACAGCCCGTCATTCGACATCAACGCCCTCACCGCGCGCATGCACGACCTTCAGGGGCGCCTGGCCGGCCTGGGCGGGATGAAGGACAGCGAGATGACCGGCCACGCGGGCGGCGGTCTGGTCACCGCGAAGGTGAACCCCGACGGGGTCCTGACCTCGCTGCGCGTGGATCCGTCGGTCATCGACCCGGACGACCCGCAGACGCTGGAGGACCTGGTCATCGCGGCCGTCAGCTCGGCGCAGTCGACCCTCCGGGAGATGCGGGCGAAGCAGGTCGGCGACTTCACCGAAAGCATGCTGGGCCTGACGGAGGGCCTGCGCGAGGAGAACAAGCAGCAGCGGAACGCCCGGACCACCGACCCCCTCGGCGCCCTCAAAACCCTCGCCGACCACGGCGTCACCCCTCCCCCCTCCTCCACCAAGGACGGCCCGGCACCGCGCTGACCGTGCCGGGCTGTTGGTTACGGAAATCGCCTCTCCGCGTGCACGGCAGCCCCCTCCCCGCCCGATGCTCCAACACCCTGTGGCGCTAAGCCCGGCCGCTGTATTTCTGCAGGTCCCCGATTTCGGAGTCGCACGGCCAGCTGCAGAAACTGATGTCCTGGAAGAACGGGGTGCCGTCGTCGGCACGGTAGGGCGAGCGGGGGTGGTTGAGGTGGACGATCGGATCCGTGTGGCGGTCCAGGGCCCCGTAGCGGTCCACCCGCCATTCGAAGTCCTGGTCCTCGCCGCCCCACCCTTCGAATCTCTCGTCCATGCCGCCTATACGGCGGAAAAGGCCGTTGCGCAGCCAGATGCAGCCGCCGGGCGGGCGGCGCATGTACACCCCGCGCATCAGTGCGTGGTTCACCGATGAGCCGTGCTCGATGCTGCGGGCGTGTATCGCCATCTCGCTGCTCTTCTCGTCCAGGAAAAGCATGTCCTGGAACGGCCAGTGCGCCTGGGTACCCGGAACGTCGAACCGTTCCAGGGCCCGTGCCACGAAATCGGTGTCCACCAGGATGTCGGCGTCGAGCACGCAGATGGCTTCCGCTTCGGCGGCGCCTTGTACCACGCCGACGTTCACGGCCCACGCCTTGTTGAACCGGTCGGCAGCGGGGGCGAAAACATAGGTGTCGCAGGCGGGGGCGACCACGCTCTTCCAGCGTGGTTCACTGTCGGCTTCCACCACGATGGTCCGGTACCGGTGGCGGGCACAGGTCTGTAAGTCGAGGGCACGCAATACCGCCAGGAGATTCCGTATCCGGGCCGACTGCGGATCGCGCCCGCGGAAAGGGATGACGACTGCCGCTTCGAAAGGTCCGGTCGCCGGCTGCCGGGTCCGCTGCATTCCCCTCAGCTCGTCCAGCGCCGCGCCCTTCGAGTGGGTCTGCCAGTCGGAGCCGACATGAACTCTGAGTCTCGACACGCGTTCCGCGGCCCAGGCAGCTTCGGCGAGCCGGGCGGGCAGGGAATTCGGCTCGACGGTCAGGGATTCTTGGACGCAGCGTTGCAAGTGGTGGTGGTACGCACCGTTTTCGGGGTGCTCCAGCAGTTGAACGGTGGCTTCGCTCAGCGGCGTGCCCTGCGGGCTCAGCAGGGCGTCGACCACCGCACGGTGCGCGGATTCGGACCAGTTCCAGTAATCCGGCGCGGTCGTCTGGGCGAACGGATCGACGGAAAGCACCACGCTGCTGGCCACGGCGGCGGCGAAATCCTCGCGGTCACGGGCGATCGGATACATCCGGCAGAAATCCTGATACGACGTCAAGGTGCGAACTCCCAGTTCTCCTCGCGTGTTCACGCGGTGCTGATCGCGCGGTCGGGTACGCGTTCCGTGGTGATCGGCCAGGGAACGTCGACCAGGTCGGCCAGAATCAGGTCCGCGGCGGCCAGGTCACCGGCCGACTGCGTGGTGGTCAGCCCGACGCAGAAGGCACCCGCGCGTTTCGCCGCGAGAATTCCGGCCGGCGCGTCCTCGAACACCACCGTCCGCCCGGGTGCCGTGCGCAGGGCCGAGCAGGCGGCCAAGTAGCCCTCCGGATCGGGTTTTCCGCGGGTGACGTCGTCAGCGGTGACGAGGACGTCCAGGAACGGCAGCGCTCCCATGGCCGCCAACTCCCCCTCCGCGTAGCCGCGGGGCCCCGAGGTCACCACCCCGAGTGCCACGCCTTGTCGGCGCAGCGCGATCAGCAGTTCCTTCGCGCCGGCCACCGGGGCGACCGCCGGCATGTCGGGCAGCGCCGTGTAGGCCATCGCCTCCGCGCACAGTTCCTCGACGGTGTGGCCGGGGAACAGGGCGAGGTGTTCGGCGACGGCTTCCTTTGCCGGGCGGCCGGCGAAAGCCCGTAATACGGCGTCGTCATGAGGAACGTCGTGGGAGCGGAAAAGGCGGGCCCAGGCTTCGCGACTGCGGGGCTCGGTATCGATCAAGGTGCCGTCTAAATCGAAAAGTACCGCCGTATGCATCGATGAGTTACCTCTTCTGGTGATGGGCTCATCCGTTGCCCCGATACCGCGCGATGGGGCGTGCTGAATGCTGTTCCCCGCGCTTTCGCCTATCTTTTTCGGGCAGCCGTCATCGCCGTGGCGGAGCGGTGTCCGGAGGGTTCGATTGCCGCGGATGCCCGGGTCCGCGGTAAAGCGACCGGCTGCGCCGCCGGACGGCCCGTCCCCCCACAGTCGCGATTCCTCCGGGCGCCGAGCGCAACTCGCCGTCCGATCATTCCTCGCCGTTCCGCAGGTCAGGCGCCGACGTGATCATTTCTGGCGCCTCACCGGTTCCTTCTTTCCCACCCGTTGCACTTTCAAAACAAGGTGATCGCCAGCAGGCCGCGGAAGAAATAGACCCATTTGTTCATTTTTGCGCCACTCGGAATTGCGGGCGGCACAGCCTCGTCGAGCCGTCGGCTCACCCTCAACTGAAGCCCCCCCTCTTCACCCTCTTCACGCGGGTCTCTTGACATCACAAAGCGATTGCGGTGATCGTGATCCGGTGGACTCAGACGTAACGGCACTGCCCGGATACGGCGACACCTGTGCACTTCCCCGTTGCGAAGCCCTTGGGGGGCAACGGTGATACTTACCGGACCCGAGATCACCCAGGCGGCCATGGACGGCCGAATACAGATTTCGCCGTTCAGCAAAGAGCAAGTCAACCCCAACAGCTACAACGTTCAGCTGGGCGACTCCCTGCTCGTCTACACGGACGAAATCGTCGACGCCTACGCGGACAACCCCACCCGCACCGTCAAAGTCCCGGAAGAGGGATTCGTTCTCCAGCCCGGCCAGTTGTACCTCGGCCACACCATGGAACTCGTCGGCTCCGACACGTACGTACCGCTGCTCTTCGGGCGTTCGTCGGTCGGCCGGCTCGGTCTTTTCGTGGAGATCACCGCGCCCATCGGAGACATCGGATTCCATGGGCAGTGGACCCTCATGCTCTCTTCGGTACGCCCGTTACGCGTCTACCCGTCGATGAAGATCGGGCAGATCATGTTCTTCGTCTCCAAGGGGGCAATCGACCTCTACGCAGGGAAGTACCAGGCGGCCATGGGCCCGCAGGTGTCACGGTATTGGCGGGACCGGGTGCCGACCGCATGATCCTCACTCGTCGGGCCATCGGCAGGGCCGTCACCGAAGGGGATATCGTCATCGCCCCTTCGGCCCCGAACGGCTTTATGTGCTGAAGCCGGGGCGGCTCTTTCTGGGGTCGCCCACGAACGAACGACATCGGAACGCTTCGCCCAACTGATCAACGGGGACAGGACAGTTGGCGGTCTCGGCATTTAGCGTTCGGGGCCACCCCGGCTCTCCTGCGCGGATAACGCGGCGCGGCTCACGTGGTCTCCTCCGCCAGCACGCGCTGGGCCACGGCAAACGCGGAGTTGGCCGCCGGTACCCCGCAGTAGACGCCGGTCTGCAACAGCACCGCGCCGATCTCCTCGGGCGTCAGGCCGTTGCGCCGCGCCGCCCGGATGTGCAGGGCAAGTTCGTCGTGGTGGCCGTCCGCCACCAGCGCCGTCATGGTGATCATGCTGCGTTCGCGGCGGGACAGCGTGTCGTCGGTCCAGATCTCGCCCCACGCGTAGCGGGAAATGAAGTCCTGGAACGGCGCGGTGAAAGGGGTCTGCCGCTGCTGCGCGCGGTCCACGTGCGCGTCCCCGAGCACTTCGCGGCGCACCGCCGTGCCGCGCCGCGCGCCGCCCGTGAAGTGGGCGCGGAGCGCGGTCAGTACGGCCTCGGGACGTTCGGCCGGAGCGAGGTGGGAGGCGCCCGGGATCTCGGTGAGCGAGGCGCCCGGTACCGCGTCGGCGATCTCCCGCAGGTGCGCGGGCGGCGTCACGGGGTCGTCGCGGCCCGCGACGAGCAGCGTGGGAACGGTGAGGGACGGCAGGTGGTCCCGGATGTCGAAAGCGGCCAGCGCGTCGCAGCACGCCGCGTAGGCGGCCGGGTCGGCGGCGCGGTGGTCGGCCACCAGGCGGGGCACCGTGAATCCCGGTGTGAACCAGCGTGATGCCGCGGTGCCTGCCGGTGCGGACAGGCCCTCGCGGCGTACCAGGGCGGCCCGCTCCTGCCACGTCGCGAGGCCGCCGAAGTGCGCGGACGAGCAGAGGACGGCGAGGCTGCGCACGCGTTCCGGGTGATGCACGGCGAGGTGCAGGCCGACGGCGCCGCCGAGCGAGACCCCGGCGTAGGCGAAGGCGCCGATGCCGAGCGCGTCGGCGAGGGCGAGCACCAGGCCGGCCAGTTCGCCGACCGTCGCTCCCGGGCCGATCAGGTCCGCGGGTGAGCCGCCGTGGCCGGGGAGGTCCCAGCGCACGACCCGGTGGGAGGCGGACAGTTCGGGCGCGACGGCGTCCCAGAGGGCGGTGGAGGTGCCGAGCGATGGGCCGAGGAGCAGCGGCGGGGCGGTGGCCGGGCCTTCGGCGCGGTGGTGCAGGAGGCCGGGGTGCCGGGCTGCGTCCCGGCCGGTGTGCGGTGTGCCGGTCAACGTCGCTCCAGGGCGCGGTCGGTGAGGGTTCCGGCGGAGCCGGTGTAGCGGGCGGGGTCGGTGAGGTCCGCGAGGTCGAGGCCGCTTGTGGTGAACTCGGGCTGTTCGGCTAGGAGTTCGGCGAGTGTCCTGCCCTCGGCGTGGGTGCGTCGCGCGAGGTCCGTGAGGAGTGCCTTGGCCCGCGCGCGTCCCAGGTGCGGGGCCAGTGCGGCGGCCGTCCGCTCGGCGACGATCAGCCCGTGGGTGCGTCCCAGGTTCGTGCGCATGGCGTCCGGGTGCACCCGCAGGCCGTCGGCCAGTTCGGCGGCGTCGCGGGCGGCGCCGCCGGTCAGGCGCAGCAGATCGCGCAGCGGCTCCCACTCGGCGTGCCAGGCTCCGGCGGGCCGCTCGTCCTCGGCGGCCATCGAGCCGTACAGACCGGCGGCGAGGCCGGGGGCGCGGCGGGCCGCCGCGGCGATGAGCGTGGCGCGGACCGGGTTGCGCTTGTGCGGCATGGCGGACGAGCCGCCGCCGGTGCCCTCGGTGACTTCGGCGATTTCGGTGCGGGACAGGACGAGGACGTCGGCCGCGGTCTTGCCGAGCGCTCCCGCGGTGAACGCGAGGGCGCCGGCCAGGTCGGCGACGGGGGTGCGGAGGGTGTGCCAGGGCAGCGCCGGTTCCGCGAGGCCCGTCTCGCGGGCGTAGGCGGCGGTGAGCCGGTCCGGCGCGCCCTGCCCGTGGCCCGCGTAGCAGGCGAAGGCCGCCAACGTGCCTGCCGCGCCGCCGAGTTGTACCGGCAGCGCGGCGCGTACCGTCCGCAGCCGGTCCCTGGCGTCGAGGACCAGCGACCGCCAGCCCGCGGCCTTGAGGCCGAAGGTCGTCGGTACCGCGTGCTGGGTCAGGGTGCGGCCTGGCATGACGGTGTCCCGGTGGCCGGCGGCCAGGCGGCGCAGCGCCCGCTCGGTGCGGTGCAGGTCGTCCAGGATCAGGTCGAGGGTGCGCGCCGCGACCAGCATGGCGGCGGTGTCCAGGATGTCCTGGCTCGTCGCGCCCCGGTGCACGTACGGGGCGAACTCCTCGGGTACCGCGGCCGTCAGGTCGCTCACCAGGGGGACGACCGGGTTGCCGCTCTCCCGGGCACGGTGCGCGAGGGAGGCGGGTGTGCAGCACGCCGTGCCCGCCGCGTCCGTGACCGCCCTGGCGGCGTCGGCCGGGGCCTGGCCGACGGCTGCCTGGGCGCGGGTGAGCGCCGCCTCGGCGTCCAGCATGGCCCGCAGGAACGCGGTGTCGGCGGTCGCGGCATCGGCGGGGGAACCGGCCCGTCCGGGGGCGAGCAGGCCCAGGTCGGCGGCCGGGCAGGTCACGGGAACTCCAGGAAGACCGTTTCGCGTTCGCCTTGCAGGCGGATGTCGAATCGGTACGTGCGGTGCGCGTCCGGCCGTGCGATCAGCGTGGGCCTGCGCTCCTTGGGCAGCGCGTCGAGCAGCGGGTCGGCGCCGTCCGCCAGGTAGGCGCGGGTGAACAGGTGGTGCAACAGTCCGCGGGCGAAGACGCACACGCTGAGGTACGGCAGTCCCGCGTTGCCCGGCGGCAGGGTGCGCACGGCGTAGTGGCCGTCGGCGTCCGTGGCCACCCTGCCGAAGCCCGTGAAGCCGGTGCCGTTGCGGCCGAGGAAGCCGCCGGTCACCGGGTCGCGGCGGAGCGATCCCGAGGCGCGCGGGAGGGAACCGTCGGGGGCCGCCTGCCACCACTCCAGGAGGGCGTCGGGCACCGGATCGCCCTCGCCGTCGCGTACGTGCCCGTGCAGGACGATCGTGTCGGGGTGGCCCTTCGGCGCGATCTGCTCGCCCTCGGGGAAGGGGAGCGCGTAGCCGTAGAACGGGCCGACGGTGTGGGACGGGGTGGGCAGAAACGTGTCGGTCATCGCGGTCAGCGGCCTTCTTCGGTCCAGGTGGCGGAGGGACCGTCCAGAACGATGTCCCACTCGTAGCCGAGCGAGAACCCGGGCCGGGACAGGCCGTGGCGGTAGGTGGCGACCAGACGGTCCCTGGCCGCCGCGTCCGGCACCGACCGCAGGATCGGGTCATGGCGGAACAGCGGGTCGTTCGGGAAGTACATCTGCGTCACCAGCCGCTGGGCGAACGCCGTTCCGAAGACGGAGAAGTGGAGGTGGGCGGGGCGCCAGGCGTTGCTGTGGTTGCGCCACGGGTAGGCGCCCGGCTTGATCGTGGTGAACGCGTACCGGCCGTCGTCGTCCGTCAGGGTGCGGCCGACGCCGGTGAAGTGGGGGTCGAGCGGCGCCGGGTGCCGGTCGCGCCGGTGCGCGTACCGCCCGGCGGCGTTGGCCTGCCATATCTCGATGAGCTGGCCGCGCACCGGGCGTCCGGCGCGGTCGAGCAGCCGCCCGGAGACGGTGATGCGCTCGCCGAGCGGCTCGCCAGAGTGCTGGACGGTGAGGTCGTTGTCCGTCTCGGTGAGGTCGGTCGGGCCGAACACAGGACCGGACAGCTCCACCGCCTCGGGGCCCGCGCCGTGCACGGCGACGAGCGGCTGCCGGGGGTGACGCAGCCGTGAGCTGCGGTAGGGGGCGTAGTCGCGCGGCGGGTGGTGACGCACGGGCGCGCCGGCCGCCAACGCCCTGTCGTAGGCGTGCTGAAGGGCGTCGATCTGAGCGTCGATGTCCG
Source organism: Streptomyces sp. NPDC050161 (assembly GCF_044460025.1). Classification (NCBI taxonomy): domain Bacteria; kingdom Bacillati; phylum Actinomycetota; class Actinomycetes; order Kitasatosporales; family Streptomycetaceae; genus Streptomyces; species Streptomyces sp. NPDC050161. The sequence continues at coordinate 139,965 of NZ_JBITJM010000008.1, read as the reverse complement.
ACTGGGAGAGAGTCATGGGATTCCCGGGGTACGTCCGAAGTCCTGCTGCGCCGGCCGGGGTCCGGACGGCGTCCACGGTGCGGATCTCGCGCGGGCTCACGGTGCGGTCCCGAAGCCGGCGGCGGTACGGATCCCGGCGGCGGTCTTCGCCGCGATCTCGTCGGCGGACACGCCGGGCGCGGTTTCGACCAGTTCCAGGCCGGTCGCGGTGACGTCGAGCACCCCGAGGTCGGTGACGATCCGGTCGACGCAGGCCCGGCCGGTCAGCGGCAGGGAACACGTCTCGACGATCTTCGCGGAGCCGTCCTTCGCGGTGTGCGTCATGAGCACCACGACCGTCCGCACGCCGTGCACCAGGTCCATGGCCCCGCCGATCCCGGTGATCATCTTGCCGGGCACGGCCCAGTTGGCGAGGTCACCGCGTGCGGACACCTGCATCGCGCCGAGCACCGCGACGTCGATGTGGCCGCCCCTGATCATCCCGAAGGAGAGCGCCGAGTCGAAGCAGGAGGCGCCGGGCAGCACCGTGACCGTCTCCTTGCCGGCGTTGATGAGGTCCGGATCGACCTCGTCATCGGCCGGATACGGCCCCACGCCGAGGATGCCGTTCTCCGACTCCAGCACCACCTCGACCCCGTCCGGCAGGTGTTCGGGGATCAGCGTCGGCAGGCCGATGCCGAGATTGACGTACTGCCCGTCCGTCAGCTCACGCGCGGCCCGCGCGGCCATCTGCGCACGCGTCCAGGCCATCAGCCGCGCCCCTCCGCCCGCGCCGACCGCGCGGAGACCGTGCGCCGTTCCACGCCCTTCGCCGCGGCCTGCTCCGGCGTGAGCGCGACCACCCGCTGCACGAAGACGCCGGGCAGCTGTACCTCGTCCGGGTCGATCCCGCCGGGCTCCACCAACTCCTCCACCTCGGCGACCGTCACCTTCCCCGCCATCGCCGCCAGGGGGTTGAAGTTCCGGCCGGCCTTGTTGAAGACCAGGTTCCCGTGCCGGTCGCCCCTGGCCGCGCGCACCAGCGCGAAGTCGGTACGGATTCCGCGTTCGAGTACGTACTCCCGGCCGTCGAAGACGCGCACCTCCTTGGGCGGTGACGCCACCACGACGGCGCCCTGACCGTCGTAACGCCGGGGCAGACCACCGTCAGCGACCTGGGTGCCGACTCCGGCCGGGGTGTAGAACGCCGGAATCCCGCAGCCGCCGGCCCGCAGCCGTTCGGCCAGCGTGCCCTGCGGGATCATCTCCACCTCCAACTCGCCGCCCAGGTACCGGCGGGCGAACTCCTTGTTCGCGCCGATGTAGGACCCGGTCACCCGGGATATGCGGCCGGCCGACAGCAGCACCGCAAGCCCGGAGCCGTTCGCCCCGCAGTTGTTGGACACCACGCTCAGACCCGAGACCCCCAGGCCGTACAGCGCCTCGATCAGCACCTGCGGAACGCCGCTCAGACCGAAGCCGCCCACCGCGAGCGTCGCCCCGTCCCGTACGTCGCCCACCGCCTCGGCGGCGCAGGCCACCACCTTGTCCATGCGCGCAGCCTCCGCTCTCCGGGGGGGCACATCTCTCCGCCGGTCAATCACCGCACGAGCCCTACACATTGCTCAGTGCACTGACTTTCACTTCGTGCGGCCATGCTGGCACTCGGCGGTTTCACCGTCAACGACTTCGTTGATTCCAGGGGGAATTGATCACGCGTGGCACGAGCGAGACCCGTCGGCGACGACAAGCGGGCGAGGGGCGGATACCCTCAGCGCACGCACAAAAGATCGGAAGGTGCGGAGGGGCCGGCCCCAGGACGTCGACGGGGGCCAGGAGTTGTCACCCCTGGCCCCCCTCGACGTCCCGAGAACTCAGTCCACCTTCTGCTGGCGGTAGCGGACCCAGGTCACGACCGTCAGGCACGCGGTGGTCCACATCACGACGCTGGCGGTGGCAACGGACTCGACGTACTGCTCGTAGCCGCTCGCGCGCAACTGCATCGCGAGGAAGCCGAGCACCGTCCCGAGCGCCGCAATGGCGGCGGACAGGGCGGCGAAGGGAGGCTGCCTCATTCCTTCTCCTTTGAATGTGAGCCGGCACGGTGATCATCAAGTCTAAGACGCACCACATCACCCAGCCACAGCCTGCCGCGGGCCCACCCCCTCACCGCGACGAGCTGACCACGCGACAACTCGCCGCATTTTCCCGCCGTTTCAGTGCACGCCGCCACTGCCCGCCAACTGCGTCTTGCCCCCCGGCGGACCGGTACCCCCACGGCCACGGTCACGGTCACGCCCCAGTGTGCGCACCCCGCTTCCGGTGCGCCGCTCAGGCCGCGGAAGGGGTGAGGACGACGAACTCGGCGCCGCCCGGGTCGGCGCACACCGCGAGGCGGCCGACGCCTTCGGCGTCCTCGGGGCCCATCCGCAGGGTGCCGCCGTGGGAGGTGATGGCGGCGATGGTCGCGTCGCAGTCGCCCGAGCCGAACACCGGGTGCCAGTACGCCTGTCCGTCGGACCGGGTCAGTGAGGTGGCCGGTATCTCCATGATGCCGCCGTGCATCCGCTCCTCACCGCTGTCGCGCGGCGTCAGCAGGGTGTAGGCACCGTCGCCGCCGGGCAGCGGCACGTCCTGCGTGGTCCAGCCGAACACCGTGCCGTAGAAGCGCTGCGCGGCGGCCGAGTCGGGGGTGAACAGCTCGATCCAGCCCAGGCTTCCCGGCCCGTCCGCCACCTCGAATCCGGAGTAGGCCGCGGGCTCCCAGACGGCGAATTTCCCGCCCTGCGGGTCGGTGAGCTGCGCGTGCCTGCCGTCGTTGTCGCCGACCGCCGCGGGCGCGCTGCGGACCGCGCCGCCGGCCTGCTCGGCGGCCCTGGCCGTGGAGTCCGCGTCGGTGGTGTGGAAGTAGACGGTCCAGGCCGGTCTGGCGCCGTCCTCGGCGAGCGGGCCGATCGCGCCGACGATCTTCCCGTCGAGGCGGCAGACGGTGTAGCCGCCGGGAGGCTGCTCGCCGAACGGCTCGGCGCGCCAGCCGAACACCTTGCCGTAGAAGGCCGCCGCGGCCTCGACGTCGGGGGCGCCCAGGTCGAGCCAGCAGGGCGAGCCGGGGATGAAATCGGTAGTGATCATGGCTATTCCCTTCACGGAACCCCTCTGGAATCAGCCTGACACCCACCACTGACAATCGCCCGTCGGCTCCGCGCCCACGCACCGCGCCCCGCGTGCCCGCGACGGGGCGGGCCCCGCTTCCCGTTCGGCGTCCGCGCCGCCACTTGCTAGCCTGACGCGTGCTCGTCAAGTGCCCGCGGTGCGTCATTTCACGCACCGTTCGCCACCACCGGGCCTCATCAACGGATCGCCACCATCGGGGGAAAACGGCGTGAATCGTCGTCATGTTCGTGCCATTGCCACAGCCGGGCTCGTGATCGTCACGCTGACCGGCGCCCGCCATTCGCACGGCGGGGGCTGTGGCCACCACGACTCCAGCAGCAGCACCAGCGGCGGCTACAGCAGCTCGGGAAGCACCACCAGCAGCGGCACCGGCGGCAGTTCGCCGACGGCCGCCGCGACCACCTCACCGGAGTCGGACATCTCCGTCAGCGACTGCAAGGTCGACGTCGCGGGCGGCAAGCTGAGCGCGAAGCTCCGGGTGACCAACGGCAATTCCACCAGCCCGGCGACGTACAACGGCACCGTGGAGTTCACCGACCAGACCGGATCCGCCTTCGGCTCCGCGCCGATCTCACAACTCCGGCTCGGCGCGCACGAGACGCGTTCCACACAGGTCTCTGGCACCTTCATCACCGGCGGCAGCAACCAGCCGCAGTCCGGCCGGTGCAAGCTCGGCCGCGTCTGGAAGTCGAACATCTGAGAAGCGCCCCAGGGTCTCCCCGGCGGTCCTGACGCCGCCGTGTGCGGGGCCCCGGCCCGCCCTCTCCCCTCCTCATGGAGGGCCGGCCAGGGCCCACGCGGCGGTCTCCGCCCGCAGGGTCAGCTGCGGGCGGCGGGCGCCCGGTCCTGCCGGGAATCCGCTGCCCTGCCGCTCGTTGGACGGCGCGCGGAGATGCGGGCCTGCCGCTCTCCGCGCGGCAGCGGATCCGGATCCCCCCGGAACGCCCCTCGTACACCCGCCCCCCGGCGGGCCCCCCTTCACACACCCGCCCCCTGCGGGTGCTTCCCCCGGGGCCGCCCCCCGGCAGCCCCTCTTTCCCCACGGCGACGGCACCTCAAGTACCGCCGCCAGGCAGGCGCCCCCCGGCGCCGATGCCCCGTCAGGGCCCGGAACACACGTCCGGCGGCCCCTCAGGTCCCGTTCCGCCGTCAGCGGCGCCGCCGCTGCGCCGCCACCCCGGCGGTGTGGCGGGGACGGCAGGCGGCGATGACCGACACCACGTCCTTGAAGGAGCTGCACATCCGGGTACCGGCGACCGCGGCCAACTCGCCGAAGGTACCGGCGCCGTAGGTGACGGCCACCGCCTCCATCCGCGCGGTCACCGCCATCCGCATGTCCCCCACGGTGTCGCCCACGTACGCGCTCTCCCCCGCGGCGACGCCCAGCCGGCCGGCCGCCCGCAGCACCATCTCGGGGTGCGGCTTGCCGCGCCGCACCATGTCCTGTCCGATGACCGGGCCGACCAGCTCGCGGATGCCCATGACATCCAGGAGCGCCTCGGCGCCGCGGGTGGTCTTGGACGTGGCGACGGCGAGTTCGACGCCGTGGGCACGCAGTGCCGACAGCCCGGCCGTTACACCCGGGAACAGCAACTGCGGGCCCTGGCACAGGACGTCGTAGCCGAACAGCTCGCGGTAACGGCCGATGGCGGCGAGTACCCGGCCGTCGTCCTCCGGCTTGCCGAGCAGCCTGCCGAACGCCTGCCCAGGAGGCTTGCCGACGGCCGCGGCGGCCTGCCGCGGGGTCACCGTGCAGCCCTGTTCCGCCGCCACCTTGACCAGAAGTTTGCTGATCGCCGGACGCGTATTGGCCAAGGTGCCGTCCAGATCGAAGACGGCCGCCTTGATGGTCTCGCTGCCGGCGCCCCGTGCGCCTCTCACAGGACGTTCGCCGACTTCCGCTGATACGCGCATGGCTGGAGACCTTTCCGGATTCCGATGGGTGCAGTGGCTGGAGAACGGTGCACACCCGGCTGGTTCGGGTGGCCCGCGGTCGACGACAGCTGACGGCAGAGGCGGTCTCTCCGTGGCGCATCGCTGTCCAAAGGCGGTGCGCGACCGTCGCGGCGGCTGCAACGGAAGGGGAACATCCCGTTTACCGCCTTCGCAGATTTAAAAACCGCCTGCGCTGTTTGTCAATGCACCCCCTCCCCAACAGGCGTTCTCCCGCACCCGACCCGCCAGTAGGCCCTTCGGTGGGTGCGCCCGCCACGTACGCGACAAGCCGAACGGGCAGGCGATCGAACAGTATGCGACGTGACGCATCGCTTACCAGCCATTCCCGACGGCCATACAGAACCGCATGGTTGGTTTTCTCTGTAGACTGCACACAGCTTGCAGCCGTACTAGAGACGGGACGGACACCGTGCCCACGCAGCATCGCGCCATCCAGAGCCGCCAGGCGCTCATCCGCTCGGCCGCAGAGACCTTTCTGGAGAAGGGAGTGCCCGCGGCCGGCATGGTCGAGATCAGCCGGCGGGCCCGGCTGAGCAAGGGCGCGCTCTACTTCCACTTCACGTCGAAGGACGACCTGACCCTCGCGGTGCGCGACTCCGCCGTCGCCACGCTGCAACAGGTCGAGGAGGGCTTCATCCGGTCACCGCTGCCGCTCGGCGCCGCGGTACGGGAGTTCGCCGCCGACCTGTTCCGCCGGGTGGGCTCCGACCCCGTGCTGCGGGCCGGGCTGCGGCTGCGCGCCGAGACGGCGCCCGGCCTCGACATCACCGCCCTGGAGCGGCGCTGGTACGCGCTCTTCCTCGACAAGGCGATGACCGGCGGAGTGGCCGGCGCTTCGCGTTCGGAAACCGAACCGCGGCGCACGGCACAGCTGTTGACCTCGGTCGTGGTGGGCCTGCTGCATCTCGGCTGCGAGGATCAGGCGTGGTGGGAGGAGGCCGCGCTGGCCGACGTATGGTCACTGCTGCCGGCCACCCCGGTCGGCGTTCCCGCCCCGGCCGGCGCACCGGCCGGCGGCTGACCGTACCGGCGGGCTGCCCGTACGGACCGTCCGGCGGGCCGCGCCGGGACGCGGACGCCCCACGAGAGCATGCGGAGGACCATCGGTGGTCACACAGGAACGCGCGGTACGCACGCGGCAGGCCGTTCTCATGGCCGCGGCAGAAGTCATCAAGGCGCGCGGGTACGCCGCCGCGACGATGGCGGAGATCATCCGGCGCGCGGGGGTCACCAAGGGGGCGCTGTATTTCCACTTCACCTCCAAGCACGCGCTGGCCCGCGCGGTGATCGAGGAACAGACCACCTCGTTCCTCCTGAAGGTCACCACGTCCCGCTTGCAGGACGCCATCGACTTCACCCACCAAGTGGCGCTGGCGCTGCGCGATGACGCGCTGTTACAGGCCGGTGCCCGCATCGCGGTCGAGACGACGTTCAGCGAGGATCCGCTGGTGCCCTATCAGGCGTGGACCGACATCCTCACGGGGATGTTCGTCGACGCCAAGGAGAACGGCGAGCTGCTGCCCGGCGTATCGCCCGATGCGGCGGCCGAGTTACTGGTCGCCGCGTACATGGGCGTGCAGATGCTCTCGCAGTCGGAGACCGACCGTGCCGATCTGCCGGACCGGGTCACCCAGCTGTGGCGGCACGCGCTGCCGGGGCTCGCCACGGCGGACGAACTGAGTCATCTCGACCCGCGGGGGCGCCCGTTGGAGATCGTCGCCTGAGGTTCACGCGCCACACACGGCGCGGTGGAGGCACGGCCCGAAGGCGCCGGGGCACGGATGCCCCGGCCCCCGCCCGCTCACGCCTGCCGCGCCGCCACCGGCTCGTCCGTGGGCGCGTCCGCCGGCTGCGCCGCGGCCGTCAGACGCGAGTGGCGCCGTCCGTAGCCCGCGTAGATCAGCGCCCCGACGATCAGGAAACCGGCGAACTGGAGCCACGTCGCGGGGCCGGTTCCGTAGATGAGGTAGAGGCAGAAGCCGATGCCGAGGACCGGGCTGAGCGGGAAGAGCGGCACCCGGAAGCGGCGCTGCAGGTCGGGGCGGGTGCGGCGGAGCACCATCACGCTGACGTTGACCACTGCCATGATCGCCAGCGTGCCGATGGTCGTCAGGTTCATCACCACGTCCAGCGGGACGACGGCCGCCGGGACGGCGAAGACGACTGCCACGATCCAGGTGTTGGCGACGGGGGTGGACGTACGGGGCGAGATCCGCTCGAAGACCCGCGGGATCAGCCCGTCCCGCGACATCGACATCAGGATCCGGGTCTGCCCGTACATGACGGCGAGGACGACGGAGGCGATGGCGACGACGGCGCCGAAGGCGATCACGCCGCCGCCGAAGGCCGATTCGGTGACGCGGTTGACGATCAGCGAGAGCGCGGCGGGCCGGTCGGCGACCTGGTCGGACGAGAGCGCGCCGATGGCGCTGACCGCGACCAGGCAGTACAGGACCGTGACCACACCGATGCAGATCATGATCGCGACGGGGATGTTGCGGCGCGGATTCTTGACCTCTTCGCCCGCCGTGGTGATCGCGTCGAATCCGATGTACGAGAAGAAGGCGACCGAGGCGCCCGAGGTGATGCCGGCGACGCCTTCCGGGGCGAAGGGGGCGAGGTTGCCGTCGCGGAACGCGGTGAGGGCGATCACGCAGAACAGGATCAGGATCCCGATCTTCAGCACGGCCATGGCGGCGGTGGCGCGGGCGCTCTCGCGGACGCCGCGGACCAGCAGCAGCGCGGCGAGCAGCAGGACGACCACGGCCGGGATGTTGACGATGCCGCCGTCACCGGGCGGGCTGGACAGGGCGGCGGGCAGCTCCCAGCCGATCAGGCTGCCCAGGAGTTCGTTGAGGTACTGGCCCCAGCCGACGGCGACCGCCGACACCGAGACGCCGTATTCGAGCAGCAGGCACCAGCCGACGAGGAAGGCGGTGCGCTCGCCGAGCGTGGCGTACGCGTAGGAGTACGAGCTGCCCGACACCGGTATCGCGCCGCCGAGTTCCGCGAAGGAGAAGGCGGTGAAGACGCAGGTGAGGGCGGCGAGCACGAAGGAGACGATGACGGCGGGGCCGGCCTCGGCGACGGTGTCGGAGAGGCCGACGAAGATGCCGGTGCCGACGATGGCGCCGATGCCGAAACAGACGAGCTGGAAGAGGCCCATGCTGCGCTTGAGGCCGTGCCCCGCGAGGTCGGCGCCGGATTCGGCGACCAGCACGTCGGGCGATTTGATCCGCAGCCCGGACGGGCCGGCGAGAGGTGCGCGCGGCGCCTCGGTGCGGTGGCGGGAGAGGGGCGGGCGCATGGGGTGGATCTCTTCTCTGGTGGTGCGGGGGCGTGCGACGGGGTGGGCCGCACGCAGTGCGGGGTCCGGACCGGTGGGCCCGAACCCCGTGAGCGGGTCGATGGTAACCGCATTGGCTGCATGATCGCCCATTTGTGCGTATGAGTATGCGGTGCGGGCTCCGGGGCCGCCGGTCACGGAGCCGCGGTCACGGCGTCCGGTGCGCGCGGCGGGAGGGGAAGCCGTGGCCGCGGGCGGCGAGCACCACGAGCAGCACCGGGACCAGGAGCACCAGCACGCTCCAGGGGAAGGAGGCGGCGCCGAGCGCGCCGAGGAGGATGCCGCCGACGACCCCGCCGCCGGCCATCGCCACGTTCCACAGTGTGACGAGCATCGCCTGGGCCGCGTCCGCCGACTCCCCCGCCGCGTCGCCCGCGGCCGTCTGCAGCAGGGTGGGGGCGCCGCCCCAGCCCAGGCCCCACAGCACCACCGCGAGGTACACCGCGGCGGGACTGCCGGATGCCACCGCCAGCAGTCCTGCCGCCGCCGCGAACAGCAGCGTGGCGGCCACGGCCAGGGTCCGCAGCCGGCGGTGGATGTGCGCGCCGGTGAACCAGATGCTCACCAGCGAGGCGGCGCCGAAGACCAGCAGGACGCGGTCGGTGGCGTCGCCCATGCCGAGCCGCTGGAGGAAGGTGGCGATGAAGGTGTAGAGGACCGTGTGGGCCAGGACGAAGACCAGGGTGACGAACAGGACGGGCGCGACGCCGGGGATGCGCGCGGTCCGCAGGACCGGGATCCGGCCGCCGCGCGGCTGCCCGGGGAAGTCCGGGACCGTGGCGGCGATCCAGCCGAGCAGGACGACGGTGAGCGCGGTCATGACGAGGAAGGCCGCCTGCCAGCCGAACGCCGTACTGAGGAAGGTTCCTGCGGGCACGCCGAGCGACAGGGCGAGCGGGATGCCCGCCATGGCGATGGCGAGGGCCTTGCCCTGGAGGTGGACGGGCGCCATCCGCCGGGCGTATCCGGCCAGCAGCGCCCAGGCCAGGCCCGCCGCGACCCCGGCGGCGAACCGTGCGGTCATGGTCAGGAGGTAGTCGGACGAGAGGGCGGTGACCGTGTTGGCGGCGCCGAATCCCGCCATCGCGGCGAGCAGCAGGTGCTTGCGCCGCCGCCCGGCGGTGGCCGCGGTGAGCGGGATGGCGGTGAGGGCGGTCCCCAGGGCGTAGAGGGTCACGGTCTGGCCCGCGGCGGACTCGCTGACGTGCAGTCCTGCGCTCATCGCCGGGAGCAGCCCGGCGGGCAGCGTCTCGGTCAGGCTGGTGAGGAAGACCGCGGCGGACAGCGCGAGGAGCGCCAACAGCGGGAGTTTTTGGCCCTGTCGGGCTTCGGTGACGACGGGGGAAGCGGGGTTGTGCGTGAGTGCGTTCGGCATGCCCGTATGCTCGAACCCTCACATTGATGTGAAGGTCAACGCGAGGGAACGTGAGGGCGGTCACATGCGCATCGGAGAACTGGCGGAACGCACCGGCACACCCCGGCGGCTGCTGCGCTACTACGAGGAGCAGGGGCTGATCATCGCCGCCCGCACCCCGAACGGCTACCGTACGTACGACGCGGCGACCGTCGACCGCGTCGTACAGATCAGAGGCCTGCTCGACGCCGGACTGCCCACCCGGCTGATCAAGCAGATCCTCCCCTGCCTCGACAAGCCGCGGGCCATCCACTTCGCGGACGCGACACCGGAGATGCTCGCCACGCTGGAGTGCGAACTCGACCGGATGAGCAGCCGCATCCAGTGCCTGACCCGCAACCGGGACGCCATCGGCGCCTATCTGGACGCGGTGCGCGACAACCGCGGCCCGCAGACCGTCGGCGCCGCGCCCTAGCTGCCCGCCATCGTGGCGACCAGCACCGCCTTGATGGTGTGCATGCGGTTCTCCGCCTCGTCGAAGACGACGGAGTGGGCGGATTCGAAGACCTCGTCGGTGACTTCGAGCGAGGTCAGGCCGTGCCGTTCGTGGATCTCCCGGCCGACCGCGGTACCCAGGTCGTGGTAGGCGGGCAGGCAGTGCAGGAACTTCACGTCCGGCCTGCCCGTGGCGCGCAGCACGTCCATGGTCACGGCGTACGGGGCGAGCAGCGCGATCCGTTCGTCCCAGACCTCCTTGGGTTCGCCCATCGAGACCCACACGTCGGTGGTGACGAAGTCGGCGCCGCGCACCCCTTCGGCGACGTCGTCGGTGAGGGTGATCCGCGCGCCGCTCGCCTCGGCGAGCGCACGGGCGCGGGTGACGACCTCCTCGTGTGGCCACAGCTGCCGCGGTGCCGCGATCCGGACGTCCATGCCGAGGAGTGCGCCCGTGACGAGGTAGGAGTTGCCCATGTTGTTGCGGGCGTCGCCGAGGTAGGCGAAGGCGGTCTCCGTCAGCGGGCGGCCGTTGCCGTGCTCGACCATGGTCAGCACGTCGGCCAGCATCTGGGTGGGGTGCCAGTCGTCGGTGAGCCCGTTGAAGACGGGGACGCCGGCGTGCGCGGCCAGTTCCTCGACGTCCGACTGCCGGCTGCCGCGGAACTCGATGCCGTCGAACATCCGGCCCAGGACGCGGGCGGTGTCCTTGACCGACTCCTTGTGCCCGATCTGCGAGCCGGACGGGTCGAGGTAGGTGGTCGACGCACCCTGGTCGGCGGCGGCGACCTCGAAGGAGCAGCGGGTGCGGGTCGAGGTCTTCTCGAAGATCAGGGCGATGTTGCGGCCCCGCAGGCGCGCGATTTCGGTACCGGCGCGCTTCGCGGCCTTCAGTTCGGCCGCCAGGTCGATCAGCCGGCGGAACTCCTCGGCGCTGAAGTCCAGCTCCTTGAGGAAGTGGCGGCCGGTGAGGTCTATCGCCATGGGTGGGCTCCTGGTTCGCGGCGTACGGGGACTCGGATCCTGGAAGTATATACGAACAGATGTATCTCTATTCAGGCTGGTGTGCGGAGCCGTTCCGACGGCATCCTCCCGGGCCGCTCCGCCGGCGCCGCGGCCGGGTCACCCCGCGCCCGGCACGGCGTCCCGCACCACCGGACAGCTCATGCAGCGCGGCCCGCCCCTGCCCCGCCCCAGCTCGCTGCCCGGGATCGTGATGACCTCGATCCCCCGCTTGCGCAGGAACGTGTTGGTGGTGACGTTCCGCTCGTACGCCACCACCACCCCGGGCTCCACCGCCAGCACGTTGCAGCCGTCGTCCCACTGCTCCCGCTCCGCCGCGTGCACGTCCTGGGTGGCGGTCAGCACGCGGATGTCGTCCAGGCCCAGCGCAGCCGCTATGGCGCGGTGCATGTGCTCCGGCGGGTGGTCGGTGACCTTGAGGTCCTGCGTGCCCGAGCCCGGTTCGATGGTGTACGAGCGCAGCATGCCGAGACCGGCGTACTGCGTGAAGGTGTCGCCGTCGATCATCGTCATGACCGTGTCCAGGTGCATGAAGGCACGGCGCTTGGGCATGTCGAGCGCCACGATGGTGCGCGCCGACCCGGCGGCGAACAGCCCGCGCGCCAGCATCTCGACGGCCTGCGGGGTGGTCCGTTCGCTCATCCCGATCAGCACCGCGCCGTTGCCGAGCACCAGCACGTCGCCGCCCTCGATCGTCGACGGGTAGTCCGCCTGCCCCTCCGACCAGACGTGGAACTCCTCGTCCTGGAACAGCGGATGGTGCCGGTAGATCGCCTCGTAGTGCACCGTCTCGCGCTGTCTGGCCGGCCAGCGCATGGCGTTGATCGACACCCCGTCGTAGACCCAGGCGGACGTGTCCCGCGTGAAGAGGTGGTTCGGCAGCGGTCCCAGCAGGAAGTCGTCCAGATCCATCACGTGGAAGCGGACCGACGTGGGCTCGGGGTACCGCTCCAGGAACTCCCGCTTGGTCATCCCGCCGACCAGCGCCTCGACCAGCTCGGGCACCGGCAGCTCGTCGAACGCCGCCCGCAGGTGCCCGGTGGCCAGCGGCCCGTACTCCTTCTCGTCGAAGACCCGGTCCAGGACGAGCGCCCGCGCCGCCGGGATCTCCAGGCTCTCCGCGAGCAGGTCCCCGAAGAGGTGGACGTCCACCCCACGGTCCCTGAGCACGTCGGCGAACCCGTCGTGCTCCGCCCGCGCCCTGCGGACCCACAGCACGTCGTCGAAGAGCAGCGCGTCCTTGTTCGTCGGCGTCAGCCGCTTCAGCTCCAGATCGGGGCGGTGCAGGATGACGCGGCGCAGCCGCCCGGCCTCGGAATCGACATGGAATCCCATCTCCCCATCTTGGCCTTTTCCGCCCAGCGGCGAACGCCGTCCGACGATGTCGGCCACCCCTGGGCGGGAAAGCGCACCCGGACGCCCGGTGGGCGGCGCGCGCCGCCCACCGGGCGTCCGGCCCTACAACCGCGGATCCACCGGCTCCGATTCCAGCGCGAGCACGGCGAACACCGCTTCGTGCACCCGCCACAGCGGCTCGCCGTCCGCCAGCCGGTCCAGCGCCTCCAGGCCGAGCGCGTACTCGCGCAGCGCCAGGGAGCGCTTGTGGCCCAGGTGACGGGCGCGCAGCCGGCTCAGGTTCTCCGGGCGGGTGTACTCGGGACCGTAGACGATCCGCAGGTACTCGCGACCACGGCACTTGACGCCCGGCTGCACGAGGCGGCCGTCGGCGCCCCGCAGCCGCGCCTGCACGGGCTTGACGACCATGCCCTCGCCGCCGTCCGCGGTGAGCCCGAGCCACCAGTCGGTACCCGCCGCGACGGACGCCGCGTCCTCGGTGTCGACGAGAAGCCTGCGGGTGGCGGTGAGCAGCCCGGAGCCGCCCTCAGGGGCTGCGTCCGCCGCGACGAGGCGGTCGAGCCACGCGAGCTGTGCGGTGTGCGGGACGTCCGTGAGGCTGCGGCCCCGGACGGCGAGGATCTGGAACGGGGCCAGCCGGATGCCGGACGGGCCCTGGGCCACGGCACCTGACGGGTCCTGGGCGCCGGGCCCGGCCGTGCCGTCCACCCGCCAGCAGTACCGGCGGTAGGCCGCGGTGAAGGCCGCCGCGTCCGCCGCCCTGCCCTGCTGACGCGCCAGCAGGGCCGTCACGTCGACCCCACGGCCGGCCGCCGCCTCCAGGGCGCCGAGCGCGCCGGGGAACACCCCCGCCGATGCCGCGCCCACCGCCGCGTACTGCTTGCGCAGCAGCCCGGTGGCCTTGAGGGACCACGGCATCAGCTCGGCGTCCAGCAGCAGCCAGTCGGTGTCGAGCTCCGCCCACAGACCGGCCTTCTCCACGGCGTCGCGGAGCCTGCCGACGAGGGCGTCCGTGGTGCGCGGGTCGTCGAAGAACGGCCGTCCGGTGCGGGTGTAGAGCGCCCCGGACGGGCCCTCGGGCACACCGAACCGCTCGCGCGCGACATTGCCGTCCCGGCAGACGAGGACCACCGCGCGCGAGCCCATGTGCTTCTCCTCGCACACCACTTCGCGTACGCCGTCGGCGCGGTAGGCGGCGAACGCCTCGGCCGGGTGCTCCAGGTAGCCGTCCTCCTTCGACGTGGCGCAGGGCGCCATGGTCGGCGGGAGGTAGGGCAGCAGCCGCGGGTCGACGGCGAAGCGGCTCATCACCTCCAGCGCCGCCGCGGCGTTCTCCTCCTTGACCGCGAGCCTGCCCATGTGGCGGGTCTCCACGACGCGTCGGCCCGCCACGTCCCCGAGGTCGAGCGGACGGCCGTCCGCACCGCCCGGCGCCTCGCTGGCCAGCGGCTTCACCGGCTCGTACCAGACGCGCTCGGCAGCCACATCGACCAGTTCGCGCTCCGGCCAGCGCAGGGCCGTCATCGCGCCGCCGAAGACGCAACCGGTGTCCAGGCAGAGGGTGTTGTTGAGCCAGTCGGCGCGCGGGGTGGGCGTGTGGCCGTAGACGACGGCCGCCCGGCCGCGGTACTCCTCCGCCCACGGGTAGCGCACCGGCAGCCCGAACTCGTCGGTCTCCCCGGTCGTGTCGCCGTACAGCGCGAACGACCGCACCCGGCCCGAGGTCCGGCCGTGGTACTTCTCCGGCAGCCCCGCGTGGCAGACCACGAGGTCGCCGCCGTCCAGGACGTAGTGGCTGACCAGCCCCTGGATGAACGCCGCGACCTCGGACCTGAAGGCGTCGTCCTCCTTGTCGAGCTGCTCGATGGTCTCGGCGAGGCCGTGCGTGGGCCTGACGGTACGGCCCTTGAGGTAACGGCCGAGCTTGTTCTCGTGGTTCCCGGGCACGCACAGCGCGTGGCCCGCCGCCACCATGCCCATCACCAGCCGCAGCACACCGGGGCTGTCGGGGCCGCGGTCGACGAGGTCGCCGACGAAGACGGCGGTACGGCCCTCGGGGTGGACGGCGTCCACGGCGCGGCCCGAGGCGTCGCGGGCGAAGGCGTAGCCGAGCGCGGTCAGCAGGCTCTCCAACTCGGCGCGGCAGCCGTGGATGTCGCCGATGATGTCGAAGGGGCCGGTGAGGTGCCGCAGGTCGTTGAAGCGCCGCTCGGTGACGACCTGGGCGGCCTCGGCCTCCTCCGGGCCGCGCAGCACGTGCACCTTGCGGAACCCCTCGCGCTCCAAGTGCCGCAGGGAGCGCCGCAGTTCACGCTGGTGCCGCTGGATGACGCGGCGGGGCAGACCCGCCCGGTCGGACCTGGCGGCGTTGCGTTCGGCGCAGAGCGCTTCGGGCATGTCCAGCACGACGGCGACCGGCAGCACGTCGTGCTCACGGGCGAGCTCGACCAGCTGTGTACGGGCGGCGGACTGCACGTTGGTGGCGTCCACGACCGTGAGACGGCCGGCCGCCAGCCGCTTGCCCGCGATGTAGTGCAGCACGTCGAACGCGTCGCCGCTGGCTGCCTGATCGTTCTCGTCGTCGCTGACAAGACCACGGCAGACGTCGGACGAAAGGACCTCGGTGGGCCGGAAGTTGCGCGCGGCGAAGGTCGATTTGCCCGACCCGGTGGCGCCGATCAGCACCACCAGCGAAAGGTCAGGGACGGGCAACTCCCGCCGCGGGCCGGGTGCGGCACTGCCGTCGTCGTGCCGCCGCCGGGTACGGTCCGTGTCGCTCATGCCGCGCCCTCCGCTGTCCTCACGTAGTGGTTCCGGCCGCTCGTGCCGTGCCGGCCGGCTGTGCCGGTGCGTCCCTCTCCCGCGTCCGCGCGGGTGAAGCACGCGAGCTGGGTCGGCGGCCCCACCTCGGGGTCGTCGGGGCCCACCGGGTGGAAGGCGACGGCGTAGCCGTGCCGCTCGGCGACCTGGGACGCCCAGCGCCCGAACTCCTCCCGGGTCCACTCGAAACGGTGATCCGGGTGGCGCACCTGACCGGCGGGCAGCGTCTCCCAGCGCACGTTGTACTCCGCGTTCGGCGTCGTCACCACGACCGTACGGGGCCGTGCGGCGCCGAACACCGCGTAGGCGAGCGCCGGAAGACGCTCCGGGTCGACATGCTCGACGACCTCGCTCAGCACCGCCGCGTCGTACCCCTTGAGCCGCGCGTCGGTGTACGCGAGCGACCCCTGCACGAGCCGTACCCGCGCCGACTGCCGCTCGGACATCCGGTCCAGGTGCAGCCTGCGCCCGGCCTCGTGCAGCGCCCGCATCGACACGTCCATCCCGACGACCTCGGTGAAGCGTCCGTCCTTGAGCAGCTCGGCGATCAACTGGCCCTGCCCGCAGCCGAGATCGAGCACCCGCGCGGCCTGCTCCTGCCGCAGCACGGCGAGGATCGCCTCCCGCCGCCTGACGGCGAGCGGCACCGGCTTCTCGTCCGTGTCGGCCGCTTCGTCCACCGCGTTGTCGATGTCCCCCGCGTCCGCGTCGTCCGCCTCCGCCAACCGCTCCAGGGCCAGCCGCTCCAGCGCCGTACGGGTCAGCGAGCGTCGCCTGGCGAGGTACCGGTCGGCGATCAGCCGCTGTTCGGGGTGGCTCTCCAGCCAGCCGCCCCCGGCCCGCAGCAACTTGTCGACCTCGTCGTCCGACACCCAGTAGTGCTTGGCGTCGTCCAGCACCGGCAACAGCACATACAGATGCCGCAGCGCCTCGGCAAGTGTCAGCTCGCCTTCGATGACCAGACGGACGTAGCGCGATTCGCCCCACTCCGGGAACGTCTCGTCCAGCGGCAGCGGTTCGGCCGTGACCGACCACCCCAGCGGCCGGAACAGGGCACTCACCAGCTCCGCGCCGCCATGGGCCGGGAGCACCGGCACCTCGATGCGCAGCGGCATCGCCCGGCCCGGCAGCTCGGGGCGCGCCGCGCACTCCCCCTTCATGGCGGTGCCGAAGACGCTGCGCAGCGCCACGGCCAGCAGCGAGGACGCCGCGTACGGCCGGTCGTTGACGTACTGGCCGAGCGCCGAATCCGGCGGACCGCCACGGCTCTTGCCCCGGCGCACCAAGGAGACCGCGTCGACCTCCAACAGGAGTGCGGCGGTGCAGCGTTGGGCATCCGCCTCGGGGTAGACCACGTGCGCGGTGCCGTACGCCGTCGAGAACTGCTGCGCCTTGTCGGGGTGTTTGTGCAGGAGGTACCCGAGGTCGGTCGCGGGGCGGTCGGTGCTGCCGGTGGTACTTATCGTCAGGAACACCCGTCCGAGTATCGCCGCAACCGGACGGCTGTCCCAACGGTTTTCTCCCCCGCCGCCCCTCCCCACGGCCTTCCGGCGTCACCCGGCGCGAGGGCCGGGTGACGGGCCGGGACGGAGGCCGGGCCGCAGGCCGGGCAGGAGCCGGGCGGCAGGCCGGGGCAGGCGCCGGGCGGCAGGCCGGGGCAGGGGCCGGGCCGCAGGCCGGAGCGGGGCGGGGCCGGGGCGTCAGTTCAGCTGCGACTGCACCTGTGCGGAGATCAGCTCCAGGTGGTCCAGGTCATCGAGGTCGAGCACCTGGAGGTAGACCCGCGAGGCGCCGATCGCGGCATAGCGGCCGATCTTGTCGACGACCTCGGCGGGCGAACCTGCGAGGCCGTTGGCCTTCAGCTCGTCCACCTCGCGCCCGATGACCGCGGCCCGGCGCGCGACCTCCGCGTCGTTCTTGCCGACGCAGGCGACCAGGGCGCTGGAGTACACCAGGTCGTCCCCCTTGCGCCCGGCGACCTCGGCAGCCGTGCGCACCCGCCCGAACTGCCGCTCGCTGTCCTCCAGCGAGGCGAAGGGGATGTTGAACTCGTCGGCGTAGAGCGCGGCCAGCCTCGGCGTACGCGTCGCGCCGTGGCCGCCGATCAGCACCGGCAGCTTGTCCTGGGCTGGCTTGGGCAGCGCGGGCGACTTCTCCAGCTGGTAGTGGGTGCCGTCGTAGGAGAACTCCTGGCCGACCTCGGTGGCCCACATGCCGGTGACGATCGCCAGCTGCTCTTCCAGCCGGGCGAACTTCTCCTTCGGGAACGGAATGCCGTACGCCTTGTGCTCCTCCTCGAACCAGCCGGCCCCGAGGCCCAGCTCGACGCGTCCGCCGGACATCTGGTCGACCTGGGCCACCTGGATGGCCAGCACACCGGGCAGACGGAACGTACCGGCCGTCATGAGGGTGCCCAGACGGATCCGCCGGGTCTCGCGGGCCAGACCCGCCAGCGTGATCCAGGCGTCCGTCGGACCGGGCAGGCCATCGGCGTTACCCATCGACAGATAGTGGTCGGACCGGAAGAAGGCATCGAAGCCGAGGTCTTCGGTGGCCTTGGCGACGGTAAGAAGCGTGTCGTAGGAAGCCCCCTGCTGAGGCTCCGTGAAGATGCGTAGATCCATGCCTCCATCCTGCCCGCTCCACGCCCACAACACCGCTACGGCGTGTCGCCACCGGCGGGCCGGACGGGCACATCCGGGGCCGTAACTGGCACCTCGGCTGCCGTAGCGGGCGTCTCGGGCGCGAGACACAGCCGTACGGGCTCGGCCATCCGCTATCCGTCATCCGTCCCGACTCGCCATCCTGGATGCGGGAATTCGCCGGAACAGAATTCCGCCGGGACGCGTGTCCATCCGCAGGAACCTCCGTCCGCACGAATTTCCGCCCGCACGGAGTTCCGGGCAAAACTACCTCGCCCCGTCCACCCCCTCCTGGACCAAATACCCTTCAAAACCAGGGCAGTTGATGGGGGGGATGGGTCGCCGAACCTGCCCGCAATCCGTAATTCACGGAAAGCTTCAGGGAAGGAATGGGAGGGAATGGGAGGGGGCATCTCGCTCCCATTGCCCCCTCCCGTTCCCATCAACCCGGAGGGGGATGTGTCGCATCCGTCGAAGCTCATCACGGTTGGCGGGGGGCAGTCACTGCCTCACGTCTTCCGACGCGCGGGGGGGGCAACATGACGTCGGGCGCCGCGCGGGGCACTGGCAGTGGCAGCGGTAGCCGTAGCCGTAGCGGTAGCGCCGATGGACCGGCGGACGGCCGTGCCGGCGACGGCAGCCACGGGGCCGGGCGTCGTCAACAGCGCGCCGAACGCCGCGGGCGCCAGACCCGCGAAGGGGCGCCAAGTTGACGGTTTCGAAGCCGATGGCGACGTCGGGACGATGCCGCATTCGAATGCGGGGGCGAGGCCCGCAACCGCGGCGGAGACACCCCGACACCGAACGGAGGCAATGGCAGACGGCAGACGGCAGACGGCAGACGGCAGACAACGAACGGTGGCGACGTGGGGCGCCGGAGCGCTGCCGAGCTGTCCGATCCGGCTCAGGCGGCCCACTCAGGCGGTTCGCTCAGGCGGTCCACTCAAGCGGTTCACTCGGATAAGGTCCGCTCAGGCAAGGTTCCGGTCCCGCACCTCCAGTTTCTCCAATATGCCGGTGACGCGGTCGCTCGACTCGTCCGCCGTGTCCATCGCTTCCACGCAGGTCCAGTACATCCCCTCCTCGTCCGCCGAACACACGACGTTCACCAGCGCCTCGCACACCTCTCGCAGCAGTCCCCGCAGACCGGTCAAGGCGCCCCGGACGTCACGCACTTCGGTCAGCTGAGCCGCCCGCAGCCCGCCCGTTCTCGGTGCCGGGCGCAGCAGTCCCCCGCTGGACCGCCCGCCCGCATCGCCCAACCCGCGTGCCCTGGACCGCACTTCGTACGGCCCGAATATCGCGAGATGACTTCCGACCGCCTCGGCCAGGGCTTGCGCCTGCCAAGCCTCGACGATCACTTCGTGCACCGTGCTCGCCTCTGCCAGACCGCGCCGACTGGCCGCGATGATCCGCATCGCGTCCATGCGCGTTCCTCCCTTCGTCGTCACCCAGCATCACCCCACACTCTTTCCACTACCCAGAGTGAGGGTGAACAGCCGAAAACGCCAGGGGAATTCGCAAATCTGTGGACAACCAAGGCGATGTGGAAAGATCCGTGACTCCGGAGAGTGACATACACCCTGCGGTGGCCGCTTGCCTCACTCGCGTCACACGGCCCACTCGCATCTCGTCGGCCATCCGCCGACCACACCAGCCACCGGCGTCCCGCCCGCACAGCCCTCCATACCGTTCCCTACAGGCGACTCGCGACGCGCGGCCGGCTCGTCGCGGCGGACGGGCGACCGGAGCCGAAATCAGCCGAAGAGCCAGGTCGCGGCCGAGTAGGACGTACCGAGGAGGAGCAAGAACGAGCCATGGGCCGGGGCCGAGGACGGGGGCCGAAGGCGGGGGAGAGCGCCGAGAACTCGCCCCGCCCCGACCCGCTCCCTCCCCTACTCTCCCTCTCCCTCGCTTCCCCGCGGCCGGTCCGGGCGGGCGGAGCGGACCGCAGGGAAGCGCGACTCATTGCGTTCGATCTTGGCGGCGAGCGCCGCGAGGGCGTCGATGCCCAGGGCCTCGCAGAACTGCAGCAGATACGCCAGCACGTCGGCGACCTCGTCCTCGACCCGCCCGGCGGACGTCGGCTCGGCCATCACCTTCGCCGATTCGTCCGGCGTCAACCACTGGAAGATCTCGACGAGTTCGGCCGCCTCCACACTGAGGGCCGCCGCCAGGTTCTTGGGGTTGTGGTACTGCTGCCAGTCCCGGGCAGCCGCGAACTCGGCCAGCCTCCGCTGCAGGGCATGAAGATCGTCACTCATGCCCCCATCCTCACTCATGCCCCCAGGTGAAGCACCCGGACACCGGGCTGCCCCTCGGCGACCGCCGGATTCCGCACCGTACCGAGCAGCCGGACATGGCCGCGCCGCGCCATCCGGACGGCCAGCGCCACCAGTTCGCCCGCCTGCCGGTCGTCCATGCACCGGTCCATGCCGTCCGCGACAACGGTCATCTGCTGGAACGCCGACGGGATCTCCCCGACCGGATCCATGTCCAGCACCCCGGGGCCGGTGAGCAGCACCAGGGCGAGGCCGAGATAGCGCAGCTCCCCGTCGCCGAGCTGCTCGACGGGCATCATGCCCCACGTGCCGCGGTCGAGTACGGCCTGAAGACCGGGCGAGGCGCAGGGCGCGGGGACGAGCGCCCGCCCGTGCCCCGGTGCCCCCGTGGTGTCCTCACCGCTCCGCGCCGCGCCGCCCCGTGCCGGTCCGGCCGTACCGTCCGCCGCGACCGCCGCTGCCTCCCCCGCCCGTTCCCCGCCGGACTGCCGCGGCACCGCGTGCAGCCCGTCGACCGGTCCCGCGCAGGCGGCCCGTACGGCGGCGACCAGGACGGCGTGCCGCTGGGTGCACTCCCTGCTCGTCCGTTCCAGCACCGCGGGGAGGTTGTCGCAGGACGGCCGTAACCGGCCCTCGCCGCCCCGGCAGCTCACGGCGTCGGCCCACGCCCGGCCGCGTCCGCCCTGAGGTACCTCCGGGCCCGCCGCTGCCTCCGTACCCGACCGTTGCCGGGGAACCGTAGGGACCTCCGCCACCGAGCCCGCCCCGCGCATCGACTCCGGCCGCGGATCGCAGCGGAACACCGAACGGAGCGCGACGACGACCTGTTCGGCGGCGGCGAGCACCATCCGCTGACCGGCCGTCTTGCCCGCGACGCGCAGCGGCAACAGTGCGGTGCCGAGGCGGTCGTCGGGCAGCGGCGCGCGGGTCACGGGCGTCGCGCCCGCCGTGTACCAGGCGGCCTGCACGGCGTGCCGCGCCGGGTCCGTCAGCGCGGTGGTGAGCAGCGTCTCGCCGCCGCCCGTCAACCGTTCGCCGACGATGCGCAGTTCGGGTTCCGCCTGGATGGCGAGGTCGAGGCAGACCGGGCCGGCCGGCCCGTCGACCGTGCAGCCGATGCGGAAGCCGCGGCGGCCCTGCCCGTCGGGGCGCGCACCGGCCGGAACGCACGCCGTGGCGCCGCCGGGCACCGCCTCCACCGCCTGTCCCAGCCGCTCTCCTGCGCCCAGCCTGGCGAGGATTTCGTACGCTTGGAGCGCGCTGGACTTGCCGCTGCCGCTCGGCCCCGCGAGCAAGGTCAGCGGTCCCATGGGCAGGGTGACGCAGCGGTGGTTCTTGAAGGCGGACAGCCGTAACTCGGCGACCGCGGGACGTGCACTGTCGATTGGCATACCGGGGACGCTATGCAGCGGCCCCAACGGCGCGGCCCACAGAACCGTTCCGCCCGGGGGGCTTCCTACGATCGGGGGATGCCGCCCGCTGCCGGTTCCGCGACTTCGGTGCCGAGGGGTGCGAGCAGGAAGACATTGGTGTCGACGCGGTGCATGCCGCTGCCCAGTCCGAAGACGACTCCGCTGGAGAAGTCCAGGATGCGCTTGGCCACATCGGTGTCGGCGCTGCTGAGGTCCAGCAGGACCGGGATCTGCGCCATCAGGTACTCGGCGACCTCGCGCGCGTCGGCGAAGATCTGGACACGGATGACGACGAAGCGTCGCGCTTCCTGTGCCGGGCCCTCGTCGGGGAGGGCGCGGTGGTCGGGCCAGGACGGCCACTCACTGCTGCTGCGAAGTGGGACGACCTCGGCGAGCCCTTCCCACTGCTCATCGGTGGCATCGGGGCCGTTCACCGAATCACCTCACTCGGGGGAGCACTGCCTGTCTGCGGTGTCTGCATCGAACAATTCTAGGGATAAAACATACAAACTTTGCCGGACGCGGCACACACCGCGTCACATCACTGTCCCATCCTGCACCATGGGCCCTGACCAGTCCCGACAGCCTCGGCGGATATCCTGCGTCGAGCTGGTGTGTGCCCATTCATCCCCCGCGAGAAGGAGGTCCGTTTCCTCATGAGTTCCGAGACTCCGGGCCGACGCCACCGCGGCCTGCGCGGCCTGCGCAAACCCGCGAAAAAACGAGCTCAGGAGCCGCCGCCCGCCGAGGTCGACGAGCCCGCGGGCGCGCCCGAACCACCGCCGGAAACCAGCAGCGTGATCAGCGCCGCCCTTTATCGCGACGGTCACCGCATCAGCACCCACGACACGCTCTCCGACACCTTCCGGCAGCTGCGCGCCACCTCTGATTCGCTCGCCTGGATCGGGCTGCAGCGCCCTTCCCGTGACGAACTCCTCACCCTCGCCTCGGAATTCGACCTCCATCAGCTCGCCGTCGAAGACGCCCTGGAAGCCCATCAGCGGCCGAAACTGGAGCGGTACGGCGGCACCCTGTTCGTCGTGCTGCGCGCCGCGCGCTATCTGGACGACCCGGAGGAGGTCGACTTCGGCGAGCTGCATCTGTTCGTCGGCCCGGATTTCGTCATCACCGTGCGGCACGGCGGCGCCCCCGACCTGTCGGCCGTACGCCGCCGCATGGAAGGCGCCCCGGAACTCCTCCAGCACGGCCCCGAAGCGGTCCTGTACGCGATCCTCGACGCCGTCGTGGACGGCTATGCGCCGGTCGTCGCCGGTATCCAGAACGACATCGACGAAATCGAGACCGAGGTCTTCGGCGGCGACCCCCGGGTCTCCCGCCGCATCTATGAACTCTCCCGCGAATTGGTGGAGTTCCAGCGCGCGACCCGGCCGCTGAACGGCATGCTGGAGGGCCTGACCGCCGGTTTCGAGAAATACGGCATCGACGAGGAACTGCGCCGCTATCTGCGTGACGTGGCCGATCACGTCCTGCACATCACCGAGCGCGTGGACGGTTTCCGGCAGGCGCTCCAGGAGATCCTCACCGTCAACGCGACCCTGGTGAACCAGCAGCAGAACGCCGAAATGCGGGCCCTGGCCGAAGCCGGCTTCGAACAGAACGAGGAAATCAAAAAGATCTCCTCCTGGGCGGCGATCCTCTTCGCACCCACGCTCGTCGGCACCATCTACGGCATGAACTTCGAGGAGATGCCGGAGCTGCACTGGGGGTTCGGCTATCCCTTCGCCATCGGGCTGATGGCGGTGGTCTGCGTCAGCCTGTACTTCATCTTCAAGCGGCGGGACTGGCTCTGAGGAGCCGGGCGGGAACCGCGGCGGACGTGTCGGACACGAGCCGCGGGCGGTCGGTCGTGGCACCGGGCCGTGGCGGTCCGGTCAGCGGGGGCGGCGTGCCCAGAACAGTGCGTGCCCGCCGTCTCCCTCCGGGACGAACTCCTGCTGCTCGACCGTCAGGCCGGCGGCGGTGATCCAGGCACGGTTGGTGTCGGCGTCCGCGTGGCTCCACCACATGGCGACGCCGCTGCCCAGCCAGTCCTCGTCGGTGCCGGTCATCTCGTGCTGTCCTGTGCTGCACAGAAACCATCCGCCGGGGCGAAGCCAGGAAGCGATCTTCTTCAGCAGTGCGCGCTGTTCCGGCTGCGGGATGTGGATCAGCGCGTAGAGGGACACGACGGCGTCGAAGGACGCGAGGGGGAAGTCCACGGAGGTGGCGTCGGCCCTGAGGAAGCGGGCCTGCGGCACGCGTTCCCGGGCCCGGCGGATCTGCGTCCCGCTGATGTCGACGCCGGTGACGTGGTGCCCTGCCGCCGCCAGCTCCCGCGCGAGGGGTACTCCGCTGCCGCAGCCCAGGTCCAGCACCCGGCTGCCGTCCGCGAGCCTGGTGCGCAGCGTTCCGATCCAGGTGCGGTACTTCGACTCCGCTTCGTACGCCTCGTCGTAGCGCGCCGAGAGCGCGTCGTATCCGCGCCGCACCAGGTCCTTCGGGTCCTCCGCCGCCGTCACGGTCGAGGACGCTAGCGCCCTCGGCGCCGGCCGGGCGAACCGTTTTCCGGTGCCCGCTTCGTCCCGGGCCTCATCCGGGAAGCATGGCGCGCCGCCCGGGGGCCGCGGATGACTGCATGCTCATGCCGCCGTCGACGACGAGGAGTTGGCCGGTGAGGTAGCGGGATTCGTCGGAGGCGAGGAAGACCATGGTGTGGCCGATGTCATCGGGAGAGCCGAGGTACGGGAGGGCGTTGCCCTTCTTCAGCGCTTCGACGACGTCGGCGGGCAGGTTGTTCTCCAGGGCGGGGGTCATGACCGCGCCGGGGGCGACGGCGTTGCAGCGCACCCGCTGCGGCCCGTACTGGACGGCGATCGACTTCGTGACGCTGACCACCGCGGCCTTGACGGCGCCGTAGGAGGTTTGCAGGACGTCGCCGACGAGTGCGGCCACGGAGGCCGTGTTGATGACGGATCCGCCGCCGGCGCGGATCATGTGGGGCACCGCGTGCCGGGCGCCCAGGAGGGTGCTGCGCACATTGAGGGCGACGGCCCGGTCGAACTCGTCCATGTCCATGCGCAGCAGGTCCAGGTCCTTGCGCGGGTCGGTTCCGCCGACGTGGTTGCACAGCACGTGCAGGCCGCCGAACTCGCCGACGGCCGCGGCGACCAGGTCGGCGATGGAGCCCTCGTCGG
Source organism: Streptomyces sp. NPDC050161 (assembly GCF_044460025.1). Taxonomy (NCBI): domain Bacteria; kingdom Bacillati; phylum Actinomycetota; class Actinomycetes; order Kitasatosporales; family Streptomycetaceae; genus Streptomyces; species Streptomyces sp. NPDC050161. The sequence goes on along the minus strand of NZ_JBITJM010000008.1, from coordinate 114,932 downwards.
TGACGTCCACGGTGCAGGGCAGCACCGTGCCGCCCGCGGCTTCGATGGTCGCGGCGGTCTCCTCGGCACCTCGGGTGTCGTGGTCGGCGACCACGACCCTGGCACCCTGACGGCTCATCAGTTCGGCGGCTGAGCGTCCAATGCCGCTGCCCGCGCCGGTGACGACCGCGACCTTGCCCTTGAGGCGTTCCATGGTCATGTCCCTTCGTTTTCCTGGTCGTTCAGTGTTGTCCGGTGGGGGTTCCGGGGTGTGCCATGACGGTCCCGGCGTCCTGCCCGGTGGTGGGGCGGTGGGGGCGCGGGACGGCGAGGGTGAGGAGGAGTCCGACGGCCGCGGCGAGCACCGCGACGACGTAGGTCATGCGGAACCCGTCCGCGGCCGGTACCTCGGCGGGGCCGAGCCGCATGGTCGTGTTCGCCAGGATCGCGGCCATCACCGCGCTGGACGTGGAGGTGCCGATGGACCGCATGAGCGCGTTGACGCCGTTGGCCGACGCCGTCTCGGTCACCGGTACGGCGTCCATGATCAGGGCGGGCATCGCGGCGTAGGCGATGCCGACACCGGCGCTGACGACCATCGAGGTGAGGACGATCTGCCACACCTGGGACATCAGCAGCACTCCGGCGCCGTAGCCGACGCCGATGACACCGACGCCGATGAGGAGCGTGGTGCGGGCACCGTGCCGGGCGGTGACGCGGGCGGAGACGGGCGACAGGGCCATCATCACCAGGCCGCCGGGCGCCAGGGCGAGCCCCGCCGCGAGCGTGGACTGCCCGAGCCCGTATCCGGTGGCCTCGGGCGACTGGAGCAGCTGCGGCAGGGTCAGCGACATCGCGTACATGGCGAAGCCGACGAGTACGGAGGCGAGGTTGGTGAACAGCACGGGCCGGCGCACGGTGACCCGGAGGTCCACCAACGGGCGGGATATGCGCATCTCGTAGGCCGCCCAGAGCGCCAGGATCACGGCGCCGCCCGCGAAGAGTCCGATGGTGCTGCCGCTCGTCCAGCCCCAGTCGCCGCCCTTGGTGACGGGCAGCAGCAGGCACACGAGGCCGGCGGCGAGTCCGATCGCGCCGGGGGTGTCGAACCGTCCGGGTGCCCGGTGCGGGGATTCGGGCAGCAGGGCGATCACCAGGACGAGGCAGGCGAGTCCCAGGCCGGCGGAGAGCCAGAACAGGACGTGCCAGTGGGCGTATTGGACGATGGCGGCGGAGACGGGGAGGCCGACCGCGCCGCCGACGCCGAGGGTCGCACTGACCAGTGACACGGCGCCGCCGACGCGGGCGGCCGGCAGTTCGTCACGCAGGATGCTGATGCCGACCGGGACCACGCCGGTGGCCAGGCCCTGGAGCACCCGCCCGGTGATCGCCGGGAGCAGGCTGTCGGACAGGGCGCACACCACGGATCCCACGACGAGCGCGAGCAGGCTGGCGATGAGGATCCGGCGTTTGCCGTACATGTCGCCGAGGCGCCCGGAGATGGGTGTCACCACGGCTGCCGCGAGGAGTGTCGCGGTGATCACCCAGGAGGCGTCGGACGGTTCGGCGTGCAGCAGGCGAGGCAGCTGCGGGATGACCGGGACGACGAGCGTCTGCATGAGCGACACCACGACGCCGCTCAGTGCGATCACGGCGGTGACCGCGCCCGGCCCCCTCCTGCGGGTGGAACTGGCTGACAACGGCGGGCTCCTTGGACGGGCCGGTGCCCATGGGGCACCGAAGGGCAGAGGCAGGCGGGACCGGGGGTGGTGCGCGCCGTTCGCGGGGTGCGTTCGGCCAGGGCCCGGCGCCTTCCAGGGCCCGGGACGCGTGGGGAGGGGCAGCCGCACAGGACTCGATAGGTACTGTGCACATGATGTGCACCATACGCATGAGGTGCATAGTGCACAACCTCTGTCGTGGTGGCCCCCGGCGCGGGGATGGCATGCGCGATGATGAGGGGGAACCAACGGTGGAAGAGGACCAAGGACATGAGTGAGCAAGAGCGCCGGCTGAGCGATCTGGAGCGGGAGCTGACCTTGCTGTCCCGGCATTTCGTCGCCGCCCGCGGCCCCCGCATCGGCCAGAGCCTGGAACGCTCGGCCTACGTCCTGCTCACCCGTCTCGAAGTCGGCGAGCCGCTCACGCTCAAGGAGCTGGCGCACACCTTCCAGGTCGACGTCTCCACCATCAACCGCCAGGTCAGCGCCATGCTCCGGAACGGCCTGGTGGAACGCATCCCCGATCCCGACGGCGGGATGGCCCGCAAGTTCCGGCCCACCGCACTCGGCCTGGAACGCCTGGAGGCCGACCGCGCCATCAGCCGCGCGGGGGCCACCCGCCTCATCGAGGCGACGGGGTGGACGGGCCGGCGCACCGAGCAATTCCTCACGCTGCTGGTCGAGTTCAACCAGAGCATCGAACAGCTCGAAGGGCTCACGTGGTCCCGCGAGGGCCGGACGGAGAACCCGTCGGCGGCGGACTGAGCCGGGACGCGCGGGACACGTCCGAGGCGTCCGCCGGGCTCCGGAACCGGTGAGGGGCCCGGGGGCGGACCGTTCCGCCCCCGGGCCCCTTTCGGCTGCGGTGTCAGCGGAGGGTGAGGGCGGTGCGGATGGTGGTGAACAGATCGGTCTGGTTGGTGACGCCGAGGACGCGGTCGGACTGGGGGCCCTGGGCGGCGATGCGGACCTGGGTGCCGGTGTGCTCCTGGGACTTGCCGGGGGTGTTCGTCGAGTAGTTGACCTTCAGCCGGCCGCCCTCGTCGGTGTCCAGGGTGGCGGACAGGCCGGGCGGGGTCGCTTCGAGCGGCACTATCTGGCTGCTGTGGCCGTGGTCGGCGGTGGTGACGACCAGGGTGTCGGGGTGCTTCGCGGCGTAGTCGCGGGCGACCTTGACGGCACGGTCGAACGCCGCGGTTTCACCGATCTGCCCGCAGGGGTCGGCCGCGTGGTCCTGCTTGTCGATGGAGGCGCCTTCGACCTGGAGGAAGAAGCCCTTGCCCGGCTTCTTGCCGTGCCCGCCGCGCTGCTTGGCCTCCAGCAGGTCGATGGCCTTGCGGGTCTGACGCTCCAGGCTCGGGGTGCCCGCGGGCCGGTCCGGGTTGCCGGTGACGCAGCGCTGCGGTGCGGTGCCGCCGACCGCGGCGGGCTTGCCGGTCCACTCCACCGGGACGGTCTCCGGCGCGAAGAGGCCGAGCACCGGCTTGCCGCCCTTGACGGCCCGCAGGCCCTTGTCGTCGGTGACGACCTGGTAACCGAGCTTCCTGGCCTGCTGGGTGACGGTCCTCCCCTTGTACGGGCCTTCGGTGACGGTCTGCTCGAAGCGGCCCTTGCCGCCGCCCAGCAGGACGTCCACCTTGTGGTTGACGCTCTGCTCGGCGATGGATCCGAGGCCGCCGTTGCCGAGGGTGTCGGCCGGGCACTTCTTCATGTCGGCAGGGCCCTGGCAGCTGCGGTCGCCGACGTGCGAGGCCAGCACCGCGGGGGTGGCGTCGGTGAGTTCGGCGGTGGTGACCGAGCCGGTGGCCAGGCCGTTGCGCTGGGCCAGCTCCAGGATCGTCGGCAGCGGCTTGTCGGTGTCCGGGGTCTTGGAGATGCGGCCGTTGACGGTCTTGTGGCCGGTGGCCCAGCCGGTGCCGCTGGCCGCCGAGTCGGTGACGTAGTCCGGCTTGCCGTGCTCGTCGACCGCGTACGTCGTGTAGGCGCCGGTCTTCGGGAAGCGGTCCATGTTCAGCCGGCCGTTGGCGCCCACCGTGTAGTCACGGGCGAGGGTGATCTCCGAGTCGCCCATGCCGTCGCCGATGAGCAGGATGACGTTCTTCGCCTTCTTGCCGTGGGCCGACAGGGCGGCCGGCGCGTCGGCTGCGCCCGTGTCCGACGCGGCGGCCATGGCCGGGACCGCCGTGGCGGCGACGAGGAGCGCGGCGGTGCCCCAGGCCCAACGGTGACGGTGCGGACGCGACATGGTCATCTGTGTTCCCTCTCATGACACCGGCCGGCTGCCGGTGAGGCTCACAGCCCAACAGGGCGGCGCGTACCCCGGGTGGCGTGCGGATGTCGTACCGGCAACGGGCGGGCAGCCGGAAAGGGCCAGGCCGGCCCGCGGCTGCCAGGACCGGTGGTCCGCACCCTCCGGTAATCTGATTCTTTCTCCGCAGGAGGGGTTACATCAGTGGAGTTCCGGCTGCTCGGAGCGGTTTCCGTCGCCACCGAGGTCGGCGAGCTGCCGCTCGGTCCCGCCAAGCGGCGCAGCCTGCTGGCCGCCCTGCTGCTACGTCCCAACCATCCCGTTCCGGTGGATCAGCTGACGGCCGCGCTGTGGGACCACGAACCGCCGCCGCAGGCCCGTAGCGTCATCCAGGGCCATGTGTCGCGCCTGCGGGTCCTGTTCGCCGGCGCGGACGCCGAGATGTTCGGCGTCGAACTGGTCACCAGGAATGCGGCATACGTGCTGCGGATGCCGGAGAGCCTGCTGGACGCCCACCGCTTCGAGGAGCTGGTGACGCTGGCCCGCGGCCAGCGGGTGCCTGCCGACGCGGTGTCGATGTTCCAGGAGGCGCTGTCGCTGTGGCAGGGGCCCGCGCTGACCGGTGCGTACCCGAGCCAGCCGCTCCAGGCCGCCGCGCACGCGCTGGAGGAACTGCGGCTGACCACCGTGGAGCTGCTGGCCGCCGGCTACACGCGGATGGGCGAGCACGCGCGGGCCGCCGCCGTGCTGCGCGCGGAGGCCGCCGTCCATCCGCTGCGCGAGTCGCTGTCCGCCGGGCTGGTGCGCGCACTGCAGCGTGCGGGGCGCCGCTCGGAAGCGCTCGACTGGTTCCACCGCACCCGGCGGCTGCTCGCCGACGAGCTGGGGGTCGACCCGGGACGGGAGCTGGCGGACGCCTACGCGGTGGTGCTGCGCGGTGAGCACGACGACGAGCCGCAGGCACCTGCGCCCGTACCGCAACCGGCGCCCGGCGCAGCACAGATGGCGCCTGCAGGGCTGCATCCGGGCACGATCGATCTGCTCCCCCGCATGCCGCGCGGCTTCCACGGGCGGGCGGGCGAGCTGACCGCGCTGTCCCGGGCCGCCGCGGGCGAGGCGCCCGTCTGCCTGGTCACCGGGCCCGCAGGCGTGGGCAAGACGGCGCTCGTGGTGCACTGGGCCCACCACAACCGCGACCGGTTCCCCGGCGGACTGCTCTACGCCGACCTGCGCGGCTTCAGCGATACCGGCGAGCCGACCCTCGTCGAGGTGCTGCGCGAGTTCCTGCTGGCGCTGGGGGTCGCGCCGCGCCGGATACCGGAGTCGGCAGGCGCCGCATCCGCGCTGTTCCGGTCCCTCGCCGCCGACCGCCAGCTCCTCGTCGTGCTCGACAACGCGCGCGGCTCCGAGCAGGTCAGGGATCTGCTGCCGGGCGGCACCCGCTGCGTCACGGTGGTCACCAGCCGGGACCGGCTGCGCGGCCTGATCGCCTCCGACGCCGCCCGGCCCGTGCCCGTCGACGTACTCGAACCGGAGGACAGCACCGCCCTGCTCGCCGCGGTGCTCGGCAAGGAGCGGGTGCTCGCGGAGGCGGTGGCCGCCCGGCGGCTCGCCGAGCTGTGCGGCGGGCTCCCCCTGGCGCTGCGGGTGACCGCCGCCCGGCTGGCGGACCAGCCGGACCGGTCCCTGAGCACGATGAGCACCGAACTGTCCGACGAGTCCCGGCGCCTGAGCCTCCTCGACGTGGAGGACACCGGCGTACGGGCCGCGCTGCGGCTCACCGTGCGCCGGCTGCCCGCCGACGCCGCGCAGCACTTCGCGCACCTCGGCCGGTACCCCGGCACGCACGTCGACCGCTACACGGCGGCGGCGTTGGCCGGCACCGGCCTGGCCGCGGCCGACGCCGCGCTGGACCGGCTCACCGCGGCCCACCTCCTCACCCGCACCGGTCCTGACCGCTGGACGCTGCACGATCTCGTACGGCTGTACGCGCGCGACCTCGACACGGACGCCGGCACCCTGGTACGGGTGCTCGACCACGGTGTGGCCACCGCCCTGGCCGCGGCCGACGCGGCGGAGCCGGGCGACGAGTCGTGCTTCACGCTGCCCGCCGACTTCCACCCGCCGTGCGCGGTGCGGGAGTTCGCGGACCGTGAGCAGGCCATGGCCTGGTACGCGGCCGAACGTGACGACCTGACGCTGGCGGTGGCCGCCGCGCACGCCGCCGGGCTGCACAGCAGGACCTGGCGGCTCGCCCTGGCCCTGTGGCCGCAGATCGTGTGGCGGGTCCGGGACGGCTGGAGCCCCTTGCTGGAGACGGCACTTGAGGCGGCGCGGGCCGACGCCGACCCGCGGGCCCAGTCCCGGATCCTCGCGCTGCTCGGCTGGGTGCTGACCGAAGAGGGCCGCACCCAGGAGGCGTTGGTCCATCTGGAGGCCGCGCCGGCGCTCGCCTCCCGGGCCGGGGATCCGCGCGGCGAGGCGACCGCGCTGGTCAACCTGTCGCTCGCGCAGGCGGCGCTCGGCAGCCCCGACGAGGCGGCGGACGGCTGCGCGCGGGCGGCGCGGCTGGCCTGCGGCGCCGGTGACCGGCACACCGAGCGGCTGGCCCTCTACCACCTCAGCCGGCACCAACTGGACACCGCGCAATGGCAGGCGGCCCTGGACACGTCCATCGCCGCGCAGGCGCTGGACGACGCGTCGGACTCCTCGGCGGCCTCCCGGGTGCTGCTGCGCACGGCGGCCGGTGAGGCGCTGCTGGGGATGGGCGAGGAGGCGGAGGGCATCCGGCGGCTCGACGAAGCGGCACGCGAGGCGGAGGCGTGCGGCTACGACGACGGTGCGGTACGGGCGTTGGGCGTGCTGCTGCGGGTGTCGGCCGACGTGGAGCTCCAGGCGCGGTACGACACGGCGGTGATGCGGCTCCTGGAGCGGAGCTGAGCCACCGGCCGTGACGTCCGTGGAGCGTGCGGATGCGCGGTGTCAGTGGGACGTAAGCGAGACGTGAGTGGAACGCCAACGGGACCGGCCAAGCTGGTTCCGGAGCAGGAAACCTCTTGCGCCCCACCCGACCCGGGGGAAGTCTCATGCGTACGACCCGCATCCGCACCACCGTCCTGGCCGCCGCCACCGCCGCCCTGGCCCTGAGCCTGACCGCATGCGGCGGCTCGGACGGCGCCGGCGGCACGAAGGCCGACGCGAGCCGCAGCACTGCCGGCACCTCGGCGACGGCGCAGGGCGGCGGTGCGGAGGCGAACTCGTCCCCGGTCTCCGGCGATCAGGGCACCTCGGGTTCCGGCGCGCACGACGGCTCCGGCAAGGCCACCACCGCCCAGGACGGGCAGTGCCACGGCAACGAGATCTCGTACGGCGTGCGGCACCGGTTCCCGAAGCAGCAGGGCGAGCACCTGCTGATCACCGCGCGGAACGCCGGCAGCGAGCCCTGCTGGGTCACGTCGTACCCGTCCGTCATGCTCGGGGACGCATCGAAGGCCCTGGGCCACTCGTCCAAGGACGCCCCGGGCAGCGGGAAGCGGATCACGATCCGGCCCGGCGGCACGGTCTACTCCGCCGTGAACCTCTTCGCCTACGGCTCCGGCGCCCACACGTCGACGAACGTGTCCATAGCCCTGCGCGACCGGACCGGCGACACCGGACCTGCCGTGGAGCGCGACGCGCGCGACGGCAAGGGCGCCGCGTCGAAGTTCAGCTGGTCCGAAGCCGACGTCACGAACTGGAACACCGCCAAGCCGTACGACTTCTGACCGGAACGCGCCGCCCGCGGTGGCCCGCACACACGGGGAGGGAGGCTCTGCTGCCTCCCTCCCCCGGGCCGTCCGGATCTCCCCCGCGCCGTGCGTCCCGCGGTCGCCGGGCCCGACCCCCGTACGGGCCTCGGCGCTCGCCGCGCAAGCTCGCGATCACGGACACCCACACCTCCGAGCGGAGCCCCGGTCCCCGCACGGCGCCATGGGCAGGACTGCCGGCGCCGCGTCGGAACAACCCGATTCCATCACCGCCGGAGTTGTTTGGCAGCGCTCTGAGCAGCACCGATCAATGGTGAAGTGAGCCGCGACCGCAGTTGCCCGCCGTCCGCGCCGTCCTTAGGGTGGCCGTTCGTGCCGACGGGGAATGGGGAGTGACGCGTGGGGCGCCCGGAGAATCCGATCGATCCGCAGTCGGGACCGGTGCAGCGGTTCGCCCACGAACTGCGCAAGCTCCGCGACGAGGCCGGCACCCCCGCCTACCGGGCCATGGCGCGCCGCGCCGGATACTCCGCGGGGACGCTGTCGCAGGCCGCCGCCGGTGAGCGGTTGCCGACGCTGCCGGTCCTGCTCGCCTACGTGAGCGCCTGCCAGGGGGACGCCGGGTACTGGCGGCAGCGGTGGGAGGAGGCCGACGAGGAACTGGCCAGGCTGCCCGCGCCGCACGACGAGGACGCCGATCCCCCCTACCGCGGCCTCGCCCGCTTCGAACCGGGCGACGCGGAACTGTTCTTCGGCCGCGACGAACTCACCTCGCAGCTGACGCGGATGGCCCGCGGGCACCGCGTCAGCGCCCTGGTGGGGGCGTCGGGCAGTGGAAAGTCCTCCCTGCTGCGGGCCGGCCTGGTCCCCCGCGTCCGCCGGACGACGGACGACGGCGAGGTCCCGCCGACGGCCGTCCGCATCCTCACCCCGGGGCCGCATCCGCTCGCCCACGACAGGCGCCTGGAGCCGGCCGCCGGGCCGGGCGAAACCTGGCTGCTGGTCGACCAGTTCGAGGAACTGTTCACCCTCTGCGCCGACCCCGGGGAGCGGGACGCGTTCCTGGAGCGGCTGCTCACCGCCCGCGGAGCCGACAGCCGGCTGCGGGTGGTCCTGGCGGTACGGGCCGACTTCTTCGGGCGCTGCGCCCAGCACGGCGGCCTGGTCACCGCGCTCAAGGACGCCACCTTGCTGGTCGGCCCCATGGACCGCGCGCAGTACCGGGAAGCCGTGGTGCGCCCCGCCACCGCCTGCGGGCTGACCGTCGAACGGGACCTGACCGCCCGCATCGTCGAGGACGTCGAGCACGAACCGGGCGCGCTGCCGCTGCTCTCCCACGCCCTGCGGGAGACCTGGCACCGGCGGCGCGGACGCACCCTGACACTCCAGGCGTACGAAGCGGCCGGCGGCCTGCACGGCGCCATCGCGCGCACCGCCGATGACGCCTACCACCGGCTCGGCCCCGCGCAGGCCGACCTCGCGCGGCACGTCCTGCTGCGCCTCGTCGCGCCGGGCAACGGCACCCAGGACACCCACCGCCCGGCCCCGCGCGCGGAGTTCGACCGCCTTCAGGGCGGCGCCGACAGCGCCGCCGTCCTCGACCGCCTGGCCCGCGCCCGGCTGCTCACCCTGGACGACGGCCACGTCAGGCTCGCCCACGAAGCGGTCATCACGGCCTGGCCGCGCCTGCACGGCTGGATCGGCGAGGAACGCGAACGGATGCGGCTGCACCGGCAACTCACCCGCGACGCCGCCGCCTGGCAGGAACTCGACCGCGACCCCGGCGCCCTCTACCGCGGCACCCGGCTGGCCCGCGCGCAGGAGAGCTTCACCGCCGACGAGCGCGGCGCGCTGAACCCGCTGGAGGCGGCCTTCCTCGACGCGGGCCTCGACACCCGCGCGGCGGAGCGCGCCCACGCGGCCCGCGCCGCACGCCGTACCCGTGGCGCCTTCGCCGCGCTGGCCACGCTGTGCGCGCTGCTCCTGGTGGCGGGCACCCTCGCCTGGCAGCAGAAGCGCGACACCGACCGGCAGCACACCCAGTCCGAAGCCCGCCGCATCGCCTCCGTCGCCGCCGGTCTCCGCGCCACCGACCCGGTGCGCGCCACCCGGCTGAGCGTCGCCGCCTGGCGGCTGGCCCGTACCCCCGAGACCCGCGGGGCGGTCCTGGGCGCGCTGGCGCGGCGCGAGGTGGACGCCATGCCGCTGCCGGACGGGACGAACCCGTCGGACGAGGCGTCGGACCCCGTCCTCACCGACGACGGGCGCACCCTCCTGTACCCCGACCGGGACCGCATACGCCGCTGGGACGTCCGCACCCACCGCGAACTCCCGTCCCACCGGGCCACCGCGGCGGACATCTCCCTGCACCTGCTCCAGGCGGCCACGCGGGACGGCGGGGCCGTCGCCATGGAGCACAACCCGGGCGGCCTGCGCGTGTTCCGCACCACCGGCACCCGGACGGAACGGCACGTCCTGGCCGCCGACGGCCTGCCGGTGTTCGGCGACAGCGGCAGGACGCTGCTGTCCCTGAGCCCCGGTTCCTTCGAGCTGTGGGACTGGCGGCACAGCCGCCCGCTCTTCCGGCAGCAACTGCCCCGGCACACCGGGCAGGACGGGACGGAGTACTACGAGGGCGCGGTCAGCCCGGACGACCGGTACGTCGCGGTCTGCACACCGCACTCCGCGCCCGAGGTGTGGGACGTGGCACGGCACCGCAGGAAGCGGCTGCCCTGGTCGCCGAAGCCGTGCGGTTCCGGGGTGCCCCGGTTCACCCACGACGGGCGGGCGCTGCTGAACCTGGCCGACGGTGCGGGCGCCGAGGCCCGCGACCTCACCTCGGGCCGCAGACTGTGGCGGGTCGCGCACTCCGGGCTGACGGACATGCAGCTCAGCCCGGACGGCAGCCTCCTGGCGGGCCGGGACGCCGACGAGATCCTCGTGTGGCGCACCAGAAGGCCCGGCGCTCCGGTGCTGCGCTACCCCATCCCCAACGAGGAGGTGACACACCTGCGGATGGACACCGGCCGGCAGGTGCTGCGGTACGTCGGCGGCGGCGCGGTCCGCACCCTGTCCCTCACCCCGCCCGCCGCCCGGCCGCCCGGCGAACCGCCGGTGGCGGAGGCCGAGTTCAGCGCCGGCGCCGACCGGCTCGCCACGGCACGGGAGAGGGACGGCGGCGCCGAGTTCCGGCTGCTGGACGCGCGCACCGGGAAGACGACGACGCTGCCCGCGCGCGAACCCTGCACGCCGCAGGTCAGTTCCCCGCACGACCGGTGCGAGATCTTCCCCTTCCTCTCCTTCGGGCCCGGAGGACGCCGGCTGGCCTACGGTGCCGAGACCGCGTCGCAGGTGGGCGGGCGTCGCCATCTGCCGGTGGACGGACGGGTCCACGTGTGGGACGCGGACACCCGCCGGCCGGTCGCCACTCCCCCGGCGCTGAAGGGCCGGGGCGGCACCCGGGTGTCGCAGGCGCTGTTCACCGCGCACGGCAGGTCCCTGCTGCTCTCCGACGGCGCCGAAGCCGTCAAGGTCTGGGACACCGGCAAGACCACCGTCCGCTCGCTCGGCACGGTGAGCGGCCAGCTGCTGGCGGCCCATCCCGACGGCCGCCGCTTCGTCATCGGGGTGGGCGCGAACACCTCGGGCAGGCTCGTCGGCCTCAGCTCCCGCCGCGTCTCCCGCCAGTCGCTGACCGGCGGGACCACCACGGTGATCGCCTTCAGCCAGGACGGCCGCCTGCTGGCCGCCGGCGACTCGGCGGGCCGGGTCACCCTCTGGGACGGCCGGGCCGAGCGCCGCCTCGGGGAGCTGCCTGCCACCGAGGGCGGAAGCGGCGCGGGCGGTCAAGAGGCCGTCACGGCCCTCGCGTTCGCGCCCGACGGTGACACCCTGGCGACGGCGGGCGACCACGGCACCCTGCGGCTGTGGGACACCGGCTCCAACCAGCCCCTGGGCGACGCCCTGCCGACCCTGCCCGGCGATCCGCTGCTCGCCGTGGCCTTCACCCCCGACGGGAAGAGCCTGCGCACGGCCGGCCGGCACACCCCGCTCCAGACCTACACCGCCGCCCCCGACCGCGCCGCCCGCACCCTGTGCCGGCGCGCCCGCGGCGGCCTGTCCCCGGCGGAGTGGCGCTCCTACCTGCCGACCGTCCCCTACCGCCCGACCTGCTGAAACCCCGGGACGCCGCGGCCCGGCCTCAGGGTGTGAGCGGGCGGACGAGGAGGGGAACGCCGATGTCCTGGTGGCCGCCGCTGGCGAGCATGCGGACCTCGCCACGCTCGCTGATCTCCGCACGGACGATCCCGGTCTCGTCCTCGTAGATCGGGTACCCGCCCGCGCCCGCAGCCGCCGTACGCCGGACGATCACGACGTCGTCCTCGACGGCAGCCGCTTGAAACACCAGCTCATAGCCTTCCGGGTAATCCATGGGGGCGCTCCGCAAGGGTCGGCGACGACGGTCGCAGTGTCCCTCCATCGTCCCTCACGCCGGGCCGCCCCGCCTGAGGAGCACGGGGGGGGCGGCCCCGCTACGGAGCCGCCGCCCCGTCGCCGGTCTCCCCCTCCAGCAGTTCCCGGGCCGCCCGGGTCCGTGGGTGGCCGGGGCCGAAGGCGCGCTCGCAGGCGTCCGCCGCCTCGCGCGCCAGCCGCCCGGCGTCGTGGGAGGTGAGCTTCTCCGGTTTGCCGTTGCCCATGGTCGAGTCCAGGAAGCGCACCACGGGCGCCGGAAAGATCCCGACACCCCGGGTGCGGGCGGTGCCCTCCTCGCGCAGCGAGCGGACCGCAGCCGCCGTCACCTCGGCGTGCAGGGAGCGCACCAGCGCGCCGTCGCGCGGATGGTCCCGGTCCAGCGCGTCGGCGTCCCGGAAGGCGAGGGCGTCGTGGACCAGGGACATGGCCTCGTGCCACAGGCGCTGCCTGCCCAGCGCCCTGGCCCGGCTCAGCTGGGCGAGCATCCGCGCCGGATGCGCCCCGCCCAGGACCCGCCAGCGCAGCCCGGCGGCCGAGTGCAGCAGCCGCTCGCTCTCGGCGTAGCGCCGCAGCCCGTACCGGGCGTCGGCCACCGCGTACAGCACGTCGGCGGCGCGCGCGAGCACCTCGCAGTCGACGGTGGACAGCTTGCCGGTGAACGGGCCGGCCACGTTCTCCCGGAACAGTTCGGCCAGGCTCGGCCCGGTGTGCCCCGCCAGGGTCAGCCCACGGGCGCTCACCTCCTGCTCGGCCTGTGCCAGCACGGGCCGCAGCACGGCGTCGGCCTCGGCGAAGTCGCCGCAGCGGGTGTGCAGTTCGCCGAGGGCCAGGCCGTCCGCGATCCGCAGGCCGCCGGGCGCGTCATCGGCCGGGGCGCACTCCGCGATCCGCGCGGCGAACGGCAGCGCCTCCTCGTACCGGCCGCACCACCGGTACGCGTCCCGGACCCGGCGCCCGGCCGCGAGTGCCGCCGTGCGGTCACCGCCGGAGCGCCACAGCAGTGCCCGTACGTGCGGTGCGAGCAGGTCGGGCGCGGTGCCTTCGGCCGCGCGGAGCAGGGCGCGGTCGAGCAACGCGGCGGCGCAGGAGTCGAGCCGGGCACGGGCCTCGTCGGGCAGGCGCCGCGCCCCCTGTGCCGGGACGGCGGCGTCCGGCCGGATGCACGGCACCTGCGGCGCCGCGTCCCCGCCCGCCGTGCCGTCCGCATCCGTGGTCCCCACCACGGTGACCGGCAGCGCGCCTACGGCTGATTCCAGCCGTTCCACGGGGATCCCGGGCAGCGGGACCGCGGCGAGCGCCCGCGGTGACAGGACGTGTACGGGCAGCGGCGCCGCGGCGAAGGCGGCCAGCAGGTCGTCCGGGACGAGCGGGACCGCATCGCCCGCCTCGTCCGCGCCGTACCGGTAGGTGATGTTCAGGTCCCGGCCGGCCTGCTGGATGCGGCCGTTGTCCTGCGCGTCGGCCCGGAAGGACGCCCCGTCGTTCATCGCCGCCGCCCCGCCCGGTGTCCCGCTGCCGCCTGGCACGGCGCCGGGCCCGGCCTGGTCCGTGTCGTCACCGCTCGTCGCCGCCCTGCGGCGGCAGGCCGTCCAGGAGCCGGCCCAGCATGCCCCGCACCAGCGTGCAGACCTCGTCGGGGTCCGCGCTGGCCAGGGGTTCCTTGGCGATGACCACCCGCATCAGGCCGATGCCGAGCAGCCAGGCCATCGCGAGGTCGGCGCGGAGCGGGGCGTCGTCGGCCCGGGAGAGCGTGGCCAGGGTGTCCGCGTACTCGTCGCCCAGGGCCTGCACCGCTTCGGCGGCCTCGTCGTGGCTGCCGATGGAGCGCAGGTAGACGGCGAGCGAACGGTCGTGGGGGTCCTTGCCGGTGTTGGTGAGGATGCCGCGCAGCGCGACCTCGAAGAGCTGCTCGGGCGGTGTGTTGCGCAGCTGTTCCTGGCCGCTGTGTGCCATCACCTCGGTGAGCAGCGCGTTCTTCGAACCGAAGTAGCGGAACAGCAGGGCCTGGTTGACGCCGGCACGGGCCGCGATGTCGCGGACCGTCGCCGCTTCGTAGCCGCGCTCGGCGAACAGGTCGGCCGCCGCCTCCAGCAGCCGCCGCCGGGTGGCCCGCGCGTCCCTGCGGGGCTGACCTGCCGGACTCTCGGCGGACTTCGCCATCACCACGCTCCTTACCGAAGGCCCGCCAGGATACGGCCATTTGTGTCATTGACCCACGGGGGCCGGCGGCCTAACGTCATTTGTAAGCAGGTGCTTACACAAGGGAGGTCACCATGACCGCAGCCGACACAGCGCCCCTCACCTATCCCTTCAATACGGCCGACACACTGAGCCTTTCCGACGCGTACGAGCAGGCCCGCGACACCCCCGGCCTGGTGCAGGTCCGCATGACGTACGGCGATCCGGCCTGGCTGGTCACCCGTTACGCCGACGCCAGGCTCGTCCTCGGCGATCTGCGGTTCAGCCGCGCCCTGGCAGCCGAGCACGACGAACCGCGGCAGTCCGAAGGCCAGCGCAACAGCGGCATTCTGAGCATGGACCCGCCCGAGCACACCCGGCTGCGGTCCCTGGTCGCCAAGGCGTTCACGGTCCGCAACGTGGAGAAACTCCGGCCGCAGGTACGCGAGTTGACGAAGGATCTGCTGGACGAGCTGGAGGCCGCCGGGCCGCCCGCCGATCTCGTCGACCGCTTCGCCCTGCCGATACCGGTCGCGGTGATCTGCCGGATGCTGGGCGTCCCCGTCGAGGACCGGCCGAAGTTCCGGGCGTGGAGCGACGCCGCGCTGTCGACCAGCTCACTGACCGCCGAGGAGTTCGACCGCAACCGCGACGAACTGCGCGCCTACATGGCCCAGTTGATCGACGCGCACCGGCGCGATCCGCAGGACGACCTGATGACGGCGCTGATCGACGCGCGGGACGCCGACGACCGGCTGAGCGAGCTGGAGCTCGTCGACCTGTGCGTGGGCATCCTGGTCGCCGGGCACGAGACCACCGCGACGCAGATTCCCAACTTCGTGCACACCCTGCTGGACCACCCCGGTGAGCTCGCGCGGCTGCGCGCCGAGCCCGAGCTGATCACCACCGCGGTGGAGGAGCTGATGCGCTTCGTCCCGCTGGGCAGCGGCGCGGGTCAACCCCGTTACGCCACCGAGGACATCGAGGTCGGCGGCACCCTCGTCCGGGCCGGCACCCCCGTCCTGGTCGCCGTGGGAGCCGCCAACCGCGACGCGCTGCGCTTCAGCTCACCCGGCACCCTGGACCTCTCCCGGGCCGGCAACCAGCACCTCGGCTTCGGTCACGGCGTCCACCACTGCCTGGGCGCGCAGCTGGCCCGGCTGGAGCTCCAGGAGGCGCTCGGCGCCCTGATCAGCCGCTTCCCCGGGCTGCATCTGGCCGGAGACATCACATGGAAGACCGAGATGCTGGTGCGCGGTCCGCGCGTCATGCCGGTGGGCTGGTGAGGCGCCGATGACCTGGCAGGTGGAAGTAGCCCCGGAACGCTGCATCGCGTCGGGTATGTGCGCGGGCATCGCACCCGATCTGTTCACGCTCGACGGCACCCACTCCCGGCCGGTGCACGGCGAGGTCACGGCGGGCGACGAACGGGCCCTGGACGCCGCGGACATCTGCCCGGCGATGGCCATCACCGTGCGGGAGAACGGGGAGGAGATCGGGCCGCGCCCGTAAGACGCCGAGCCCCACCGCGGGGCGGGCCCGGCAAGCAGCGCCGCATCCCGCCCCGCCCTCCTTGATGCCGAACTCCCTTATTCCATCTCTTTCCTGACGCTACGTAATGTTGATCTCGTGCCACCGAGAGGACCACGACACCCCCGCAAGCCCCCGATACCTCCCGCCCGTCCCGCCCGGATGGGCTTGATTGCGCACACTTCCTTTGACATGCCCCGAACGTCGTACTTTTCTGTGGCAGTCTGCGGGGCAGCCGGGCGGGACAGCCGGGACGTTCGCCATGTCCTTGCGTCGCCCGTGCTGTGCGACCGCGGGCGGGAGGGGCTTGAGCCCGTACCGGGCGGCCCACGTGACGAGGGGGCAGGGATTCATGCACACAGCTCGAACGAAGAGACTTTCGGCCATCGGTGCGGTGGCCGTGGTGATGGGGGTGGCGGGCGCCACCGTGCTGCCTGCGGGCGCGGCGTTCGCCACGGACCGTGAGGGGCACAAGGGCAGGGCCGTCGGCTGGCACCTGCGGACCGGCAAGCACACCGCCATGTGGACCGGCACACACGTCCTGGACAACGGCAGCCACGCGCTCTGCCTCGACCTCGCGTGGTACGGCCCGGACGGCACCGACAACGGCTACGAGAAGACGGGCGCGCCGAAGCAGCTCAGCGAGGACACCCAGGCCCAACTGGCGGAACTGGCAGCCAAGTACGGCAAGCTGCCCGACACCGTCGAAGGCCGCAACCAGTCGGCCGCCGCCGCCCTGGTGACGTGGGCGCTGGCCGCGCACGACGGCATCGACGAGAACGGGTACAACGGCGAGAAGCTGCCGTGGGGTACCTGGCTCGACAAGGGGATGCCGAAGGGCGCCATCGCCGGTTACGGCGCCGACGCGAAGGTCGACACGGCGCCCGTCGTCGCCGCCTTCAACCGCCTGCGGACCGAGATCCGCAAGGTCGACGCCACCCCGTACACCGTCAGCGTCGAGGGCTCGGGGAAGACCTACCCCTACGAGCGGGATCCGGAGGAGAAGTCCCTCACGGTCAAGGTGGCGCGGAACGGCGAACCGGCCGCCGGCATCCCCGTGAACACCACGGAACTGACCAACATCGCCAAGCCGCAGGCACCGGGCACGGTCGGCAGCACCGACACCCAGGGCAAGGCGACGTTCCGCTTCACACCCGACAAGCCCGGCACCAAGGCGGGGGCGAAGTTCGCGGCCAAGGTCTCGATCAACTCGCCCACCTTCTGGCACACCGACCACACGGTGCACGGCAAGCCCATGCAGCGCCTGGTCTACTTCGAGGCCAGGCAGCAGCCGCTGCCCGCCGCCGGCGAGATCACCTTCCAGCCCGCCGCCATCGTGATCGCCGTCAAGAAGGACCGCGGCACCGGCGATGCCGTCTCCTCCCCTGCGACGTACGAGATCCACGCCGACGACAACGGCGCGCCCGGCACGTCGATCACCACCGTCACCACCGGCAAGGACGGCAGGTCCCAGCCCGTCGACCTGCCCGCCGGCACGTACTGGATCGTCGAGACCAAGGCGCCCGCCGGCTACCAGCTCGACAAGGAGCCCCGGCGCATCGAGGCCAAGTCCGGTGAGCAGCAGGTGATCACGGTGTGGGACAACGCCGTGCCCACCCCCTCGCCGACGACACCCGCATCGCCGCCGGCCACCCCCGAGCAGCCGCGGCCCGAGAAGCCGGCCCCCGCGGCCGTCGTCCCGAGCGGCGGCCAACTGGCCCGCACCGGCGCCGGTTCCACCCCCTACCTCGCCACCGGCGCCGCCGCCCTGGTCGTGGCAGGCGGCGGAGCGCTGGCCCTGGCCAGGCGCCGCAGGTCCACGAACGGGTCGTAACCGGTCCGTCCCGCACGGCGGTCCACGGGCCGCCGTGCGGGCAGCACGGCAATGGACGTCACGACAACGGACGTCACCACAACCGCATCACGGCAACGGCATCAGCCGGTAGAAGACCGTGGCGACCAGCTCACGGGCGTACTGCGCGTCGAGGAGCCCCGGGCGGAAGAGGATGCGGTACATCATCGGGGCCACGACGTGGTCCATCACGATCTCGCTGTCCGGCACGTGCTCACCACGCCCGGCGGCCCGCCCGATGATGGTCTCGACCTGCTCGACGGCGTACGCGGAGCACTGCCCGGCGTTGCCGCCGTCCGGATCGCCGGCGAGTGCGGCGCGGATGTAGGAGCGGCCCGGCGGGGAGGACATCTCCTCCAGGAAATCGGCGGCCCAGTGTTCCAGGTCGGCGCGCAGGCTCCCGAGGTCGGCCGGCGGCGCTTCGGGCCGCAGCCGCTCCACCGCGACGTCCGACAGCAGTTCCTGGAGGCTGCCCCAGCGGCGGTAGATCGTCGACGGGGTGACACCGGCCCGCCCGGCGATCTGGGGCACGGTGAGGTCGGCTCCGCCGTCTTCCGCCTGGAGATCGCGCACCGCCGTGTGCACCGCCTGCTGCACGCGGGCACTGCGCCCGCCGGGGCGGGCCGCTGCTCTGGGACTCATCCCACCACCTTAACGCAAAGCCATTGCGCAATGTGGTGACGTCGCCCCCGCCCCGGACCGCCGAAGCGGGCGGCCCTCTCCTCCCCCGGCCGCCTCACGCGGCGGCGACCGGAGCGAGCCGCGCCCCGTCACCGCGGGTCGCCTCGAAGGCACGGCCGGCACCGAGGATCGCGGCCTCGCCGAACGGCCTGCCGATCAGCTGCATACCGATGGGCAGCCCCGCGCCGTCCAGCCCGACGGGCAGCGACAGCGAGGGCAGCCCGGTGATGTTCGCCGGGGCCGACAGCCTGACGTAGCTGTCGCTCACGCTCTCGGTCGACCCGTCCGCCCAGCGCACGGTCTCCTGGTCGCTGCGGGCGGCCACGCACGGCACCGTCGGCGCCGCGATGACGTCCACCGCGTCGAACACCTCGGCCCAGGCGCGCCGCATCAGCGTGCGGGAGCGCTGTGCGCGCAGGTAGTCGCCAGCGGAGACGAGCGCACCGGCCTCCAGCAGGACCCGGACGTCGGCCGTGTACAGCTCGGGGGAGGTCCGCAGCGTCCGCTCGTGGTAGGCCGTGGCCTCGGGCACCATGAGGCCCCACGCGGTGGCCTGGATGTAATCGGCCATCGGAATGCCGACGTCCACCAGCTCGGCCCCGAGCCGCTCCAGGTGGCCGATGCCCGCGCGCACCGCCGCCGCCACCTCCGGGTCGACCCGGTCGAAGTAATGGTTCGCGGGCACGCCGACCCGCAGCCCGGCCAAGTCCTCACCCCTACCCTCCGGATGACGCCGAGATGCCCACAACTCCCTTACTCCATCGCCTGGTTGCCGCCCCGTCAGCACGTCCAGCACCAGCGCGGCGTCCTCGACCGTGCGCGTGATCGGGCCGACGTGGTCCAGGGACCACGACAGCGGCGTCACGCCGCGCACAGGCACCGAACCGTAGGTGGGTTTGAGCCCGACGACACCGTTGAGCGCCGCCGGAACCCGGATGGAACCGCCGGTGTCCGTGCCCAGCGCGAAGGCCGCCTCGCCCGCCGCGACCGCGACGGCCGAGCCACCGCTCGACCCGCCGGCCACCCGGTCGGGGGCCCACGCGTTACGGGTCTGCGGCGTCGTCAGCCCGTACGCGAACTCATGGGTGTGGGTCTTGCCGATGAGCACCGCCCCGGCGTCCTTCAGGCGCGCCGCGACCGTGCTGTCGGCGCTCGCCGTGTGGTGCGCACGGACCCGGGAGCTGGCTGTGGTCGGCAGCCCGGCGACGTCGATGAGGTCCTTGAGGCCCATGGGGATGCCGTGCAGCGGACCGCGGTACCGGCCGGCCGCGATGTCCCGGCCCGCCTGCGCCGCCGCCGTGCGCGCGGCCTGCGCGCGGACCGTCACATACGCCCCCAGGTGCCCCTCCACGGCCTCGATCCGCTCCAGGAACGACTCGGTCAGCTCGGCGGGCGAGAGCTGCCCGGCGGCGATCGCCTGCGCCGCGGCGGCGAGCGTCAGCTCATACGGCTGCATCGGACAGCTCCTCCCCCGCGAGGTACGCCGCGGCGGGCGCGGTCTCCGCGAAGTCGAGGTCGCGCAGGGCGCCGATGACGCCCTGGATGTGGTTGGCCGTGGCGGACACCGGGTCGAGCCGCTCCGCCGCGAGCGGCAGGCCGGCCCTCAGGGCCCATGGGGACACCTCGTGCGGGAGGAGGTCAGCGGTGGTCATCGGCAGGTCCCTTCGCGACGTGGAGCGAGCGGCACCCGACCCACAAAAGCTTCGTATTTGCGTTAACGGCACCGTACGACATACCGTCCACTAACGCAAAGACGATGCTTTAACCGCGTCCGCACACCCCGCGCACCCCAAGGAGTCCCGTTGCCCTCCTCCCCCAACACCCCCGATTCCGCGCCCACCTGGGCCGTCGGCGACCTGCTCGTCCACCGCATCGACGAAGTGACCCTCCCCCCGCAGACCGGCCCCTGGCTGCTGCCCGACGCCACCCCGGACGCCGTACGCCACGCCCCCTGGCTCCGTCCCGACTTCGCCGACCCCGAGGGCATCCTGCGCCTGGCCAGCCACAGCTTCGCCATCGACGCGGGCGGCCCGCGCATCCTCGTCGACACCGGAATCGGCAACGGCAAGACCCGGGCCAACCCGGCCTGGCACCAGCTGGACACCGACTACCTCGGGCGGCTCACCGCGGCGGGCTTCCCGCCCGAGAGCGTCGACCTGGTCGTCCTGACCCACCTGCACACCGACCACGTCGGCTGGAACACCCGCGCCGACGGCGGGACATGGGTGCCCACCTTCCCGAACGCCAGGTACCTGACCGCCCGCGCCGAATGGGACCACTGGGCACACACCGACATGGACGAGCCCCGCGCCCAGATGTTCCGCGACTCCGTCCACCCGGTCCGCGAGGCCGGCCTGCTCGATCTGATCGACGTGCCGGACGGGGGCACCGAAGTGGCCCCTGGCATCAGCCTGTTGCCCACCCCCGGCCACACCCCGGGGCAGGTCGCCGTACAGCTCCGCAGCCGCGGCCGGTCAGCCGTCATCACCGGCGACTGCATCCACCACCCCGTACAGCTCCGCCACCCCGGCATCACCAGCTGCGTCGACACCGACGCCGCCCGCGCCGTCCACAGCCGCCGCACCCTCCTCGACGCGCTCGCCGGCACCGACACCCTGCTCCTGGGCAGCCACTTCCCCGCCCCCACCGCCGGCCTCGTCACCCCCGAAGGAACCACCTACCGCCTCACACCGGTCCCCGCCAGCACCCCGCCATCGGCTCCGGAATCCGGCGACCACTACGCCAACTGACGGCCATCCAGCGCCAGTTGGGGCACTCTCTAATCCTGCGCCGTAGGACGCACCACGATGTCCCCCACGTCCACGCCGTCCGGCTGCTCGACGGCGAAGGCGATGGCGCGGGCCACCGCGGCCGGCGGGATCGCGATCTCCTCCATCCGGTCCACGATGCGCGCCTTCACCTCCGGCAGTGGCATGGCCTGCGCGAAGTCCGTGCGGACGAAGCCCGGCGAGACGACGGTTACGCGCAGCCCGTCGCCCGCCTCCTGGCGCAGCCCCTCGGAGATGGTGCGGACGGCGTTCTTCGTGCCCGCGTACACCGACTGGAGCGGGACGATGCGCAGCCCGGAGGTGGACACGACGTTCACGAAGTGACCGAAGCCCTGCTCCCGGAAGACGGGCAGCGCCGCGGCGATCCCGTACAGCACGCCCTTGAGGTTGACGTCGATCATCTCCTCCCAGTCCTCGACGCGCAGGTCGTCCAGGGGTGAGATCAGCCCGACCCCGGCATTGCTGACGAGGACGTCGGTCTTCCCGAAGCGGTCGCGGGCCAGTTGGACGAGGGCGGCCAGGTCCGCGCGCCGCTTGACGTCCGTGCGCGCCCAGACCGCTTCACCGCCGGACTCCGCGATACGGGCGGCCAGGGCTTCGAGCCGCTCCGGTCTGCGTGCCCCGAGCACGACCTTGGCACCGCGCTCGGCCAGCAGCAGCGCGGTGGCTTCGCCGATACCGCTGCTCGCACCGGTGATCACGACGACCTTGCCTTCAATCCCCGACATGGAGGACCTCCTTCCGGAAAGGGGGCACACGGTCAGCCCGCGGCCCTGCCCTCACAGTAAAGACGGCGGCGCCCCTGCGATGCCGGGGGTCGACGGACGCACCCGCGCTCGCGCCCGGCCTGATCGGAGGCCAACAGCCGGTCTTCCCGGTGCACTTGCACGGGAACCGGACAGCCGGGGCGCCCAGCTACTCCTTTTGGATGACCGATAAGAGTGTCCGATCCCCGGCCCTCTGAAACATTGCCGCACCCAATTCCCGCTCCCCTTTTCGCCGCTGACCACCCTTGATCGAAAGTGAAGGAATTCGCGCCTTTGACGCCCCGTTGAGGCGAGGAGCGGACTCCGCAACCGCACAAGGTCATTCCGCTTTCACCGGGATCGCGGCGATGGCGAACGCGACACACGGCTGGCTACGTTGCAGCGCAGGACAGCACGAAGGGCTTCGAGGGGTTGACCGCCCGCCTCGAAGCCCTTGGGAGGTGCCACACAAGGAGGCACCTCTTACACGTCCGCCCA
The DNA here is from genome assembly GCF_044460025.1 of Streptomyces sp. NPDC050161. Classification (NCBI taxonomy): domain Bacteria; kingdom Bacillati; phylum Actinomycetota; class Actinomycetes; order Kitasatosporales; family Streptomycetaceae; genus Streptomyces; species Streptomyces sp. NPDC050161. Next base: position 92,491 of record NZ_JBITJM010000008.1, on the reverse strand, counting down.
TCGACCTTGAAGGGGTTCGAGATGACCGAACGCGCAAACCGGAAGCGGACCAGCCGACTTCCGGAGTTTCCCGACCGTAGCATTCCGCCGTTTTCCTGCGCGCAAACAGCCACCGTGCGCGCTTTCGCCCGCACCGTGCGCCGGAGTTCCGTCCTGGCCGCCACGCTGGTGGCGGCTGCCGCACGGCGTGGCCTCACGCTCCCGGCGAAGGCCCTCATCGCCCTGGTTCCCGCGCTCTGGTGGGACCAGACCCGGGTGATGTACCTGCGGGTCCGGCGCCCGTGACCCCCGGTCGCTGCCGGCGCATCGCGGTGCGCCGGCAGCGACCTGCCACCGTCAAAGGACCCGGCGGGCAGGCAGCTTGCTTTCGGCCATTGTGGAACGGCGTGCAACAAGCTTTCTTGATCGCACAGGAATTCCGCCCCTCCCCCGGAGCGCCCGCAACCGACGGCACGGCCCGTCGCGCCACCGCCCGCACGCCGAGGCCACCGGCGGATCTCCGCCCGCCGCCACGGCACGCGGCACGACCACCGCGCGCGCGAACCCCGCCAACGGAGCGCCCGGAACGGACGTCACTCCCGTACGGCACACACCGGCCCCGCGCCGCGTTCCGCACCGGCCGACGGGGTGTTCACTCCCGCTACCTCACCACCGGCTCGAAAGCATCGACGTCGAGCGGAAGTTACCCCGTACCGGCCCCGGGATCCGGCATCGATGCTGAAGGGAGCCGCACCAGGCCCGCCGCCGAACCGTCGCCATCGGACGGCTGCCCGCCCCTCTCCCCCCTGTCGGAACGCAAAGCCGCCGCGGCGCGGGCCCGAACGCCCCTCCCCCGCCACCGGGCCGAGCCCCGTTCCCCCGCCATGGCATCAGCCCGTCGGTACACCGGGCGGCGGGCCTCGCCGGCATCGGCGGCACGTAACCGAAATCGTCGCCGGGATGCGTCATGCGGTCCCCGATATACCCGCGCCGCATTCTTCCGGCATATGCTCGCACCATAACCCGCACCACACACCGGAATTCACGTCCGCGCGACCGCGTACGCCGGGGCATACCCCTCCCCTGCGATGCGGCCGATTCCCCCTGCGTGGCCCCCCGTGCACGGCGGACGAACTAGTCCGTGCGGGGGGTTGCTTCTAGCATGGATGGCTTAGGCGATCAGTCCTGCGCGTCTCGCGGAGAGCAACTGCGAGACGGACGCACGGCGCGGGGAGAACCACATTTCCATTGATGTCAGTACACCCAGCGTTGCAAGAATGTACGACTATCTTATCGGCGGTACGGATAACTTCTCCTGTGATCGCAAAGCCTGTGCGGAACTCCTGCGCATCGCGCCGAGCACCCGGGAACTCGCCCTTATCAACAGGGCGTTCCTCCTGCGCGCCGTGCGGTATCTCACGGCGGAATGCGGCATCCGGCAATTCATCGACCACGGATCAGGGCTGCCGACCCGCCCCAACGTCCATCAGGTCGCCCAGGACATCGCGCCTGACGCCCGGGTGGTCTACCTCGACAACGACCCCATGGTGCTCGCCCACGGGCGGATGATGCTCCAGGAAAACCTCGCGACGACCGCCGTGGTGGACGCGGACCTGCGGGACACCGACAAGATCTTCGAGAACCCCGAGGTGCGTCGGCTCATCCGGTGCGACCAACCCGTCGCCGCCCTCTTCGTCTCCGTACTGCACTGCGTCCCGGACCGCGACGACCCCTGGCGGCTGCTGCGTGACGTCGCGGACCGCTTACCGTCCGGCAGTTACCTGGTGATCACCCAACTCGCCAGCGACAACGCGGCGTTACGGCGCGAGGCCACGGAGTTCATGCACCGGACGACCGGCGGACGGTGGGGCAGAGTCCGCTCCTTCGCCGAGGTCGACCGCTACTTCGACGGTCTGGAACCGGCGGAATGCACCGCTCCGGTCGATGTGTCGCAGTGGCACCCGGACACCGACCTCTCCCCTCGGCAGGCCACCCGGGAATGGATCGGGTACGGCGGTGTGGCACGCGTCGGATAGCCGGCCAGGCGCTGTCCTAGGGCTCGTCCGTCTCGGCGAGCTTGTCGATGTAGTGCTGGAGGATGTTCAGGGTCGCCTTCTTGTCGGCGGCCAGATCCCACAGGTAGAGCAGATCGACCTTGTGCTCCTCGACTTCCTGGGGATTGCTGACGTACGTGCCGCCCTCCAGGTAGGCCATGTCGCTCCCCTTGCCCTGCGGGAACTTCAGCAGGGTGATGGCGGAGATGGGCGCGGCGGCGTGCTCGGCCGCGGTGAAGGGGAGGACGCGGATGTGGATGCGCTCCCGGTTCTCCGCGTAGTTGAAGAGATGGCGGAGCTGTTCGCGCATCACGGCCCGCCCGCCGGTGGGCTTGTTGAGGATGCTCTCGTCCAACAGCGCGTAGTAGTCGGGGGCATCGGCCTCGTCGAGGAGCCGCTGCCGCCGAAGGCGCACGCTCAGCCTGCGGTTGATCCGCGATTCGCTCTTCTCGTCCGGGTCCTCACCGGCCGACCTGCGGTACGGCGCCCTCATCACGGCCCGCGCGTACTTCGAGGTCTGGAGCAGACCGGGGACGAAAAAGCCCTCGTAGGTGCGGATTTCCCGCGCCGCCGCCTCCATGCTGATCAACCGCCCCAGCCAGCCGGGCACGACATCGCGGAAGCACGCCCACCATTCCTTGACCAGGGACTGCCGCGTCAGATCGCGCAGCGCCGCCAACTCGCCTTCGTCCGTGCGGCCGTAGAACTTCGCGAGCGCGATGACCACCTCTTCCTTGAAGGGGGTCTTGGCGTCCTCGTAGCGGCTCAGGGTGGACGAGGAGCCGATCACGCCGGCGTCGACAACGTCCTTGAGGCGGTGGCCGGCCAGTTCGCGCAGCTGCCGCAGGTAGGTGCCGAGCACCCTGCCTGCGGCGACCGGCGGTTCGGCCTGCTCCTCAACACCGTCGTTGCCCGGGACAACACTAAGGACGCGGTCGATCACTCTGACTCCTCCACACCGGCGAAACTCCCGCCAGCATCCCAGCATGAGGAATCGGGCAGCCGCCACGAACTCTGCCCAATGGGTTTCAGACAGTCATGCGGTCGAACTCGCCCTTCCGCGCGCCGTCGAGGAAGGCCGCCATTTCCGAACGCGTGAACACCAGAGCGGGGCCGCCGGGAAAGCGGGAGTTCCGGAAGGCCACCTCGCCACCATCCAGGCGTGCAATTTCCACGCAGTTGCCGACCGGGTCGCTGGCCTCGGCCTTCACCCAGGCGGCAGCCTCGATCGAGTCCGCAGCCACACCATTTCCGTAATGCACCATATTCTCCCAGTCATTCGTTCCTGACCAGCGCCGATACTCCTGACGCCCGGCCACTCGCACACAGCGCACCCGGCGTGCTCGACGGCCATGTGCACGCGGCCGTGAAATTGCACGAGATCCGGGGGCGGCGCCGATCTTAGCCGCCGGGCTCGGAATCCCGCCGTCCCTCGAAAGAGCGTTCCTTCGACGCGAATATAGGAGGTAATACATTCGAATGATCCCGCCGTCATTCCCGGGTCCTGCGCGCACCACATTGGCTGAAGTGGATTCGGTAGCGCGCGGTGGCGGGCAGCGGCGCGGGATGGCGAACGCGCGGCCCGTCCGGGTACCCGAGGTGAACGGGCCCGCCCGTCACGGGATTCGGCCCGGCCGCGGCCCTGTGCAGCTCACCGCGGTTCCGCCGCCGCACCGCGCGGAGCGACCGCCTACCCTCGCAAAGACAATTGTGTTGCGTTTACTGCCGGGGGTGCCGCCTGACGTCGCCCGTCGGCACCGACATGAAGGGCGTACATGCGCACCATCGATTCCCCGTCCGGGGAGGCCGCCGAACCGGCGCCGTCCGCGGTCCCGGATCCGCAGGACGGGCACCGGGCCGCCGTGGCCGCCGTGGCCCGGCACCTCAACATCCTGATCAGCCCCCTGCACGAGCTGGACCTGACGGACGTCCGGCCGGAAGGCGGCCACGGCAGCGGGCGGGGAGCGGCCGATGCGTCCCTGTGAGCTGACCCTCGCCGAGGCGTCCGAAGCCGTGGCGGCACGGGAGTTGACGGCCCGGGAGGTGACCGAGTCCGTCCTCGAACGGATCGCGGCGGTGGATCCGGTGCTGCACCCGTACGCCATGGTGACGGGCGAGCGTGCGCTGCGTTCGGCCGCGGAGGCGGACCAGGAGATCGCGGCCGGCCGGTACCGGGGCGCGCTGCACGGCATGCCCGTGGCGTTGAAGGACCTCATCGACGTCGCCGGCCTGCCGACCGTGGCGGGTTCGCGGGTGCGGGCCGGTCATGTCGCCGCGCGGGACAGCACCGTCACGACGCGCCTGTCGCAGGCCGGCTCGGTGCTCGTCGGCAAGGCCCACACCCACGAGTTCGCCTTCGGGGTGACCACTCCGCAGACCGCCAACGCCTGGGACCACGGCCGCATCGCGGGAGGGTCGAGCGGGGGCTCGGCGGTCGCCGTCGCCGCCGGCGCGGCCACCTTCGCGCTGGGTACGGACACCGGGGGTTCGATCCGCGTGCCGGCGGCGCTGAACGGCGTGGTCGGGCTCAAGCCTTCGTACGGCCTGGTCTCCCTGAACGGCGTGGTCCCGTTCGGCTGGTCCATGGACCACGTGGGGCCGCTCACCCGCACGGTGCGGGACGCGGAGTTGGTGCTGCCCGCGCTCACCGGACACGACCCCGATGACCCGGCATCCGTCCGGGCGCTGCCCCGCCCGCGCCAGGGCCGCCCGGAGGACGGTCTGGCCGGGGTGCGCGTCGGTGTGCCGGTCAACTACTACTTCGAGCGCGTCGACCCCGAGGTGGAGGCCGCCGTGCGCGGCGCCCTGGCGCGACTGGCCGGGCTCGGTGCCGAACTCGTCGAGGTCGAGATCCCGCTGGCGCGGTACCTCCTGCCCACCGGGTGGGGCCTGCTGGCCCCCGAGGCCGCGGCGTATCACGAGAAGACGCTGCGGGCGGTCCCCGAACTGTACGGTCCTGACGTCCGGCTGCTTCTGGAGGGCAGCGGGTCCGTCGCCGCCAGCGACTACCTGCGGGCCCGGCGGGCGCGCACGCTCCTTCAGCAGGCGTGGGCCGGCATGTTCGACGAGGTCGACGTGATCGCCGCGCCCACCGTGCCGTTGACGGCGGTGCCGATCGGGCAGGAAAGCGTCCAGTGGCCGGACGGCAGCACGGAAACCCTCCTGGACACGTACTCGCGGCTGACCGCTCCCGCCAACATCACCGGTGTGCCCGCGCTGTCCCTCCCGGTCGGCCGCGACCACGCCGGCCTGCCCATCGGCATGCAGCTGATGGGCCGCTACCTGGACGACGCCGGTGTGCTGCGCGTCGGCCTGGCCTACGAGGCGGCGCACTCCCCGGCCGGCGAGCTGGCTGCCACGGCCATCTGATCCGGCGCGCCCGCGCGGCGGCCCGGACGGACCCCACGGTGCCGTCCGGGCCGCCCCCTCCGCCTCACCCGGCGCCGTCACCCGCCCTCACTGCCTCCGGGAGCAGCGGGAGGGTGAGCCGGAAGACGGAGCCCGCGCCCGGGGTGCTGCGCGCCGTGACGGTGCCGCCGTGCATCTCGGCGAGTTTGCGCACGATGGACAGGCCCAGGCCGCTGCCGCCCGTCTGCCTGCTGCGGGACTTCTCCGCGCGCCAGAAACGGTCGAAGACGTGCGGGAGTTCGTCCGGCGCGATACCCGCTCCGGTGTCGGCCACGTCGATCCGTACGGACCCGTCCGCCACTTGCGACCGCAGGGCCACCGTGCCGCCGCGGGGCGTGTGCCGGATCGCGTTGGAGACCAGGTTGCCGGTCATCTGCCGCAGCCTGACCGGGTCCGCGTCGACGAGCGTCCCGTCCTCTGCGGTGACGGTGAGCGTCACGCCGCTGGTGTCCGCGTCGGCGCGGTGGGCGTTCGCGGTCTGCGCCAGCACGTCCGCGACCTGCACCGGCGCCTTCGACAGCCGCAGCTCGCCCGCGTCGGCCGCCGACAGATCGCGCAGGTCGTCGATGATGTGCTGGAGCAGCAGCGCCTCCTCAAGTACGGAGGCGAGCAGGTCGTCATCGGTCTCGACGACGCCGTCCTCGGCCGCCTCCAGCCAGCCCCTGATGTTGCTCAGCGGCGTCCGCAGTTCGTGCGCCACGTCGCTGACCATCGCCCTGCGGAGCCGTTCCAGCTCCGCGCGGCGTCCGGCCATCGAGTTGAAGGCGACCGACAGCCGGCCGATCTCGTCGGCGCCCGTCACCTGCACCTGGGCGTCCGCGTCGCCCTCCTCCAGCCGCTGCACCGCGGCGGTCAGCGCGCGCAGCGGACGCACCAGCCGGATACCGGCCAGGACGGTCACGGCGACGGTCACCAGCAGCACCAGCGCCGCGCCTCCGGCGATCCGCGCCTTGTTGGCCGGGGACAGCGCGAAGAAGGTGGTCGCGGTGCGGCCGGGGCTGGAGACGTACAGCTGCGCGGCGGGCGCGACGTACGGGGCGAGTTGTTCCGCGCGGCTGGTGGCGATGCACGAGGAGACCTGGGGCCGGCCGGCCTCGCGCCCCGTGGCCACCGGCTTGCCGCTGTCGTCGAGCGACAGGGTCACGGCGGGCGCGCCGCGGTGGGCGAGGCAGGAGTTGACGAGGGTGCCGAGCGCGGCCAGCGCCTTCTTCTCGGTGGGAGTGGGCTCGTCGATGATCTCGGTTCTGCACCGGGCCGAGGTGCTCATGTCGGGCGGCAGCGGCACCCGGGAACGCCCGCTCGGCTCCCGTTCGATGCGGACGTCCTCCTGCGTGGTCTGATGCACGCACGCCTGGACACGCGCGGCGAGGCCCGCCAGTCTGTCGCGTTCGTCGCGGGGCAGCAGGAACGGCCCCACCGCGCGCGGGTCGATCAGGTCACCCGCCGCACCCGGCAGCAGGTCGGGGTCGACGGCGAGCGGGTCGATGACGGCGGTGGGCTTGGCGGGCGGCCGGAACGGCACGCCGGGTTCCGGGTCGGAGTCGGCGACGGGACGCGGGTGGCCGCGGGTGGTCAGCACGATGCGGTGGCCCGTCCTGCGGGCGAGCGCGTGCACCGTTCCCGCGGCGTCCGACCAGTCCGGGTGCCGGGCCGCGTAGCCGAGCAGCGCGTCGTACGTCTTGGCGTCGTCGGCCAGCGCCTGGCCCTGTTCCTGGCGGATCGCGACGGCCGTCATCCGGACGACGACGTAGGCGGTGGCGGCCACCGAGCAGACGGACACGACCACGGACACCGCCAGCAGCCGCAGCAGCAGGCTGCGGCGGAGCGGCACCTCGCGGCCCAGCGCCGCCGGCAGGAATCGCCAACTCTTCGTACGGCGGCGGCTGTTCGCGGCCGTACCGCCGCGGCCGTACCGCTTCGTCTCAGGGCCCATGGCGGATGTCCTTGCGCCCGGCGGCGTGCCCCGGGTCCTCCCGGCCGGTGGGCGGTTCCTCGTCGACGAGCTTGTAGCCGACGCCGTAGACCGTCACCAGCCGGCGGGCGTTGCGCGGGTCCTGCTCGATCTTCTTGCGGAGGTTCATCACGTGCACGTCCACGGTCCGCGCGGTGATGTAGCGGTCGAAGCCGTGCAGCCGCTCCAGGATCTGCGCCCGGGTGAAGACCTGCCCCGGCCGCGTCGCCAGCACTTCGAGGAGCCGGAACTCGCCCGGTGTGCAGTGGATCCGGCGGTCGTGGGCCCACACCTCGTGGCGTCCGGGGTCCACGGTCAGCGGCCCGACCCGCAGGACCGGGTCCGGCACGGCCGCATCGGCGCCACCGCCCGTGCCCGTACGGCTGCCGCGCCGCAGCAGGGACCGGGCGCGGGCCATCAGTTCACGGGGGCTGAACGGTTTGGACATGTAGTCGTCCGCGCCCAGGTCCAGGCCGAGCAGCAGGTCGTCCTCGGTGGAACGGGCGGTCAGCATCAGCACCGGCAGGGCGGCGAGTGCCGCCTCGGCGCGCACGATCCGGCACACGTCGAGGCCGTCGATGAACGGCATCATCACGTCGAGGATCAGCAGGTCCGGTGGACGGCGGCGCAGCTCCGCGAGCGCCGTGGCGCCGTCGTGCACCACGACCACGTCATGGCCCTCGTGCTCCAGATAGCGGCGGACCAGCTCCGCCTGTTTTCCGTCGTCCTCGGCGACGACCACGCGCGCACACATGCTGGTGAGTCTAGGAACGCCGTGCGCGGCCCGGGGCGGCCGGGCACGACCCCTATGAGCACGCCATGAGTTCCTGACAGCTTCCTGACAAGTCGTCGTGATGCTGGGCGGCATGCGGAACACGAAACCTCTGCCCCCCGCGGTCCGTACGGCCGCGTTCTCCGTCTGCGCGCTTCTCGCGGCGACCGTGCTCACCGCCTGCGGCGCGGGCGACGGTGGCGACGCCAAGGCCGGGAAGGACGGCGTCTCGACCCTGGAGACCGGAAGCCCGTCGTCAGCCGGTAAGTCCGGTGCGTCGGATTCGTCGAAGACCGACTCCCGGCGGCCCCAGTTGCGCATGGACTCCTCGGACGAGGAGAGGAACAGGCTCGGCGACGCCTACAACGCCTGCCTCCAGGCCCACGGCGTCCCCATGAACACCAAGCGGGCCGAAATGGCGGGCGCCAAGCAGGCGGCGCCGGTGCAGAGCATGGAGGTCGCCAAGAAGTACAAGCCGGCCTTCGACGCGTGTCTGGTGAAGCTGCCCCTCCAGCCTCCTGAGCTGGACTCGAACGTCAACCCGCACTACACGGACCAATACCGCGTCTTCGTGAAGTGCCTCAAGGCCAAGGGCGCGCACATCCACATGACCCAGGACGAGCACGGCGTCGCGAACGGCTACACGTACGACGACAACAACGGCATCCCGGAAGCCGAGGAGTTCAAGGCCAGCAAGGTGTGCCAGAAGGAGTCCTTCAGTGTCAAGCACTGACAGCGCACCGGCGCCCGGCCGCAGCCGGGGCAGGCGGGTCGCGGTGGCAGCGGTGGCCGTGGCGGTACTCGCCGGGGGCGCCGCCGGTGCGGTGGCGCTGACCGCGCACGGCCGTGACCAGCAGCCCAAGAAGGCCGGCGCCCCCTCGGCCGGGACGACCAAAATCGTGCGGACGGACCTCGCCGACAGCCGGACGCTGCCCGGCACCCTCGGCTTCGGCGGGCAGCGGACCGTCAAGGGCACAGGAAAGGGAGCGGTGACCCGGCTGCCGAAGACGGGCGCCCCGGTATCCCGCGGCAAGCCGCTGTACTGGGTCGACGACCAACCCGTGATGGTGTTCTTCGGCGACACCCCGTTCTTCCGTACCCTCGGCACCGCGGGGACCGGCGGACGGGACGTGACCGTACTCGCCGAGAACCTCCGGGCGCTCGGCTACGACACCGGCCCGACGCCGCGGGCGACCGCCTCCAACGGAGACACGGAGCCCGGCACCGAACTGACCCCCGCGCTGCTCGCCGCGCTCAAGCGCTGGCAGCACGACACCGAGCAGCAGGAGACCGGGAAGCTCGTCCCCGGGCACATCGTCGTGCTGCCCGGCCCCTACCGGGTCAGCGGCATCAAGGCGCAGCTCGGGGATCCGGCGGCGTCGGAGGTGCTGACCGTCACGTCCGTCCGCAAGTCGATCCGGGTGAAGGTGGACGCGCAGGACTCCGGCCCGATCCACAAGGGCGACTCCGTCACCCTCACCCTGCCCAACACCAAGACCGTGCCCGGCAAGGTCACTTCGGTGGGGCAGACCGTGCAGGGCGGAACCGATGACGACGGCTCGGGCACACCGTCCGAAGCCACGCTCCAGGTCACGGTCGAGCCGGAGGACAGCGCCGCGGTGAAGGACATCAGCTCGGCGTCCGTGCAGGTCACCTTCACGACGGAGAAGCGCAAGCAGGTGCTCGCCGTCCCGGTCGGCTCGCTGCTCGCACTGCGCGAGGGCGGCTACGCGCTCCAGCGGCCCGGCGGTCAACTCGCCGCCATCAAGACCGGGTTGTTCGCGAAGGGCATGGTCGAGGTCTCGGGTGCGGGCATCAAGGAAGGCGACCGGGTGGTGACCACGTCGTGACCCTGCCGCACACCGCACCGGCCGCCGACGGCACGTCCTCCGCCGCCCCGCACCGCCGGACCGGCCCGCCCGTCCTCACCGTCAAGAACGCGACGAAGGCGTACCACGGCGGCGTCAAGGCGCTCGACGACGTCTCGCTCACCATCGCCGACGGCGACCTGCTCGGCATCGTCGGACCTTCCGGGTCCGGCAAATCGACGCTGCTGAACATCATGGGCACCCTCGACCTGCCGACCAGCGGCTCGGTCGAGATCGCCGGCGAGGACCCGGCCCGGCTGTCCGACCGCCGCCTGTCGGCGCTGCGCGGACGCTGGCTCGGCTTCGTCTTCCAGCAGTTCCACCTCACCGACGGCCTGAGCGCCGCGGAGAACGTCGCCACCGGACTGCTGTACGCGGGGGTGCCCCGCCGGCAACGCAGGCCGCTGGCGGTCGCCGCGCTGGAGCGGGTCGGGCTCGGCCACCGCGTCGGGCACCTGCCGCATCAGATGTCGGGCGGCGAACGGCAGCGCGTGGCCATCGCCCGCGCTCTGGTCAACCGGCCCGCGCTGGTACTCGCCGACGAGCCGACCGGCGCCCTCGACACGGCCAACAGCCAGGCCGTGCTCGACCTGCTCATCCGGCTGAACGCCGAGGGCACCACCATCGCCGTCATCACCCACGAACGGGACATCGCGGAACGGCTGCCACGCCGGGTCGAGATCCGCGACGGCCGCATCGTCGCCGACGAGGCAGCGCACACCGGGGGCCCGCAGTGAAACGCACCGACACCGACACCGCACCGGACGCCCCGGACGCCGACCCCAGCCGCCCGGTCCGGCTCGCCCCCTCCGACGTGCTGCGCCTGGGGCTCCTCGGGATCCGCACCCGCCGGATGCGCGCCGCGCTCTCCGCGCTCGGCATCTCCATCGGCATCGCCACCCTGATCCTGGTGACCAGCATCCCGGCCTCCAGCCAGCGCCACCTCGACCAGCAACTGTCCGCGCTGGGCACGAACACGCTGCGCGCCGAACCCGCCCCCAACCAGAAGCCGCCCGTCCTCATCCCCGAGGAAGCACCGGACATGGTCCGGCGGATCGGCCCGGTCACCCATGCGAGCGCCGTCGCCAACACCCATGCCCTGGTGCGCCGTTCGGAGCACACCGACCCCAACGACGGCCTCGGCCTGACCGTGCTCGCGGCCCGCACCGACCTGCTGCCCGCCGTGAACGGCACGGTCAGCTCAGGTAAATTCCTGACCGCGACGACCGGCAACTTCCCCACCGTCGTCCTCGGCTACGAAGCCGCCGCCCGGCTCGGCATCCCCCGCCTGACCCCCGGCCAGGAACCGCCCCAAGTCCTCATCGGCGACACCTACTTCACCGTCGTCGGCATCCTCGACCCGATGCGCCTCACCCCCGACCTGGAACGCTCCGTCCTGGTGGGCTGGGGCGCCGCCAAGAAGGTCCTGCACTTCGACGGGCACCCGACGGTCGTCTACACCACGGCACACGAGGACTCGGTGGAGGACGTCGCCTCGGTACTCGCGGCCACCGTCTACCCGCAGACACCGGGCCTGATCCAGGTCAGCCGCCCCTCCGACGCCCTGACCGCGAAACGCGCCACCGCGGCGACCTTCTCGGCCCTCTTCCTCGGCCTGGCAGGCGTCGCCCTGCTGGTCGGCGGCGTCGGCGTCGCCAACACGATGTACATCTCCGTACTGGAACGCCGCCGCGAAATCGGCCTCCGCCGCGCCCTCGGCGCCCACCGCGGCCAGATCCGCAGCCAGTTCCTCACCGAGTCGATCGCCCTGTCCCTCCTGGGCGGCCTCCTGGGCACCACCGTCGGCGTCCTGGCCTCCCTCGCCTACGCCACCTACCAGGGCTGGCCCCCCATCATCCCCCTGTCAGCAATAGCCGCCGGCACCACCGGAGCGATCGCGATCGGGGTGGTGGCGGGGGTGTATCCGTCGATGCGGGCGGCGGGGGTGGCGCCTACTGAGGCGTTGAGTGCGGGGTGAGGGGGTAGCGCAGCATGGCGCCCCCTCCGGCCACCCGGCCGTGGCCCACGGCGGCCAGAAATCGAGCGCACCCAACTCACCCCTGTATTAGAGTTGTTCACGCTGCGCACCTTCCCGGAGGGTACGTCGGCGGTGATGGTGCTGATCCTCGGCTGTGACTGACGAGTGGTTTCCACTGCGTACTGCACGTGGTGTGAGTGCGGATGCCCGGTAGGGCGATCCCTGCCACTTCCAGCTCATACCAAGGAGTGGTACACATGACCCCCGTTGCGTACAAGCCTGCACGTCGTAACCGGTTTCGCGAGATCCTGGTCGACGTCGCCGTAGGTGTCGTCACCAATCTTGTGGTGGCGGCCCTGACCGCGGCAGCGAGCCTGATCTTCTGACCCAGGCAAGTGGCGGGCCCGGAGAGCCCGCCACTCCATATTTTCGGCAGGCTGGTCAGAACAGCCGCAGGTTCGGCTCCTCCGCGTGCGGCTTCTTCCTGTTCTTGCGGGGGCGCTTTCCTCTCCGGGGCCGAGGCAGGTGTGATACGCGCGCTTCCTGCGGCAGGTTCTCCCATGTGGGGCGCAGGCCGTCGATCTGCACCTCGCCGACGAGCTTCTTCAGATAGGCCCGGGTCTCCTCGTCCGTGGAGTAGAGCACTGTCGCCCGGCTCGCCCGGGTCATCAACACGTGGTAGGCATGGCTGACGAGTCGGGCGAACTCCTGATCATCGACGCTGCCGGCCTTCACCTTCGGATCGAACGACCCGGACACGGCGACCCGTTTGACACCCGATTCCGGGTCCGCATACTCCTTGCCTCGGCGGAATACCCATCGATCGCCGCGGCGCACCATGTCCTCCCCCATGATCACTCCGCACCAGTCCCACTCAAGGCCCTGCGCCGTGTACACACAGCCGATCTGGTCGAGGCCGTTCGCGTGCACCGACCAGATCCTCGACGGTGGTGCATCGTTCTCGCAGAACGATGTGCTGTCCGCGTTCCATGGCCTGTGCCAGCCGCCGATGCGCACGTCGGCTTCCAACCGCTTTTCCTTGCCGAGTGGTTTCGTCCAGGGCCAGCAGTAACCCGCGACCATCCGCGCGGATGCCCCTGCCAGGGCTTCGGTACGAATGACGTGTTCGAGTTCCTCCGGGGTGTCCGCCACCTCGATGTGCATCAGTCCGTCCGGTCTCCACTGCTCCGGCGTACCGTCCGTCACTCCGAGCACGTCACGGACCCAGCGAACATAGGCATCGCTGCCGCCGCACCGGAACTGCTCCCGGAGGCCGTATCGGACGAGTCGGGCATCGTGTCGCTGCGCCGCATCCTCGATCAGGCCGACAGTACCCACCTCGTTCGGCCGCACGGCCTGGCCCTCGTCCAGGAAGAACACCGTCAGACGGGACGAATCGAGAAGTTCGTCCACCTGCGGGCGTGTGCCCTGCTGTTCGGGTTTCCAGAAACGGTTGGTCGTGCGGTCCCGCAGGCGGTGCGCCTCGTCGCAGATCAGCACGTCCAGCCGTGGGTCCGGCGGGGTGACGAAACTGCTGAAGTAGGCGAAGGTCTCCCGGAACTGCCGGTCGCCGTAGCCGACGTGTTCCTGGATCGCCCCGTTGAAGGCCCTGCTGCCGCTGGCGTACTTGACCGCCCGCCCCTGGGCCTCCAACTCCGCCTTGACCTGGAGGCCGATGGCGCTTTTACCGGTGCCGGCACCACCGGTCACCAGGAAGATCACGCGCCGTTCGTCCGGGACCAGGGCGGGGCACCGAGAGTCCGGTAGAACCTTGGAAGCGGTGTCCATGATCTGGTCGGCGACCACCTTCTGCCGCCCGCGCAGGGTGAATACGGTGTCGTCTCCGCGGGAGCAGATCATGGCGTCGAGCAGTGGCGTGTTACGCAGGCCCATGCTCCGCAGGAGCATCTCTGCGGCGGATGCCCCACCCTCCTCGGCGAAATGCTTGCGGAGATCGGACAGCAGCTCGTTGCGGCCGTCGCTCGTGTACACACGGGCGTAGGCTCCGGTCGGCGCATCGACGTCGAGCAAGGGCTGCACGGACTCATCCGTGGCGTTGTGCAGGTAGGCGAAGCCACCGCACTCGTAGGAGAGCCCGTTCAGCGGCCCGCTTTCGCTTGTGAAAGCCTCGTAGTACTCGCGCAGTTGCAGAGCCGGGTGCTTCTTCCTGTCCATCCCGGGGACATGCACCATTTCCGCGGTGGCCCGTTCCACCCTGGTCACCATCGACCAGCGTTTCAGCTCGACGAGTTGAACGGACAGTCGGTGTTCCTGCGGATGACGACCCACGAGAACCACATCGATGAGTCGGGGGTCACCCGGTCGGTCGTTCTCGTTGAGCGTGGCAGCGCACTCGACGATCATCTCCACGTTTCCGCGGCCGGCAGCGACCAGGTCGTGGGCGAGGCTCACCAGGCTTTCCGCCCAAGCGGAACGTTCCGTCAGCGAGGCGTCAGCCCCACGGAAGTATCGCCATCTGGCGGCGAGGTGCGGCACCATACGACGCCTCGCGTTCAGGGCGAGCAGATCTTGGGCCGCCAGCTTCAGCAGGAGCATGGACACGAGGTGGGTTCCCCCTGGGCACGAGTGACTCGTGCGGGTGGGGGGCATGTCCTCATGAGGAAGCCCGTCGGGCCGCAACCGGTACCGGTGATCTTAGAGACGCCGGCGCAGACCGAGAAACAGCAGCACCGCTGTCGGCCCGAACCACAGGCATCGTGGCCGAATCACGCTGTCCGGGTGTGACTCGGAGCCATGGATCTCCTCGCCCCTGTTGCCTTCTCGGCAAAACTCAGCAGCCGGATTCCTCTTCCCGGCACTCAGCCACCAGTTCTCGTAGCTTGTCCTGGGTCTCCGGGTCCGTCGAGTGCACGATGGTGCCGATCATGCCTCGGGTCAACAGCACCTTGTAGGTGTTGCGGATGAGCCGGTCCACATCGGCGTCCGGGGTGGACTTCTTGAAGACAGGGTCCTTGGAGGCCGTGCGGTCCGTCACCCAGCGATCACCGCGCCAGACCAGGTCGGGACCGATGATGACACCGGACCAGTCGTACTCGAAGCCCTGCGCCGTGTACACACAGCCGATCTGCCCGAAGCCCGCGGGATCAGTGGCCCACAGAGCTGCCGGCGGTGCGCCAGATACCGAGCGGTCGCCGCGCAGGTTCCAGGGGCGGGCCCAGCCGCCGATAACGACATCGGCCGGGAGCGGTTCGCCGGGCTTGGGCTCCGGGGACCAGCGCCAGCAGTAGCCGGCGGACATGCGGGCGCTGTAGTTCCGGGCACGGCGGGCGTCGAGGAATGCTTCCATCTCCTGCGGACTGTCGGCGACCGACAGCCGCATGCGATCGTCCGGCTCCCACACCACCGGACCGCCGGGCTCCAGACCGAGCAGTCGTTGCACCCAACGCAGATAGGCATCGCTGCCGCCGCAACGGAACTGGCTCTCCAGCGGCACGACATGGCAGCCGAAGCCGTTGGCCTCCGCCGCTGCTTTGATTTCGTCCACGGTGCCCATCTCGCCAGGGCGCACCACCTGGTGCTCGTCAAGAAGGAAGACGGGCACACGGGCAGCGTTGATGAGTTCGTCGATCTGCCGCTTGCCGGTGCGGTGTGCCGCGGGCGTGTAGCGGTTGGCGGAGGTCTCGCGAATGCGGTGGGCCTCGTCGCAGATCAGGACGTCGAGACTGTTCTCCTGCGCGGTCATGAAGCTGTTGAAGTACTTGAACAACTCCTGCACCTCCCGCTTGCGGGTACCCGCGACCTTCCGCATCGTCTTGGTGAACGACTGGGAGCCGGTAGCGTGCAGGGCCGGAATGCCCTGCCGATACAACTCGCCGAGCAGGGACAGCGCAATGACACTCTTGCCGGTGCCTGGCCCGCCGGTGACGACCACGACCTCTTTGTGGTCGGACTGCTTCGCCTTGCGCACGGCATTGAGCACCATTCGATACGCGACCTGCTGTTCGTCAAGGAGAAGGAACTGCTCGCGTTGACGCACCTCTTGGGCGGCGACCGCCATCAATTGTTTCGACGGTCCGGTCTTGCCCGCCTGCAGTTCATCGGCGGCGCGGACGCCCGGGTGCTTGTCACTGAGCCTCGCGCGGAGGTGGTCGAGGAATTCTCCGCGCCGATCGCCGGTGAACAACTGACCACGATCATCGGTTTCCAGCTCACGCAGGCCGCTGACGCCGAAGTCGGTGGCGTTGTGGAGGAATGCAACTCCACTTACCCTGCCGGGGTGCTCGGCCACCGCACCATTGAAATTGACGAGGTACTCGCAGTAACGCCGCACCTGCTCGATGGGGTTGAGGACCGGATGCGCGTAGGTGTCGATCCGGCACAGAGCCGGATCGTCCTCATCGGGCGTGGCTTGGCTCCACTGCTTCAGCTCCACCACGACGTACGACGGCTCTCCTGTCACCGGGTGCACTCCGGCGAGCACGACATCGGCACGCTTGCTGTTCAGAGGGAGCGTGTACTCCAGCAGGACCTCCACGTCGCCCAGACCCGCATCGTTGAGCGCGGCAGCCATGACGGGGATGCTGCGCTCCCAGGAACGCACCTCCGAGGCGCCGGGCCGGTAACCGTGCATGCGGACAAACTGGTCGGTGTGATGCAGGAACAGCGAACCGTCGAGTGCCTTGACGGCGACCGTTTTCGCGGACGCGCGGAACAGCAAAGACTTCCCCCAGGCAGCACGAAGTGACTCGTGCGGGTGGGGGCATGTCCTTCGAGACTCCACCGGGGCGGAGCGGAAGCCCGTCGGGCCGCGTTGACGATGTATCCGAGAATACCTGGCGGTATTGACAGCCGTGCCGGTGGCCGCAGGGACGACGCAAGACCTCTCCAAGGCGTCCGTTTCCTCGCAGGCAATTCGACACCGTGCCCCGCACCTAATTCCCTGCCGTGAAAGCATCGAGAGGGATCAGAACGGGTGGCACTCAGCAGGCACTGCGGGGCGGCTCAAGGTGATCCGGCAAGCGGACAGGACGGCCCGGCTTGCGTGTTGGCCCTTCTCGGTGGCTTCTTTGCCGCTCCACCGGGTGGGATCGCCGCCGCGCACCGTCCCTGCCGACGCGCGCGGCGCTCTCGCGGCGACGCCGAACCACGCCGAGCGCCTTCCAGGCGCGACGGACCGGGCCGTTCCGCGAAACCCGTATCGCCTTCCTGCGTGCCCGAATGGTGACCGTGCTCGCGGCAGGGTGTGTGTCGTCATCGCCGCAACGTTCCTGCGACGCCTGCCGATCTCCCCGCCGAGGAGACCAATGCGAGGCGCTGAGAGGACGGACCAACACCGGCCGAGTCCCCTCCTCGCGCCCCTCCCCCCTGCCCGTCATGCGGCTTGACCTGCCCGAATGTGACCGGTCGGTGTGGTCTCGCCTTGAACATTCGGGTGTGGAGCCCGGAGACTGGCCAGACCCCTGACCATCAGCCGCGCGGCGCTCGCGGCTTGTCCGCCCGGCGGCGTACGGGCAAGCGCTGCTCCCTCTGGAGGTCGCCATGCCGGTGTCGTGCGGTGATCGCCTGCGGGTCGAGACGCTCGGGCCGCTTCGTGCGTACGCCGGAGGGCGGGAGTTGGCTCTCGGGCCCCCGAAGCAGCGCGCGGCGTTCGCCATCCTTGCGCTGCGGACCGGCAGGGTGGTCTCGCGGGACGAGTTGGTCGACGGTCTCTGGGGGGAGTCGCCGCCGGCCACCGCGGTCGGCAGCCTCCACACCTATGTGTCCGGGCTGCGCCGGGCGCTGGCCGGGCTCGGCGATCCGCCGCTGCCGCTGACCAGTTCCGGTCCCGGCTACGCGCTCCGGCTCGACCCCGCGCGGCTGGACATCGCCATGGTGGAGCGGCTGGCGGCGCAGGCGCGCAGCAGCCGGGCGGAGCAGGATCCGACCGCGGCGGTCAGCGCCTACGACCGGGCGCTGAGCCACTGGTACCCGGGCACCGCGCTCAGCGGGCTGCCGGGGCCGCTCGCCGCTGAGCACCGGGTACGGGCGTCGGAGCTGCGGCTGAGCCTGCTGCTCGAGCGTGCCGAGTCGCTGCTGGATCTGGGGCAGCCGTCGCGGGTGGCCGACCAGTTACGGCGACAGGTGCAGGACAACCCGTACCACGAGCGGCTGAGCGCCCTGTTGATGACGGCGCTCAGCCGGAGTGGCCGCACCGCCGACGCGCTCGCCCACTATCACGAGCTGCGCAAAAGGCTCGCCGATGATCTGGGGATCGATCCGTCGGCAGAGCTACGGGCGCTGTACGGGGCGCTGCTCGTCGACCGTCCGAGCACGTCGGCGCCGATGGCCGCCGGGCCTGTCCGGCCGGCACAACTGCCGCAGGGTGTGGGCAGGTTCGCGGGCCGGACGGACGCGGCGCAGCAGGTGCTGGAGGCGGCGCGCACGCCGTCGCCAGGTTCGTCGCGCATCGCGATGATCGTCGGGGTCGGCGGCGTCGGCAAGACCGCGCTCGCCGTGCACTGCGGTCATCAGCTGGCCGATGCCTACCCGGACGGCCAGTTGTACGTGAACCTGCACGGCTTCGACCCCAAACGGCCGGCCAGTGCGCCGGCGGACGTTCTCCACCATCTGCTCACCTCGCTCGACGCCAGGGCGATTCCCGCGTCGGAGGAGGCGCGCGTCGCGCTGTGGCGCAGTCTCGTCCGGGACAAGCGGTTGTTCATCGTGCTCGACAACGCCGAGTCCGCCGACCAGTTGGACGGCCTGCTGCCCGGCTGCGGCCCGTCCTTCACCGTCGTCACCAGCCGGAACCGGCTGGGGGGTCTCGCGGTCAGGTACTCCGCCCGCCGGGTCTCGCTGTCCCCGTTCAGCGCCGACGAGTCCCTGGAACTCCTCTCCGACGCGATCGGCAGGGCCCGGGTCGACGCGGAGCCGAAGGCGGCCCGTCGCCTCGCGGAGCTGTGCGGCCATCTGCCGCTGGCGCTGCGTGTCGTCGCCGAGCAGGTGTCGGCGGGGCCTTCGCAGCGGATCGCCGATCTGGTGGCCGACCTGGAGGATGTGTGGCTCCGGCTCGACACGCTGGAGATACCCGGCGATGAGCTGGCCTCGGTGCGCGGGGTGCTCTCCTGCTCCTACGCCAAGCTCCATCCCGGGACCGCCCACGCCTTCCGCGTCCTCGGTCTCTTCCCTGGGGAGAGCATCCGCCTGGAGACGGCCGCCGCGCTGCTGGACGTGCCGCCATCGGCCGCGACGGACGTGCTGCGGGACCTGGCCTCCCAGCATCTGGTGGAGGCCGTGGGTGACCGCTATGTGATGCACGACCTGACCCGGATCTACGCGGCGGAGGTGTGCCGGGGCGGTGAGCCGGCCGCCTCGCGGCGCCGGTCGCTGGAGCGGACGCTGCGATGGCACGTGCAGGCGCTGGCGCGGTACCACACCGCAGACGGGCTTCCCCTCCCGTTCACCGTCGAGGCCGAGGCAGTGGGCGAGGAGCCGCCGCGGTTCGCGGACCAGCGGGAGTTGGTGACCTGGTGCGCGCGGGAGTGGGAGAACCTCGGCCCGCTCGTGCGCGCGGCGCAGCGGATCGGCTGCCACGACGCGGCCTGGCAGCTGGCGTATCTCCTCTTCGACTACTTCTACGCGGCCGGGCAGGCCCGGGACTGGGCCGACACCCTGCGGATCGGTCTACGCAGCGCCGAGCTGACCGGGAACCGGCGGGCCGAGGCCGCCCTCCTCAACCACCTGGGCGTGGCCGACTCCCGGATGGGGCGGAACGCCGCCGCCGTGGAGGAGTTGGAGCGCGGGCTGCGGCTCGCCGACGAGCTCGACGACGACGTCCTGCGTACCGGTCTGCTGGGCAACCTGGCCTCCGCGCTGCGGGAGGCCGAGGACTACCCGGCGGCCTTTCGGCACGCCGAGCGGGCGTTGGCGCTGGCCTACCGCACCGGCTCCGCGTATCACCAGTCCGGCTGCCTCGACGTCCTGTGCGGACTGCACGCCGAGCACGGCGAGTTCGCGGAGTCGCTGCGTTACGGCACTCCCGGCCTCGCCGCGGCGCGGCGCTGCGGCAACGCGCTGCTGGAGGCGAATGTGCTGATCAACCTGGGGCTGGCGGAGCACGGGCTCGGCGATGCCGAGGCGGCGGGGCGGTGTTTCGAGGACGCGCTGTCCCTGTGCGTGGCCAACGGGGACCGCTACCACGAGGCGTTGTCCCTGTTCGGTCTGGCCAGGACGCGGTGGCTGGGGCAGTCCCGGCGGTCGGCCGAGGCTCTGGCGGAGCAAGCCCGGGACATACTGGCGGAGTTGGACGCGATGGAGTTCACCGGCGTCGCCGGTCTCCTGGACACGCTGGACGCCACCGGCTCGCGTCCGGTGTCGCCGGGACGCGGCGCGGGGCTGGGCAGCGTGAGCCCGTTGCGCTGATCGCGTTGCCAGAACAGCACCGCTTCGACCCGGCTGCGTGCACCCAACTGCCGGAAGATGCGGTTGATGTGGTTCTTCACGGTCTTCTCACGGAGGTGCAGCCGCTCGGCGATCTCGGCGTTGCGTGCCCCGCGGGAGACCAGGGCCATCACCTCGTGCTGGCGCTGGGAGAGGGAGACCGCCGCGGGGTCGGCCGCGTCCGGTTCCGCCGGTGCCCGGTCGTATCCGTGCGGTGCCGGCGGACCGGGCGTCGTGTCCGGCTGTTCGGCGTGACCGACCACGTTCAGCCGGTACTCCGCGCACAGCCGACGAGCCGTCGGCAGGTCGGGGCGGGAGCCGGAGACGGCCCCCCGGTGCAGCACGGTACGGCCGACGGCCGGCACACCGGTCGCCGGCCGTACGGCGACCTCGACGTAGGGCATCTGGACTATCTCCACGTCAAGGTTCTTGTCGGCGAACACCTTCCTGATCCGGGCCAGAATGTCCGGGCTGACGATGGCGATGCGTACCCGGTCGGCACTCTTGGGGACAAGGGAGGAGCTGGCGACGACTGTCATGCCCTCCAGCGTGCGGGATGCGGCTTCATGTTCTCTTCATGTCCGCCTCATGCGGCGTCCCGGCTTCTCCTGCCGGTGCTCCCGCGTCCGCCGGAGGGGTCAACTCCGCCAGCTCCGCGAGCACTTCGTCCTCGGTCGGGGCGTCGATCCGGTTCGCCCAGCGCATCGTCGAAACGATCATGTCGAAGAGCAGCACGACGGCCTGGACCGGCTCGGCCTCGACGTCGCCGTCGGTCAGCACGGTGAAGGTCAGCAGCGCCCACACCCCGGGCGCGTCCGGATTGGACACGTAGTACGACACCCGCCAGGACGGCGCCTTGCGCCCGGCCGGACCGCTGTCCACGACGGTGGCGAGGCGTACCGCCGGTGCCTGCCCGATCTCCAGGTAACTCCCCTCGTCCCCCGCGTCGGCGAGGATGGAGGCCAGCAGGGCTTCCGCGTCCTCGTCCTCCTCACCGTCCTCGATGACGGTGACCAGCATCGACCCCGGCAGCTTGACGCCGTTGAACTCGCGCAGCGGCAGCAGCACCGAACGGGCGCCCTGCCGGGATGCCTCGTCGGTCGCCGCGACGAGTTCCTTGCGGAGCATGCGGCGGAACGGGCCCGCCTTGTCGCGCGGCAGCGAGTCGGGCAGGTGGTGGCGGATCAGCTCGTCGATGACCCGGCCGCGCAGCCTGGTCATGTCCGGTGTGGTGGGGATCTGCACCCAGCCGTCGGGCAGCACGAGTTCGAAGTCGATCACGACTGCACCTCGCCCTGCGGTGCGCGGAAGCCGAGCCTGGCCTGGCCGCCGCCGGGCGGCGGCGCGCTCTCCTCCGCTATCTGCTGCATCAACTGCTCTATTCCCGAACCGATCACGGCCATCAGACCCATCTCGAACACCAACGTCGTCAGCAGGACGTCCACGCCGACGTCCGCCGTGTCACCGCCCTGGGGGACGTCGAGGCGCAGTGCCGCCCCGACCCGCCCGTAGGCCGCGCCGTCGGACGTCCGTCCCAGGGCGAAGAGCCGGAACCCGTCACCGCTCAGCGTGGTCACGTAGTCCACCGAGGGCGGCCGGTCATCGCCTTCGACGCCGCCCGCGCCCATCAGCTCCAGGAGGTAGTTCGGGTCATCGGCCTCGGGCCTGCGGAACTCCACGACGACCGGGACCGGTGCCCAGCGCGGCTCGCCGTCCAGGAACGCCGCGCCCCACGCGAGCCGCGACCATGCGGGCAGTTGCGCCGCGCGTTCACGCAGCCATTCGACGACGCCGTGCCCCACCGCGTCCGCGGTGAACGGGAACTCCGTCCCGGCGTCCGCCGGCCAGGACTGCCGGGCGGCGTCCAGGCCGGCGGACGTCCAGGCCGTGAAGAGTTCCACCATGTGCTCGGCCCAGGGGTCGTCATCCCCCTCGTCGGGCCGGACGTCGGGTACCCATTCCCAGTGCCAGGGAGCGTGGGCCAGCGTCGAGAGTTTCTCACTCATCGTTTCTCTCGTTTCTCCCACTCATCAGGTGGCGACCACGCCGGGCGGATTGACGTTGGGGATCCATCCCATTTGGCGTCCGCCGCTGTAGATCAGTCCGCCCATGCCGAACGCGCCGTTCACGCCGCCCCAGACGTACCAGAGGGGCGAGATCTTCCCGAGGTTGGCGGCCTGCACGATGGCCGACAGGTCACGGGCGCCCTGGGTACCGGTGAGGATGCCGCCGAAGTCCTTGCCGAACTTCGCCGGATCGCTCTTCAGCATGGCCCAGAACTTGCCGACGTCCTTGAACTGGCTCCCGGCCGATGACCAGAACCCGGCCTCGGGGGTGAGGAAACCGCCCTTGCCGAGCATCCAGTTGGTGGCCGGATTGTTGAACCACTCCGACATGTTCTTCCAGTTGGTGGCCGCGTTGCCCGGCGGCACCAGCGGCCGGAACGAGTTGCCCGGCCCGAGCGGCCTGGAGAAGTTCGGCACGGGACGGAAGGTGTTGCCGGGACCGAACGGCCTGGAGAAGTTCGGCACCCCGCGTCCCGCGGCCCCGAGCGTCACCATCTCGATGTTGTTTCCGCCGCCGGTGGTGATCGGACCGGGGCGCCCCTTGCCGAAGACGGCGGCGTTCTTGGCGGCGTTGGAGATCCCCTTGCCCACCACCGAGGCGATGCCGCCGAGTCCGGCGAGGCCGAGTCCGACCGCACCCATGATGACGTCGACGATGCTGCCCTTGCCGTGCGCGTAGAGCACACTGCTGGCGACAAGTGAGACCACACCCGCCGCCACTCCGGCAAGGACCAGGACGTTCACTCCCGGTATGAGGATGGCGAGGACGCCGAGGATCATGCCGATGATGCCGAAGATCTTGCCGATCTTCGCCAGTACGGCATCGATCTTGTCCTTGGTGGAGTCGGTCAGACCGTCCTCGTATTTCTTGCAGTTGACCGCGTCACCGAAGCGCTTGCCGGCCACGTTGAGCGCGTCGACCGCGCTGTGGAGCCGGTTCTTCGCCGCGGTCATCTTCCCGTCGGCGTCCGTGGTGGCCTTGTCCTTGGCGGTGCCCTTGTCCTTCTCCTCGGAAGAGATCTCGCCGTCCGAGTCCTTCTCCGGGTCCGGCATGGCCTTGGCCTTCTTCTGCGCGCCCTCGGCCTCCTCGGCGTCGGTGCGGGCGGCGGCCGTCTCGTCCAGGCCGTGCTTCAGATCCGGTTCGTACTTCCCGATCTCGTTCGCGACGTCGTGGTAGCGGACCCCGGCCTTGTCCAGGCTCTCCTTGATCGAACCCGCGTCTTTCTTGAGACCCTGGACGTACTTGCCGACGAGGGCTTCGCTGCCGCTTTCGACGATCTTCTCCAGCTTGTCGACGGCGTCGTCGATGGTGGTGGCGATCTTCTGGTAGCGCTTTTGCGCCTCATGCACCACGTCGAGGTCGGCGTGGACGGGATCCCTGTCCAAGTCCAGCGGCGACCAGTCGAGTTTCCTGATAGACATCGGTTCTCCTCAGCCCTTGCCTGCCCGCGCCTCAGCCGTCCTTGAACGAGTCCAGCAGTTGCTGGTCCCCGTCCGTCCATGCCTTGTCGAGCTTGGACACCTTGTCGCGGAACTTCTTCATGTCCGCGACCATCTCGTCCCGGTGGACGGTCCAGTTGTCGGCGAAGTCGCCCATCGAGAGATTGGCGTTGAGCTGGCCCCAGAGCCCCTTGTCGTCGTTCTGGAAGTCGAGTGCCCCCTCGAACTGGCTGATGAGCTCGTTGAGGTCGCTGACCAGGCCCTGGAGGTCCTTCACCACGAGGTCTGCCATCACTGCTCCCTACGGTTGTCGGCGGCCGGCGCGGGACGGGCCGCCGCCAGCGGAATCTGCGTGGTCATCAGGCTGCCGCTGCCCAGATGCAGCAGGCCGGCGCCCGGTACGACCTTGGCGGCCACCTGGGAGCGGGAGAGCCTGACCCCCACCAGGTCCCCGTCCCCCATGTTGGGCGGCGACAGCAGGACACCCCGGCGGTTCTTCTTGATCTCCGACTGCCAGCCGGAGAAGCCCACCCCTACGGTGGCGACGTCCCCGCCGATGATCACGCCACGCCCGCTGCCCGACGCCTTGCGGACGAAGGTCTTCAGCCAGTCCCGGCACGGCAGGTCACGCCACATCTCGGCGTCGTCGACCACCAGCACCACCGGGCCGTCGCCCGGGTCGAGCAGTTCGGCGAACTGCGCCTCGGTGGGCTCCTCATCGGTGATGACGCCACGGACACCGGGGCGGCCGGCGAAGCCGCGCAGCGGGGAGTTCATCGGTGCCCCGATCACCACCTCGGTTCCACCGCGCAGCAGCGACTCCGTCATCACGCCGAGCGCCGTGCTGCGCCCGGAGCGGGACGGTCCTGCGACGAGGAAGGTCGGCTGGTCGCCGTGGAGGTCGGCGCCGACCGGCTCGATGTCGTCGCCTGCCACACCCACCAGTGCCCACATCCGCTCCGGCGTGCCGACCTGCTCCCATGCCTGGTCGAACGACAGCTCGGTCGGCATCACCGCGATGCGGTTCGGCCGGGCCGACTTCGGGACCGCGGCCTCCCGTTCGGTCAGCCGGGCCGCCAGCGCATGCACCGCGGCGGCCTGCGCCGGACCCGCCGGGTCGGCCGCCACCAGCGCGACCTGGGTCTCGACCGCGTTGATCGCGCGGTATCCGCGGCCCGGCGGCAGGTTCTCCGGGATTTTGCGCGGGTTGAGCCCGGCCAGGCTGGCATCGGTGCGGTCCGAGAGCCGCAGGATGAGCTTGTCCTCGCACAGCGACGCCATCCGGCCGCTCAGCAGCATCCGGTCGCCGGCGATGACCAGATGCACTCCCGCGCTGCCGCCCTCGCGGTGGAGGGTCTGGATCAGTTCGGTCAGCGACCCGCCGTCGTACTCGCCGAGGGTGCCCATGAAGCCCTCCCAGCGGTCCAGCAACAGCACGATGTGCGGCAGCCGTTCGGCGGGCGGCCTGGCCGCCCGCTGCTCGGCCACATCGGCGAACCCGGACTCGCCGAGCACCCGTTGGCGCTTTTGCACCTCGTCGTGCAGCCGCTTCAGCAACCGGACCGCGCGGTCGGTCTCCGAGCGCTGCACCACCGCGCCGCAGTGCGGCAGCCGGCTCAAGGAGAGCAGCGCGCCGTTGCCGCAGTCGAGCCCGTACAGATGCAGATCCGCCACGCTGGAGGCACTGGCCGCGGCGGCGGCGAAGGTGCGCAGTGCCGCCGAGCGGCCCGAGCGCGGGGCACCGACGATGTGCAGGTGCCCGAAGGTGGCCATGTCCACCGTCGCCGGCTCCTGTCGCTGCTGCGTCGGCAGGTCCTGGAGCGCCCAGGAGAACACCGGGTCCTCCCCGGAGCCGTAGACCGGTTCCGACGCCAGCTCGACCACCGGGGACAGCGGCAGCGGCGGAAGCCACGGACGGCGCTGCGGAGCGATGCCCAGCAGGTCACCGGCCTGGCGGACGGACTTGACCAGCACCGAGAGGTCGGTCGCCTCGTCGGTTTCCGTGGCGGTGCGCGGTCGCTGCGGTGCGGGCAGTCCCAGGTCCAGCCAGGAGACCGGCTGGAAGAACGGTGCGGCCACCGCCTCCGTCCGGTTCGACGACGGGCGGCGGCCCCCCACCCGGCCGGTCTGGAAGGGGATCAGCGAGCTGTGCCCGAGGCGGGCATAGGCCCGGCCCGGTGTCGACGCGGAGATGTTCGCGGCCTCGCGGTCGTCGATGACATCGGTGCTCTCCCCCGCGTCCGTCACCCGCAGGGCGATCCGCAGGTTGGTGTTGGCGCGGATCTCCGCGGAGACCACGCCGGAGGGCCGCTGCGTCGCCAGGATCAGGTGGATGCCCAGCGAACGGCCGCGCTGCGCCACGTTCACCAGGCCGGTGACGAAGTCCGGCAACTCCCGTGCCATGGAGGCGAATTCGTCGATGACGATGAGCAGGCGCGGGATCGGCGCGAGTTCGGGCCGGCGGCTCGCGTAATCGAGGTAGTCCTCCAGGTCCTTGGCGCCCGCGGCGGCGAGGAGGCGCTCGCGGTGGGTCAGCTCGGCGGTGAGCGAGGTCAGGGCGCGTTCGACGAGATGCGGGTCGAGGTCCGTCACCAGGCCCACGGTGTGCGGCAGATGGACGCACTCCTTGAAGGCGGCGCCGCCCTTGTAGTCGATCAGCACGAACGTCATGGCGTCCGGGCGGTTGGCCACGGCAAGCGACCCCACCAGCGTCTGGAGGAATTCCGACTTGCCGGATCCCGTGGTGCCCGCCACCAGGCCGTGCGGGCCGTGGCTGACCAGGTCGAGGGCGAACGGGCCGTCGAGCGAGTAGCCGACGACGGCCTTGGTGCTGCGGCCCCCGGCGCGCCAACGGCCCGCGATGGCCGCGGCGTCGGGGTCCTCCAGGCCGATGGTCTCCAGCAGGCGTGCGGCCGTCGGCAGCGCGGCCTCGCCCTGGTTCTTGCTGACGTCCCGCAGCGGCGCGAGGCGGCGCCCGGTGGCCTCGTACCAGCTGTGCACGACCTCGTCAGCGAGGATGCCGTCGATCTGGTCGGCGCGCTGCTGCCGCAGGCTCGCCGGGTTACCCGCGCCGCCGACCACGACGGTGGCGCACTCCTCAGGAAGGGTCCGCTCGTCGGTGTCCACGCAGATGCTGTAGACGCCGACGGCCGGGCCCTCGCGCAGGATCGTCACCACTCCTGGCAGCGCCCGCAGCCGCCTGGCGCCGTCCATCACCACGACGATGTCCGGGTCGGTCAGCACCGCCCCGGAACCGACGTTGAGCCGTTCCTGCTTCCGGATGTTGATCAGCTCGATCAGCTCGGCGACCCGGTGGCTGAGGGTCTGCGCGTCCGCGCCCACCAGCGCCAGGGCCTGCTGCCCCAACTGCGGCCTGGTGTGCGGCAACCAGGCCGCCCACTCCCACAGCCGCTCGCCCGCCGGATCGGTCAGGACGTACAGCTGCACATCGCGCGGACTCTGCAGCACCGCCAGCTGCCCGACCAGCCAGCGGGCCATCTGCCGCGGCCACTCCTCGTGCCCGGCGACGCCGACGACACCCGCGTGCGCGATGGAGAAGGCGGCCGGGACGTCCGGCGCGGCCCGCAGATCGCGCTGGCGCCGGTTGTTGTCGCCCTCCTCCTCCACCACGATCTCGGTGGGAAGGTCGGCGATGCCGACCCGGACCAGCAGGTGGTCGGGGTCGACCCGGCGGCGTTCCCAGAGCCGGGCGCGCGGACCGGTCGCGATGGCCAGCAGTTCGCCGGGGTCAGGGCCGGCGGCGCGGCGGTCCAGGCGCTCCTGGTCCAGCGCGACGGCGATCTCCCGCTCGGTCTCGGCCCGTTTGGCCTGGTACTCGGCCAGCTTCTTGCGGTGTCCGACGCGGCCCTGACGCCGTCCCGAGATCCAGTTACCGATCATCATCACCGGTGACATCCCGGCCATGAGCAGGAACATCGGATTGCTCGAAACCAGCGCGATCACCCCGCCGAAGACCGCGGGCAGAGAGGCCGCCAGCCACGGCAGCGCGCTCGGCGTCGGGGCCTTGGGCTCGGCGGGGAGGCGGAAGGCGGTGCGCTTGGTCGGCGGGAGCAGCCGCGGCGGACGGTTGTAGTCCAGGTACTCGCCGTCCGGAGAGGGGTCGATGATGGCGTCCGGGCGCTGTACCGGCTGCGCCTCCAGGAGGGTGTCCCCGCAACGGAGTTGGGCACGGGGCTCCCAGCGGACCTCGTGCCCCGGCAGCGGGGCGCGGTCCAGGAGGGGGCCTTCGGCCGACGCGCAGACGTACACCGACGCGTCCAGGAACACCCGGATCACGGCGACTTCGGCCGGCTGGTCACGCCCCACCCTGACCCGGCAGTTGGCGCCGGACCCGATCAGATGCTCGCCGGCGTCCAGGTGCCAGACCTGCCCCGCTCCCGTACCCGCCACCGCCCGGACGGTCACCAGACCGGTCCGCTTTCGCGCGGCCTTGCCCGGCTGGTCCAGCCACAGGACGCTGCCGTCGTGGATTCCGCTGTGCGAGAGGGGCTGGTCGAGGTCGAGCAGCTGGTCGCCGAGGTAGATCTCCGGCATGCCCGCACCCCCCGGGTGCCCGGCCGCCACGGCATCGACGCTGGTCAGCAGCTTCCACACCACGTCGCGTACGACGGTGGCGGGATCGGCATCCACGACCATGTCGGCCGACACGTCCGGGCGCCGGGCGATGGTGATCATCATGGGCATGGCTGGACCCCTCTGGCTGCCGGCCGACTACTCGTGCTTACTTCTTGTTCAGGGAGCCGGACAGCTGGGTGTCCATGTCCTGCATCGCGCTGACCGCCTTGTCCAGCCACTGCGAGAGCTGGTCCAGCGTCTCCATGGCCTGGTTCGCCGAGGTGACGAACTCGGTGTGCACCTCGTCGAACTTGCCGGAAGCCTGGTCGGTGACGAAGCCGCTGGCGGTCAGGTCGTCGACGATGCTCTTGCACTCGCTGAGCTTGCTGTCGATGTCGGCCTTGTTGTTGCGCATACGGGTCGCGCTGTCCTGCATCTCCCCGTACGTCACGTTCATGTTCGCCATGAGAAGTACCCCTTCTGCTGGTCGCCTTGGACATCGCCCGGCGCATCGGCACACGCCGGCACTCCCCGGCGCGGACGCGGTCGATGCTAGGAACGGACGCACGGGGGGTCCACAACTCCGGTGCAGTGGTGGGCCCAAGGGCCCAAGCTCTCCCCCTGCCCGGCGTTGACACCCCCGCTCAGGACGGCCAACGTTCTTCCCACGCCCGCGAAACCGCGCGAAAGCCGGTCGCCGTCCGGCGGGCCCCAGTCGAGGAGTTGAAGGTGACACAGCCCAGCCGACCCGCCGATCGAGGTCCTCGCCCCGGCAACTGGCTTACCCGGTTGTTCGGTAGGCGGAAACCCGACCCTTTGGCGGGTGGCCTGCGCGCCGATCACGGCCTGTGGACGGTCGACCGCGTGATGCGCGTCATGGCCACGGCCTGCGCGCGGGAGAACCGGGAGGTCCCGGTGGCCCACGCGGTCATCGTGGGATCCGACACCGTGCGGTTCCTCCTCAAGACTCCCGACGCGCGGCCCCCGGCGGGCTGGACCGCCGATCACGACGCGCGTGCCTGGTACGCCCAGCTGCGCTGGGTACAGACCGCGGAGGTCACCGAGTCGCTGCCGGAGCCGTACCCGCAGCTGGTCTCCATCGGCAGCAACAGCCAGGGCTTCGCGCTGCTCAACCTCGGCAAGTCGGGCGGCATCATCGCCCTGGAGGGCGACAGCCGGCGCGCCAGGGGGCTCGTCCAGGACTGGACCCGTGAGCTGACCACCAACCCGTGGTCACGGGGTGTCCAGGTGGTCCGGGTCGGTTTCAAGCCCGGCACCGCGGACCCGATAGGGACGACCGAGGTACAGAACCTGGCCGACGCCGCGTCGGCGCTGGCCCAGCCGTCCGGCGGGGTGCTGATCCTGGCGAGCATGCCGGGCGGGCGGGACCGGGAGCGCGTCCATTACCTGGCTGACCACCCGAAGACACCGTGGTCGGTGGTGGTCCTGGGCCGCGGCGACCGCCCGCGGTGGCGGTTCACCATCGACTCCAGGGGCCTGATCGACACCCGGCTGCTGCCCGAGCCCGTGCATCATCCGCTGAACCCGGCGCTGGACACCCCGCCCCTCGCGGACGACGTCAAGGACGTCACGGTCACCCCGGTGCCCCAGTCGGCCGCGGGCTCCGCCGGCCGTCCCTTCCCCGAGAACCCCGGCCCCAAGCCGCCGTCCACGCGCCGCCGCACCACCATCATCGCCGCGTCCGTGGCCGCCGCCTGCGTCGTGGCCGCCGCCCTCGTCTTCACCTTCACCAACATGTCCGCCCAGGACTCCACCGCCGCCGGACACGCCACAACCGCCCCCGGCGCAACCACCCCTCCATCACCCCCCGCCACCGCGACCACCCCCGACACCCCGAACTCCCCGCCCCCTCAGGACCCCCAGAACGCCCCGGGCGCCCCCCTGCTGAACACCGCAAAGAACACCTGCCTCACCGGCGGCGCCGGGTCCGACGGCACCCCCCTGGCCCTGGCCCCCTGCGACGGCGCCGCCAACCAGCAGTGGAAGGTCACCGACGACGGCACCATCCGCACCAAGAACCTGTGCATGGACGCCGCCGCGGGCGCCACCACCGTCGGCACCACCGTCCAGATCGCGAACTGCAGCGGAAACCCCGCCCAGCAGTTCTCCCTGCGCGACGGCACCATCCACTCGACCCAGGCCGACAAGTGCCTGAAGGACGTCAACGGCCACATCCAGCTGTTTCCTTGCAGCAAGGAGGGGGCTGAGGCCTTCCAGCCGAAGTAGCGGTCACGTGGGCGTCCAACGGCCTTGTGGACGCCCGGTGTGCAGAGGTGCACAGCCGCTGGGTGGCCCGGAAGCCCTCGTGGCCGAGGAGGCGCTGGACCCCGGAGAACGAGGCGCCCTTCCCGACCGGCCACGAGGCACGGGTGTGACGGCACCATAGGGGCGGTGCGTAAAGCCGACGAGCCGTCGCCTCGGTCGAGGCGACGGCTCGCGTACGGACTGGGCGAGGAGCGGTCGTGAGGTGCCGGCGCCCACAACGGCAACAGGGTCATGACATGTAGCCTGATCCGGATGTAGAGCATCCGATGAGACTCCGCAGCACAGGATTTCACTCCCCGGTACCGGGCTCGTCATCGGTACGGAAGAGGCTGGGAGGCCCCGGTGGAGCGCGCGGATCCCGTCCCCTTCGTCGGCAGGGCACCGGAGCTGGCGACGCTCGACGCGCTGCTCGACGCCTCCCGCGATTCCGGGCTCACGGTCGTCGATCTGACCGGCGAGCCAGGCATCGGCAAGAGCCGCCTGCTGGGCCGGTTCACGCAGCGGGCACGGCGACGCGGCTCCGTGGTGCTGCGCGGCCGGGCCACGGAGCCCGAGCGGAGCAGCCCGCTCCAGCCGTTCGCCGACGCGCTCACCGACCTCGGCGAGGAAGAGGCAAGGGCGCACCCGGCACTGGCCACGCTCACCGCCGGTCATTCCCCCCGGGACGTCGCACAGGCTCTCGCGCGGACCCGGCCGCCCGGGGTCGTGATCGTCCTGGACGATCTGCACTGGGCGGACGCCGCGTCGGTGCGCCTCATCGACCATCTGGTGCGCCACCCCGTGGCGGCGCCCGTGCTGGTCGTCGCCGCACGGCGGGTCCGCCAGTCACCGCCGGGGCTGTCCGCCACTCTCGCCCGGGGCGCCGACATGGGTGCCGTGGCCCGGCTCGACGTGGGAACTCCGGGTCCTGAGGAGTTCCCGCCCGGCACCGAAGCGGCGTACGCGGACAGTGCCGGCAATCCGCTGTACCTGCGGGCTCTGGCCGGAGCGGGGCCCGGTGGCGGCACCGCCCTCTCGGTCCTGTCCGTGGTACTGGACGAGCTGGCGCCGCTCACGCCCCTGGAACGGCAGGTCGTCGAGGCCGTCTGTGTGCTCGGGACACAGGCCACCACCGAGCTCGCCGCGACGCTCGTCGAGACCGAAGGACCCGATCTCGTCGCGGCGCTCCGTGGCGTCGTGGCGCGCGATCTGGTGCGGCCGGGCATCGACGGGCACGGCCTCGCGGCCCGCCATCCGGTCTTCGCCCGGCTCGTCCTCGACGGGCTCGACCCGTGGCGGCGCCGCGAGCTGCACCGGCGCGCCGCCGAAGCACTGGCCGATGCCGGCGCCCCGGCCTCGGTACGTGCCGACCACATCGAGCGGACGCTGACCCGGTGGGAACCGGAGGAAGGTGCCGTCCTCGTGGAGGCCGCCGTGCAGAGCGCCGTCACCGATCCCGCGGCCACGGCGCGACGGCTCGCCGCAGCGCTGCGGCTGCTGCCCGAGCACCTGCCCCACCATCGCGCCACGCGCAGCGAGTTGATGCTGCTGCGAGCCCGGTCCCTCGGCGCCGCCGGAGCCGTGAAGGAGAGCCGTGATCTGCTGCACGAGCTGATCGCCCTCCGGCCGCCCGGCCCCGGAGGCGACGACGAACTGCGCACCGCCGCCGTGCTGTTGTGCGCGTTCATGGAGCGGCACCTGTACCGCTACCCGGAGGCCGACGCCCTGCTGCGCCGTGAACTGGACCGCCGGCCGGGGCCCCCTCCTCCGCAGCGCGACGCCCTGGTCGTCGAATGGGGTAACCATTCCCCGTTCGCCACCCGGTTCCCCTTCGTGCGCGAGGAGTTGGCGCGTACCCTCGCCTCGACCCGGGCGCGCGGCGACGAGCTCGGCGAGGCCGAAGCGCTGACGCTCGCCGCGCTGGGCGAGGCGTACGAGGGGGAGACGGACGCGGCACGGCGGTACGCCGACGCGGGGGCGGCACTGACCGACGTGCTCCCGGACGCCCATCTGGTCGGGCTCGGCGAACCGATGGTCCGGCTGGCGTGGAGCGAGGTGTTCGTCGACCGGTACGCGGACGCGCTGCGGCACACGGAACGGGGCACCGAGATCGCGCGACGCAGCGGGCGGCCCTTCACCCTGTCCCAGCTCAACCTGTGTGCCGCGTACGCCCATTGCCAGCAGGGGCGGGTGACCGAGGCGCTGCGGCTCGCCGACGAGTCCGTCGCCGTGGCCCGCACCCTGGGCGGCGGCGAACGGCTCGGCTTCAGCCTCGCGATGCGCGCCACGGTCCTGCTGCAGGCACGGCCGCCGGGCGACCCGGAGGTGCTCGCCGAGGCCGAGGAGGCGGTCGCCGCCGTGGGCGCGGTCGAGGGCTGGTGGGCGACGCTGGCGCGCTGCCTGGTCGCGTACGCCGTTCAGGGCGCGGGCGACCCGCACCGGGTGCGGGACGTGCTGCTGAGTGCGGGCGGCGGGCGCGACCTGCCGCGCGTACAGCCCTCGGTACGCCCCAACTTCCTTGAACTGCTGGCCGGTTCGGCGCTGGAGACGGGCGATGTCGCCGATGCCGAGCACTGGGCGCGCCTTGCGTGTGCCGAGGCGCGGCGGCTCGACGTGCCGACGCAGACCGGGGCCGCGTTGCGGGCCTTCGGCATGGTCGAGGCCCGGCGGGGCCGGCCGGCCGCCGCCGCTCGGGCGTTCACCGAGGCGGCCGATGAGAGCGCCCGCTCCGGCGCCGGGCTGCGCGAGGCGCACA
Organism: Streptomyces sp. NPDC050161; assembly: GCF_044460025.1. Taxonomy (NCBI): domain Bacteria; kingdom Bacillati; phylum Actinomycetota; class Actinomycetes; order Kitasatosporales; family Streptomycetaceae; genus Streptomyces; species Streptomyces sp. NPDC050161. Next base: position 59,001 of record NZ_JBITJM010000008.1, on the reverse strand, counting down.
GTGCGCTGCTGGCCGTGCCGTACGCGAAGGCGGCCGGGGACGACGCGGGGGCGGCGGCCCTGTGGCGGCGCGGGCATCGGATCGCCGCCGACGGCGGGGCGGTGCTGCTGCTCGCCCTCGCCGACCGGCTCCGCCCGGCCGAGCCCGAAGTCCCGGACGTGCTGGGCGAGTTGTCCCGCCGTGAGCGCGAGGTCGCCGACCTGGTCGCGGCGGGACTGAGCAACCAGGCCGTCGCCGAGAAGCTGCATCTCAGTACGCGGACCGTCGAGAGCCATGTGGCCCGCGTCTACCGCAAGACCGGGATCGGCTCCCGGGCGGCGCTCGTCGCGCTCATGACGCGGATCAGCCCTCCTGAGGGTGGACTGCGATGACCTTCCCGTCCACGTCCGCCTTCAGGTAGGCGGAGCCGTAGTCGTCGGACAGGTACACGCTGATGCCGGGTCCGGTGTGAAAGAGGGTCGACGGCGGGTTCAGCACGAGGTAGCGGCTGGTGGGCTTGTCGACGCCGAGTTCGGCCTCGGCCCGCTTCAGGAGCTTCGGCACGGCGTCCCAGTCGATGTCTTCGAGGTCGGTGGCGACGGTCCCCGACATGACGGTGCCGCCCACGCCGTCGCGCACGGCGACGTCTTCGCCCGTGTAGGCGAACCGGTCGTAACGCTTGGTGCTGCCCTTGACGAGCGCCTGCGCGGTGACCGATTCGGGGTGGACGATGAAGCTGGTGGCCTTCGACGTGCCCATCACCGGCTTCAGTTCGGCGATGGCCTTACGGATGCCGTCCGGTGTCAACAGGTCCTTCTCCTTGGGGGACTTGGCGGTTCCGGGGACCGTTGCCGGTGGAGCGGTGGCCGCGGCCCGCCCCGCCGCGTCGCCCGTCGAGTCCGGGAGCCACGACCACACCATGGACCCGAGAGGGATGCCGATCGAGAGGACGAGAGCGACGACGCCGAAGGCGGCGAGGGCCGCACGCCGACGGGAGGGCTGGTACGGCGCGTCGGTGCGGATCGGTGCGGATGCCTGCCCGGGTTCGTCCACGGGCTCGGGCGGGGCGATCCGGAAGGACGTGGCGTCGGCCGGAGCGGTGGGGGGAACACGATCCGCGGGGCCCGGTTCAGGAGCCGCCGACGGGCCGCCGAGGCCGATCGGCTCACCTGCCACGTGGGCGAGTTGCCGATCCAGCGTCGCCGCGTCGGGACGCGCCGCCGGATCGTGCACGAGCAGCGACATGAGGACGTCGGTCAGCGGACCCGCACACCGGGGTTCGGGCACCTCGTCGTGCAGCACAGCCGCGAGCGTGGCGAGGGTGCTGCCCCGGCGCAGCGGGTTTCGGCCCTCCACGGCGACGTAGAGGAGCATGCCGAGCGACCACAGGTCGGCGGCCGGTCCGCCGACCCGGCCGCGGACCCGCTCGGGCGCCATGTAGTCAGGCGACCCGATGACCGAGTCGGTGGCCGTCAGGCGCGTGGCCCCCTGGAGGGCGGCGATGCCGAAGTCGGTGAGGACGGGGCGGCCGTCGGGGCGCAGCAGGACGTTCGCGGGTTTCACGTCGCGGTGCTCGATGCCGTGCGCGTGCGCGGCGACGAGGGCGGCGAGCAGGTCACGGCCGAGGCGGGCCGCGTCCGTGGGTGTCATCGGGCCGCGGTCGAAGCGGTCCTGGAGGGAGCCGCCGGTGACCAGTTCCATCACCAACCACGGGTAGGTGTCGGAGCCGCCGTCGATGATGTGGTGGATGGTGACCACGTTCGGGTGGTCGACGCGGGCCAGGGCGCGGGCCTCACGCAGGACACGGGCGCGCAGGGTGCGTACGCTCTCCGCGTCCTCGTCGACGCTCTGCGGACGGACCTCCTTGAGGGCGACGTCGCGGTGGAGCGCCAGGTCGCGGGCGCGCCACACGGTGCCCATGCCGCCGCCCCCGAGCCGTTGCGCCAACTCGAAACGGTCATCGATCACCCGTGGACCGTTGGCGTTCACCGGCCGGACTCCTCACTCAGGGCCTGCCGGGCGGCCCCGGCGTGCTGCGGCCATGCGCGCAGGGAGACCTCGGGGCCGGAGTGCAGGCGACGTGACGGGAGGTCGACGGGTCCGCGCGGAGCGACGGGGAAGGTGTGGGTCCGGGACATGACAGCGTGCGGGGATCTTTCCTACGGAGGGGGACGGAGGGGACGGGGGGGGTTACCAGGCCAGTCGCTTCCAGGGACTGCCGTCGTCGGCCAGCAGCTCCTTGGCCGCCCGCTCGAACTTCTCCACGTCGTCCCCGGCCTTGGTCTGGTCGAAGCGCTTGGCGCCCAACTGCCAGAACAGCCGCCCGGTGCGGAACGCGGACTCGTACTCCTCCCAGGACCGGTACGCGGACCGGGCGAGCTCCACCGCCTGCTCCATCGCCGCCCACGCCTCGTCCGGCTCGACGAACCCCGCGTCCGAGAAGATCCGGCTCACGTGAACGACGCGGGCGGCGTCCCACGCGACGATGCTGCGCGGCAGCGGCTCGGGGCTGCCGTAGGTGACGAGGTTGCCGTAGTAGTGGGCGCCGTTGATGAACTGGTTGCGCAGCCGCGTCGGGTCGAGGTCGTGGCGCAGGGCGAGTTCGGGCAGTTCGCGCAGGGCGCGCTCGTGCGGCTCCTTGAGCGCCGCGCGCTTGCGGGTGGGGGCCACCGCCAGGTACGCCTCCAGGTACGGCAGCAGCATCCGGTACGCGACGTCGTGCCCGCCGCCGAGCAGGTAGCGGTACGTGGCACGCGCCGACTCCGCGTCGACGGTGTCCCACGATCCCTTCGCCAGCCTCGCCGCGGTGCCCGCGTCGGCCTCCATGGTGAGGGCGTTGATCGGCAGATGCCCCTCGACCGCGTACATGGCGCCGAGGGCCAGGCCGCGGTCCTGCCCGGGGGTGAGAGCGGGGGCGCCTTCCAGGACGTTGTACGTGGTAGCGCCGGAGAACATGTCACGAAGAGAACTGAACAGACCCATGACAGCGGAGCCTGCCGATCCCGGCGGGCTCCGCACATCCGTGTAACTACGGATTCGACTACGTAAAGATGCTCTGACGTGCAGTCTTTCCGCATCGAGCGTGCGAGGGTGAGGGCGTCAGGCGTTGCGCCGGCGATCAGCTCGGCCATACCCGCGCGAGGGGCACATCCATGATCACGTTCGTCGTCGCTCTCTCCATCGCTCTCGCCGTGGGCGGCATCGCCCACATCGTCCGCCTCTTCATCCGCGACCACAGGATCGAGACGCACGGGCGGGACATTCAGGCCCTGGTGGAGGCAGTTCGCTATCTGAGCTCGAACGACAGCGGTGCCTCCACCATCTGGTATCGCCTCTCGTGGCAGGAGGACGGCACGACCAGGCAGGTGGAAGGCCGGGACACCATCCCCGCCTTTTACTCATCGAGAGTGCAGAAAGGCTGTGTGGTCACCATCAAGTACCTGGATGACGACCACCTTCACTTCGACTTCCACACGTAGCCGATTCCGTCCTCACGAGCGTCGAAACAGCGTCAGAACCTCACCGGCAACGCCCACACCACACGCCATACGCCACACGCCATACGCCATACGCCCCGAAGGAACCGCAGGTCAGGCCCGCTTGGCCGTCGGCTCCAGGATCGCCACGCACTCCACATGATGCGTAACCGGGAAGATGTCGGCCTGAGCGCATCACGGAAAAACCCAGGTCAGACACCATTTCTCAGCTCGCCGTCCTGCGTGTGGGTACCTGGAGCGTCAAACGAGCGTCACAGCCGACAGTCGGTGAACAGGCTGCCAAAGCCAGCTCTCCCCGCGGGTCAGCCTCCGCAGGCTCCGGACGCCAGCTCACGTCATGCCCCGCACCATATGTCCGACCGACATCATGGAGCCATGCCCGCCAGCCGCGAGCTGGTCAAGCACGGGCTGGCCGGGACCGGGACACCTCCCAAGAGGAGCTGCCCGCCCTCGGTGCAGAGCGGGCCCTGGAGGGATACTCCGTCACCATCGCGGCAGAGCTCGGGGACGGCCGCCACCCTGGGGAGACGGTGCGGGAGCGACAACGACCTGCCCACTCCCACAAGGCGGGCAGGTGCCAGGCCAAGAAGCGGGCCCCTGCTCCTCCCCTGGAAGCCGGCAAGGCGAAGCAACCCCTGATCGGGACCAGATGTCGTCCTTCGATCCCGATAAGTGCTCCCTGGGCTGGTACGGGTCAGCCGTCCTTCGGCAGGCTCGCGTACGAGAAGGAGCACCGAACCCGGCCATCGGCCGCAGGACGAGGCGCACCTGCTCGGCGGATCTGGAGCGCCGTGCCCGCCAGCTCTTCCCACAGTGACACCGTTCCTCCGGCCGCCCCGAACGAGAGGTACGGCCGCTCGGGACGGAGCACGCCACTTCGGCTGCCGAGTTTCGCCGCGGGGACCGTCGGCCCGACGCACGTCCACTCCGGCGTCACCCCGAAGTACGAAGGCGGATCCGTCTTCCGAACTGCGGCCGTGCGGAAGTCCTCCACCGCTTCTCCCGCCGAGTCCAGCGCGCACATCGCCACCACCGTCACCTGGGTGAGGACGTACAGCGGGACGCCGAGCCGTTCGACAGGGCTGACGAACGGGGCGTGCACATGCTTCGCGATCCCTCACAGAGCCGGGACGAACAGGGCGTACCTGAGCAAGATCGACAGCTTCACCGCCGATGCGGCCTGCCAGATCCCCGAAACGTCGAGGTCATAGGGTGTCAGCCCGAGACTGTCCGCGTACAACGCGTGCAGCACACGACAGCCGTGAACACGAGCGGTGCCGCCCAGGCTAGCCATTCGCCCCACGTCCACTGGCGGACCAGCAGCCAGATCCCTCCCACCGTCGCCGTGATGGCAAAGAGCGACAGCATCTCCACCGGGGTCCAGCCTCTGTCGTCCTCCATGCCCGCGCCGAACGCGACAACAAGGAGGTAGACAGACACCACACCGGCCATGAAAAGGCTCGCCACGCGACCGCCGGCCGCGAACATGCCATACGCCAATCGGGCTCCTCCGGCAAAGCACAACACCGCTGCACCGGCCCACACCCAGATCCGCACACCGCTGTGGTGCCGGGCGACCACGGCACAGAAGGTCATGGCGAGCAGCCAGGCCACGAGGCGGAACGTACGACGCCGACTGTCTTCGTCGCGACGCGGCACGATGTGCCTTCGCTCCCGGCCGTAGAGCGGCCGTACGTTGTGACAACCCTCGGAGCGGAACCGCCGGGCAAGTCCATGCGGGAGAGCCGGCGGGCTTCCGACGACGAGCACCAGCACACGCTGGTCGTAACGAATCCCCGGCATCAGCTCCCCCTCTCACCGGGCTCCGAAGGTACAGCGGCCTACGATGTGACGGTCACGGTGGAAGGAAGCCACTCCTGCGAGGAAACGGACGTGAAGACATGTCACCGGAGGACAGCGGCAGCCACCACGCACCCCAGCCGAAGGATCAGCTGTCCTTGTACGGCCGCTATCTGGCCGCAAGCGTCTGACGGCCGGGGTACCGCGCAGCGCCCGGCATCAGCGGCTATGGCAGCCAGCGCGCCGCCTGCTCCCGGGTGAACTTGGCCGCGTCGACCCACCAGTGCTCGGCCTCTTTGTCCCACCGGGCTCTGAGCAGGCGCTTCGCCTCGTCCTTCTGCGCATACGGGACTTTGAGGTACAGGCGGCCGTTTCGGATCAGCCCCGGGTACACCTTGTCGGCCTCCTCCGCTCGCTGGGCCGGCACCTCGGGCGCCGGAGCAGCCTGCTCGGCCGGGCGCCACGGCCCCCGCGCCGGGCGTTCCATGCGGGTGCGCTCCATCAGCCGCCGTACGCGGTCGCAGGAGGCCGGGTCGGTGTAGCGCATCATCAAATCCGTCGGCCCGATGTTCGCGAGCAGGTTCTTCGAACCGTGCCACAGGACCGAACCGTCGAGGATGAGAACCTTCTCGTGCATGCGGTCGCGGAACTCAACCCGGCAGCCGACAGCCTCCAGTTGCTGCACGAGTTCCCGGTGCCGTGCCACGCGGGACGGTTCCTGCTGCTCTTCCGGAGGGCGGGTGAAGACCGTCACCTGGATACCGGCAGCCGTCCTCGGCCCGAGCATCCGGGCCCACCGGCGGACCGGAGGCGCATCCATGAACGCCGAGTACAGCTCGATGCTGCGCCGGGCGCGCTCCACGTCCCACTCCACCGCGCTCAAGACCTCGCTGTGTTCGAAGAACGCGGGCCGTGCCAGCTCCTCCTCCGACAGAACGGCAAGCTGGTCCGCATCCCGGATGGGGATCAGCTGATCGGCGGAGATGGTCTGCGCGTGCGCTTCCAAATGGTCGATCATCGCCAATGCCTCGCTGTGCGGGGCCAGGTGCTTGCGCAGGAAGGCGACGTCCGCCACGACGACCAAGTGGTCCTGGGCCCGGCTGAGAGCGACGTTGAGAAGGCGGCAGGTCTGCGAGGACAGCCCCGTTCCGCTGTAGAAGAAGCCGGGGTCCTTGCCGGCGCCCGCCACTGTGTCGAGGAGCACGACGGGGCGCTGGCTGCCCTGGAACCGGTGGACGGTGTCGACCAGGCCGTCGTAATCCTCCCCGAATCGGTGGGCCAGGCTGCTCTTGAGGGCCTTGACCTGCTCCCGGTACGGCGAGATGACGGCGAGCCGGTCGGTCGCCCGTTCTCCCTCGGGGACCTCCTGCCACTTGCGGCCGGGGAGGACTCTCTCGAACTGGAGCCCTCGGACCAGTTCGTGGATGACGGCGGCATGGACAGCGTTCGTCATGTGGGGCTTGCGACCGCCGCCGGCTATCCGACGGCCGGATGTGTCGATCAGGATCACCGGGGAGTCGATGAGCGGGGTGAACGGCAGGCGGCTCGTTTCGCCCCGCCCGGTCCTGAGCGGTGCGTCGGAGTACGCCACCTCGTTGACGACCGCGCAGATCGGTTCCCTCATCCGATACTGAGTGTCGAGCGCCACCAGCCGAGGGTCCTGGCCCACCCGACCGGAAGGGTCGACCAGACCGGCGGCGTGGAAGGCGTCTCGCGCTGTCCATTCGCGGGAGTGGGCCCGCTCCTCCTCGCTCGCCTCCCGGTCGCTGTCGCCCTTGGTCACGGCGGGCAACTGCCGGAAGTCGCCCGCCACGATCACGCGCTTGCGGGCGAGACCGGCGGCGAACCATGCCGAGGGCAGGTTGACCATTCCGGCCTCGTCGATCACCACGACATCGATCTCGTCGAGCAGCTTCCTCGACTGGACGGCTCTGGCCACGGTCGCTCCGAGCACCCGGCAGTGGGACCGGACCTCGTCCTGAATGCGCTTGCGTTTCTGCCCGAGCTCGTCGATGAGCTTCTGGAGTGCGACGGCGGACTCGACGACGGTCTGCCGGGGCGGGATCCCCACGACGGCGGCGTAGGCCCCGGAGAGGACGCGGCGGGCTTCGGCCGCCTGCTTCTCGCCCGCCGTGTGGCGACGGACGGCGCGCGCGACAGCCTCCCTGGCCTGTGCCGCGCGGTCCTCTTCGGCCGCCAGGGCCGTCCAGAGGTCACTCAGTTTCGCCGCTCTGCGCTCCGCACGGAATCCGGTCGGGGATCCCACTTTCTCCATCTTCAAACGCAGTTGTACGGTCAGGGTGTCCGCTGTCGCCACCGTCCGAGCCGCCGCAGCGTGGTCGCGACCGGCCTCGGCCATCTCCGCCGTGGCGGTGGCCAGGTCCGACTCCAGGTCCCGGACGCGGTCGTGCAGGGCGATCGCCGCCCTCGCGCCCTTGAGTTGGTCGGTAGCCGTGCCGATCTGCCGGTCGATGCTCTCCACGAGCAGAGCGGCGATACGGGCAGGGTCGACCTGGTCGCCGTAGCGGCTGCGCAGCGACGGCAGGACGATGTTCCCGGCCCTCTGGACGATTCCCTCGGCGAAGCCCTCCTCGTGCTCCAGCAGGGAGCACATCCGCTCCAGCGCCTGGTCCACTGCGACGTTCGTGGGGGCGAGGAAGAGGACCCTGAGCCCTTGGCGGAAACTGCCTTCGACGATGTGGCCGACGACATCCGTCTTGCCGGTGCCGGGCGGCCCCCACAGGAAGAGCACGTCGCTGGCGAGGGCCTGTGCGACGGCGTCACGCTGACGCGGGTTCAGCTGGAGTCCCGCCCAGTTCGCCACCCATCGCCCCGGGTCCTCGGCACGGCCGGTACGGGGGTTGCCCCGCCCGACCAGCCAGCCGGCGTGGCCAGGATCGACGGGGCTGTCCTGCCCGCCGGCCGTCTCCAGGCGTTCAGCCAGGGCGGCCCAGCCGGCCGCGTCGTCCTTGCGGATCTGGACGTTCGCGGGCGCGATTCCGAGATCGGCTCTCGTCACGAGCCGTACGGTCCCGTCCGGAGCGCGGGATGCCTCGGCCGGATCCCATGCTTTCCGGGAACGTGACGGCCGGGCGAGGACGGGGACACCGTCCAGGCTGTCCTGCCAAGTGCGGCACTCGAAGAGATACTCGCGTGTCCCCCCGGAGTGCGCGAGAAGCCGCCCCTTGGAGAGGGCAACCTTCACGGCCCCGTCGGCGTCGCTCCGGTGTTCCGCAAGGATCTCGGCGCGCACCGCCGTCAGAAACTCCTCAACGGGATACGGATGCCCCGTCTCGGTCATGTATACCGCTCCCCCAAAATCGCCCCCACAGGTCCGAAGACTGTACGTGAGAGTGCCGCCGCCGAGCGGGGCGCTCGACGGCACTGGCCAGTCACTGGCTGGAATCATTCGCGGACCGTCATTGCCAGGAGCGATGTCGACAGCTCCGTATATCGTTGACGCAGCTCACCGACCTGGTGTGAATCAGGGGAGAACGTCGTGAGGCCCACTCTGGCCGCCGCGCAGTTACGGGACGTCTCACCCAGTACTTCACAACGACGTACGCGCTCACCGGCGAGCACACCCAGCGGGCGCTGGAGAGGTGTCTGGAGCATCCCGAGACCGGGATGCTCCGCGGTCCCTTTCTGCGGATGAGCTCCCTTCCACGAGGCCGAGGCCGGCTGGGAGAAGCACCTGGAGTGGGTTCCAGGGTTCGCCCCGTATCGGCATCAGACGAAGGCGTACGAGCGGCTGAGCACGCTCCACGGCCCGCCCTGCCGACGCTGGTCACGACGGGCACGGGTTCCGGGAAGACCGAGTCCTTCCTCGTCCCGGCGCTCGACCACTGCCGCGCCGTGAGAGGGCCCTGGGCCGGCGTGGGGGCAAGGCCGTTCTGCTGTATCCGATGAACGCGCTCGCCTCGGACCAGGCGGGCCGCATCGGCGAGTACCTCGCACAGCCGGAGTTCGCCCAGGCTTGCCACCAGCGGTGCAGGGCGGCGGCGGGGGTGAGCCAGGGGCGGTCCACGCGTAAAGCCCTGGGGCGGCAGGGCATTTGGGGCTAGCGGGGTGTGGCGGTGCCCCCTCTCTGGCCCGGTATCGGGGCAGGGATCCGGTGCGGTGGTGTCCGGCGCCCCGGGCGGGACGAGCCATTGGTTCCAGCAGAGGGAGAACGCTCAGTTGTCGCCGAGGTCGATTCGTGAGCGGTTTCGGGGTTTGAAGCGCACGATGCGGCTTTCATCGCCGAAGGCGCGCTGGACACCGGAGAGACCGTGGGCGAAGCGCAGCGGGCCGTCTACGAGGCCCGTTGCCGATTGCCTTTCAGGTGCCGAGATTGGTCCAGGTCTGCACGTCGGGCCTGCGGCCGTATTCGATGCGACTTTCGAACGCTGACGATAAACACCAAGCCTTACGCACGACACGTTCCGATCAGCCTGACGTGCAGAGAGCCACGTGGCACCTCACATTCTCATTACGCGTGAGTAAATCGGCAAAACCATCGCGCGTCGGGGTCACCCACAACGTAGTAAAGGCGTAGTTCTTTCCCTTCTCCCTCGACGCTCATCGCCCAAGTGTAATCGGTCGGACTCTTTTTTCGGTTCGCCGGAGTGGTATCGGAGCCGTCGATCTGCGCTTGCCCGACCTTCGCGTCACGCGATATTCCGTTCGTTATGGCTACTTGCACAAAGCGCCCATCGGCTACGGTGCGGCCACCTTCGTAAGGGCTAAGGATCCGCCAACTCCCTTTTCCGGAAATACTCCAGTGGTCCTCGAAATCCATTTCTTGTCCTCGAAGCCGCACTGCCGTCACCTCCCCCCCTTTCCTCAAGGAGAGACGAGCGCCTTCGGGCCCGTGCCACTCACCCAACAGCTCACCGACTTTGAAGTGAGGCGCCCGTGGCAGTGGCTCGTAGGCTGTCGAGCATGATGTCGCCAGGATGGAGAATGATGCGAGGCCCGCGAAGAAGAGTTTTCTGTAGCGCGTCACAGCTGGATTTTCCGTTCGTTTCGAGTCATGCATATTCCGCCATATGGAAACCTCATGGCTCACTTAATTTTGAGTGGGTGTGTCATCTTGACTTGGTCTCTCCAGCGAACTGTCATCGCCGCATCCCTCTGCCCGCGTGGGGCAAAATCCAGCCCCATCTCAGAAACCTTCTCCATGAGAGAATTACTCTTCCCCTTCTCATACCCAGACGCACTGGCATCCCGAGTAGCCGAGGCGCGAGTCATCGGGTTTTTGAGGGTGAATGTCACGCCTGCGTTTTTCGTCTTCGTATCGTAGGAATCGAAGCGGGCGCGGAGCGTGTAGGAACCAAGTATTGCTTGAGCTGCGGCCGGACCAGCCGCATCCATTCCCACGGCTCGGTCGGTGAACCGTATTGCATCGAATGCGGGGAGCGCCCATACCGGAATGTGATACAAATCGGCAGCAGAGGTGGCATGATAGTTTATCGCACCGCCGCCAACACTGTCCCCCACTGCCTTTCCTTCGAAATTCGCCAACATCAGCTTAACGATCTGTATCCAGTCCATATTCTTGACGTCCGCGGTAAATCTGTCGCCTTCCCAGAAATCCCATGCCGATGGCGCTGCCCCGAGAGCCCAGAGGGCGATTATCTGAGGTTCCGACGGGTCAAGTGGATTGATCTTCGAGATTCCTGGGAGCCCCGAGCGGTAGGCGGCGCCGGCTCTGCTGCCGAGGCTGCCTCGTCGCTCTTCGGAGTACCCGCCGCAGTACGGCTTGATGCAGGCGCCGGGACCGGGGATGTAGTCCTTTGAGCCGGAGAGGCGCATGCCGCCGTGTTTGTTCTGTACGACGCCGCTGGCGCTGCCGGAGCCGTCGGGGTTGGCGAACATCGTCCCGCTCGGGTCGTTGAAGGTCAGCGGGTTGTTGTTGCCGTAGGTGTAGCCGTTCATCTGCTGGGGGTCCGTCAGGTCCATGACGGGGTCGACGGAGAGGAAGCGGCCGGTGTCGGGGTCGTATTCGCGGGCGCCGAGGTGGGTCAGGCCGGTGTCGGTGGTGTCGTCGGTGCCGCCGACGTAGCCCTTGGAGCCGGGCCAGGTGGTCGGCCGGTCGCCGCGGGGGGTGCCGAAGGGGAGGTTGCGGCGTTGGGTGAGGGTCTGGTCGGCGGCGTTGACGGCGAGTTGGCCGGTGCCGAGGTGGTCGGCGAGGGTGAGGGTGTAGGTGCCGTCGTCGGCGAGGACTGCCTGGTTGCCGCTGCCGAGGGGGATGTAGCGGGTGGCTTTGGGCTTGTCGGCGCCTTTGTCGAGGGTGACTTCGGTGTGGTCGCCGAGGTAGAGGGTGGTTTTGGTGCCGGTGCGGGTGAGGAGGCGGTTGCCGTCGGCGTCGTAGACGTAGGCGGTGGTCTTGGTGCCGGCGTCGTCTGTCGGTTCGGTGACCTTGGTGAGGTGGCCTTCGGCGTCCCAGTCGAGGGTCTGCCGGTCTCCGTGCAGGGTGCGGCTGAGCGTGTTGCCCGCGGGGTCGTAGGTGTAGGTGTTCTTGGTGGTGCCGGTCGGGCCGGTGGTGTCGACCGTGGTGAGGCTGTGGGGCTGCGTGGTCTGGGGCTTGGGGTAGGTGTAGGTGCTTGTGGTGTCCTTGGCGGTGCCGCCGGACGGGTCGTGCTGGGTGAGGGCGGTGCGGTTGCCGGATGCGTCGTAGCTGTAGGACTGCCAGTACGGGGCGGGGCCGGCGATGAGGCTGCCGGCCGGGTTCGCGGCGCAGGTCTTCTGGTCCTGGGTCCAGGCGTCGGTGAGGCGGCGGAGGTAGTCGTAGGTGAAGCACTGGGTGTCGGTGCCGGCGCGGGAGACGTCGGAGAGGGAGGTGACGTTGCCCGTCTGGTCGTAACCGTAGGTGGCGGACTTGTCGACGCCGGGCACGTCCTGGCGGTCGACGCGGGTGTTCGACAGCCGCTGGGTGCCCCACTCGTAGGAGTTGGTGACCTGGGTGGGTTTGCCGCCGTCGCCGCTGAGCCTGTACGTCAGGGGACGCCCGGTGAGGGAGTACGTGGCGTCGGAGCGGATGCTGGAGCCGTAGACGGACGTCAGACGCATGGTGTCGTCTGCGTAGTCGTAGTTCCAGCCCTTGCCGAGGATGTTTCCGGCGGCGGAGAACGTACGCGACTTGGTGAGCCCGTTGGTGTAGTAGCCGGTGCCGTCCTGGTAGGTGCCGGCCAGTTTGCCCTCGGATTCGGGGATGACGGTGGCGGTGCGCTGGGGCCGGTAGAGCTTGTCGTACTGGGTGACCTTGTGGACGTAGGGCTGACTGTCGATGTAGCGGGTGGATTCGGCGAGTTGGCCCCGGGCCCCGGTGAGGGTGTCGTAGAGCCATGAGGCGCGCAGTGGGCCGGTGGGGCTGTCGTCCCGCAGTTCGGTCTTGCGGCCGAGGCCGTCGTAGACGGAGGCGAGGGTTTTGCCGCGTGCGTCGGTGGTGCTGATCTGCCGGCCGCGGTCGTCGAAGGTGGTCTTCGTGGTGCCCTTGTCCGGGTCCGAGGAGGCGATCTGGTTGCCGCGCTGGTCGTAGGTGTAGGTCCAGGTGGTACCTGCGGGGTCGGTGACCTTGGCCAGCTGGCCTGCGGGTGTGTAGGTGTAACGGGTGGTCTCGGCCGGGGCGTTGGCGGCGCGGGTGTGGTGCTGGAGGAGTTGGGTGGTCTGGCCGCGGGCGTCGGTCACCGTGGTGGTGGCGGTGCCGCCGGTGGGCGGGATGACGGTGGTGCGGTCGCCGCCGTAGAGGGAGCTGGTGACGGCGAGGACCTTGCCGCCGTCTCCGTTGCCGGCGACGTCACGGCTCTCGGTTTCGCGGCCCAGGCCGTCGTATGTCTTCCAGGTCTGGGTTTCGACGGAGAGCGCGTCGGCCGGTTTGAAGAGGTCGCGGGCCGGTCGGCCGGTGGTGTAGTACGGCGCGAACGACCGTGACTGCAGGCCGCGTTCGTCGTAAAAGGTGTCGCTGATCACCCGTCCTGCGTCCGGCCCCGGGGCTTGTGTCTGTCGGGGGCGGAGGTAGCCGTCCAGAAGGGCGTAGGAGACGGCCTGGGTGCCGCCTGTGGGGTTGAGGGTGCGGGTGGCGACGGCGGTGGGTTTGCCCTCTTCGACGAAGTAGTTGAACTGGTAGGTGGGCAGGGTCGCGGAGCCGCGGTCCGGCAGCCACACCATCCAGGCCCGTCCCAGTGCGTCGTACGTCATGGTGGTGCGTTTGCCGTTGGTGTCGGTGGTGGCGGTGGGCCGGCCGCGCAGGGGGTCGAGTTCGGTGGTGGTGGTCTGGGCTGTGGCGGGGTCCTTGGGATTGGCGGGGGGTGTGGTGGTAACGGTTTTGGTGGGGAAGCCGGTGGTGGGGGCGTAGGTCGTGGTGGTGGTGCGGCCGTCGGTGCGGGCGGTGCGGGTGGGGGCGCTGTCGCCGATGGCGGTGACGTCAGCCGTCAGGTCGGTGACCTTCTCGGGGCGGCCGTAGGTGTCGTAGGTGGTGCCGGATTCGAGGTAGGTGACGGTGGTGCCGTCGTGCTTCTTGAGCGTGGCGGTGGCGGTGGCGTCGCCCTTGGTGGGGGCGGCTCCGTAGGCGGCGGTGTCGTAGGCGGTGCGGACGTCGGAGATGACGTCCTTGGACCGGTCGGGGGTGCTGCCGCAGGCGGTGGCAACGGTCTCGGCCCGCGCGGGCAGGGTGAGGATGTTCTTGCCGGTGTTGGTGGCGTAGGTGGTGCGGGTGCAGCGGTCGTCGTCCGTGGTGGTGTCGTCGCCGTGGTCGTTGACCTCGGTGACGCGTCCGGCGACCGTGTCGAAGGTCGAATCAGTCGTGGTCGTACGCCACTTGGCGCCGGCCCCGTCGTCCAGGGAGGTCCAGGCGCGGGTGGTGGCCGTGCCGGTGAAGTTGGCGGTGACGGTTCCCCAGTCGCGGATCTTCTTGGCGGTCTCGTGGTGCCAGGGCCGGCTGACGGTCTTGGCCAGGATCTTTCCGTCGGGGGCGGAATAGGAGACGGTCCGGTAGGGGAATCCGGCGGCGGATGAGTCGTCGGTGAGGGGTTCGCCTTCGCCGGATTCCAGGGCGACGCTGACGTTCTTGGTGCCGCCGCCGGTGTTCTTGCGGTCGCCGTCCATGCCGCGCAGGAAGTAGCTGTCCTCCTGCGTCTTCATGGCGTCGGCAGCGGTGCCCTGCCCGCCGGTCCTGACGCGGACGTGGCCGTAGCCGCGCCACTGGGACCAGGTCTTGAACTTCTCCTTGGTCAGCCCGTCGTCATCGTCGTAGTGCCAGGCCGCGTCGCCGAGGTAGCTGTAGCGGGTGACCTGGTCGGGGGCTCCGCCGGTGCGGTCGGTGGTGGTGACGGAGGTGACGACGTACTTGTTGAACCACTCCTTGTCCATGTCGGCGCTGGAGCTTCCGCCGATGAACTGCGGGAAGCAGCGGGTGGTGTTGGCCTCGGGGGTGGGCAGGGCATCGAACGAGCAGGCGGGCGCTGAGTAGTTGACGTCGGTCTGGCCGCCGTATTCGTCGGCGACGGTGGACAGGCGGTCCTTGACGTAGGGGGCGTAGCCGTCGCCGGTCTTGTCGAGGCGGTTGGCGAGCTGGGTGTAGGCGAAGGTGGTCTTCGGCAGCGTGGTGGGGGTGGTGGCGGTGTGTCCTGTGTGCTGGATGGATTCCAGTTCCAGCTGGTAGTCGACGTCGGCCTTGCCCCAGCGGTGGGTGAAGGCCCAGGAGTCGACCGGGGTGAGCGTGCCGTCCTTGAGGACCTCGGTGGTGACACCCGTCAGCCGCTTGCGGGTCCAGAAGGTGGGCGAGAGCCGCCCCTGGTCGCAGGTGGAGCCGACCTTGCAGTTCAGATCCCAGGGCGTGTCGTACCAGTAGAAGCTCTTGGAGTCGATGGTGTCGGCCGCGCAGGTGACTCCGGCCTGGGGCAGGCAGCGCTCGGCGTTGGTGAAGGACACCTGGGCGAGCGGCTTGCCCGCGTAGAGGTCGCCGGAAGCGCGGCCGTATTCGATGCGCTTGAGGTAGCCGCCGCGGGTGTAGGGGGTGTCGTCGTCCTTGTTCAGGTCGCGGCCGTAGGAGTTGGTCTCCTTGCCGTAGTAGTAGGAGACGGCGTTGTTGTGCGGGTCGACGACGTAGTCGAGGTTCCAGCGCCAGCCCTGCCGGCACCAGGAGTCCTTGAAGGCGTCCTTGTGGCAGGGCTCGCCGCTGTCGTTGCCGAAGACCGGGACGGTCCAGGTGGAGTCGGTGGTGTCCTTGCCCGCGGCCCATCCCGGCAGTTTGTGGTAGCCGAAGGAGAAGCGGGTGCCGGTGGGGTCCGTCAGCTCCCAGTACTCGTTGTCGTCGTCGCCGTTGTCCCGGGCCGATGACGTCAAGTGCTTGATCTTGGTGCCGTCGTCGGTCTTGAGTCTCCACTCGTCCTTGCCGGCCGGAACCAGTTCGCCCGCCTTGCCGTTGAAGGAGATGAAGGCGTTGTCGTAGGACCAGCACAGGTCGCCGGGCTTGTTGCCGTCGGCGTGCTTGACGCCGTCGTCGGCGCAGGGTTTGTAGCGGCGCTCGATGTAGCCGGGCGACAGCTCGAAGCCGTCGCCGACCCACGACCCCTGGTTGTTGCTGTTGCCGGTGCGCCCGTCGATGGAACCGGACGAGTACGACAGGCCCAGGTCGGGCTTGAGACCGCCGGGGACTTC
Source organism: Streptomyces sp. NPDC050161 (assembly GCF_044460025.1). NCBI lineage: Bacteria > Bacillati > Actinomycetota > Actinomycetes > Kitasatosporales > Streptomycetaceae > Streptomyces > Streptomyces sp. NPDC050161. Next base: position 43,084 of record NZ_JBITJM010000008.1, on the reverse strand, counting down.
CGGGACGGGCAGGTCGTAGGACCAGGTGAAGTCACCGGTGTTGAGGTTGGTGTCCCACGTCGCGGAGGGGGCGAGATCGGTCGCCTTGTAGTCGCCCTTGATGCTCTTGTCGTCGCCGACGGCCGCCAGGACGGTGGGACCACTCGCCCGTAGCGCGACGGAGGAGGCGGTGAGGGTGTGCTTCTCGGTGTCGTTGCGGGCGGCGAGCGGTGTCGTGGTGCGGCAGGCCGCCCTGTCCGGGGTGGTGACCGCACAGGCCGGCAGCTCGACCAGGCGCAGCCGCGCCGCGTAGCCGCCACCGTACACACCGGCGAACGCGGAGTAGTCGACGCGCACGCGTAATGGGCCGGGCTGCTGACCTGCGGCGGGGGCGGAACCGGTCGTGGAGTTCTCGGTCGGCTGGAGGGTGAACAGCATGCCGTCGACACCGGCTTGGTGGGTCTGCCGGCGGCTGAGGACGCGTGCGGTCACCGCGCTCGGCACGACTGGCTTCGTGTCGTTTAACGCATCGGGGGCGCTGGATCCACCTGCGGCAGCCGGTTTCGCGTGTCCGGCCGTCCCGGTCGGCTTCGCGGGGGTGATCGTGAGGGGAAGCGCGTCGGCTTGGTGCGGCTTGGCCGGCGCCGTGCGTTTCCTGTCGCCGTCCGCGAGCGGGATCGTGACCGTGGCAGCGGCAGGCCAGGCGTTCTTCGGCGTCTCCTGTGGGCTGCGTGGCCCCGTGGGCAGCTTGCGGGGCTTGACGTGGATGCCGTCGCCGCCGGGAACCGGCTTGCCCGTGTCGATACGGTCGGCCGCACCCGGCGCGGCCGCTGCCGGCGGCGGCACCATCGCGGGCAGCAAGGAGCCGGCCAGCACGAGGGAAAGCCCCAAGGCGACTCTGTGCCGCAGGGGTCTGCGTCTGCGCAGCCTGATTCTGTCGTTCCTCACGGTCCCGCCCCTCGTTCGCGCACCGCAGGCGCCATCATGGCCGTTGCGGTGACCGACTCCATTGACTGCTCGCGTGGTTGCCCGGCCGGCGTGGGATGCCGCGCCGGTGGATCAGGTCACGTCGGGTACCTCGGTCGGCAGGTCGTACCACTCGCCTGCGATCCGGCTGACCTGTTGATCGCTCAAGGCGCCCTGGAACGTCCATACGTCGTCGATCGCTCCGGGCCAGTAGTCGCCGAAGGTGTCGTGGCCCTTCGCCCTCCCGATCTGGAGGGACTGCAACGCTTCAAAGGAAAGGACGTTCTCGGCCCACGGCACCGCTTCGGTGCACTGGCTGTCGTCCGCCTGCCCGTCGCCGTCCCCGTCGAGGCAGGCGGATTCGCCGAGTTCACCGTTGACGTAGAGCCGGACCTGCTTGGCGAAGCCGTCGTAGACGATCGCGATGTGGTTCCAGTCCGTGACGTCGGTGAGGGACTGCGCGTTGCCCGCCCAGTTCAGGTGAGGGTCCACGGTGTCGGTCTCGGGAACGGACACCTCCCAGAAGCCGGCCGTTCCGGTGCCGGTGCCCGGGTGGGGCGGTGAATAGCCGATGGCGAAGCTGCTGGTGTGGCTGCCTTCGGCGCTGACCAGCGCAGCGGGCCGCTTCGGCACAGCCGCTGCCTTCACCCATGCCGTCACCGTGAAGCTGGTGCCGGTATCGAAGGGCACCGTGCTGGACGCATGGTCCTGCACGCCGTCGAGCACCAGCCCGCGGTCACCCATGTAGGCGCCTTCCGGGGTGGTCTTCGACGCACCGCTCAGTGCCATGGCGGGCCCGCCGGGCACCGAATTGACTCCCCCGTCGGCCTCTTGGTCGAACTGCCAGCGGCCGGTCAGAACGGGACGCTGCCGGAAGAGCTGGTGGACCTCGTCCTCGGACACGGGACGGTCGAAGATGCGGACATCATCGATCCGGCCGTTGAAGTAGTCGGTGTAGGCGCCGTGGTAGAGCGCGCGGCCGATCTGCAGTGCGCCGGTTCCGTAGAACGAGTCAGGTGCGGCGGCGGTGCCTTGGAGAGCGCCGTTGACGTAGAGGCTGACCGTACCGTTCACGGTGTCGCGGACGGCGGCCAGATGGGTCCACCTGCCGATGCCTGCCTTCTGTTTCGATGTGACGCGTTGCCGGGCGATGGTGCCGTCGTCGGCGTCCTTGGTGGCGATGCGGGTGCTCCATACACCGTCGGCCGCTTCGTAGGAGAGGTAGAAGGCACTGAGGGACGAGCCGTCCTGGCCGATGACCGTCTGGTTGCGACTGCCGTCGGTGACCCGTGCCCAGGCGCTGACCGCGTAGGCGCGGTCGGAATTGAAGTGCGGCGCGCCGACGGACGCGTAGTCGTCCTTGCCGTCGAGAGACAGCGCTCTGCCCGCCACGCCGTCCTGTCCGGGTTCGGCACCGCCGTGGAAGACCGCGGGCAGGACATCGCCGTGGCCCGTCACCTGTGGTGCGCCCGGCGGTTCGTCGAGGGGGAAGACCGCGCGGGCAGGCCGGCCGGGGCCATCGATGCGTTCCTTGGCGTACAGGCGGCCGGCCTCGGACGAAGAGAGGGGCCTGTCGAAGATCTGGAGGTCGTCGATGGCACCGGGGAAGAACGCGTCCGGTGTGCCGTCGTAGGAGCCCGCGCCGATCTGCAGGCCGCGCCGGGCGTTCCAAGCGGTTGTGTAAGGGGCCTGGCCGACGAGTTTGCCGTTGACGTAGAGCAGCAGCGCTTTGCTGACGCTGTCGTAGGCGCCCACCAGGTGGGTCCATTCGTGTGCGGCGACACCGCCCGGCCCGTCGGCCATCGCACGGGCGATGCCGGCGTCCGTGCTGTCGGCCGTGTACTGGTTGAAGACCCACCGCTTGAGCTCGGATGAGTAGTACAGCTCGAATCCGGGGCGGTGATTGCCCGGCTGGGTGGCGATGATCGCCGGGTGGCCGGGGACCTCCGACAACTTCACCCATGCGGAGACGGCGAAACCGAGCGAGGTGTCGACGACGGGCGTACCGGTGGCCGCGTAGCCGTCGGTGCCGTTGAGGGAAAGGGCCGTGCCGATCGCTCCCTCGGTCCCGAGTGTCGCGCCGCCGTGCAGGACGGCGGTACGGGCCGGGGTCGAGCCCTTGGCCTCAGTGGCGCCGGCTGTCTCGTCCAGTTGCCAGGTGGCCCGTTCGGGTTGCCCGGCGGCGACACGGAAGGGGTAGGTGCGGATCTCGCTGCCGTTGCCTGCGGCATCGAAGGATTGCGCGGTCACGAAGTTGACGCCCGCTTCGCCGGGGAGGACATCGACGGATTTCGCCGCGCCGCCGGAGACTTTCACCTCGTTCTTCGCGGTGGGGTCGTTGTTGAGGCCGTAGCGGTAGCGGGTGACGTCCGTTGACGCGGATTTCAGGGTGAAGCTGCCGTATTGGCCCACGCCGTCGTACCAGCGGTCATCCGGGTTTTCCGGGTCGGAGGCCGGATAGGCGGCGGAGGAGATCGCGGGCGCCGCGGGTACCGACGTGTCGTAGACGAAGTAGCAGGCTTCAGGTGAACCGGCGTACGACCAGGGCGAGTACTGGGCGCCGTCATAGACGCGCACGTACCAGCTCACCGCCTTGTTCGCCGGGATGGAGGAGGGCAGGCCGATGGAGAAGCCGGACCCGGACTTCTTCGCCGTCGACAGTGCCGGCTTCCAGCGGGCCACGTTGCCCTTGCCGTCCCCCGTGTCCCAACTGGCCTGGAACTGCACCTGGACCTTGTCCCCGTCCGGATCGGTGACGCGGTTCGCGTACAACTTGCCGCGAGTGCGGACGCGGGCAGGCGCTCCCGACCTCTTGCAGGTGCCGCCGTACTCCATCGTCAATTGCGACGGCTTCACCTGCGGCGGCGGACGGTTGTACGTCACCCGCAGATACGCCTTGTCCGAGAACCGCTTCCACGCGTACCCGTCGCTCTCGCTCCCTGCCTTCAGCCCAAAGGTCAGCGTCGGCCATTTGCTGTCCGCCGCCTCCTGCACCGCCGGCCTGACATTGAACTCTCCGTCCTTGGCCGCACAGCCCTCATATCCGTACGCGAAGCTGTCGGAGGCCAGCTGCTTCTGCCAGAACCCTGACGCGTTCTGGGAATTCCACGTGGTCGAGGAGGAGATGGCCTTGGTGCGCCACAGCTGGACCTCCCGCTCCTTGCAGGATGCGGACCAGGTGTTGCGGACCACGAACTCGGCGGACAGGATCGACTTTCCCGCGAAGGCACTGGTCGGCACCTGGTAGAAGAGCCGCTTGGTGTCGTTGGGCCGGCAGTAGTTCCAGTTGCAGTAGCCCATGCCCGCGTCGTGATCGCCGTTGAACTTCCACTGCGGAGAGGACGCCCAGTACTTCGACGCCATCGTCCACGACGTCGCCCGCGGGGTGGACCACTGGGGGTCGATGAAGACGGGATAGACGGTGTCCTTGCCCCTGAGTACATCGGCGTCGGGCTTGAGCACGACCTGGTCTTCCCCAGCAGGGACGTCCACCGCTACAGGAGCGAGCTTGCCCGACTCGCCCGCCGAAGGTTCACCACCACCGGAACCGTCTGCGGCGGCCGACCTCGCCTTACCGGCAGCCTTCGGCGGGACAGTCCCCTCGCGGAGCGCGCCCGAGCCGCCACCCGTGCTGGAATCCCACATCAACGGCGTCGGCGCCTCGAACACCGGCGAACCGGCGCCCCGGTCCACCGCACTCAGCCCGCCGGCCGAGGTCTCCTTGACCTCCACACCGTCCGCCGCCAGCTTCAGCCGCAGCTGCCCGAGCTCCGAACTGCTCGCGGCCTCCGCCGACTTGACGATCAGCAGCTGGGTGAAACCGTCCGCCTGCGCCCCCATCCGCAGGTCCACACCGGGCAGCACGTCACGGTAGGTGGCCTCAGCACCGTCAAGCACCGGAGCGGGCAGCGACCCGGGCCAGGACAGCGCCAGTTCACGCCCCGCCTTACGCATCGTCACCAACGGCGCACTCCCGCCACCGGAGAACTCAAGCCCGATGACCGCGGCCTTCGGCGCAACCGCCCCGTCCCCGCGTCTGACCAGATCGGTGTCAATGTCCCGCCACTGACCTGACACCCTGGTGCGGACCGGACGCAGGTACTGCCGGGCCTGGAGCTTGCCCTCCGGAGTGGCCACAACATCGACCGACTCACCGCGCAGGGAAGCGACTTCCACCTCCCGCCCGGTGCGCTCGGCCTGCTCCAGGGCCGCGTCCTCGGTAGGAGCCGGGGCGTCCGTTTTGGACGCCGTGACGCTGGCGCCGCCGCCGCGCGACGGGCGAGGCACGGCCGAGGCGGACGGTGCAAGCGCGGGCAGCATCCCTGCCGCCAGCAACCCGCTCACCCCGGCCGACAACACCCGCCGTAACCGTCTCTGACGCGCCGACACCGGCATCCCGCCATCCCCCGCCCACAAAATGAAGATTCCATGAAGAAGTTGTGGGCGGGAACGTATACGCAAGTGCGTTCCCGCGGGTAGCTGAATGAATCGCCGAATACGGTAAGAAACTGGCATTCAGGATTCTACGGATATGTGATGCCTATCACCACTCTGTGAGGTTGTACGGCTTCAAGCCGCATCCGAGACCAGAACGCGCCATCGGGGCGTCCGCGTCCAGCCCGCCGAGCACAGCTCGCGCCTGACCGCCGACTGGTCGCCGCGGGCTAGCGCTTGGTCAAGTGCACTAGATGAGTAAGTCCGAAGTCTTCGGGTGCATGAAGCGAGGGTCTCGTTGGTCCGTGTGTGACGACAGACCTCGAAGCCCTCGCGACTGCACTGTCCGTGGAGATCGATGACTCTCTGGCAGGATCACGCCGAGGATCTACCGGATCTCGTTGACGACGTGGGGGTGGATGCTCGCCGGTGAACCGGCGCCGACCGGGCCCGCCCGCCGGGGCGCGAAGCCGCCCCTCTTCGCCGTCGCCGCGATCGACGACCCGGCACTGCCCGAAGTGCTGGCTGAGCTGGCGGCGGCACGGGCGGACGAGATGGGCGCCGACACCGTCAACCGGGAACTGTCCATCGCGCGCAAGGCGATCAGCTGGTGGCAGCGCCAAGGCTGGATCGCTGGCGACCCGACGATCGGCACCGAGCGGTGGCCGGCACCGCCAGGCCGCACCAAAGCCCAGATCGCCGCCCTGTGACGCCTCGACGTCGCCCTGCGGGAGAAGACGCAGTGGAAGATGCTCTACGAGTCCGCCGCACGGGCCGACGAGGTGCTGTGCCTCAACGTGGAAGACCTGTACCCACAGGACAAACGCGGCAGGATCACCGCCAAGGGCAGGGCGACAGAGCGGATTCACTGGCAGTCCGGCACCGCCCAACTCCTGCCCAGCCTCATCGCCCGCCGTACCCGCGGCCCGCTGTTCCTCAGCGACCGCAAGGCCCCGGCCGGAACACCGACGCTCGACGTGTGCCCGGAGACCAGCCGGGCCCGGCTCTCCTACCGCCGCGCTGAGAAAATCTTCGAGGAGAACACCCGGCTGCTGGCCAACCCCCTCGCCTCATCCGACGACATCGAGGACCTGGACGGCTGGACCCTGCACCCGCTCCGGCACAGTGCCCTGACACACGACGCCGACGACGGCACCTCCACCCCGATGCTGCCGGCCCGCTCCCGCCACGCCTCCGTCCGCTCCCTGGAGTGGTACGCCCGTCCCGGCGTCGACTCGGTCGCCCGGCACGTCGCCGAACGCGACCCCGCGGCCCGCCACCGCACGTAAATCCGAGCGGATCAGGGCTTCAAGATCATCCCGTTGCCCCTTTGGCGCGTATCACGGTCACACCTCTCCTGGGGGGGGAATCGACTACGTAACGGCGCATGAAGCTGGAAAGCCCCGAAAGATGCGTTTACGCAGGCCAGGGTGCCTGGAGAACGCATATGCGCAGGTCAGGGCCACGAGAGCGAGGACTTCAAGAAGATCTCCTCTGGTTCCCAGGAACCGTTCGCCCTTCGTTAGGGCTTCCCCTAAAGTCTTCCCCGGGATCCAAGAGAAGGTCCCAGTGCCCGTTCCGAACAACCGCCAACCTGCCCCCGGTCAAGGCAGAATGGGCCCATGGACATGGCAGATATGGGCGCAATCGCCGCCCTTCTCCCCGTCCCCGTAGCCGTCGTCACCGCGTGGTGGAACAAACGCAGCGCCGAACGAGCAGCAGACGCCACACTCTCAACGGGACTCAACCAAGCTGCTGCGTCCTTGACGGTCGCAGGACTCCAGGGACGCAACGAATACAAGACCTGGCATCGCACGCAACTCGGTTCAGCAACAGCAGAGTTCCTCCGCGCGGTGGATGCCCTGATCCGGACAGTGAGACGGTTGCCGGACATCGAACACGAACGGCGCCACTTGCTCCTCTGCGAGCGCACCGAACCGGTGGAGAAGGCGTACGGCCCGCTGGAGCTGATCGTGCCTGCGGGCCTCCTGCCCCCGACCAAGGAACTGCGCGCACAGTGCCGGCATCTGGAGCAGTTGGCGCTCGACCGGGCCGTACTTCGCAGTTCGCTCGCCGCCCTCGAAGACGGATGGTGCCCCGGCAACGCGGAGACTTGCGAAGACCCGCATCACAACTCAGCGTTCGTGGCCTGGGAGTTCCTCACTGGTTGGGCCAACAAGGAAGACGAGGGCAGGTGGAGGGACCGGGATCTGCTGGACTACTGCCTCCGCGAGAGCCGAAAGTTGTCCGACGCACAGGTGGACCAGACCGTCGCTCTCGCCGACCGCTGCCCCGCGGCCTGGCCCCAGCTGGTCGGCGGCTGGATTCGCGACCCTCTCATGGAGCGGGCCGAGTCCGCCCGCGAAGCCTTTGTCGCTGCCGCCCGAGCCATGGCCTCCGACAACACGCGGCAAATCGCTCCAGGTTGAGAGAGGAAACCAGGACGCCTCCGCTGGCCAGAAGAACGTCGCGCACCGAGCGTCATCATGAGTGCATGACGACATGGTTCCGCAGCTGCTGGGACGAGGAAGACATCTGGTTCTACTTCGAGGTCGGCGGCGACGGCTGGGTCCGCCGACAAATCGAGCTCCGAGGTGCCGAGCCGCAATGCGCCGCCGCTGCTTGGGACACGGACTCCGACTCGCAATACGGGGTCACCGCCGAGTCACCCGTGTCCGAGTGGAAGGGCTACGTGCCGGAGCCGTTGACGGCCGAGCAGTTCGAGAGCGTCTGGAGAACTGCCCGCCGTCAGTTGGCAGCGCGCTTCACCTGAGCTGATGTGGGCTACCGACGGCCTACCGATGCAGCCGCGCAACCGTCTGAATCACCAGCCGCCCACCCCGAACAGCGGCTCGCCACGGCGCATTGACCCCAGCCACCTGACGCCAAAGGGCCAACTCTCGCAAAGTGAGGCTGCGGAACCTCTGCTTCGGCAGGCGTGAGCAGCGTAAGCAGGCGACTGACGGCCCATCAGAACGAGCGTCAAATGAGCGTCACGAGCGTCATTTCAGCGTCGAGATATCGCCCGTAACGCCCACACCGCGCAGCGCATCATGCGCACGCGAAAACCCGCAGGTCAGGCCCGCTTGGCCGCCGGCTCCAGAATTGCCACGCACTCCACATGATGCGTGACGGGGAACAGGTCGAACGCCCGCATCCGTCGCGGCACGTAGCCCGCCTCCTGGAAGTACTTCAGGTCGCGGGCGAGGGCTGCCGGGTCGCAGGCCACGTAGGCGATGCGGCGGGGGGTGAGGGCGGTGAGTTGGGTGACGGTTTTTTTGCCGGCGCCGGCGCGCGGGGGGTCGAGGACGACGAGGTCGGCTTCGGTGATGCCGGTGCGGGGGAGGATCGACTCGACCTTGCCGTGTTCGATGCGGACGCGGTCGAGGTCCTGGAGGTTGTGGCGGGCGTCCTCGACGGCGCGCTTGCCGGATTCGATGCCGAGGACGGCGCCCTTGTCGCCGACGCGTTCGGCCAGGGCGCCGGCGAACAGGCCGACGCCGCAGTAGAGGTCGAGGGCCATGTCGCCCTTCTTCGGCATCAGGCCCTGCATGACGGCCTCGACGAGGAGGTCGGCGGCCTTCGGGTGGACCTGCCAGAAGCCGCCGTTGCCGACGCGCCAGGTGCGGCCTGCGGCGCGTTCGCGGACGAAGGGGCGGCCGTGGACGCGGTGGACGCCGCCGTCCTTCTCGTCGACGCGGAGGACCGAGACGGGCTTGTCCAGTTCGACGAGGGGGAGGCGACCGCCGGGCTGGGGGGTGAGGATGACCTGGCGGTCGTGGGAGCCGGTGGCGGCGATGGCTTCGACGGAGGCGATCTGGGGCCAGGTGTGGTTCTCGATGCCCAGTTCCTTGACGCCATCGGCGGCGATCAGGCAGTGGGTTACCGGCTCGACGTCGTGGGAGCGGTGCTTGCGGAGGCCGGCGTGGCCCTCGGCGTCGACGGCGTACTGGACGCGGGTGCGCCAGGCCGGGACCTCGCCCTTGGCGACCTTGTCGCCGGGGGCCGGTTCGACGGTGCCGTCCCAGCGGGCGTCCTCGGGGGTGAGGCCGGCCAGCCGCTCCAGCTGCTCGGTGATCACCGCGCCCTTGAGACGGCGCTGGGCGCCGGGGGCGGCGTGCTGCCAGTCGCAGCCGCCGCACCTGCCGGGGCCGGAGAAGGGGCAGGGCGCCTCGACGCGGTCCTTGGAGGGGGTGTGGATCTCGACGGCGTCGGCGCGCAGGAAGCGGGCGCCCTCCTCGCCGTCGGTGACACGGGCGGTGACCCGCTCGCCGGGGAGTGCGTGCCGTACGAAGAGGACCTGGCCCCCTTCGGTGCGGGCGATGCAGTGGCCGCCGTGCGCGACCGGACCGACCTCGACCTCGTACTCCGCGCCGACCAGCGACTTCTCGGGTTCTGTCTGCATGGCGGCGAAGCTCCAAAGGTGGGGGTGGCGCGGCGGGGCCGCGGCCGGGTACGGCGGGACGACAGCCTTCGATTCTACGTGCCGTCGTGCCGTGCCCGGTGCCGCGGACGCCGCACGCCCGGCGGGCCGCTACTTCTTGGTGGCCGCCTTGTCCTTCTTCGGCTGGGTGACCGGGCCGCGGCGGACGGCGCCCGGCGCGTTCCACTCGGCGCGCTTGCGGGCCCGCAGCTTGGCCGCCTCGGAGGAGTCCAGCTGCCAGGGCACGGAGGTGACCATCACGCCGGGGGTGAAGAGGAGGCGTCCCTTGAGGCGCAGGGCGGACTGGTTGTGCAGCAGGTGCTCGTACCAGTGGCCGACGACGTATTCCGGGATGTAGACGGAGACGGCGTCGCGCGGGCTCTCCCGGCGCAGGGACTTGACGTAGTCGATGATCGGGCGGGTGATCTCGCGGTACGGGGAGGCGAGGACCTTGAGGGGGACCTCGATGCCGCGGCGTTCCCACTCGGCGCGCAGCGCCTTGGTGTCGGCCGGGTCGACGTCGACGCTGAGCGCTTCGAGTGCGTCGGAGCGCATCAGCTTGGCGTAGTTCAGGGCGCGCAGGGTGGGCTTGTGCACCTTGGAGACCAGGACGATGGAGTGCACCCGGGAGGGGCGGACGACGTCGTCGTCGGGGGTGTCATCGGCGGCGATCTCGTCGGAGACCCGGTCGTAGTGCCGGCGGATGGCGGTCATCGTGACGAAGAAGATGACCATGCCGAGCAGGGCGACCCAGGCGCCGTGCGTGAACTTCGTCAGCAGCACGACGATCAGGACGAGGCCGGTGAAGGTGGCGCCGAACGCGTTGATCGCGCGGGAGCGGTGCATCCGGCGGCGGGCGGCGACGGACTTCTCGGTGCGCAGGTGGCGGTTCCAGTGCCGGACCATGCCGATCTGGCTGAGCGTGAAGGAGACGAAGACGCCGACGATGTAGAGCTGGATGAGGCGGGTGGAGTCGGCGCCGTAGATGTAGACGAGTACCGCGGCGGCGCCGGCCAGCAGCACGATGCCGTTGGAGAAGGCCAGCCGGTCGCCGCGGGTGTGCAGCTGGCGCGGCAGGTAGCGGTCCTGGGCGAGGATCGAGCCGAGCAGCGGGAAGCCGTTGTAGGCGGTGTTGGCGGCGAGGAAGAGGACCAGGGCGGTGGCGGCGGCCAGCACGACGAAGAGGAACGAGCCGCTGCCGAAGACCGCGGCGGCGACCTGCGAGATGACCGGGTCCTGGGTGAAGCCGGAGCCGACCGGGACGCCGTTGTGCAGCAGGTCCTTGGCCGGTGACTCGGCCATCTTGACGTCGGTGGCCATGGCCAGCGCGATGATGCCGCAGAACATGGTGACGGCCAGGCCGCCCATGAGGGCGAGGGTGCCGGCGGCGTTCTTGGACTTCGGCTTGCGGAAGGCGGGCACGCCGTTGCTGATCGCCTCGACGCCGGTGAGCGCCGCGCAGCCGGATGAGAAGGCGCGCAGCAGCAGGAAGACCAGGGCGAAGCCGGCCAGGCCCTGGTGTTCGGCGTGGATGGTGTAGTCGGCGGTGGGGGCCTTCATCGAGTCGCCCATGACCAGGCCGCGGACCGCGCCCCAGATGATCATGATGAAGACACCTGCGACGAAGACGTACGTCGGGATGGCGAAGAGCTTGCCCGATTCCTTGACGCCGCGCAGGTTCATCAAGGTCAGCAGCACGATGGTGGCGATCGCGCAGAGCGTCTTGTGCTCGACGACGAACGGGATGGCGGAGCCGAGGTTCTCCACGCCGGACGAGATGGAGACCGCGACGGTCAGGACGTAGTCGACCAGCAGGGCGCTGGCCACGGTCAGACCGGCCTTGGGTCCGAGGTTGGTGTTGGCGACCTCGTAGTCACCGCCGCCGCTCGGGTAGGCGTGCACGTTCTGCCGGTACGACGCCACGACGGTGAACATCAGCACCACGACGGCGACCGCGATCCACGGGCTGAAGTGGTACGCCGACACGCCCGCGACGGACAGCACCAGCAGCACCTCGCCCGGCGCGTAGGCCACGGAGGAGAGCGGGTCGGAGGCGAAGACGGGGAGTGCGATGCGCTTGGGGAGAAGGGTCTCGCCGAGCTTGTCGCTGCGCAGTGCGCGCCCGATCAAGATGCGTTTGGGCACGTCGGTCAGTTTGGACACGCAGAGGATGCTAAGCCTTCGTCAAGGTCCTCGCCCACCCGCCTCCCTTCCGGGTGTGCGGCCCGTCACGGGGTGTCCCCGCCCTGCCTGGCAGGGAGCCCGCCGCGCCCGCACCACCTGCACACGATCTGCACGAGTCGTCCGCCGGATGCCGACGCGGTGGCGCCCCAGGACCTCAGCGGGCCCGCCAGGTGGCCTTCACCTCCTGCCAGCGGCGGGCCTCATCGCCGGTGAGGCGGCCTCGGATCTCGGCGAGTTTGAGCAGGTTGGCCTCGGCGCCGCCGGTCAGGGTCTGGGCCTCGCTCCGGTAGTGGTCGTCGATCAGCGCGTCGACTTCCGTGTCGTTCATCACGGGCACCAGGCGCGCCGCGAGCTTGTTGGTGTTGCGGTACGAGCCCTGGAGGAGGAACGGCGGTTCGGTGCGGGTGGCGTCCGCCTGGGAGGCGGAGGCGAGGTAGGCGCGGTTGACGTCGAGCACCGTGCGCCGCACGCGCAGCAGCAGGCGCAGCACGGCGCGTATCTGTGCCAGCTCTTCCGGGGCGTAGGGGTGGGTGAGCTGGTCGGCGCGGGCGGCCGGGTCGTCCTGGGCGAGCCGTACCAGCAGGGCGGTGTCGGCGCGGTCGCGGGCGGCGAGCGGGGCGAGGACGGGGTGGGCGGTGAGGGCGTTCTCGATGTGGGACAGCGCGAAGAGGTCCTCCTTGCCGGTGAGGACGTCGCCGAGGTTCCAGACGTCCGCGCGGTTGGCGAGCATGTCGGGCAACCGGAAGCGCTGCCCCGACTCGGTGTACGGGTTGCCCGACATGCAGACCGCGAAGCGCTTGCCGCGCAGGTCGTAGCTGCGCGCCTCGCCGTCCCACACGCCGTCCATACGGCGCTGCGCGTCGCAGAGCGGGATGAATTTCTGGAGCAGCTCGGGCGAGGTGTGCTGGATGTCGTCGAGGTGGAGGAGGACGTTGCTGCCCATCTCCAGCGCGAAGGAGATCTTCTCCACCTCGCGGCGGGCGGCGGCGTCGGGTGCGGCGGCCGGGTCGAGCGAGGTGGTGCCGTGGCCGAGTGCGGGCCCGTCGACGGTGACGAGGACCAGGCCGAGGCGGGCGGCGACGTACTCCAGCAGCGTCGTCTTGCCGTAGCCGGGCGGTGACAGGAGCAGCAGCAGGCCCTGGCTGTCGGTGCGCCGTGCGTCGCCCGCCGCGCCGAGCTGCTTGGCGAGGTTGTCGCCGATGAGCGGCAGGTACACCTCGTCGATGAGGCGGCTGCGGACGAAGGACGGCAGGACGTGCGGGCGGTAGGAGTCCAGGCGCAGCCGGCGGCGTTCGGCGGCGAGGAGGGCGGTGCGGCGGCGGGTGTAGGCGCGGTGGGCGGGGACGCGGGTGGCGCGGAAGGCGCGGGTGCGGGCGAGGAATTCGTCCAGGCGCAGCGGGAGGGTGCCGTCGGGGTGGATCCGGGGGTGGCTGCCGAGCAGTCCGCCGACGACGGTGGTGACGGGTGCGTCGATGTCGCGGCGCGGCAGGTCGGGGCCGCACAGTTCGATGGCGGCGGCCTCGGCGAGGTCGTCGTGGGGCGCGCCACGGTCGTCGGCGTAGCCGCTCAGCCAGGCGGTGACGAGGTGGTGGCGGGCGGCGAGGTCGCCGCCGAGTGCGCGCAGGTCCTCGGTGAATTCCTTGACGGCGGTGGATCCGGGGCCGCCGAGTGCCTGCCGGAAGCCGGTCAGCAGGTCGCGGGCGGCGGCTCCGGTGGCGAAGTGCGGGCTGCCTGCCGCCAGTTCGTCGACGAGGTAGCCGCCGGGGCCTGCCGGGTCGTGGGGGTCGGGTGCCGCATCGGCGGGCGGCAGGCCGGTGTCCGTCAGGAAGCGGGCGGTGGCCCGGGTCAGCTCGGCGGCCAGTTCGTCGGTGTCGGCGCGGCGGCCGAAGCGGGCGCGGGCGCGGGCCAGGGAGTGCGCGCGGGTGGTCCACAGGGTGCGGGTGGTGTGGTCGGTGCCGTGGTGCCAGAACAGCTGGGCCGTGGCGCGGGTGGCCGGGGTGAAGCGGAGCGGGCCGGCGTCCGCGCGCAGCCGCAGCAGGGCGGCGAGCACAGCGGTGGTGTCGTGGTCGTGCACCCCGCGGTCGTAGCCCTCGTCGTAGCGGTCCTGGGCGGCGTGCCCGACGAGGCCGGCGAGGGTGCCGTCGGCGTCCGCGGCGCGCAGCGCCTCCAGGGTGCGGCCGTCCTCGCCGGTTTCGGCCCGGTCCAGGAGGAGGGCCGCCAGGTGTTCGGCGCGGTAGACGGCGGGGGATTCGGAGGCCAGCGGCTGGTCCCAGAAGGCGCGGTCGGCGGTGAGGCGGTCGTCGTCGGCGGGTGCGCGGTAGTCGGTTCCGGTGACGGCGAAGGCGAGGCGGCCTTCGTGCGGGACGAGGGTGAGGTCGAGGGGCTGGGTGTTGACGGCGAAGCGGTGCCTGCCGAGGCGGAGGGTGCCGGCGGTGTCGTAGAGGTCGGCGCGGTCGCGCAGGGCCCGTCCGGCTTCCTGGCGGGCGGCGGCGAGCCTGCCCTCCAGTTCGCCGGCCCGTACGGGGTCGGCGAGGGCGCGCAGCTTCTCGGCGGTGGCGCGGACCTTGGCGACCAGCGGGTCGGCGGCGAAGTAGGCGTGCACCTCGTCGGCGGTGTCGAGGGCGCGGGCGCGGCGGGTGACGGTGGCCAGGACCCGGTCGGCGGATTCCGCGAGCCGGTCGGTGTGCCGGGCGCGTTCGTCGAGCTGAGCCTGTTTGCGGGCGGCGAACGCCTCGCTGATCTCCTCGCGCCGGGCGGCGATCCGCGCCATGCGGTCGTCATCGCCGGTGGCGGCGTCGTCGGGTCCTGCGAAGCGCGCTTCGAGGTTCTCGACCTGGAGGAGCAGCCTGCCGAGCTGTTCGTCGCACTCCTCCGGGGTGGCGGCGTCGGCCAGCGCGCCCGCCATGGCCTGCCCGATGAGGGCGAAGTGGGCGGCGAACTCCTCCTGGCCCTCGGCGTCGGCGAGGGTGCGGCGGCGGGCTTCGAGGGTGGCGCGGGCGCGGTTGACGGCGCCCAGGACGTCGCCGATGCGGGTGAGGACGGCGGTGCGGACGGTGGTGTCGGCGAGGTCGAGGGTGCCGACGACGTCGGTGACGATCCGCAGCCCTTCGGCCTGTTCGTCGATGCGGGTGGCGAGCGGTGCGGCGTCGGCTGCGGAGCCGATGGCGGCGGCCTGCTCGGTGAGGGCGGCGACGGCGCGGTGGGTGGCGGTGAAGGCGTCGTCGGCGCTGAGGAAGGCGACGGCGCGGCGGCCGGTGGCGGCGGTGTCGTCGGCGAGTGCGGCGGTGAGGGTGTCGATCCTGGCGGTGTCGATGTGCCGGGTCTCGCGCAGGCTCTCCAGGCGGCCCTGGGCGTGGCGGAGCGCGGCGAGGTGGCGGACCCAGGTGTCGGCGGAGTCGGGCCGGTCGGCGCGGATTTCGCGGACCAGGGCGGTGGTGCGGGTATCGGCGTCGGCGAGCTGCGCGGCGGCGTGTTCGCGGAGCGCGGTGACCCGGGCGAATTCCTCGGTGATCCGGGACGCGGTGGCCCGTACGGTCGCCAACGGCTCGGCGGGTGCGCCGAGTTCGGGGTCGGCGAGCCAGTGGTGGGTGTCGGCGGCGCGGGTGGCGGCGGCCGTGATGGCGTCGTGGACGGCGGCGGACGGCTGCGTTGTGGCCGTCATCCGGGCCACGCCGAGGAGGTCGGAGATGCCGCGGACGAGTTCGGCGTTGCCGATGCGGGCCAGTGGCCCCTCGCCCTGCGGGCCGGCCGCCGCGTGGGCGTCGGACGTGAAGGGGGTGCGCCAGATCTGGACGGGGTGGACGCGGGCGGGCTCCGGGCCCCCGTCGCGCAGTACGGCCAGGGTGCCGTCGTCGAAGAGCGCGTAGCCGCGGGCGGTGAGCGGGGCGGCGGCCTCCTCGCGGATGACGTTGTAGGGGAGCAGGAGGGTGCGGCCCCCGGCGCGGTCCTGGAAGACGTACAGCACGTCCTCGCCGTTCGGGGAGCGGACCGCGCGGGCGAACTCCAGCCCCGCGGCGGGGGTGTCGAACGTTTTGGTGGCGCCGCCGGTGAGGTGGTAGCCGCCGGGGAAGACGATGCCCTGGTCATCGGGGAGGGTGCGGCACGCCTGGCCGATGGCGTCGATCCGGACGGCGGTGCGGGTGCGGGTGTGGTAGACGAGGTACCGGTCGGCGGTCTCCTTGTAGGGGCGCACCCGCAGCAGGATCAGCGGGCCGACGCGGGCGTGCGCCACCTCGGCGTCGGCGAGCGACTGGAGGGGTTCGTCGACGGGTTCGCGGTGGATGCCGTCGGCGGTGCCGGTGTCGTTGTCGGCCTTGAGGGTGAGGGCGCCGCCGGATGTGGAGACGTAGACGGTGTCCTGGACGGCGATGTGCGGGTGGCGTCCGGGGACGTGGTCGTCGCGGGTGGCGGGGGTCCAGGTGACGTCGTGCGGGGGCGGCGGTGCGAGGTCGCGTTCGCCCTTGGCGTCGAGGTAGGCGGGGGTGCCGTCGGCGGCGATCCGCCAGCGCAGGGCGCGAAGGTCGGTGGGCCGGTCGCCGGTGCGGAAGACGGCGAGCAACAGGCTGTCGGTGCGGCGCAGTTGGAGCAGGCGGGCCTGGCGGTAGTAGCGGTGCAGTTCGTCGAAGTCGTGCAGGAAGCGCGGGTCGTCGAGGAGTCCTGGCAGCGCGCCGGGCTCCGCGGGTTCGATGTGGTCGCCGGTGAGGCGGTGCAGGGCGAGGACGTCGGTGACGGCGGTGGGCGTGCCGTCGGTGGCCGCGGTGGCCGGCGGGTGGTGGCCGAACAGCAGGTGGCCGCCGACCTGGGCGAGGTCGCGGGGCAGGCAGGCCGCGGCGGTGTGCAGCCTGCCGGTGGCCAGGAGTTCCTGCGCGGCGGTGCCGAATGCCTCGATCCGGCGGGAGTTGAGCGTCCCGGCCCGGGTGGCGAGGTCGTCGGCGGCTGCGGCGAGCCGGTCCCGCAGCAGCTCGTAGGTGCCGTCGGGTACGCCGCCGGCCGGCGGGTCCGCCGCCTGCGTGGCGGACGGTGTGTGCTGCGCGTTGTCGGTGTTCACGTGCTGTCCCACTCCCTGCTGACTTCGTACGGGCGGCGGGCACGCGGCTGATCCGCCGCGTGCCGCCGCCCCGCGGCCCGCTCCCCCGCCGCGCCTGCGGACCTTCGCTACGAGGCGTGCGCCGCACTGCCGTTGCGGGCGGCCGGCAGCGTGGCGCCGAGGTCACCGATCCTGGTGTCGGCCAGGCCGCCCTCGCGCAGCGCGTCCAACAGGCCCTGGAGCGGCCCGGACTGCGGGCCGCCGGTCGCGATCAGCCGGCCCAGCGCGCCGGCCAGGGTCAGGTCGCGCAGCCCGGCCGCCCCGAGGCCGCCGAGTATCGCGCCCAGGTCGTCGGTGAACGTCGAGTGCTCCTTGTCGAGCCAGGGCCCGGCGAGTGTGCGGACCGTCTCGGAGCGGTCGACCAGCGCGTCCAGGCCCTTGGCGGTGCCGATGGAGCCGGCGAGCTTGTCGAAGAAGGCGCTCTCCCCGCCGACGATGTCGATGCGGGCCCCTTCCAGTCCGGTGGCGAGCACCGTCGCCTGGGCCTCGGCGACCTGCCGCCTGACGTCGATGTCCGCGAGGCGGATGTCCTTCTCGGCGGCGAGCCGCAGCCGGTACTCCTCGTGCTCCCGGCTCGCCGGGTCCAGCGCGGCCATCGCGGCGGCCTTTTCGGTGAGCCCCTCGGCCTCCGCCTTCAGCTTCTCGCCGATGGCGACGGCGTCGGCGAGCGCCTGCGCCTTGGTGCCTTCGGCGTCCGCGAGCGCCTTGAGGCGGGCGCCTTCCGCCTCGGCCTTGAGGAGCGCGCCGGCCGCCTCCGCCTCGGCGAGCCCGGACTTCTCGATGGCCTGCGCGTTCCGTTCGCGTACCTGGACGTCGGCGAGTCCGGCCGCGGCGGCTTCGGCCTGGATGCCTTCGGCGAGCCGGATCTTGGCCTGTGCGTCGAGTTCGGCGGTGCGGTGGCGGGTCTCGGCGAGCGTGGTCTGCTCGGCGGCGCGGTGGGTGGCCGCCTGCTCCGCCGCCTCGGCCGCCTTGATGTCCTTGACCAGGCGTTCCTGGGCCTCGGCCTCGGCGCGGATGATCAGCGACTGCCGCTCGCGCTCGGCCTCCTCGACCGTCCGCAGCTTCTTGATCTCCTCCTCCTGGGCGGCGACGGTCTTCTCGACCGCGATCCGCTCCCGGATGACGTCGGCGATCTCCCGCTTCTCCGCCTCGACTTCCTTGTCGGCGGCGATGCGGGTCAGCTGCGTCTCGCGTTCCCTGGCGATGACCTCAAGCAGCCGGTCCTTCTCGATGCGCTCGTTCTCGATGGCGATGACCCGTTCCCGGTTCTTGACCGCCACCGCGATCTCCCGCTCGCGGTTCTCGTTCTGGATGCCGAGCGCTTCCTCCGTCTTGAGGTGCGCGGCCTGCGCCCGCAGCCGCTCCTCGGCCTGGACGCGGGCGGTCTCGGCCTCTTCCCTGGCCCGGACGATCTCGATCTCGCGGTGCTGCTTGATCTCCGCGTCGGCCTGCCTGCGCTGGAGTTCGAGCACGGCTTCGCGGGCGTCGACGTTCTGCCGGGTGATCTCCTTCTCCTCGTGGCGCTGGTACTCGTTGGTGCGGACGTGCTCGATCGCGGTCAGCTCGGTGATCTTGCGGATGCCCTGTGCGTCGAGGATGTTGGCGGCGTCGAGCTGCGCCAGCGGGGTCTGCTCCAGGTAGTCGATGGCGGCGTCTTCGAGGCTGTAGCCGTTCAGGTCGGTGCCGATGACGGCGATGATGCGGTCGCGGAACTCGTCCCGCATCGTGTAGAGGTCCTGGAAGTCCAGCTGCTTGCCGACGGTCTTGAGCGCCTCGGAGAACTTCGCGTTGAACAGCGCCTGGAGGGTGCTGTCGTGGCTGGCGCGGTCGGTGCCGATCGCCTGGGCGACCTTGACCACGTCCTCCTTCGTCTTGTTGACGCGGACGAAGAAGGCGATCCGGATGTCGGCGCGGATGTTGTCCTTGCAGATCAGGCCCTCGTTGCCGGTGCGGCCGATCTCGATGGTCTTCACCGAGATGTCCATCACCTCGGCCTTGTGCAGCACCGGCAGCACCACGGCGCCGGTGAAGGTGACGTCGACCTTGCGGTACTTGGACACGATCAGCGCCTGGCCCTGGTGGACCTTGCGGTAGAGGCGGGTGACGGCGAAGACCGCCACGAGCACGATGAGGACGACGACGGCGATGGTCACGCCGATTCCTATGGTGATGGCATCCATCGGTGAATCCCTGTGTAGGTGCGGGAAGTTGACGACGCGTGAGCGTGGCGCGCGCGGCGAGCGGTGCGGCGCGCGGGGCGGCCGGGCGGAGCCGCCGGGGCGGGGTCTCAGGCGACGGGTTTGTGCGGGTCGAGGGCGCCGTCGAAGGGCGCGACCCGGAAGAACTCGCCGTCGGCGTCGTAGTCGAAGATGAGGGCGCTGCTGCCCGCGGCGAGGCCGGTCTCCTCGGTGCGTACCTGCACGATCGCGGTGGCACCGTCATCGGCGCGCACCTCGGCCTGGCCGAAGCCGGAGTCGACCCGGCCGGTGCGGATCACACAGATCCGGCCGATGAAGTCGTCGCGGGACGCGACCTGTTCGGGCGGCAGCACGCGGCGGGCGATGCGGGCCGCGAGGCGGGTGCCGGCCAAGGCGGCGGCCACCGCGACCGCGAGGGACGCGGCCCGCAGCGGGAGGTCGGCGGTCAGCGCGGCGCCCGCGAGGCTGACGAGCCAGGCGATGAGCAGTCCGAGTGACAGCGTCACCGTCACCGGAAGTCCGGCCTCCTGGGCGCCGGGGCCGGCGTGGCCATCCTCACCCCCGTCGAGGATGTGCACGCCGGCACCGCCGATCAGCACCAGCAGCCAGTACCCGGCGACGATGACCAGCGCGAAACTGAAGAGCGCCGCCGGGAAGGCGAGCGCAGCATGCAGAAAGTCGCCCATGGTCGTCCCCCGTAGCGCTGCCGATGACCGTGCCGCTGTCGATGCATCCATCGTGGCAGCGCAGGGGGCGCAGGCACATTGCCGGAATCCGGCAATCTTTACGCGTTCTTGATGGCCTGCTATCGCCGTACGGAGTGCGCCGCGGCGACCAAGCGCGGGACGGGGCGCGGCCCGGTGGGAGCGCGCCTACAGGGGCTTGTCCGGCCAGCTACAGGGGCTTGTCCGGCCAGCCCAGCACCCGGGCGCCCATCGCCGCGGTCTCCAGCGTGAAGCGCTGCAACCCGTCCGCGGGGTCGTAGCCGGTCAGGAACTTGATGCGGTCCAGGCGGTACGACAGGGTGCGCACGCTCAGCGACAGCCGGCGGGCCGCCTCGGCGTTGACGTAACCGGCCGCCGCGCACGCCGACAACGTCTCCAGCAGCGGCCCGGCCCCGCCCCGCGCCTGCGTCAGCGGCCCCAGGACGGTGCGCACCAGGTCGGCCATGGCCGCCCGGTCGCGCAGCAGCACCGGGAAAACCAGCAGGTCGGCCGCGCGCAGCACCGGCCCCGACAGCTCCAGCTGCTCGCCCAACTCCAGGGCGCCCAGGGCCTCTTCGTAGGAGCGCACCACGCCGCCCGCGCCGGAGTGCGGCCGTCCGATGGCGACCCGCCCGGCGCCCCGCTGCCCGTTCTCCGCCGCCCGCGCGAGGGTGGCGAAGGCGTCCAGGAGTGACTTCTCGGCGCTGGCGGCGATGCAGATCAGCCGGCCGTCCTTGGTGGTGATGAGCACATCGCGGTCGCCGAACCTGCCGATCAGCTCCCGCTCGACGCGGCGGGCCACGGGATGCACGTCGTCGAACGACCCGTCACCTTCGGCGACCGCGACGGCGTGGGCGTGGGCGAGCCGCAGCCCGAACCGTTCCGCGCGTTCGGCAAGACGCCCCAGGTCGCTGCGCCCGTAGAGCAGGTCGTCGACGAACTCCCGGCGGGCGGCCTCCTCCTGACGGACCGCCAGCCGCTGGGCGCGCTCGTGTCCCTCGCCGAGCGCGGAGACCGCCGCGTCGACGGCGGCCAGCAGGGCGTCGCCGGTCCTGGCGCGTTCGGCGGCACCTGCCGTGCGTGCCACACCGGGCAGCGTGCCCCAGAGCCTGCGGGTCTCGCCGAGGTACAGGCCGACCAGCTCCCGCAGCCCGTGCCCGGCCTCGGCCGCCTGCTCGCCGAGCGCCCGCAGCGACTCCAGTTCGGGCCTGCGCAGCGGCCGTCCGGTGGCCGATACGTCGCCGAGCAGGGCTCCGTATCCGTCGAGGTGGTCCGCGGATATGGCGGTCGTCCCCGGTGTCGTGCGGCGGCTCACCGGATCCCGCCGCACGATGCCGCGCCCGCGCCCGCAGGCCGCCCGTCACCCCGGCCGGCCGGCCGCCGGCCGCCCCCGCACCTGTCCACCACGTCGTGCACTCCTCACCCGTTGATTGCCGGATCCCGGATACCGGGACACCGTCAATCCTGCCGGATCCCGGCAGCGACCGGACGCCGGCCCAGCAGTTCGCCGAGCCCCTGGCGGGTGGCGGCGAGCAGCACCCGGTCCTGGGGCCGCAGCACATAGCCGTCGCCCAGCTCGTGCACGAGGTGGGCGGGCTCGCGCTCCTGGCCGGTCTGTTCGGCGGCGGGAGCGTCGTCGGCCGCGGGGTCGTCGGGTGCCGAGGTGTCCACGGCCAGCACCCGCAGCCGGCCGGGGCGCAGCACCTCGCCGACGGTGCGGCCCGCCAGCTCCGGGTGCCCGCGCGCCTCGACGCGGGCGACCAGCAGCACCCGGCGCTCGACGGGGACGGCACCGATGATCTGACGGCCCATCATGGCGCCGGCGAAGGCGGGCGCCGCCAGGAAGGTGACGCTGCGGCTGCGGGTCAGGGCGCGCGGGTGGGCGGCGCGCAGGGTGCGGTAGACGGCGGTGGCGAAGCGGTCGTCGAACAGCCGCAGCGTCACCCGCAGCCGCGGGGTGAGCGAGCGGGCGTACAGGGCGGCCTCCAGGTTGGTGCTGTCCACGCTGGTCAGGGCCAGCAGGGTGCGGGCCCGCCCGATCTTGGCCGCCTCCAGGACGCCTTCGTCGGTGACGTCCCCCAGGACGGTGGGCACCCGCAGCCTGCGGGCCAGCGCGATCCCGCGCGCCTCGGGGTCGGCCTCGACGCACACCACGGGGATGCCCATCTCGTGCAGCCTGGCCAGCACCCGGGTACCGACCTTGCCGAGGCCGAGCAGCACCACGTGACCGGACAGGCCGCGCGGCGGACGGCGCAGCGCGGCGGCGCTGCGGAACGTCCCCAGCGCCTCCAGAACCGCCGCGATCAGCACCGGCAGCAACAGCAGTCCCGTCAGACCGGACAGCAGTTGCAGCACCTTGCGGGCGAGCGGCTCGTCGACCGCCGGGTCGTTGATGGCGAACAGGTCGAGGAGGGAGAGGTACGCGGCGTGCAGCGGGGGCTCGCCGGTGGTGAGGGTGGAGGCGACGGCGAGCGCCAGCACCGCGCCGACGATGCCGGCGAGCGAGAAGCGCAGCCGCCGGGAGAAGAACGAGCCGAGCGGGGCGCCGCGACCGCGCAGCGTACGCGGGCGCACCTCCCGCCCGGCGTAGGAGACGGCCTCCAGGACGACGGGGCTGCGGCCGGAGGCGACGGCCGCGGCGGCCGTCGCGTCGTCGGGGAGCATCACCGGCCCGTCGTCAACGCCGAGGCCGCCGTGGGCGGCGCCCTCGCCCGCCGGCTCGTCGGCGGACGGGGACAGCAGGGCCAGGGTGCACAGGGCGGGCCCCGAACGGCCCGGCCTGCCCGGCGGGCGCTCCACGGCGCGCAGCAGCAGCCCGTCCGCCTCGATGACCTTGCTGGTCCCGGCGACGGCGGTGGCCGTGAGGGCGGGCGCCACGGTGTCGGCGTCGGAGAGCACGGTGGTGGAGGCGTCCACCGCCCCGGCGCCCTCCGGGTCGTCCCGAGCGGCCACCGCAGCCGCCTGGTCGAGCAGCTCTTCCAGCTGCTGGCCGAGCTTGCGGTTGTAGAGCCGGATGACCAGCCGCAGGCGGGGGTTGAGGCGGCGGGCGCGCAGCGCGGCGTGGATGTTGGTCTCGTCGTCGTCGTAGACCAGCGCCAGCGCACCGGCTTCGGGGATCCGCGCCTCGATCAGCGTCTCGTCGTCCGCCTCCGCCGACTCCAGGATGCGCACGGCCTCCTCGGGCGGCTCGTCCCCGTCGGCCCCCGGCCCGTCGGACGACAGCAGCGAGGTCCGGGCCATCGCCGCCGAGACGCGTCCCAGCAGGGCGGTGGCCCGGCCCAGTCCCGGCAGCGCGGGCAGCACGCGCGGGCGCTGCGGTTCCCGGCCCGATGGCAGGACCAGGGTCACCCGCTCGCGGTAGACCTCCCGCAGCTCCGCGGCGATCCGGTGGGCGAGGGCGTCGTCACCGCAGACCACCATGTGCGGGGGCGGCGGGGGCTGGTGGGATTGTTGAGGCAGGTTGGGCACACCGCGTAGGTTGCCTCATGATCACCGGGCGGCGCATCCGGCGGCGGGCCCTCCGGATGGCCCCCGCCCCCTCGCGCACCGGCCCCCCGTACACACCGCCGCAGGCCCGGCCCGCCGGCCCCCTCCGGACACCCCGAAACGGAACCCGCGTCATCACTTCGGTGAGTGTCCCGCACGTCACCGACCGCACACACCACCCTTCCGCGGGACGGAACGCCCCCGCGGATGAGGGCAGCACGGGGGATGCGGCATAAGCTCGTCCCCCGGGCAACGCCGAACGCCGTTGCCCCGTTGGTGCCCGGCAGCCGGAGAGAGAAGAGTGAGCAGGGTGTTTGTGCAGGTCAGCGGCATGATCAGGACTGCGGGGTAGGTGAAGGTGCACATCGTCATCATGGGATGCGGGCGCGTCGGCTCCGCGCTCGCACAGACCCTGGAGAGCCAGGGCCACACCATCGCCGTCGTCGACCAGGACCCGACCGCCTTCCGCCGCCTGGGCTCCTCCTTCGGCGGACGCAGAGTGACCGGCGTCGGCTTCGACCAGGACACCCTGCGCGAAGCCGGCATCGAGGAGGCGGGCGCGTTCGCCGCCGTCTCCAGCGGCGACAACTCCAACATCATCGCCGCCCGGGTGGCCCGCGAGATGTTCGGCGTCGAGAACGTCGCGGCCCGGATCTACGACCCGCGCCGCGCCGAGGTCTACCAGCGCCTGGGCATCCCCACCGTCGCCACCGTCCGCTGGACCGCGGACCAGATGCTGCGCCGGCTGCTGCCATCCGGCGCCGAACCCCTGTGGCGCGACCCCAGCGGCGGCGTCCAGCTCGCCGAGGTGCACACCTCCGCCTCCTGGGTCGGCCACACCATCGGCAAGCTCCAGGAAGAGACCGGCGTCCGCGTCGCCTTCCTGACCCGGCTGGGCGAGGCGATGCTGCCGACCTCCCGGACGGTCCTGCAGGAAGGCGACCTGGTGCACGTGATGATGCGCGTCGACGACGTCGAGACCGTCGAAGCGGCATTCGCCGAAGGACCTGAGGAGGCCCACGCATGAGGGTCGCGATTGCGGGCGCGGGCGCAGTGGGCCGGTCCATCGCCGGCGAGCTGCTGGAGAACGGGCACGAGATCCTGCTCATCGACAAGGCGCCGACCGCCATCTCCGTCGAGCGGGTGCCGCTCGCCGAGTGGCTGCTGGCCGACGCCTGCGAGATCACCTCGCTGGACGAGGCGGCGCTGCAACGCTGCAACGTCGTCATCGCGGCGACCGGCGACGACAAGGTCAACCTCGTCGTCTCGCTGCTCGCCAAGACCGAGTACGGCGTCCCGCGGGTGGTCGCCCGGGTCAACAACCCGAAGAACGAGTGGCTCTTCAACGAGTCCTGGGGCGTCGACGTCGCCGTCTCCACCCCGCGCCTGATGTCCGCCCTGGTCGAAGAGGCGGTGAGCGTCGGCGACCTCGTACGGCTGCTGCGCTTCAGCCACGGCGACGCCAACCTCGTCGAGCTGACGCTGCCCCCGGAGGCGGCCCTGGCCGGCACCCGGGTCGGCGACGTGGACTGGCCCGAGGACACCTCCCTGGTGACGATCATCCGCGGCACGCGGGTGCTCACCCCCAACAAGGAGGACGCCCTGGAAGCCGGCGACGAGCTGCTGTTCGTCGCGGCCCAGTCACGCGAGGAGCAGCTGGAGGACCTGCTGTCGGTCCGCCGCAAGGACAGCTGACCGCCACGGGCGGGCCCGCGCGCACCGCGCAGCGCCCGCCCCGCAAGCCGAAGGGCCCGGGAACCTCATGGTTCCCGGGCCCTTCGGCACTGTGGTGAGCGGTCAGCGGCGGTGCCGCGGCCCGTCCTTCGACGAACCACGGGCCCCCGCATCGGCAGCTCCGGGCACGGCGCCCTGCACCAGCCCGTCCACGGCCGGACCACGCTTCGCGCGCTCCTTCGCCTCCTGCTCCGCCTTCTCCGCCGCCTCCATCTCCGCGAACACGTCGATCGGCGGCGGCGCCTTCGCGAGGAACACCCAGGTCAGATAGACGGCGAGGAGGAACGGCGGGATCTTCAACGCGATCAGCACCCAGCCGAGCTGAGCGGTGTCCGCCCACCAGTACAGCGGGAAGAGAATCGCGCACTTCGCGAACAGGATCAGCCCCCACGCCCAGCTGGCCTTCGCATACGCCTTCTTACGGCCGGGATTACGGGTCCGCCAGGACAGGTTCTCCTTGAACACCGGGCCCAGGATCAACCCGATCAACGGGACACCCGCGACGGTCGTCACCATGTACGCCAGCGCCAGACCCAGCGTGTACAGCATGCCCGGCAGGTAGAAGTCCTTGGCGTTGCCGGTCATCATCGCGAAGACGACGCCGAACGCGACACCGAAGACCCCGCCGAAGGCGTGCTTGATGGTGTCCCTGCGGACCAGCCGCACCGCGGCCAGCACCAGCGAGACCGCGAGCGCCGCGATCGCCGAGACGTGCAGGTCCTTGTTCACCGTGAAGATCGTGACGAACAGCAGGCCGGGCAGCACGGTCTCCACCATGCCCCGGACACCGCCGAACGCCTCGAACAGGGCCGCCTCGGTGACGGCCTTGCCGTCGGCGTCCGCTCCTGCCGTGCCCGCGCCCGCGGCCGGGTCTGCGGAGGAATCCGTGTGCGCAGCGGCGGCGGGCGGGGATTCTGCGAAAGCGTCAGTGGTCGGTCGGTCGTGAGACGTCACCGGCTACTCCTGTCCGAGCGGTCGGAGTTCGTACTTCGGATTGAAGAGCACCCGGCGTCCGTGGCTCATGGAGAGACGGCCCGATGCGATGAGCTTGCGGCCCGGCTCTATGCCGACGATGGAGCGGCGGCCGAGCCACACCACGTCGAGCGCGGCCGAGCCGTCGAACAGCTCCGCCTCCAGCGCGGGCACACCGGCACGTGGCCGCAGCGTCACATGCCGCAGGGTGCCGGTGACCTTCACGATCTGCCGGTCGTCGCAGTCACATATACGGGTGCAGCCCGTCGCCTGCGTATCCTCCCGCAGCTCGGCGGTCTGCAGCTCCTCCTCGGAGGACGACAGCCTGTCGAGCATCCGGCGGAAGCGGCCGGCCGGCTTCTCGGATCGGATCCCAGCACTCATAACTCCAGCGTACCGGTGCGCCGGGCCCCCGATCACTGCCCGGACGCCCGCTCCACCCGGCCCCGCGGCACACGGCACCCCGCGGACGGCCGCCCCTCACTGCTCGAACCGGTACCCCATCCCCGGTTCCGTGACGAAGTGCCGCGGATGCGAGGGGTCACTCTCCAGCTTCCGGCGGAGCTGGGCCATGTAGACCCGCAGATAGTTGGTCTCCTTGCCGTACGAAGGCCCCCACACCTCCTGGAGCAGCTGCTTCTGGCTCACCAGGCGGCCCGCGTTGCGCACCAGCACCTCCAGGAGGTGCCACTCGGTCGGTGTCAGCCGGATGTCCCGGCCGTCCCGGTTGACCTTCTTCGCCGCGAGATCGACGGTGAAACCCTCCGTCTCGACGATCACGTCGGCCCCCGCCGACCCCGTCGGCTCCGCTCTTCTCACCGCCGCCCGCAATCTGGCCAGCAGCTCATCCATGCCGAACGGCTTGGTCACGTAGTCGTCCGCCCCGGCATCCAGCGCCTCGACCTTCTCGTCGGACGTCTGCCGGGCGGACAGCACCAGAATCGGCACCCGCGTCCAGCCCCGCAGCCCCTTGATCACCTCGACGCCGTCCATGTCGGGCAAGCCGAGGTCGAGCACCACGACGTCGGGATGGCGGGCGGCGGCCAGTTTCAGGGCACTGGCCCCGTCGGCAGCCGCATCGACCTCGTACTTGCGCGCCTTCAGGTTGATCACGAGGGCGCGGACGATCTGCGGCTCGTCATCGACCACAAGCACCCGGTTCACTGGAGTTCTCCTCGCGGTATCGGTGTCCACGGGGCCCGGCCCGCGGAACGAAGAATGGGAACGGCCGCAACGGCCGCGGCGCAACAGACGGCGGCCGGCCCCGCCTCCCGGCTCATGTGACGGCCTGCGCCGGCAGATCCGGCCTGACCGGCGGGCGGCCCGGCGCCGCCCGCAACGTGAGCACCATCGTCATCCCGCCGCCCGGGGTGTCCTCCGCGACGAGCGTGCCGCCCATCGCCTCGGCGAACCCACGCGCCACAGCAAGCCCCAGGCCCACCCCCGCACCACGCGGCGCGTCACCATGACGCTGGAACGGCTCAAAAATCCGGTCCTTGGCCTCATCCGGGACACCCGGGCCACGGTCGACGATCCGCACCTCCACCCGGTCCCCCAACGCACTCGCCGCGACCAGCACCTCCGTGGCGTCCGGGCTGTACTTCACCGCGTTCTCCACCAAGTTGGCCACCGCACGCTCCAGCAGCCCCGGATCGACGGCGATGATCGGCAGCTCCTCCGGAATGTCCAGCGTCACGCTGCCCTCCGGCACCCCGCCCAGCGCCATCGGCACCACCTCGTCGAGGTCGATCTCCCGGATCAGCGGGGTCACCGTGCCGGTCTGCAGCCGCGACATGTCCAAGAGGTTGCCGACCAGGTGATCGAGCCGGTCGGCGCCCGCCTCGATACCGGCCAGCAGCTCCGCCTCGTCCTCCGGCGACCAGGCGACGTCGTCGGAGCGCAGCGACGTGACCGACGCCTTGATACCGGCGAGCGGCGTCCGCAGATCGTGACTGACCGCGGCCAGCAGCGCCGTCCTGATCCGGTTGCCCTCCGCCAGCTCCCTGGCCTGCGCCGCCTCCCCCACCAGACGCTGCCGGTCCAGGACCACGGCGGCCTGCGCGGCGAACGCCGCCAGCACCCTGCGGTCCTCGGCGGGCAGCACCCGCCCGCTCAACGCCAGCGCCATGTGGTCACCGACCGGCATGTCGACATCCGCGTCCTCGGGCCGCAGCAGCGCCCTGTCGTCCGGTGTCTCCCCCACCCGGCCCGCACAGGTCCACGGATCCACATCGCTCTGCCGCTCCAGCAGCGCCACCGCGTCCATCGCGAACGTCTCCCGCACCCGCTCCAGCAGCGCGTCCAGACTCGTCTCGCCCCGCAGCACACTGCCCGCCAGGAACGACAGGATCTCCGACTCGGCCCGCAGCCGGGCCGCCTGATGCGTACGGCGGGCCGCCAGATCCACGACCGAAGCGACCGAGACCGCCACCGCGAAGAAGATCACGATGGCGACGAGATTCTCCGGATCGCTGACCGTGAGGGTGTGCGTCGGCGGCGTGAAGTAGAAGTTCAGCAGCAACGACCCGACGGCAGCCGACGCCAGCGCGGGCAACTGCCCGCCGAGCAGCGCCGCGACCACCGTCAGGAACAGGTACAGCAGCACGTCATTGGCCAGCCCCGGCCCCTCCTCGACACTGGCCAGCAGCAGCGACAGCAGCATCGGAGCGACCACCCCCACCAGCCAGCCGGCGATGATCCGCGCCCGGCCGAGCCGGGCACCACGCGCGACCGGCAGCCCACGCCCCTTGGCGACCTCGTCGTGCGTGACGATGTGCACGTCCAGATCAGGACCCGACTCCCGGGCGACCGTGGCACCGACCCCCGGACCGAACACGTACTGCCACGCCTTGCGACGACTGGAACCCAGCACGATCTGAGTGGCGTTCACCCCCCGCGCGAACTCCAGCAACGCGGCCGGTATGTCATCCCCGATGACGTGGTGAAACGTCCCGCCCAAGTCCTCCACCAGCGTCCGCTGGACCGCCAGTTCCTTGGGCGAGGCGGACGTCAGCCCGTCGCTGCGCGCTATGTACACGGCGAGCACCTCGCTGCCCGAACCCTTGGCCGCCATCCGCGCGGCACGGCGGATGAGAGTACGGCCCTCCGGGCCACCCGTCAGCCCGACCACTATCCGCTCGCGCGCCTGCCAGGTCGACCGGATGGAATGCTCGGCGCGGTACTGCTGAAGGTATTCGTCCACCCGGTCGGCGACCCACAGCAGCGCCAGCTCGCGCAGCGCCGTGAGATTCCCCGGGCGGAAGTAGTTCGACAGCGCGGCATCCACCTTGTCGGGCTTGTAGATGTTGCCGTGCGCCATCCGGCGACGCAGCGCCTGTGGCGACATGTCGACGAGTTCGAGCTGCCCCGCCCGCCGCACCACCTCATCCGGGACGGTCTCCTGCTGCCGGACGCCGGTTATCGCCTCGACCACGTCCCCCAGCGACTCCAGATGCTGGATGTTGACCGTGGAGATCACATCGATGCCGGCTTCCAGCAGCTCCTCGATGTCCTGCCACCGCTTGCCGTTGCGCGAACCGGGAACGTTGGTGTGCGCCAGCTCGTCGACGACAGCGACGGACGGCCTGCGCTCCAGAACCGCGTCGACGTCCATCTCGGTGAACGTCGCGCCCCGGTACTCCATCTCACGGCGCCGCACCTGCTCAAGCCCGTGCAGCATCACTTCCGTACGCGGCCTGCCGTGGTGCTCGACGAACGCCACCACGAGGTCCGTCCCCCGCTCCACACGGCGGTGCGCCTCCGACAGCATCGCGTACGTCTTGCCGACGCCAGGTGCCGCGCCGAGATATATCCGTAGCTTGCCGCGTCCCATGGCCTCATTGTCTTACGTGAAGGCCGCCCCCACCGGGCTGGACCTGCTCCGACAGTACCTACCCCCGGAGCGGACAAACGCCCAGGAGGCCAAGGCGGGGACGGGTTTTGACGCGACCCTGATGTTTGACGCGCCCTTGACGCAGAACGCGACGAATCGCCGCCCCGGGGACCGTCGAAACTCCGCTCCGCACCGGGCACGCCCGTGGGAAGCGGCCCTACCTGGCGGGGTGGGAGGCTGCGACGATGACCGCCGCCGGGTCGTCGGAACAGTCACGGAGGCGACGGCGACGACCGACCGCTACGAACGGGAGAACCATGAAGCCGGAGGGAACCGCCGTGAGCGAGGGCACTCAGGATGACGTCGAGGTGCGAGGGAAGGGGCGGAGCGCAGCAGCGGCATCCCCGCAGGTCGGTCCGCAGGCCACCGGCCACCCCACGTCTCCCGGCAGCACGGCCACCCTGCGCGTCGCCCACACCGCCGACCTCGACGCGGCCACCCTCCGCACCGCACGCGCCCTCCTCCACGACGTCTTCGACACCATGACCGCCGACGACTGGGAACACGCCTGCGGCGGCCTGCACGCCCTGATCCACGAGAACGGCGAGCTGATCGGACACGCCTCCGTCGTCCAACGCCGGCTGCTGCACGACGGCCGGGCCCTGCGCTGCGGCTACGTGGAAGGCGTCGGCGTCCGCGCGGACCGACGCGGACGGGGCCACGGCGCGGCCCTCATGACAGCCCTGGAACGAGTGGTACGCGGCGGCTACGACCTGGGAGCCCTCTGCGCGTCCGACGAAGCCACCGCCTTCTACGCCGCCCGCGGCTGGCAACTGTGGCGCGGCCCGTCCGCCTCCTTCACCCCGGACGGCATCCGCCCCACCCCCGACGAGGACGGCAACCTCTACGTCCTGCCGACCACCGTCCCGCTCGACCTCGACACCCGCCTGACCTGCGACTGGCGCGACGGCGACGTCTGGTGACAGCCACCTCGGCGCCCCGCTTCCCCGCGCCCTGTGTCCCGTGTCCCGTGTCCCGTGTCCCGTGTCCCGTTACCGTGCGGCGGGCCGCGGTCCGAGCCCTCAGCAGCGGCTCACCGCACCGTCACCGCGACCAGTGCCCGGGGCGGCTCAGCCCCGACGGCAGCTTCGTCGCCGCGTCCCCCTTGGCGGCATTGAGCTGCGACTGGGTCAGGAAGAGACAACCGGTGAGGTCGGCACCGCTGAGGTCGGCGTCCCGGAAGTCCACCCCGATGAGGTCCGCCGACCGCAGATCGGCGCCCTTGAGGTCGGCCGCGATCAGATACGCGCCCCGGAGGTTGGCCCCCCGCAACGCCGCGCCCCGCAGCCTGGCCCCCATCAGGTCGGCACCCCGGTGGTTCTTCTTACGCCCCGGCACCTCGGCCCGCACCAGCTCGCTGACCCGCAGCAACAGCCCGCTGATCTCGTGACGGATCTCCGCCACGTCCGTCCCGATGAGCGTCTCGGCGCTGCTGCGGGTGAGGGCATCGATGTCGTCGAACGCCCGCCGCAACTCACCGTGGAGCGTACGGGCCTGCGGCAGCGCCAGCGACTCGGTCAAGTACCAGAGCAGTTCGTGGAGTTGCCGCATCACGGGAAAGACATCGAACATCTGGCGGGCGGTGTGCGGCGCCTGCCGCCAGTCCTGACCCCCGTACGTCGTCTGCGAGACCTTCTGTCCCGCGCCGAAGCAGTCGAAGACGGTGCAGCCGGAGAAGCCCCGCTCGCGGAGGCTGCTGTGGATGCCGCAACGGAAGTCGGTCTGCAGATTCCCGCACGGCGTGCCCGCCGGCTTGTCCACGGCGAAGCCGGACGAGGCCGCGAAGGGCAGCGCGACACAGCACAGCCCGAAACAGTTCGCGCAGTCCGCCTGCACCTCACTGCGGCCCCCACCGGACACGGGGGCTTCACACTTCTCGGACACCGCGTGCCATCTCCTGCCACAAAAAAACGAGCGCCGCCGTGTAGCGCGCTGGGAGCGTCCTATTCTCCCCGATATCCAGCACGGCTACGGGCCACGGGGCCCCGCCCCCTCCCTCCCCCACCCCCTCGCCCCCGCTCCCCTCCACCCTCCCCGCGATCACCCCACCTCTGCCGCCTCCTCCACCTCGTCCACCTCTTCCGTGATCACCCCATCGCTCAGCTCCAGGACACGGTCGGCGAGAACGATGAGGTGGGGGTCATGGGTGGCGACCAGCGCCGTGACGCCCTCGCTGCGGACGACCGCGCGCAGCAGCTCCATCACCTCGCGTCCCGTCTCGGCGTCCAGCTGTCCGGTGGGCTCGTCCGCTATGAGCAGGGCGGGGCGGTTGGCGAGCGCGCGGGCAATCGCGACGCGTTGCTGCTGCCCGCCGGACAGTTCACCGGGCCGCTGTTCCGTGTGATCGGCGAGCCCGACCAGCGAGAGCAGCAGGGCGACGCGTTCCTCCCGCTCACGTGGCGCCACTCTGTTCAGCCGCAGAGGCACCCCGACATTCTCGGCAGCGCTGAGGATCGGTATCAGCCCGAAGGACTGGAAGACGAACCCGATGCGGTCGCGCCGCATCTCCAGGACACCGCTCTCGTCGAGGTCCGCCAGGCACGTCCCGTCGACCGTGATCCGTCCGGAATCGGGGGTGTCCAGGCCGCCGACGAGGTTGAGGAGCGTGGTCTTGCCTGAGCCCGATCTACCCCGCAGGGCGACGAGTTCCCCCCTCGGGACGCGGCAGTTGACACCTCGCAGGGCATGGACAGCTCCGGCGGCGCTCCCATAGCTGCGGTGCACATCCTCAACGACGACCATGGGCCCGGACGCCGCCTCTTCCTCCGACAACACCGCCCCCACCGCACCCGGCGCCGCGTCGCGCTTCCCCTCCTCGGCGGTGCCACCGTCCCGCCGCCCGCCACCCCTACCGCTTCTCTCGTCCGTCATCCCCGCTCCCCCGCTTTCCTCAGCTGCCTGCGCGGCGCGGCCTGCTCGCGCCGCTCTCCCCTCCCCTACCACCAGCCTTCACTCCCCTCGGCCGTCTCCGTGATGATCGCCCGCGGCCCCGGATCGCCGTGCGTCGCCTGCTGGTTGCGTCAGTATGCGTACGCCGCGATCCGGCAGGCAACGCCTGTGGATAACTCCTGAATCCCGCTCGATTTCCACCCGGATCAGCCACCGCCGCACGGGCCGAGAATGCACCGCCGGCCAGAGGAGCCTCCCGGAGATCACCACGGGAGCACCAGCAACAAGGGAACATTGCCCCTGCCCCAAACGCCCGCGGTGGCCCGCGCACACAAGCGCAAGCCACCGCAGCGTCAACCCTCGACGTCAACTTTCACCAAGGGAAGTCACCCCTCACCCTCCGACGCAGTTCGCTTCACCGCGCGGAGGCGACAGTCGGCTGCCCCGCAACCAACGTGCCTTGGTGTGCACCGGCCGAACCGGTCATCCCTTCTGGTGCGCCATCTCCCGCAGCGCGGTGTTCAACTCCAGGACGTTGACGCGCGGTTCTCCCATGAAGCCCAGGACGCGTCCCGTGGTGTGGTCGGCCACCAGCCGGCGCACCGTCGCGTCGTCGAGGTGGTTCTCCTTGGCGACACGGTCCACCTGCAACTGTGCGTACGCCGGGGAGATGTCCGGGTCGAGGCCGGATCCGGAGGACGTCACGGCATCCGCCGGCACCTTCGCTTCCGGCACTCCGTAGGTCACGGAGACCCAGTGCTTGCGTTCCTTGACGGCCTTGACCAGTTCGGTGTTGCTCGCGGCCTGGTTCGTGGCGCCGGAGACCTGGAGGTCGTAGCGGGTGTTGACGCCGTTGTCCTTGTTGCTGCCCAGCCCTGCCGAGGGCCGCGGCTGGAAGAACTTGAGGTCCGGCACCGGGTTGCCGTGCTTGTCGTGGCCCTTGTCGTAGCGCTGGCCGAGCAGTGACGAGCCGACGACCTTGCCCTCGGAGCGCACCTCGGATCCGTTGGCCTTCTCGGAGAAGGCGGCCTGGGCGACGCCGGTGACGGCCAGGGGGTAGAGCACCCCGCAGATGACGGTCAGGACGAGGAGGGCGCGCAGGCCCGCGGCTGCCAGCCGTGCGGTGCTGCGTACGGAGTTGTTCACGAGGGTCACCCGATTCCGGGGATGAGGGACAGCAGCAGGTCGATGGCCTTGATGCCGAGGAACGGTGCGATGAGGCCGCCGAGTCCGTAGACGGCCAGGTTGCGGCGGAGCATCCGGTCGGCGCTGACCGGGCGGTAGCGCACTCCCTTGAGGGCCAGTGGCACCAGGGCGATGATGATCAGGGCGTTGAAGATGATCGCGGAGAGGATCGCGGAGTGCGGTCCCGACAGCCGCATGATGTTGAGGGTGTCCAGGCCCGGGTAGGCCGCGGCGAACATCGCCGGGATGATCGCGAAGTACTTCGCGACGTCGTTGGCGATGGAGAAGGTCGTCAGCGCGCCCCGGGTGATGAGGAGTTGCTTGCCGATCTCGACGATCTCGATGAGCTTGGTCGGGTTGGAGTCCAGGTCCACCATGTTCCCGGCCTCCTTGGCGGCCGAGGTGCCGGTGTTCATGGCCACGCCGACGTCCGCCTGGGCGAGTGCGGGGGCGTCGTTGGTGCCGTCGCCGGTCATCGCGACGAGCTTGCCGCCGGACTGTTCCCGCTTGATGAGCGCCATCTTGTCCTCGGGTGTGGCTTCCGCGAGGAAGTCGTCGACACCCGCCTCTTCGGCGATGGCCTTGGCCGTCAGCGGGTTGTCGCCGGTGATCATGACGGTCTTGATGCCCATGGAGCGCAGGGCGTCGAACCGTTCGCGCATGCCCTCCTTGACGACGTCCTTGAGGTGGATGACGCCCAGCAGCCGTGCGCCGTTCTCGTCCTCCATGGCGACCAGCAGCGGTGTGCCGCCGGCCTGCGAGATGGTGTCGGTGAGTTGGGCGGCGTCCTCGGCGACGGTGCCGCCGCGTTCGCGGACCCAGGCGATGACGGAACCGCTCGCGCCCTTGCGGACCTTGCGGCCGTCCACGTCCACTCCGGACATCCGGGTCTGTGCGGTGAACGGCACCCACTCGGCGTCGACCAGCTCGCCCTGGTGTCGCTCGCGCAGTCCGTATGCCTCCTTGGCGAGGACGACGACCGAGCGGCCTTCGGGTGTCTCGTCGGCGAGTGAGGAGAGTTGGGCGGCGTCCGCGACTTCGGCGGCTGTCGCTCCGCGTACGGGTACAAATTCGGCGGCCTGACGGTTGCCGAGGGTGATGGTGCCGGTCTTGTCGAGCAGCAATGTCGATATGTCACCCGCTGCTTCGACGGCCCGGCCCGACATCGCCAGCACGTTGCGCTGCACGAGGCGGTCCATTCCCGCGATGCCGATGGCCGACAGCAGCGCACCGATCGTCGTCGGGATGAGGCACACCAGCAGGGCCAGCAGCACGGTCATCGACTGCCGTGCGCCCGCGTAGACGGCGAACGGCTGCAGGGTGACGACCGCGAGCAGGAAGATGATGGTGAGGGACGCGAGCAGGATGTTCAGCGCGATCTCGTTGGGGGTCTTCTGCCGTGCGGCGCCCTCGACGAGGTTGATCATCCGGTCGATGAAGGTCTCGCCCGGCTTCGTCGTGATCTTGACGACGACCCGGTCGGACAGCACCTTCGTGCCGCCGGTCACCGCGGAGCGGTCGCCGCCGGATTCGCGGATGACCGGCGCGGACTCGCCCGTGATGGCGGATTCGTCGACGGATGCGACACCTTCGACGACGTCTCCGTCGCCGGGGATGATGTCGCCGGCCTCGCAGACGACGAGGTCACCGATGCACAGGTCGGTGCCGGGCACCGATTCCTCCGTCGTGCCGTTGAGCCGGCGCGCCACGGTGTCGGTCTTGGCCTTGCGCAGGGTGTCGGCCTGCGCCTTGCCGCGTCCTTCGGCCACCGCTTCGGCGAGGTTCGCGAAGATCACGGTGAGCCAGAGCCAGGCGGCGATGGCCCAGCCGAAGCCGTCCGAGGGCGCCAGGCAGGCGAAGACGGTGGTCAGCAGGGCGCCGACCTCGACGACGAACATCACCGGCGAGCTGACCATCACGCGCGGGTCGAGCTTGCGCAGCGCGTCCGGGAAGGAGGCGATGAGCTGTCGGGGGTCGAACAGGCCGCCGCCCACAGGGCCGCCGCCTGGCCGGTTTCCGCCGGAGACGTCCTGGTGCGGGGCGCGGGTCGGGGTTGCTGTGGACATGGAGCCGGGCTCCTCCGGTTTCACGGGTGCGGTCATGACAGCCCCTCGGCGAGCGGCCCGAGGGCCAGTGCGGGGAAGTAGGTCAGACCGCTGATGATCAAGATCGTGCCGACGAGCAGCCCCGCGAAGAGCGGCTTCTCGGTACGGAGGGTGCCGGCGGTCTCGGGTACGGGCTGCTGCCCGGCGAGCGAGCCGGCGAGTGCCAGGACGAACACCATCGGCAGGAAGCGGCCGAGCAGCATGGCGAGGCCGATCGTGGTGTTGTACCAGGGGGTGTTGGCGTTGAGTCCGCCGAACGCGGAGCCGTTGTTGTTGGCTCCGGAGGTGAACGCGTAGAGGACTTCGGAGAATCCGTGCGGTCCTGCGCCCAGCGCCTTGGTGTTGAGGATCGAGCCCAGGGCGTCGGGCAGCACCATCGAGGCGGCGGTGAAGCCGAGTACCAGAGTGGGGGTGACCAGGAGGTAGCACGCGGCGAGTTTGATCTCGCGGGTGCCGATCTTCTTGCCGAGGTACTCGGGGGTCCTGCCGACCATCAGGCCGGCGATGAACACCGCGATGATCGCCATGATGAGCATGCCGTAGAGGCCGGATCCGACGCCGCCCGGGGCGATTTCACCGAGCATCATGCCGAGCAGTTGGATGCCGCCGCCGAACGCGGTGAACGAGGAGTGGAAGGAGTCGACGGCTCCGGTGGACGTGAGGGTGGTGGCGACCGAGAAGATCGCCGAGCCGCCGATGCCGAAGCGGTTCTCCTTGCCTTCCATGGCCGCGCCCGCGGCCTGCAGGGCCGGGCCGCCGTGCGCGAACTCGGTCCACATCATCAGCGCGGTGAAGCCGAGCCAGATGATGCCCATCGCGGCAAGGATGGCGTAGCCCTGCCGGAGGTTCCCGATGAGCCGGCCGAAGGTACGGGTCAGCGAGAAGGGGATGACGAGGATCAGGAAGACCTCGAAGAGGTTGGTGAAGCCGTTGGGGTTCTCGAACGGGTGGGCGGAGTTGGCGTTGAAGTAGCCGCCGCCGTTGGTGCCGAGTTCCTTGATGACTTCCTGGGAGGCCACCGCGCCGCCGTTGGTCTGCTGGGTGCCGCCCATGAACTGTCCGAGCCCGTGGATGCCGGAGAAGTTCTGGATGGCGCCGCACGCGACGAGCACGATCGCGCCGACGACGGCGATCGGTATGAGCACGCGGGTGACGCCGCGCACCAGGTCGGTCCAGAAGTTGCCGAGGTCACCGGTGCGTCCGTCGGCGTCCGCTGCGCCGCCCCGGACGCGCGCCCGGACTCCGGCGAAGCCGCGGATCAGGGCGACGGCGACGGCCATGCCGGTGGCGGCCGATACGAAGTTCTGCACCGCGAGGCCGGCGGTCTGCACGACGTGGCCCATGGCCTGTTCGCCGCTGTAGGACTGCCAGTTGGTGTTCGCGACGAAGGACGCCGCGGTGTTGAACGCCTGGTCCGGGCTGATCGACGTGAAGCCGAGTGACAGCGGCAGGACGCCCTGGAGTCGCTGGAGCAGGTAGAGGAAGAGCAGTCCCGCCGCGGAGAACGCCAGCACCGACCGCAGGTAGGCGGGCCAGCGCATCCCGGCGTTCGGGTCGGCGCCTATGCAGCGGTAGATCACCTTCTCCACGCGCAGGTGTTTCGGGGAGCTGTAGACGGCGGCCATGTGGTCGCCGAGAGGGCGGTACGCCAGGGCCAACGCCGCGATGAGCGCTGTCAGCTGAAGCACGCCGGCAAGAACGGGGCTCATACGGTGCTCAGAACCTCTCCGGGAATACGAGGGCGAGAACCAGATAGCCGAGCAGGGCGACGGCCACGACAAGGCCGACGATGTTCTCCACGGTCACAGCTTCGTCACCCCCTTGGCGACGAGAGCCACCAACGCGAAGACCGCGATCGTGACGACGACGAAGGCCACGTCGGCCATCGCTTGCTCCTAGGAACGGCGGGATTCGGACCCTTAGAGCAAACCCCCGTGACGTCGGCGCACGACCATCGTTGACGCCTCCCATACGGCGGGCGGCGTTCCCTTGACGGTTTCCCTACGCCCCCGCTCCCACCTGCGCCGACACCGTCGCGGACGCCTGTGCACAAGGGGCTCACGGCGGCACGCGGACGGCGCACGGGCCGTCGTCACAGGGGCAATTCCAGCCGACACGAACAGGCGCGAACAGCAACAGGGGCCGTACCCCCGCGTGGGGAGTACGGCCCCTGTGACCGTGGTGCGGTACGGCCCGCCGTCGGAACCCGGGACGCTACGCGCCGGCCGGCAGGTCCCGCCCGGCGGCCCTGGTTCAGCGGATCTCGGTGATCTCCGGTCCGCGCTCCAGGCGCTCGACGCCGCCGCCGAAGCGCGACCCTTCGGCCGGCTCCTGCTGCACGCCGTCGGGCACCATCTGCGCGTCGTCCGGCAGCTTCAGGACGATCGGGTCGCGCGGCGCCATCGGGGCGTCGCCGCGGATCACGACGGTGTCCAGGAAGATGTGCTCCAGTACCCCGGCGGCCTGCGGCTGCACCGCGCCCTGCCCGGAGATGACGCCGCGCAGGAACCACCGCGGCCCGTCGACGCCGACGAAGCGCACGACCTGCACGCCGTTCGTCCCGTCCGGGAGCTGTACGGGCACCTGGGCGCGCAGTTCCCACCCGAGGGGGCCCTCGACCTCGTCGATGACGCCGCCCTGCTGGGTGATGCCGGAGGCGATCTCCTCGCGGACCTCGCCCCAGATCCCCTCGTTCTTGGGGGCGGCGAACGCCTGGAGCTGCACGGCGCTGTCCTGCAGCACCACCGTCGCGGCGACGATCGCGTCACCGGCGACCTCCACCCGCAGCTCCATGCCCTCGACGCCGGGCACGAACAGGCCGCCGAGGTCGACCCGGCCCTCGGCGGGGTCCTTGACCTCCGACACGTCCCAGGGCCCGTCGGGACGCGGCGCGGGCGGCAGGGCGAGCCGCTGGTCGTCGGCCGCGTCCTCCCCGTCGGCCTCGTCGCTCACCGCCGTCCCGTCGGCGAGCTCCGTGTCCTCCGCCGGCTCGTGCGCAGCCTCGTTCTTCTTGCGACGTCCGAACACGTCACTGTCCTTCCCGGTCGGCACCGACCGATGCGTAGCCATTCCCGCCCGTGGAGCCGCCCACCGCCGCATGGCCGCCGGTGGACCCGAATCCCCCCTCGGCCCGCGCCGAGCCGGGAAGTTCCGCCACCTCGTGGAAGCGCACCTTCTCGACCTGCTGGACGACCAATTGGGCGATCCGGTCGAACCTCTCGAACCGCACGCTCTCGCGCGGATCCAGATTGACCACGATCACCTTGATCTCCCCACGGTACCCGGCATCCACCGTCCCAGGGGCATTCACCAACGCCAGTCCGCAGCGGGCGGCGAGGCCGGAACGCGGGTGCACGAAGGCGGCGTAGCCGTCGGGCAGCGCGATCGACACACCGGTGGGCAGCACCGTGCGCTCGCCCGGCGCGAGTTCGGCGGCCTCACGGGTCACCAGATCGACGCCGGCGTCGCCGGCATGCCCGTACGAGGGGACGGGTACGTCGGGGTCGAGCCGTCGCAGCAGTACGTCGACGGGATTGCGTCCCTGGCTCACGGGTTCACCTCGAAGGCACGTGCGCGCTTGACCTGGTCCGGGTCGGCCATCGCCGCCTGGATCTCCTCGGTCCTGCCATTGTCGATGAAGTGGTCGACCTTCACCTCGATGAAGACGGCGTCGGCCCGCACCGCGGCCGGTCCGTCGGGGCCGCCTATCCGGCCGACGGCGGTCGAGTAGATCTTCCGGCCGTGCACCGCGGTGACCCGCGCGTCCAGGTACAGCACGGTGCCCAGCGGCACCGGGCGCAGGAAGTCGGTCTCCAGCCTGCCGGTCACCGCGATCACCCGCAGCAGCCAGTTCAGCGCGCCGAGCGTCTCGTCGAGCGCGGTGGCCAGTACGCCGCCGTGCGCGAGGCCGGGGGCGCCCTG
The DNA here is from genome assembly GCF_044460025.1 of Streptomyces sp. NPDC050161. Taxonomy (NCBI): domain Bacteria; kingdom Bacillati; phylum Actinomycetota; class Actinomycetes; order Kitasatosporales; family Streptomycetaceae; genus Streptomyces; species Streptomyces sp. NPDC050161. The sequence goes on along the minus strand of NZ_JBITJM010000008.1, from coordinate 2,926 downwards.
GTGGGCTTCCTTGACCGTGAATTCGGCGCTGATGCTCACGTCCTCGCCGGCCCGCGCCTCCAGGTGCAGGCCGTGCGGCTGGCCGGTGCCGCAGCCGAAGCAGCGGTCGTAGTGCGCGCCGAGAAGTTCTCCGGGCGCCGGCGCCTCGGGGTGCCGGACCGGGGCGACGGCGTCCTCGGGTGGCGTCAGCCGCGTCCTGGGTTCGTCAGTTCCACTCACGAGTGCAGACCCTACCCGCGCGCGTCAGGGGCCCGCGCCGCCGTGCCAAGCTGGTGCCATGCAGCCGTACGAAGAACGTCTCACCGCGCCCCGCTCCTGGTGGGTGATCGCCGCCCTGATCGGTGTCGCCTGCGCCCTGATGCTGCTCCCCGTGGGGACGCTGCCGATGCTCGGCGGGCTGATCGGCGGGGCGGCGCTGTCCGCGGTGGCGGTGAGCTCGTACGGCTCGGCGCGGATCCGGGTGGTCGGCGACGCGCTGATCGCCGGCGACGCGAAGATCCCGCTGACGGCGCTGGGCGCGGCCGAGGCGCTGGACGCGGAGGAGGCGGCGGCCTGGCGTACGCACAAGGCCGACGCCCGTGCGTTCATGCTGCTGCGCAGCTACATCCGTACCGCGGTGCGGGTGGAGATCGACGATCCGTCGGACCCGACGCCGTACGCGTACCTGTCGACGCGTGAGCCGGAGCGTCTGGTGGCGGCCCTGGCAGCCGTTCGCGCCTGACCTGCGGGAACGGGGGCGGCGGCCCGCGGAGCGGATTCCGGCCGGTCCTGTGGGCTTCCTGCGGGCCGGTCAGGGGGTGCGCGGGGCGGCCGGGAGGGCGTCCCACGGCACCTGCCGGGCGCGCAGGTCCTTGCGGATGGTCGCCGCGAGCTTTCCGGTGTCCCGGCGGTTCAGGAACGCGCCGACCGCGGCGCCGACCAGGAACGGGGTGAGGTTGGGCAGATTGCGCAGCGTCCGCTTCATGATCTGCTGGCGCAGTTCGCGCTTCATCTGCCCGCCGAGCGCGACGTTCACCGTGGCCGGTTTCGTGACCTCGATGCCGCGTTCCCCGGTCCAGGACGTGAGGTAGGCCATGGCCCGCTGCTTGCGGGTGCCCTGCGGTCGCAGGCCGTAGACCTCGTGGAGTTCGGCGATGAGTTTGATCTCGACCGAGGCCACGCCGACGACTTCGGCGGCCAGCTCGGCCGGCATGGCGGGCGGCACCGGCAGCATCGCGGCGGCGCCCACACCGGCGCCGACCGTTGCGGTGGCCCTGGTGGCGCCCGCGACGAGCTTGTCGGCGAGTTCCTCGGGGGTCAGTCCGGGGAACTGGGCGCGCAGGGTGGCGAGGTCGCGGACCGGGATGCGCGGGGCGGTGGCGATCAGCCGGTCGGCGATGGCGGCGAGTGAGGCCCGCGCGCTCCCGCCGCCCTTTCGGGCGCCACGGCCGACCCTGACCGCGAGCGAGGCCACGCGGCCTCGCTCCTGCGGTGCACCGGTCGTCCGCTCCGCGGGAAGGGCGGTCGGGTCGGCGGGCACGGGCGCGGTTTCCTCGCGTGATCGTGCGCCGGCCGCCGGGCCTCTTACGCCCTTGTGGCCCTTACGGAACGGGTTCACGCCTGCCACGGCGTCGACCGGTCCTCAGGCCGCGCAGTCGCGGCAGATCGGGTTGCCGTTCTTGTCCTCCGCCGCGAGCTGGCTGCGGTGGTGGACCAGGAAGCAGCTCATGCACGTGAATTCGTCCTGCTGCTTGGGCAGGACCCGTACGGCGAGCTCTTCGTTGGACAGGTCGGCGCCGGGGAGTTCCAGGCCCTCGGCCTGCTCGAACTCGTCGACGTCGACGGCCGAGGCGGACTTGTCGTTCCGCCGCGACTTCAGTTCTTCGATGCTGTCCTCGTTGAGGTCATCATCTGTCTTGCGTGGGGTGTCGTAATCCGTAGCCATGTCGCTCTCCCCCTCTGGGTGTCTGCGGTGTCTCAGCGCTCGTAACGCGTGAGAGGCCGGACTTGTGCCCGACCTGAGGCGGAGATTTTGCCTCACATCAAGGTCTGTTACTCAATCGACACCCAACCGCACCCCTGGCGAGGTGATCGGTTTGGATGGCGAACAGGACCGTACACGGTCCGAATGTCGCATCGCGCGGATGCCATCACGTGTACTTCCCGTGATCAGGGCCCCGGGAAACCCGGATTTTCCCGGCTTTCCACCGGGTGTTTTGATCACGGAGAGTTGATGCCCGGAATGCGGCTCCTGTGAGCGATCACACACAGGAGAACGACTGGGAAAGGCGTCTGAATTCCGCGCAAAGCGAACTCGGCGAAGGATGACCGCCGCGCCGCCGTCCCGTCAAACCGCGCCCCGGCCCCGAGGGGCTGTACGGCCGCTCAGTGAGCGATCGGCCGCACAAACGTCCGAGGAGGCCGGGGCCGCCGCTCCGCGCCTCCAGCAGCCGCACAGCCGCCACGGCGGGCCCTTCGGGGCGCCGCCGTCACAGCGGCAGGGCGGTCACAGCGGGAGGACGACCCGCATCGTGAGCCCGCCGCCCTCACGCGGCTCCGCCGTGATGCTCCCGTCATGCGCACGCACCACCGAACGCACGATGGACAACCCCAGCCCCACACCCTTGTCACTACCGGTCCGCTCCGTACGCAACCTGCGAAACGGCTCGAAAAGGTTCTCCACCTCATACGCCGGAACCACCGGACCCGTATTGGAGACCACCAACACCGCACACCCCGGCCGCGGCTCGGTGCCCACCTCCACCCAACCCTCACGCGACACGTTGTACCGCACCGCGTTCTGCACCAGATTCAACGCAATCCGCTCCAGCAGCACACCACTGCCCTGCACGAACACCTGCTGACGCACCCCACGGAACTCCACACCCCGCGACTGCGCCTCCCCCCGCGACTGCTCCACCGCCTGCGACGCCACCTCCGACAGATC
>NZ_JBITJM010000007.1:0-334706 GCF_044460025.1 Streptomyces sp. NPDC050161 | reverse complement strand
GCGGGTCTCGCGGCGCGTTGTGAGGTGCAGGTGGCGTATGCGATCGGCAAGGCGGAGCCGGTGGGTCTGTTCGTGGAGACCTTCGGTACCGCCACCGTCGACACCGACAAGATCGAGCAGGCCATCGGCCAGGTCTTCGACCTCCGCCCCGCCGCGATCATCCGCGACCTGAACCTGCTCCGCCCGATCTACGCGCAGACCGCGGCTTACGGGCACTTCGGCCGTGAGCTGGACGACTTCCCCTGGGAGCGCACCGACCGCGTGGACGAGCTGCGTAAGGCGGCGGGTCTGTAATCCCGCTGCCACCCGGCACCGCATGACGAACGGCCTCGGACCTGATGGTCCGGGGCCGTTCGTCATGCGCCGCTGTCAGTGGCGTCTGCTAAGACTGGATGCTGTGAGCAGGGAGAACGGGTGTCCGGGGGCGGAAGCGGGTGCGGGTGAGCAGTTGGCCCTCATCCGGGAGAGCGTGCGGGAGACCAAGGCGTCGCGGGCCAAGCCGCGGACGTGGCGGGGGGCCGAGCTGGCGGCGGAGCTGCCGGTGGCGCGGGTTCTGGTGGACAAGGGCCTGGTGCACCTCGACCGGTACTTCGACTACGCGGTGCCCGCCGCCATGGATGCCGAGGCGCAGCCCGGGGTGCGGGTGCGGGTGCGGTTCGGCGCGGGGGAGAAGGGGGGCAGGCGCGAGGGCGGCAGGCTGGTCAGCGGGTTCATCGTGGAGCGCGCGGCGGAGAGCGATTTCCGGGGGGTGCTGGCGCCGCTCGCGCAGGTGCTGTCGTCCGAGCGGGTGCTGACGCCCGAGCTGCTGGCCCTGTGCCGGGCCGTCGCCGACCGCTACGCCGGCACGCTCGCCGACGTCGTGCAGCTCGCGGTGCCGCCGCGCAGGGCGCGCGCCGAGGCGAAGGCGTCACCTGCTCCCTTGCCGGTCAACGAGCCACCGGATGCCGGGAGTTGGGAGCGGTACGGTGCGGGGCCCGGGTTTCTGGAGGCGCTGGCGCGGGGGGACGCGCCGCGGGCGGTGTGGACGGCACTGCCGGGGCCGACCTGGCCGCAGGAGCTGGCCCGTGCGGTGGCGGCGGCGCTGGCGTCGGGGCGTGGCGCGCTGGTGGTGGTGCCGGACGGGCGGGCCGCGGCGCGGGTGGACGAGGCGCTCGGCGAGCTGATCGGGGCGGGGCGGCACGTACTGCTGACCGCGGACGCCGGGCCCGAGGAGCGCTACCGGCGGTGGCTCGCGGTGAGCCGTGGCGCGGTGCGCGCCGTGATCGGGACGCGGGCGGCGATGTTCGCGCCGGTCGCCGACCTGGGTCTGGTCGCGCTGTGGGACGACGGGGACGCCAGCCACAGCGATCCGCACGCTCCGCAGCCGCACGCCAGGGAGGTGCTGATCCAGCGCGCGGTGGGGGAGCGCGCCGGGTTCCTGCTCGGCGGGCTGAGCTGCACCGTCGAGGCGGCTCAGCTGGTCGAGACGGGCTGGGCGCGCCCGCTGGCCGCCGAGCGCGAGCGGGTGCGGGCCGCCGCCCCCCGGGTGCGGACGGTCGGGGACGGCGACGAGGCGCGGGACGCGGCGGCCCGCGCGGCGCGGCTGCCGACCATGGCGTGGCAGGTGGTGCGCGAAGGACTCAAGCAGGGGCCGGTGCTCGTTCAGGTGCCCCGGCGTGGCTACGCCCCCCGGCTGGCCTGCGAACGCTGCCGGGCACCGGCCCGCTGCCGGGCCTGCGCGGGGCCGCTGGAGTCGCAGGATGCCGGTGAGTTGGCGTGCGCCTGGTGCGGTCGTCAGGAGCCGGACTGGCACTGCGGGGAGTGCGGCGGCGCCCGGCTGCGCGCCCAGATCGTGGGCGCCCGGCGGACGGCGGAGGAGCTGGGCCGGGCGTTCCCCGCGGTCCCGGTGCGGACGTCGGGCCGCGATCACATCCTGGCGACGGTGCCCGACGCTCCCGCCCTGGTCGTGAGCACGCCGGGCGCCGAACCCGTGGCCGAAGGTCCCGGGTACGCCGCCGCGCTGCTGCTGGACGGCTGGGCGCTGCTGGGCCGACCGGATCTGCGGGCCGGGGAGGAGGCGCTGCGCCGCTGGCTGGCCGCCGCGTCCCTGGTGCGCGGCCAGGAGGCGGGCGGCGCGGTCGCGGTGATCGCGGAGCCGACGCTGCGGCCGGTGCAGGCCCTGGTGCGCTGGGATCCCGTCGGGCACGCGGTCCGTGAGCTGGCCGAGCGGGCCGAGCTGGGCTTTCCGCCGGTCTCCCGGATGGCGGCGGTCGCCGGCCGTTCCGAGGACGTCGTGGAGCTGCTGCGGGCCGCCGAACTCCCGCCGGGGGCCGAGGTGTTGGGGCCGGTGCCGCTGCCGGTCGCGGATCCCGGCCGACCGCGGCGGCCCGGCGATCCGCCACCGGGCGAGTCGTGGGAGCGGGCGCTGGTGCGGGTCAGACCGGGCCAGGGCGCGGCGCTGGCGGCGTCCCTGAAGGCCGCCCGCGCGGCGCGCCTGGTCAAACGGGAGGGGGAGGCGGTGCGGGTGCGGATCGATCCGCCCGATCTCGGGTGAGATGACGCCGCGGCGGGTGGCCGGGAACCCGATGGCGGGGGAGAGGGCCCGGCGCTCTCGGCGTGGGCCCGGCCCCGGCGGCGCGTCAGCCGTTGCGCGGGCCGGGGAAGGCGCCGGGCCGGGTCTCGTCCCGGGCGCCGGGCGAGGACTGCGTGGGCATCGTGCGGGCGGCGGGGACGGACGGCTTGCCGGGCAGGCCGGCGACGGTCACCGGGCGGGCCGCGGGCGCTTCGGGCGAGCGGGAAGCCGGTTCCCCGCCGTCGGCCGCGGGCTGGGCGCCGGCCCGGCGGCCACCGTAACGGCGGTGCACCGCCTGCTTGGTGACGCCGAGCGCCGAGCCCACGGCGTCCCAGGAGAAGCCGAGCGAGCGGTCGAAGTCGACGGCGGCGGTGACGAGTGTTTCGACGCTGTCCCGCAGCTCCTGGGCGAGGCGCACGGTGGGGGCGGGCGCGCGCCCGTAGACGACGAAGCCCGCGGAGGGGCCGGTGCGGCGCGGCCGGTAGACGTTGCCGAGCTGCGCGGTCAGGGTGCGCAACGCGTCCACCTGCCGGCGTACCCGCTCGATGTCGCGCACCAGGAGATGCAGGCTGGCGCGCGCCTGGGCGTCGTGGGTTGCGTGGTCGGCCATGGGCAAGCCTCTCGAACCGGCGTGGAAAAGGAAGGATGAAGACGACTGGGCCGTCCGGGCGGCCCGGTGGTGGGTCAATGCTGTTTGACCAACGCGGCAGCAGCGGATCGGGTCACGGTGTGGGGGCGTACGAGCTTGTGCGCGGGGCGCGGCCGGGTGCGTACGCCCCCGCGTGGAAACCGTCCGCGACCTGCGGCCCAGGCGCTCCGCCCGACCGTCTGCATGCCAGGCGTCGCAAGCCGGGCAGGACTTTGCGGGCACGTCCTAGACTGATGCGTCGTTCCGCAGCGTGTGAGAGGTAGTGCGCCACCCATGAGGCTCGTCTTCGCCGGTACCCCCGAGGTCGCCGTACCCGCCCTGGATGCTCTGATCGCCTCGGACCAGCACGAGGTTGTCGCCGTCGTGACCCGGCCCGACGCGCCGGCCGGCCGCGGCCGGCGGCTGGTCGCGAGCCCGGTCGCCGAGCGCGCCGAAGAGGCGGGCATCGAGGTGCTCAAGCCCGTGAAGCCGGGGGACGAGGACTTCCTCGCCCGGCTGCGTGAGATCGCCCCCGACTGCTGTCCGGTCGTCGCCTACGGCGCGCTGCTGCCGAAGGCCGCCCTCGGCGTCCCCGAGAAGGGCTGGGTCAACCTGCACTTCTCGCTGCTGCCCGCCTGGCGCGGCGCGGCGCCGGTGCAGCACGCGGTGCTCGCGGGCGACGAGGTGACCGGCGCCTCGACCTTCCAGATCGAGCCGGGCCTGGACTCCGGTCCTGTCTACGGCGTCCTGACGGAAGAGGTGCGCCCGACGGACACCAGCGGCGACCTGCTGACGCGGCTGGCGTTCGCCGGCGCGGGACTGCTCGTCGCGACGATGGACGGCATCCAGGACGGCACCCTGCACGCCGTCCCGCAGCCGTCGGAAGGCATCTCCCTCGCGCCCAAGATCGAGGTCGAGGACGCGAAGGCGGACTGGTCGGCGCCCGCCCTGCGGGTGGACCGCCTGGTGCGCGGCTGCGCCCCGGCCCCCGGTGCCTGGACGGTGTTCCGCGGCGAGCGTCTGAAGCTGATGTCCGTGGCGTCCGCAGGTCCCGACGCCGATCTGCACCTCGCGCCCGGCGAGATCGCCGCCACGAAGAAGGCCGTGTACGTCGGCACCGGCAGCCATGCCGTGCAGCTCCTCTGGGTCCAGCCGCAGGGCAAGAAGCCGATGCAGGGCGCCGATTGGGCGCGCGGGGTCCGTATCGAGGCCGGGGAGCTGATGGGCGAGTAGCGGGCCGTCCGGGCGGGGCGGCGCGACGGGCGGGTGACCAGCCGTCCGTCCCCGTCCCCGCGCGGGATCGCGAACCGCTCCGCGTAGGCTGGTCACAGACCTCTCTTCTCGTATCCGGAGCACCTTTTCTGTGAGCCAGCAGCCGCGCCGTCGCCCCAGCAAGCCCTACCGCCGCCCGCAGAAGGACCCGGTCAGGATCCTCGCGTTCGAGGCGCTGCGGGCCGTCGACGAGCGGGACGCCTACGCCAACCTCGTCCTGCCGCCGCTGCTGCGCAAGGCGCGCGAGAGCGCCGACTTCGACAGCAGGGACGCCGCGCTGGCGACGGAACTGGTCTACGGAACGCTGCGCCGCCAGGGCACCTACGACGCGATCATCGCGCAGTGCGTGGACCGTCCGCTGCGCGAGGTCGACCCGCCGGTGCTCGACGTGCTGACGCTCGGCGCGCACCAGCTCCTCGGCACCCGGATCCCGACGCACGCGGCGGTCAGCGCGAGCGTGGAGCTGGCCAGGGTCGTCCTGGGCGACGGCCGGGCGAAGTTCGTCAACGCCGTGCTGCGCAAGATCGCCGCCAACGACTTCGACGGCTGGCTGGAGCGGGTCGCGCCGGACTACGACGAGGACCCCGAGGACCATCTCGGCCTCGTGCACGCCCATCCGCGCTGGATCGTCTCGGCCCTGTGGGACGCGCTCGGCGGCGGCCGGGCGGGCATCGAGGACCTGCTGGAGGCGGACAACGAGCGGCCCGAGGTGACGCTGGTGGCGCGCCCCGGCCGGTCCACCGCGCAGGAGCTGCTGGACGCCGTCGGCGAGGACAGCGCTCTGCCGGGGCGCTGGTCGCCGTACGCGGTACGGCTCGCCGAGGGCGGTGAGCCGGGCGCGCTGGACGCGGTCCGTGAGGGGCGCGCCGGCGTGCAGGACGAGGGCAGCCAGCTGGTCGCCGTCGCGCTGGCCAACGCGCCCGTCGAGGGCAGCGACCGTGCCTGGCTGGACGGCTGCGCGGGCCCCGGAGGCAAGGCGGCGCTGCTGGCCGCGCTGGCGGCGGAGCGCGGCGCGGCCCTGCTCGCGTCCGAGAAGCAGCCGCACCGTGCCCGTCTGGTCGCCCGCGCGCTGGAGGGCAACCCCGGTCCCTACGCGGTGATCGCCGCCGACGGCACCCGGCCCGCGTGGCGCCCCGGCTCCTTCGACCGGGTGCTGGTGGACGTGCCGTGCACCGGTCTCGGCGCGCTCCGCAGGCGGCCCGAGGCGCGCTGGCGGCGCCGGCCCGACGACCTGGAAGGCTTCGCGCCGCTCCAGCGCGAACTGCTCCGCCAGGCGCTGGCGGCGGTGCGGGTCGGCGGCGTCGTCGGCTACGCGACCTGCTCCCCGCATCCGGCCGAGACCCGTGCCGTCGTGGACGACGTGCTCAAGGGGCACGGCGGAGCCCCCGTCGAGGTCGAGTGGATCGACGCCCGCCCTCTGATGCCCGGCGTCCCGGCGCTCGGCGAAGGACCGGACGTCCAGCTGTGGCCGCATCTGCACGGTACGGACGCGATGTACCTGGCACTGCTGCGCCGGACGGGCTGAGGGGCGCACACACCGCCCCTGACGCCGGGACCGACCAGGCGCTGCCCGGCCATGTGCGCTCCTTGCCAGGTCCTACGACTCGTCAGGTCCTACGACCGGCTCACGGGGCGGCGTGCTGTGCGGGACAGTACGTGTCGTGCGCGGGCCGCTTCCCGGTGGCCAGGTAGTCGGTCACGGCGTCGTTCCCGCAGGCGTTCGGGCCCGTCAGGTAGGCCACGTGCCCGCCCTGGTCGACGGTGACCATCCGGGCGCGCTCGCCCAGGGCCCGGCGCGTCCGCAGCGCCCCGGGCAGCGGGGTCGCCGGATCGCGGAGGTTCTGCACCATGAGCACGTCGGAAGGGCCCCGATCGGTGATCTTCACCTTTGGCTCCGCCGGGGCCGGCCAGAAGGCGCACGGCCTGACGTTGGCCGCGAACGCGCCGTACATCGGGTAGCGGGCACGGTCGGCTGCGACGTTGTGCTGATACGTCGTCAGGGCCGTCGGCCAGCGGGAGTCGCCGCAGATCACCCCGAGGTAGGCGGCGGGGTAGTTGTCGCTGTACGCGCCGCCGCCGACGTCGCCGGAACCCGGGGGCGGCTGGTTCGTGTCCAGGGCGTGCCAGATGGCGGCGAGGCCGGCGAGGTCGCTGTCCGCGCGCATCATCGCCGCGGTGACGACGCGGAAGGTCGTGCCGTCGTACCCGTGTACGGGCTTGTTGCCGAGACGCGCGGCGAGTTGGAAGTACTTCTCGCGTACCGCGGCCGGTGTGCTGCCCAGGTGGTACTGCCGGGACGCGGACGCGGCGAACTTCGCGAAGTCGGGGAAGCGGTTCTCGAAGCCCGCGCCCTGGCTGCGCAGCGCTTCGGCATCGTAGCCATCGGGCGGCAGGCTGCTGTCGAGCACGATGCGGTCGCCTCGGTGGGGGAAGAGGGTGGTGTACACCGCGCCGAGGTAGGTGCCGTAGGACTCGCCGTAGTACGAGATCTTCGGCACGCCCAGTGCTGCCCGGATCCGGTCCATGTCCCGCGCGGTGTTCGCGGTGGTGAGGTACGGCAGCAGGTCCGCGGTTTTCGACGTGGTGCACTGTGTGGCGAGCCTTTTCGCGGCAGCGGCCTGCGCCGCCACGTCGGCGGCGTTGCCCGGGGTGGGCGGGTTGGCCGCCACCTCACCCTGAGCACGAGTGAAGCCGCAGGTCACAGGGGCGCTGTGGCCGACGCCTCGCGGATCGAACCCGATCACGTCATAGCGGTCGCGCACCTTCTCGGGCAGCTTCATCAACGCGGGAACGGGGAGTCCGGGCAGGCCGGGGCCCCCGGGGTTGAGCAGGAGTACGCCGCGCCTCTCGGCCGGCTTCGTGCTCGCCAGACGGGACACCTCGACATCGATCGTCCGCCCGTCGGGGCGGCGGTAGTCCAGCGGCACCGCGAGCCTCGCGCACCGCAGTGCCGCCTCCGCCGGACCGGGGCACGCGCCCCACCGCAGCGGCGACCGGGATGGCGCGCCCGCCTGCGACCGGGACGGCATGTCTGCCGTGGTCATCTGCGCTATGCCCGCGGTCACCGCCGCCGCGCCCACCGTGACGGCGAGCGCCGCGAGCCAGGTCCTGCGCATGGTTGTTCTCCTCACTTCGGGACTTCGAGACTTCGGGACTTCGGGACTTCGAGAGGGCAGTGGGTGTCGGCGCGCTCGGGCCGGAGCGTCAGCCGCCCGCGAGGGAGGCCGGCCGGACGGCTGCCGCTGCCCGCTTGCGGCGCCTGCGCAGCAGCACGACGACGAGCGCGAAGACCTGGAGCACGAGTTCCAGGCCGGGCAGGTCGGCGGTCACCTCGGAGTGGACGTGTCCGGTGCGGCGGATCGTGCCGACGGGCTCATCGTCGTCGCCGATCATGGTGTGCTCCCGGTCCGCCGCCGCGGTCTGCCGGAACGGGATGACTTGCCCGGAGCACGTCATGTTCCAGCTGCGGCGCACCCGGTCCGTGGTCGCGACGGCGGTCCCGTCGGAGTCGAGCAGTTCGTGGTCACCACTGAAGCGGTGCGTGCGGACGACGTAGTCGACCCCGCGCAGTGTGAACCGCGCGCCGATGTGGCCTCTGCGCAACGAGAACGTCGTCAGCGCCCGGCCGTCCTCGGTCAACTCGTATTCCTGGGCCGGCAGTTGGATCCTCTTCGCGTGCAACATGCCCTCATCGCAGCATCGGCCCGCCGGCCGGACCCATGTCATTTGTCATGCACGACCGGTGACAATCCGAACAGGGGCGCCGACCACGGGTGGGCCATGCTTGCCTGCATGACCCTGCATCACCCCCCGGACCACCGCTTGGGCGTCCCGCGGCAGCCCGGCCCTGACATGACCGACGTGGGTGCACGCGATCCGGACGAGTTCTCCGTCGACCAGTGGCCGGACTGGAGTTTCTGGAAGGACCAGCCGGACAGCCCCCGGGCAGGCGGCCGGGGCCGCGTGACGGTCACCACGGCCACGGCGCTGGCCTCCCTCGCCTTGATCGCACGGGCCGAGGACATCGCGCACGGCTCCCGACCTCCCCTGCTCACCTCGCTTGCGATCGGCCTCGTCGCCTGCTACGGCATCGGCTGCGTCCTGGCGCCCTGGTACGGGCCGGTGACGCTGCGCCGGGGACGCATCGCCATCGTGGCCGTGATGTTCCTGCTCGGCGCGGCACCGGCGGTGCTTCTCGCGTCGCCGTCCCACCTGACCGATCTGACCTATGCCCTCTCGATCGGACTCATGCTGCTGCCGCTGCGCCATGCGCTGCTGCTCGGCCTCGTCACGGTGCTGGGGCAGATCGCCTGGATGCGCCTCGCCCAGGGCGAGGTGGCCTGGGCGCAAGTGGCCATCCTCGTCGGCGTGACCGCGGCACTCGGCACCGTCTTCGCGCTCAACTTCACGATCGGTCACCTGCGGGCCGCGCGCGAGCAGGTCAAGCGGCTGGCCGTGCACCAGGAACGGGAACGGGTCGCCCGGGACATGCACGACATCCTCGGCCACACCCTCTCCACGATGACCGTCAAACTCGGGCTGACGCGCCGCATCCTGGAGTCCTCCGCAGACGTGGCCGTCGCCGTCGGCCAGGTCACCGAGCTGGAGAACATGGCGCGCACGGCGCTGTCCGACGTGCGGGCCACCGTCTCGGACTACCGCACCCTGTCGCTGGACAGCGAGCTCGCCGGCGCCCGCATGGCGCTGCGCGCCGCCGGCATACGGGCCGATCTGCCCGCCGCGACCGGCACCGTGCGCGCCGAGCTGCGCGAGGTCTTCGGCTACGTCGTGCGCGAGGCGGTCACCAACGTGCTGCGGCACTCCGACGCCGAACTGTGCACCGTCCGCATCGGGCCCGACCGGGTCGAGGTCACCGACAACGGCAGTCCCACCGGCCGGGCGAGCGCCGGGAACGGTCTCACCGGCCTCACCGAACGGCTGGCCGCCGTGTCGGGCACCCTCGAACACGGGCCTGCCCCCGGCGGCGGGTTCCGCGTCGTCGCCCGCGGACCGGCGATCCCCCTCACACCTCAGCAGGAAGCCGAACCGACATGATCCGTGTCCTGCTGGCAGACGACCAGGCACTCGTACGCGGCGCTCTTGCGGCCGTGCTCCGGCTGGAGCCCGACATCGACGTGGTCGCCGAGATCGGCACCGGCACCGAGGTGCTGGCCGCCGCGCAGCGGACCGCGCCCGACATCGCGCTGCTCGACGTACAGATGCCCGGCCGGGACGGCCTGACCGTCGCCGCCGATCTCCAGCGGGCGCTGCCCGGCTGCCGCACCATCATCTGCACGACCTTCAGCCGGCCCGGCTATCTCTCGCGGGCGATGTCCGCGGGCGCGGCCGGATACGTCGTGAAGGACTCCCCGCCCGAACAACTGGTTGACGCGATCCGCCGCGTCCACGCCGGCCTGCGCTTCGTGGACCCGGCCCTCGCCGCGGAAGCGCTGGCCGGCGGCGCGAGCCCGCTGACCGGCCGCGAGGCGGACGTGCTGCGCGCCGCCGCCGATGGCGGCACCGTGGCCGACATCGCCAAGGCGCTCCGGCTGTCCCAGGGCACCGTGCGCAACCACCTGTCGTCGGCGATCGGCAAGACGCAGGCCCGCACCCGCGCCGAGGCGGCCCGGCTCGCGGAGGCCAACGGCTGGCTGTGATCGCCGCCGGCCGCCACCGGGACAGGGCCTCAGCAGGGTTCAGGGAACTCGCGGGATACCGCATGACCAGCAGGGTGACGCGGCATCACGGGCGCACCCACATGGCCGAGACCGCTGGGCACGAGGGTTGAAAATGAGCTCGCCCGTCGTTGCGTCGGTGGTGGCGGGCGGTTCGGGGCGGACTCTGGGGCCATGTCTCATCATCTCAGTGGCCCGAACCTCCGCTCCCCGCTGGGGGATGCCCGGCTGGATATGACGGACCTGTTCGCGTTCACGGTGCCGGGCGACCGCACCGTGCTCATCCTGAACGCCAACCCCATCGCCCCCACCGGCGGCGCCGCGTACCACCCGGACGCCGTCTACCGGATCAACGTCGACACCGACGGCGACAACCAGGCCGACATCGCCTTCAGTTTCGTCTTCTCCGAGCCGCAGAACGGCAAGCAGACGGTGACCGCGTACCGTGCGACCGGGCAGCAGGCCCGCTCGCACGAGGCCGCCGGCGAGAAGATCTTCACCGACGAGCCCGTGTCTTTCGGGTCCGAGCCCGAGGTGGCCGCGTCCGGCCGGTACCGGTTCTTCGCCGGACTGCGCAGCGACCCGTTCTTCGCGGACCTCGACGGCATCGTCAAGGAATTCCAGTGGACCGGTGTGGACTGGGGCGCCGACAAGAACATCTTCGGTATCGCGCTGGAAATGCCGACCGCGGAGCTCAGCCCCGACCCGGCCATCGGCGTCTGGGCCCGGGTGAGCGTCCGGCAGAACGGGCAGCTCAAGTCCGTCGACCGCGGCGCCCACCCCTCGGTGACCGCCTACTTCAACGAGGAAGACGCGAAGGACGCGTACAACGAGGGCGAACCCGCCGACGACTGGAACACCTACCTCCGGCCCTGGACCGCGGTCCTCGCGCACACCGGCGGCTACGACGCCAAGGCGGCCGAAGAGACGCTGCGCACCATCCTGCCGGACGTCCTGCGCTACGACCGGTCCCAGCCCGCCGCCTACCCCAACGGCCGCACCCTCACCGACGATGTCGAGACGGCACGGATCGACATGGTCTCCGGAGGCAAGGTCCCCAACGCGGGCATCCCGCCGCACACCGACCTGCTGCCGGACTTCCCGTACCTGGGCCATCCCCACCCCGCCCGGAACGGCGGCTGAACGACCCGATCCTCGTGCCCCCGTGCCCCCGTGCCCGGCAAGAGGTACGGGGGCACGGCCGGTTCGTCCACCATCGCGATCAGCGCCTCGTCGGGGCGGACGATCAGACCGGCCCACGGGCCGTCACCGTCCCGGCTGCCGCAGAGCGGTGCACACGCACAAGGGGCAGCCTCTCCGCCTCCCTCGTCCTGGGATGCGCACTCGTCTGCCGGCGACGCCTGACATCACTGCGAGAGGAGTTCCCAGGGTCGTGAGGCGTCTTTCACGGGAGGGGGACGACATTGACAGCGATGGGGCCTTTGGGGCCCTGCTCGACCTGGTACTCGACCCGTTGGCCTTCTTCCAGGGTCCGGTATCCCACGCCCACGATCGCCGAGTAGTGGACGAAGACGTCCTGACTGCCGTCATCCGGTGCGATGAACCCGTACCCCTTGTCAGCGTTGAACCACTTGACCGTGCCGAAGTTGACCAGGGCGCGCAGATTCTGCGACGGGCCGGCGGCCGGCTGTCCGGTGGCGGCCTGGGCAGGCAAAGAGGCGCCCGCCACGGTGCAGAGTGCGAGGGCAGGCGTGCAGAGCAGGGCAGCGGACCACCGCGCCCGGCCGCGCCGGGGTGAACGAGTCGTCCGTGTCTTCTCGGTGCCGATTCCGCTGTTGCCTGCGCGGGACTTGCTGTGCATGGGGAACCTCTTTCGATGGGTGCCTGGGCGGGCCGGGTGCAGCTGCTGCTTCTTTTGAGGCACGGGGAGCGTGGTCGCGTCTCGGGGTGGTTGAGGTTGCCCGGGGCCCCGCTGTTCCGCCGCGGCCGACGTGTTCCTGGACTCGCTCGGGAATCCGAGCCGCGTCGGCTGGAGACAGCAGCGGCTTCCATGCTTCGGGCTCCGCTCCCGGAACGGAGCCCGAAACGATGTCACCAGGTGATCAGCGCATAGCCGGGTCCTGCGTTCCTGCCGGCCGTTCCGGGGGTGCCGGCGGAGCCCCCGGAGCCGTCGTCGCCTCCTCCGATGCTGCCGGCCCCGTCACCGCCGTCACCGCCGCTGCCGCCGCTGCCGCCGTCACCGCCCCGCCCGCCGACCCCGGTCCCGCCGGGCGGGGTCACCGCGCCGCCGGGCGCGGAGCCTCCGGCACCTCCCGCACCCCCCGCCCCGCCCCGGCCACCGGCCTCACCCGGACCGGGAGTGGAGCCGCGCCTGCCCTCGCCGCCGGTGACACCCGCACCGCCTGCGCCGCCGCCCTGCCCGGCGGATCCGAGCCTGCCGGACAGGATGGTCTCGTTGGTGCCGTCGCAGAAGCCCGGGGCGCGGCGGGTGTCCGCGGCGCCCCCGGCGGACGCCCCGCCCGATGTGCCGCCCGAACCACCGGGATTCGTGACCCCGGTCCCGCCGCCGTCACCTCCGCTGCCGGCGCCTCCGGCCGGGCCCGCCCCCGCCGGGGTGCCCTCGGCGCCCCCGCCGCGCGCCAGCGCCCCCTCAAAAGTGCGCTGCTCTGTTACCTCCACAGTGGTGCCGTTCTGGGGTCCGTACCCGGCCCGGCTTCCCCCGCTTCCGGAGGACCCTGACCTGCCGTCGGCAAGCACAGATCCGCCGTTACCGCGGCTGCCCCCGGCCCCGCCGCCTCCCGGACGCGACACGGTGGAGGACGTGAAGAAGTCAACCTCCAGCTCATCACCGGGGACGACAGGAAGCGTGCAGGCGACATAGGCGCCACTGCCGCCTCCACCACCGCCCCCGCCACCGCTGCCCCCGGCCCCGCCACCGCCGCCACCACCGCCCAGCGTGTCGGGGATCCCGAGGTTCGACCCGCCGCCGCCACCACCCCCACCGCCTCCGCCCCCACCGCCGCCGGCCGCCCCCGGTCCGCCGCCGCCCCACAGATACATGGTCACCGACGTCACCTTCGCCGGAACCGTGAACGTGCCGCTGCCGGTGAACGCCATCTGACCCGCCAGGCGAGGGGCCCGCAGATCTTTGGCACTCGCCGCTCCTGCGGAAGAGGGCGCGGCCAGGACACCTGCGGTGGCGGCCAGGACGACCAAGGCCGCAGACAGCGCGGGAAGCCGGCGCGGCACCTTCGAGACGGTGGACGATGACAACGCTGTTCTCATGGGCTCTTCTCCCTGCTACGAAGCTGCTTCGACTGTGCGGCGGTGGCGCGGTCGCCCCGGACGAAGCCCGCCGGCATGCCGATCACGAACCACAGACCGCGAAGGCTTTCGGGGATATGAGGTCTCTGCACGTTCCTGAGGGCGCCTCGCTGCCCTGAGGCCGCGAGGGCAGCGGGCCGGTCGCGCCTTCACACGGATGTGATGGGTCCATGCCCAGGACGGCACACGCACACCCTGCCGCCACCCGTCAGGGGAACGGCGCATCGATGCGAAATCCCCGGAAACCCGCGCCCAGCGCACACCGGCCCCACCAGCACCCGGCTCGGGCGCGCACAGACACGACAGCGCTCCCCGCCGAGGCTCTGCTTCCACGGTCCGCTCGGACGGTGTCAACGGCCTTGTGGGCAGCGTGTGTTGCCCGGTGCGTCCGGACGTCGGACGGTGGTGCCGAGGGTGCCGGGCGCGTGGATCGGGCCGGGGAAGGGGGCAGGGGAGGCGCAGGGAAGGGTGGGGAAGCGGATCCGCCTCGCGCGTCGGCCCCGGGGCAGTCGGAAGCGGGCGGAAGGGGCCCGGGAGCCCGCTGCGAGGTGGCCGCTCGGGCAGGCCATACTGGGTGCATGGCCTTGATCAACCCCAGCATCCTGTCCGCGGACTTCGCCCGGCTCGCCGAGGAGGCGAAGGCGGTCGAGGGCGCCGACTGGCTTCATGTCGACGTCATGGACAACCACTTCGTACCGAACCTCACGCTCGGCGTGCCGGTCGTCGAGTCGCTCAGCAAGGCGACGGACACCCCGCTCGACCTGCACCTGATGATCGAGGACCCGGACCGCTGGGCGCCGCAGTACATCGAGGCGGGGGCGGGTTCGGTGACCTTCCACGCGGAGGCCGCGGCGGCGCCGGTGCGGCTGGCGCGGGAGATCAGGGCGCAGGGCGCGCGGGCGTCGATGGCGCTCAAGCCGGCCACGCCGATCGAGCCGTACGAGGATCTGCTGCCCGAGCTGGACATGCTGCTGATCATGACGGTGGAGCCGGGATTCGGCGGCCAGGCGTTCCTGGACATCATGCTGCCGAAGATCCGGCGGACCCGTGAACTGATCTCGCGGCACGGCCTTGAGCTGTGGCTCCAGGTGGACGGCGGGGTCTCGGCCTCGACCATCGAGCGGTGCGCCGAGGCGGGCGCGGACGTGTTCGTGGCGGGCTCCGCGGTCTACGGCGCGGACGATCCGGCCAAGGCGGTCCGTGACCTGCGCGAGAAGGCCGACGCGGCGACGGCGGCGAGCTGGGGCTGCGCCCACTGATCCGGCGGGCGGGGCGCGTCCGCCTCGTCCCGCTTCTTTCATCCTTGCCCCGCTCCCGGTTGTCCACGGCGCCACCCCGCGTTCACACCCAAGGGGTGGTCGTGGTCCCCGTCGGCCCCGGGTTTCTGAAAGGATGAGCAAAGACTCGATCAGATGCGCAACAGGGGAGATTTTCGTGGTAGCCAGCCGCCCGCAGTCCGGTATGGGCCCCGCCGAGCTGGTGCAGGCCGCGGCCATGGCCCGCCGCTTCTATCTGGAGAGCAAATCGAAGATCCAGATCGCGGAGGAGTTCGGCGTCAGCCGGTTCAAGGTCGCCCGGGTGCTGGAGACGGCCCTGGAGCGTGATCTCGTACGGATCGAGATCCGGGTGCCGTCCGAGCTGGACGCCGAACGCTCCGACGCGCTGCGGGCCCGCTACGGCCTGCGGCACGCGGTCGTCGTCGAGTCGCCGGCCGACGCGTCCGAGGACGCGGCCGACCCGGAGAACCTCGGCGAGGTCGCGGCCGACCTGCTCGGCGAACTGGTCGCCGAGGGCGATGTGCTGGGCCTGGCCTGGGGCCGGTCCACCATCCACATGGCGGCGGCCCTGCACCGGCTCCCGCCGTGCACCGTCGTCCAGCTGACCGGCGTGTACGACGCGGGCACCGCCGACCGGGGTTCGGTCGAGGCGGTGCGCCGGGCGGCCGACGTCTCCGGGGGTGAGGCGCACCCGATCTACGCGCCGATGCTGCTGCCGGACTCGGCGACCGCCGCCGCGCTGCGCGGCCAGACCGGCATCGCCAGGGCCTTCGACTACTTCGACAAGGTCACCGTCGCCTGCGTCTCCATCGGCTCCTGGGAGCCCGGTGTGTCGACCGTCTACGACATGCTGGGCGAGGACGAGCGCGAGCACTACGCCTCGCTCGGCGCCGCCGCCGAGATGTCCGCGCACCTCTTCGACGCCGACGGCCGCCGGATCGGCCGCGATCTGGGCGAGCGCTGCATCACGGTCGAGGCGGACCGGCTGCGCCGCATCCCCGAGGTCGTCGCCATCGCGGGCGGCCGGCGCAAGGCGGCGGCGATCGGCGCGGTGCTCCGCTCCGGACTGGTGACGAGCCTGGTCACGGACACCGCGGCGGCCGACCACCTGCTGCTGGAGACCGGCCCCGGGCCCCGCCCCGCCCTGGACCGCGCGGACCCCGACGGGGCGTGACGCCGGGCCGGAACGGCGGATCGGGGCGGCGGGTACCGCGCCGCCGCCACCGGCGCGCAGCACGGCCACCGCTGTGACAGCATCGGCGCCATGATGATCCGTTCCGCCCCACGTACGGCCACCGCCGTCATCGGTGCGCTCCTCGCCGGTCTGCTGCTGGTCCTCACGGGATGTTCGACGGGCGGTGCGGGCAAGGGGAGTTCGGGCGCGCCGGGACCTGCCGGTACGGCCGCCTCCGCCACCCGGTCGCCCGGCGCCTCCGGCGCACCGTCCTGGGCGCACGGCATGCCCGTCGTCCCCGCGTCGGGACTGCCCAGCCAGGCCAGGGACACGCTCCGGCTCATCGACGCGGGCGGGCCCTTCCCGTACCCGAAGGACGGCACGGTCTTCGGCAATTACGAGCGGCTGCTGCCCCGCCAGACGCGCGGTTACTACCACGAGTACACGGTCCGTACCCCGGGATCGCGGGACCGCGGCGCGCGCCGGCTGATCACCGGTGACCGGCACGAGACGTACTACACGGACGATCACTACCGGTCCTTCAAGGCGGTGCTCCGATGACGGGTTCCGTGCCGGTGCCGCTGGTGGCGGTGCTCGACGGCAGCACACCTCCCGGGGTGCTGTCCTGGCCCGCCGAGCGGCCGGTCGCCGACGCGCTGGCCGCGGCGGCCGAAGCGGGCTGGAGCGGCGCCGCGCTGGATCTCGAAGGCGCCGCCGACAAGGCGGAGTTCCTGGACCGCTGCGCCCGCGCGCTGCGCTTCCCCGACTGGTTCGGCGGCAACTGGGACGCGCTGGCCGACTGCCTCACCGATCTGTCCTGGTGCCCGGCGGGCCGTGGCCGGCTGCTGGTGGTCACCGGCTGGCAGTCCTTCGCCGCCGCCGCTCCGCAGGATTGGAGTGTGGTCGAGAACGTACTCGCCGACGCGGTGGCGTACTGGCGCGGCACGGACACCGGACTCGCCGTGATCCTGGCCAGAGGCCCGTCGCGGCGGGAGCGCTGAGAGCGGTGTCCCGGGGCGCGGACGGCGGCGCGAGCGGCCGTTTGTCGCATCGCACAGGACGCCCCGACGAGTAGTCGGATGATCGCATCACTGCAGGTGGTGACCCGTATCCTGGCGGTATGCGATTCCTGAACCCGAAGAACGGTGCCCTCGAAGAGTGTTCTTCGGTGCCGTACGACCTGACGTACGACGACGTGTTCATGGTGCCCGGCCGCTCGGCCGTGGGCTCCCGGCAGGGCGTGGATCTGTCCGCGCCGGACGGCAGCGGCACCACCATTCCGCTGGTGGTCGCCAACATGACCGCGATCGCCGGCCGCCGGATGGCCGAGACCGTCGCCCGCCGCGGCGGGCTCGTCGTCATCCCGCAGGACATCCCGATCGACGTCGTCACCGAGGTCGTCACCTGGGTCAAGCGCCGGCACCTGGTCCTGGACACGCCCATAGTGCTGTCGCCGATCGCGACCGTCGCCGACGCCCTGTCGCTGCTGCCCAAGCGGGCGCACGGCGCGGGCATCGTCGTCGAGGGCGGCCGGCCGGTCGGCGTGGTCACCGAGCACGACCTGGCGGGGGTGGACCGCTTCACCCAGGTCGCCGAGGTCATGAGCCGGGACCTGCTGGTCCTGGACGCGGACATCGACCCGCGGGAAGCCTTCAACCGCCTGGACGCCGCCAACCGCAAGCTGGCCCCCGCGGTCGACGCGGACGGCATGCTCGTCGGCATCCTCACCCGCAAGGGCGCCCTGCGCGCGACCCTCTACACCCCGGCGACGGACGCCGACGGCAAGCTGCGCATCGCCGCCGCCGTCGGCATCAACGGCGATGTGGCGGGCAAGGCGAAGGCGCTGCTGGCCGCCGGTGTGGACACCCTCGTCGTGGACACCGCGCACGGTCACCAGGAGTCGATGATCAGCGCGGTCAAGGCCGTACGGGCGCTGGACCCGCAGGTGCCGATCGTGGCCGGCAACATCGTCGCCGCCGAGGGTGTGCGCGACCTCATCGAGGCCGGCGCGGACATCATCAAGGTCGGTGTCGGCCCCGGCGCGATGTGCACCACCCGCATGATGACCGGCGTCGGCCGCCCGCAGTTCTCCGCGGTGCTGGAGTGCGCCGCCGAGGCCAGGAAGTACGGCAAGCACGTCTGGGCCGACGGTGGCGTACGGCACCCGCGTGACGTGGCGATGGCGCTGGCCGCCGGTGCCTCCAACGTCATGATCGGCTCGTGGTTCGCCGGCACCCTGGAGTCGCCGGGCGACCTCCAGCACACCGCCGACGGCCGTCCGTACAAGGAGAGCTTCGGCATGGCCTCGGCCCGCGCGGTGCGCAACCGCACGAGCGAGGAGTCGTCGTACGACCGGGCCCGCAAGGCACTGTTCGAGGAGGGCATCTCCACCTCGCGGATGTTCGTCGACCAGGCGCGCCCCGGCGTCGAGGACCTGATCGACTCGATCATCGCCGGTGTCCGCAGCTCCTGCACCTACGCGGGCGCCGCCTCGCTGGCGGAGTTCGCGGAGAAGGCGGTGGTCGGCGTGCAGAGCGCGGCCGGCTACGCCGAGGGCAAGCCGCTGCACGACAGCTGGAGCTGATCAGCGGCGCCCCGTACCCGCATGGCGCAGGCCCCGCACCGGAGCGATCCGGTGCGGGGCCTGCCGCATGTGCGGGGCCTGCCGGGGCGCCCCGCTGTCCGGCGGGCGGTACGGCGTACGGCCGCCGTACGATCGGACGGTGGGCGCGCAACGAACGACCGCCCGCCGCTCCGGTGCGCAACGATCGTCCGTGGTTGCGCAAGGAACCTGCATTACGGCAGGTCAGCGCCTGGCCGTAAGGTCAAGCGCTGTACGTGGAGTGGCGGGGACCGCCTGCTCGGCGGTCTCCTGCTGCGGGGTGTTTCGTCGCGCCCGCATGCCGACCGCTGCCCGGTCGCCGTCATCCGGACCATCTGACCGGCAGCGATAAAGGAGCCACCCCAGTGTTGGACCACGGCGCAGCCCCACCCGCAGGGGACAGCGACCCACGGCGGCCCTCCTCCGGGGGCCTCGGCACCCGGCTGATGCGGCGCAAGCCCGTCGAGCGGCTGGTCGCCGAGGGCGGTCAGGGTGAGGGCGGCACGCTCCGCCGCACGATGGGCATGTGGCAGCTGACCATGATCAGCATCGGCGCCACGCTCGGTACCGGCATCTTCGTGGTCCTCGGCGAGGCCGTCCCCAAGGCGGGGCCCGCCGTCATCATCGCGTTCGTCATCGCCGGCGTCACGGCCCTGTTCTCCGCCCTGTCCTACGCGGAGCTGGCCGGCACCATCCCGGTGTCGGGGTCGTCCTACTCCTACACGTACGCCACCCTCGGCGAGCTGGTCGCCTGGGTCTGCGGCTGGTGTCTGATCCTGGAGTACGGCGTCTCGGTCGCGGCCGTCGCGGTCGGCTGGGGCCAGTATCTGAACGAGTTCCTGGCCGGCACGATCGGGGTCACCATCCCCGACGCGCTCTCCCAACCGCCGGGCCACGGCGGCATCTTCAACCTGCCGGCGCTGCTGGTCGTGCTGCTCGCGATGGTCTTCCTGCTGGGCGGCGCCAGGGAGAGCGCCCGCGCCAACACGATCATGGTCGCGGTGAAGATCGTCGCGCTGCTGCTGTTCTGCGGCGTCGCCCTCCAGGGCGTGAAGTCCGGCAACTACCGGGACTTCATGCCGATGGGCATGGCGGGGGTCAGCGCCGCGGGGGCCACGCTGTTCTTCTCGTACATCGGCTTCGACGCGGCCTCCACGGCGGGTGAGGAGGCCAAGAATCCGCAGCGCGACCTGCCGCGCGCGATCATGCTCTCGCTGGTGATCGTCACGACGCTGTACTGCCTGGTCGCCGCGGTGGCCGTGGGCGCGCTGCCCTGGAAGAAGTTCGTCGGCTCCGAAGCCGCGCTGGCCGGCATCCTCAAGGACGTCACGGGACAGGACGTCTGGGCCGTCCTGCTGGCCGCGGGCGCCGTCGTCGCCATCGCCAGCGTCGTGCTCACCGTGCTCTACGGGCAGACCCGCATCCTCTTCGCGATGTCCCGGGACGGCCTGGTGCCGAAGGTGTTCTCCAAGGTGCACGCGAAGTCAGGCGCCCCCCGGGTGAACACCGTCATCGTCTCGCTGTTCTGCGGGGTGCTCGCCGCCGCCGTGCCGCTCGGTCAGCTCGCGGACGCCACCAGCATCGGCACCCTCTTCGCGTTCGCGCTGGTCAACGTCGCGGTGATCGTGCTGCGCCGTACCCGGCCCGACATGAAGCGCTCCTTCCGTACGCCGCTCTCGCCGCTCTTCCCGGCGATCGGCTTCGTGCTGTGCGTCTACATGATGGGCAGCCTGGGCGTCGTGACCTGGGTGGTCTTCGGCATCTGGATGGCCGTCGGCCTTGTGGTCTACTTCGGTTACGGCTTGCGCCGGTCCCGATTGGCCACGGCAGAGAAGTGATCCACCCGCAGTGCGACTGAACGACCTCGACGAACGTATCGTCCACGCCCTCGCCGAGGACGCCCGGCGCAGCTACGCCGACATCGGCCAGGAGGTCGGGCTCTCGGCGCCCGCCGTCAAACGCCGGGTGGACCGGCTGCGGGCCGAGGGCGCCATCACGGGATTCACGGTACGGGTCGACCCGGCGGCGCTCGGCTGGAAGACCGAGGGCTACATCGAGCTGTACTGCAGCCGCAACACCTCGCCCGAAGCGATCCACCGCGGCCTGTCGCGCTATCCGGAAGTGGCGTCCGCCTCCACCGTCACCGGCGAGGCGGACGCCATCGTCCAGGTCTTCGCGGCCGACATGCGCCACTTCGAGCGGGTACTGGAGCGGATCGCCGGCGAACCGTTCGTGGAGCGCACCAAGTCGGTGCTGGTCCTCTCGCCGCTGCTGCGCCGCTTCAGCTCGGGTACGCCGGGCTGAACCCGCAGGTCACGGCCGCGGCGACCCCGAAGATCCCGGCCGCGGCGCCACACCTGGGAAGCTGGAGCCCCACCGGAACGGCCGGAACGATCTCCAGGACAAGGGGGGCCGCCACCCGATGACGCGCGACCCGCACATCGACCTCAATCTGCTGACCGCACTGGACGCCCTGCTCGAAGAGGAAAGCGTCGCCGCAGCCGCCGACCGGATGGGGCTTTCGGGGCCCGCCATGAGCCGCACCCTCGGCCGTATCCGCCGCGCCCTGGGCGATCCCGTCCTGGTCCGCGCCGGGCAGCAGATGGTGCCGACGCCGCGTGCCCTGGAGATCCGCGCCGAGGTGCGGCGGCTGGTCGAGGCGGCGCACGGGGTCTTCGCGCCGCCCGCGCCGGTCGACCCGGCACAGCTCGACCGGATCTTCACGATCAACGCGAACGACCTGCTCATCACCACCGTCGGTCCCGGCCTCGTCGCCCGCATCGCCCGCGAGGCGCCGCAGGTGGTGCTGCGCTTCATCGGCGAGAGCCACGTCGATCTGCCGCTGCTGCGCGACGGCGCCGCCGACCTGGAGCTGGGTGTCATCGACAGCCGCGAGCCCGAGGTCGTGACCGAGCCGCTGTTCGCCGACCACGGGGTCGCCGTGGTGCGCGAAGGCCACCCGCTCACCGAGGCCCGCCTCACCGCCCGCCGCTTCGCCGACGCCCCGCACCTCAACTTCTCCCGCCGCGGCCGGCTCACGGGACCGATCGACGCGGCCCTCGCCGACCTGGGGCTGCGCCGCCGGGTGATCGCCACCGTCCCGACCTTCGCGGCGGCGCTGCTGATGGTGCGGGACAGCGACGCGGTCGGCCTCTCCACCGAACGGCTCGGCGCCGTGGCGGTCCGGGGCCTCGGACTGCGGACCCTGGAGATCCCGCTCGGCCTCCCACCGATGCCGATGGCCATGGCCTGGCATCCGCGGCAGGACGCGGACCCGGGACACCGCTGGCTGCGCGGCCTGGTACGCGAGGTGATGACGGCCGCTGCCGGTGCGCCCCCGCAACGAATCGCCGCTGAGCGGCCGTAACGCGCAACGAATCGTCCGTCGACGCGCAACGGTGCCGCCTTGTCCCCGGTGATCAGCGGCCCGTACCGTCAAGGCGTCCCACCAGAACCGTCCCGCCGAGGGGTCTCATGTCGTCGCTGCGCACCGCCCTGCTCCAGAGTTCGGGCACGCCGGGCGATACCGCGCACAACCTGCGGATCCTCGATGACGCGGCGCGGGACGCGGCGGCATCCGGTGCCGGACTGCTCGCCTGCCCCGAGATGTTCCTCACCGGCTACGCCATCGCCGACGGCGTCCACCGGCTCGCCGAGACCGCCGACGGCGCGAGCGCGGCGGCCGTCGCCCGGATCGCCGCCGACCACCGCCTCGCGATCCTCTACGGCTACCCCGAGCTCGACCCCGACCCCGGCAGCGACGCGGTCTACAACTCCGCCCAGCTGATCGGCCCGGACGGCGCCCGGCTCGCGAACTACCGCAAGACACACCTCTTCGGCTGTTTCGAGCGCGAGTGGTTCACCCCCGGCGCGCAGCCGGTCGTCCAGGCGGAGCTGAACGGCCTCCGGATCGGCCTGCTGATCTGCTACGACGTGGAGTTCCCCGAGAACGTCAGGGCGCACGCGCTGGCCGGCACCGATCTGCTGCTGGTGCCCACCGCGCAGATGCACCCCTTCCAGTTCGTCGCCGAATCCGTCATTCCGGTGCGCGCCTTCGAGAGCCAGATGTACGTCGCGTACGTCAACCGGGTCGGCGCGGAGGGCGAGTTCGAGTTCGTCGGACTCAGCTGCCTCGCCGGTCCTGACGGCGTCGTACGCGCCCGCGCGGGCCGCTCGGAGCAGCTGGTGCAGGCCGAGGTGGACGCCGCCTTCCTCACCCGGTCGCGGTCGGAGAACCCGTACCTCGCCGACCGGCGCCCCGGGCTCTACGGCTCGCTCGCCTGACCGCAGCCCCGCACCTCACCACACCCTTCCGGGCCGCCGCCCGCACCCACCTCCCGCCTGCCGTCCGACCTGCCCGCAAGGAGTCCGTACCCGATGACGTCCACGGTGCCCACCGCAGCCCACCACGCGGATGCCCAGCCGCCGATCACCATGTTCGGCCCGGACTTCCCGTACGCCTACGACGACTTCCTCGCGCACCCCGCGGGCCTCGGCCAGATCCCGGCGACGGAGCACGGCAAGGAGGTCGCGGTCATCGGCGGCGGCCTCTCCGGCATCGTCACCGCCTACGAGCTGATGAAGATGGGCCTCAAGCCCGTCGTCTACGAGGCGGACGAGATAGGCGGCCGGCTGCGGACCGTCGGCTTCGACGGCTGCGACCCGTCGCTGACCGCGGAGATGGGCGCGATGCGCTTCCCGCCGTCCTCCACCGCCCTCCAGCACTACATCGACCTGGTGGGCCTTGAGACCCGGCCGTTCCCCAACCCGCTGGCGCCCGACACCCCGTCGACCATCGTCGACCTCAAGGGCGAGTCGCACTACGCCCGTACGGTCGACGACCTGCCCGAGGTCTACCACCAGGTCATGGACGCCTGGAACGCCTGCCTCGAAGAGGGCGCCGACTTCTCCGACATGAACCGGGCGATCCGCGAGCGGGACGTCCCGCGCATCCGCGAGATCTGGTCCCGCCTGGTCGAGAAGCTCGACAACCAGACCTTCTACGGCTACCTCTGCGACTCCACCGCCTTCAAGTCCTTCCGGCACCGGGAGATCTTCGGCCAGGTCGGCTTCGGCACCGGCGGCTGGGACACCGACTTCCCCAACTCCATCCTGGAGATCCTGCGGGTCGTCTACACCGAGGCCGACGACCACCACCGCGGCATCGTCGGCGGCAGCCAGCAACTGCCGCTGCGCCTGTGGGAGCGCGAGCCAGGCAAGCTCCTGCACTGGGCGCAGGGCACCTCGCTCGCCTCGCTGCACGGTGGCACGCCGCGCCCCGCGGTGACCCGGCTGCACCGCACCGCGGGCAACCGCATCACCGTCACCGACGCCGACGGCGACATCCGCACCTACGAGGCGGCCGTCTTCACCGCGCAGTCCTGGATGCTGCTGTCGAAGATCGCCTGTGACGACGCGCTGCTGCCCATCGACCACTGGACGGCGGTGGAGCGCACCCACTACATGGAGTCGTCCAAGCTGTTCGTCCCCGTCGACCGGCCGTTCTGGCTGGACACCGACGAGGAGACCGGCCGGGACGTGATGAGCATGACGCTCACCGACCGGATGACCCGCGGCACCTACCTCCTGGACAACGGACCCGACGAGCCGGCCGTCATCTGCCTCTCCTACACGTGGTGCGACGACAGCCTCAAGTGGCTGCCGCTGAACGCCAACGAGCGGATGGAGGTCATGCTGAAGTCGCTGTCGGAGATCTATCCCAAGGTCGATATCCGGCGGCACATCATCGGCAACCCGGTGACCGTCTCCTGGGAGAACGAGCCCTACTTCATGGGCGCCTTCAAGGCCAACCTGCCCGGCCACTACCGCTACCAGCGGCGCCTGTTCACCCACTTCATGCAGGACCGCCTCCCCGAGGACAAGCGTGGCATCTTCCTCGCGGGCGACGACATCTCCTGGACGGCGGGCTGGGCCGAGGGCGCCGTCCAGACCGCCCTGAACGCGGTGTGGGGCGTGATGCACCACTTCGGCGGCAGCACCGACGCCGCGAACCCGGGCCCCGGTGACGTCTACGACGAGATCGCGCCGGTCGAACTCCCGGAGGACTGACACCAGGGGCGGCCCCTGTGGCCGCCCCTACAGCCCGGCCGCGCGTACCCCCGCGTACAGTTCGGCCGCCTGATCGGCGAGTTCGCCGCCGTCGGCGCAGTGCGTCTGGAGGTCCAGCAGCACCTCCTGCGCCCCGGCCCGCTCGGCCTCGGCCAGATCCTGCACGATCTGGTCGAGGCTGCCGCTGTACGGGCGGCGCCCGGCGGCCGGCAGCGGCGCGCCGGTCGGCTCCGCCTCGACCCGCAGACAGACCGCGATCTCCGCCGCGTCCCGGCCGTGCCGCTCGGCCGCATCCGCCAACTTCCGCCGCTGGAAGGCCAGTTGCTCACCCGTCAGGTGGGCAGGAAGCCAGCCGTCGGCCCGCCTGGCCACCCGCTCCAGGGCCCGGCCGCCGGCCGCCGCCAGATACACGGGGACCGGCCGGGCGGGTTTGGGCCCGACGTCGGACGGCGCGATCTCGGCGTAGCGGCCCGAGTACGCCACCGGATTCCGGCCCCAGACCGCGGCGCAGACGTCCAGCAGCTCGTCCAGCTGGGCCCCGCGGTCGGCGAAGCCGGTGACCTTGGCCGCGCGGTACTCGTCCTGCGACCAGCCGGTCCCGAATCCGGCCAGCACCCGGCCGCCGCTCGCCGCGTCGAGCGTCGCGAGCGTACGGGCCAGCGGGAACGGCGCGTGCAGCCCGGAGACCAGCACGCTGCTGCCCAGACGCACCCGGCGGGTGACGGCGGCGGCCAGCGACAGCGTCACCAACGGGTCGGCGCAGGAGTGGTAGTGGTCGAGCCAGGGGACACCCGCCGTGCCGTAGAGGCCGTCCAGCGGCGCACGCGGAAGCAGCGCCCGCTCGTAGACCCACACACTGTCGTATCCGGACCGTTCCGCGGTGCGCGCCACCTCCAGCACGTCGTGCCCGGGGTCGTACTGCGCCATCTGGGGCAGCCCCAGTCCCAGCCGTAGCGTCATGGGCGCACCCTACGGCGGCGGTCCGTCCGGCGGAACCGGCGCGGCCGTGCGCCGCGCGGCCGGTGCGGAAGGCTCAGCCCAGCGGCGTCAGCAGGCAGCGGCCCACCAGGCCGACGCTCGCGTCGAGCCGTTCGGCGAACTCGTCGGCGAACTCCGGCAGCCGGCGTGCGCCCCACAGCATCCGGGCCGCGGCCCAGGCGCCGTCCCTTGCCATCTCCAGGCTCCAGGAACCTGCCAGGTGGGTGAGCGGATCGGCGATGTCCAGGAGGTCGGGTCCTGGCATCAGGCGTTCCCTGATCCGCTCCTCAAGGCCGGTCAGGACCGTGCCGACGCGGTCGAAGTCCCCTTCCAGGTGGGCCGGTTCACAGCCCAGGGCGTGGCAGGTGTCGACCACGGCGAGCGCCAGGTCGTGCCCGATGTGGGCGTTGATCCCGGCCAGCGCGAACTGGAGGGGACGCACGCCGGGATGGCGTCTGAGCTGGAACAGCGGACGCCAGCAGGCCGGGGTGGGCAGCCCCGTGGCGGCGGCGTCCACCGCGGCGAAGTACCGCCGGGCGAACCGCAGATCCAGCTCGCCGGCGGCCGACGGGTCCTGGAATCCGCCGCCCCCGATCCGCCGGTCCACCTCTTCGGTGACCGCGAGGTACACGCCGTTGAAGACGGCCACCCCGTCGTCGGCGGGCAGCGCGGCGTCCAGCGCCCGCATCCGCGCCAGCGCCTGTGCCGCGCCGCCGGCCGCGTCGGCGGGGAGCCGCCGCGCCCGCTCCGCCCTGTCCGACGGGCTTTCGCCGCCGCACTGCTGAGTAGTCGTCACCGGCTCAGCGTGGCACCTTGCGTGTGAACAATGCGGAGAGCCGTGTGGCTTTGACCGGATCGGGGTAATAACCGGCGCGCCCTCTTGTGGCTTTCGGCCGTTCAGCGAGCGCAACAGACCTTTGAGAACCGCATACTTTCGGCGTCCCGGGAAGCGTTCAACGGACAACGCGGCGCCGAATTCCGGAGGTTGCAGTATGTCCCGAAGACTCGCCGCCGCACTGACCGCCCCCCTCTTCGGCCTGAGCGCGATGCTGGTCGCCGCCGCTCCCGCACAGGCCGTACCCGCCGACAAACCCCGGGTCCTGAAGACCTGGACGGAGACCGGAGCGTCCAGCTACACCACCTGGGTGGCGGCTCGCGGAAACCAGTCGAAATGGTCCGCGTACGGATTCGACTGGTCCACCGACTACTGCTCAAGTTCACCCGACAATCCCCTGGGATTCCCCTTCCAGATCTCCTGCGCGCGGCACGACTTCGGGTACCGCAACTACAAGAAGTCGGGTGGCTTCGCGGCGAATAAACCGCGGCTCGACAGCGCGCTGTACGCGGATCTCCGGCGTGTGTGCCTGCGCTACTCGGGCGCGTCGAAAGTCTCCTGCAATGCGCTGGCCTGGACGTACTACCAAGCCGTGAAGAAACTCGGCTGAACGGGACGGCGGGGGAGCCCGAAGCGGGCGGCGGGTCGCTGCCGCGCTTCCCGCCCCCGCCGTTCGCTCCGCCCCGGCCACGACGTCGCGCCGCGGCCTCCCCGTGCCGTCGGCCGGTGATCCCTAGCAGCTCACGGGCGCCGGAAACACCCTCGGGTTCGGTTTGTCCAGAAGCAATCGTTCGACTATGAATCACCTCGGCTCTGTGACGTGCAGGGCGTCGCGGATGTGGAGTGTGATCATGGCTGGTTTCGGGTGGAAACTGCACGGAGACGGGCGTCACCTGGAGCCGGGGGAGGTGGTTAAGCCCGGCGAACGCCTCACCTGGGGGCGGACGATCGGGCTCGGCGCCCAGCACGTGGTCTCGATGATCGGGGCGTGTTTCGTCGCCCCGGTGCTCATGGGCCTGGACCCCAGCCTCGCCCTCATGGCGTCCGGCGTCGCCACCGTGCTGTTCCTGGTGATGACGCGCGGACGCATCCCCAGCTACCTGGGCTCCTCCCTCTCGTTCGTGGGAGTCTCCGCGGTGATCGCGGGCCAAGGGGGTGACGCCGGCACCCTGACCGGCGCGATGCTCGTGGTGGGCGCGTGCCTGGCAGGCTGCGGCATCGCCATCCACGTCCTCGGGCCACGGGTCATCCACGCGGTGCTGCCGCCCACGGTGACCGGCGCCGTCGTCATGCTCATCGGCTTCAACCTCGCGCCCGTCACCGCGTCCACCTACTGGCCGCAGGACCAGTGGACCGCGCTCGCGACGATGCTCTTCACCGGCCTCGCGCTCGTCGTCCTGCGGGGCTTCTGGTCGCGCATCGCGATCTTCCTGGGCCTGGTCTTCGGCTACGCGCTGTCCTGGGTGCTCGACCGCATCGCGGGCCCGATCCACTCGGTCAACGGCGCGGGCAAGCTGACCGACCACTGGCGGATCGACTTCTCCGGCGTGGCCAAGGCCGACTGGATCGGCGTCCCCACCTTCCACGCCCCGAACTTCTCGGCGTCCGCGATCCTGGTCGCGCTGCCCGTACTGGTGGCCCTGGTGGCGGAGAACGCCGGGCACGTCAAGGCGGTCGGCGAGATGACCGGCGATCCGCTGGACGACAAGATGGGCATGGCGATCGTCGCCGACGGCACGGCCACGGTCGTCTCGACGGCGGTGGGCGGCCCCGCCACCACGACCTACGCCGAGAACATCGGTGTGATGGCGGCGACCCGCGTCTACTCCACCGCGGCCTACACCGCTGCGGCGGGCTTCGCCGTGCTCTTCGGCCTCTGCCCGAAGTTCGGTGCGGTGGTGGCCGCGATCCCCGGCGGTGTGCTGGGCGGCATCACCGTCATCCTGTACGGGATGATCGGCCTGCTCGGCGCGCAGATCTGGGTGCGCAACAAGGTGGACTTCACGGTGCCGCTGAACCTCATCCCCGCGGCGGCCGGCATCGTCATCGCCATCGGCGGCGTCTCGCTGAAGTTCACCGACACCTTCGAACTGAGCGGCATCGCTCTCGGCACGCTCGTCGTGCTCACCGGCTACCACGCGCTGCGCTGGCTCTCCACCGCGGCCGGTCAGCGCCGTACGCCCCTCCTCGACGCGGGGACCAGTGATGACGACGGATCCGCGGGCAAGGACGGCTGAGGCGTTCCGCGGTCCCCGGCGCGGCGGGGACCGCGGAGGCGGCGTGGCCGGGCCGGGGTCGCGGACGTCCCGGGCAAAAACATTCTGAGCAGCCGCTTACGATGGTTTCGTTCTGTACTACTTGCACCACCCGTACCCACGGCTGCGTCCGCCGGCCGGCGAGCTGTGCCTCACCGGCCGACGGCGTTCCGCGCGCCCCGCACGGCAGCCGTACCGAGCACTTCAGGAGCACCACCCGTGAGCGTCGAACCCCGCCAGGCCGCGAGCCCCGTCCCCTACGGGCAACTGGTCCCCGTCACCGTCCACTTCGACGACCTCGACGCGCTCGGCATGCTCCACAACTCCCGCTTCCCGCTGCTGGCCGAGCGCGCCTGGGCCGCGTACTGGGAGGGCCACGGCTTCACCTTCGACGGCGACTGGTCGGCCGCGGGCGACATGTGCAACGTCATCAAGGAGATGAAGATCTCCTACGAGCGCCCCGTCACCGGCGCCGGCCGCTACGCCGCCCACCTCTGGGTCGAACGCGTCGGCCGCACCGGCCTGACCTACGGCTTCCGGATCTGCTCGGCCGACGGCACCGAGACCTACGCCAGGGGCCACCGCGTCCTGGTCCGCGTCGACCCGCAGGCGCTGCGCCCCACCCCCTGGTCGGACCGTGCCAGGACGATCGCCACCGGGCTGCTGTGGAGCCCGGAGCCGTCCGAAGCGGCCGACGCCGCGGCGTGACGGAAGGCGGACGCCGGTCCCGGAGGGCGCTCAGGCCCGCCCCGCACCGCCGGCGTCCGCCGTCCCCCGGCTGCCGTCCGCCGTCGTACGGCCCGGCAGCCGCAGCACCCGCGCCCCCACGATCAGGCCCGCCGCCAACACCGTGACCAGCGTGAACGACGCCGTCAGCGAGGTCGCCTGGGCGATGCCGCCGATCGTGGAGGGCGCGATGAGGCCCGACGTGTAGGTGATCGTCGCGACACCGGCGATGGCCTGGCTGGGGGCGGGGCCGCTGCGCCCGGCCGCCGCGAAGGCCAGCGGTACCACCACGGCGATACCGAGCCCGATCATCGCGAACCCGGCCAGCGCCATCGCCGGCTGCTGTGCCGCGACGACCAGCAGGCCGCCCGCGGTGGCCAGCGCGCCGCCGCCCCGCACGGTGCGTACCGGGCCGAACCTGGCCACCACCTTGTCGCCCGCCAGCCGCACCGCCGCCATCGTGCAGGAGAAGGCGGTCGTGGACGCGGCGGCAAGACCCGCGTCGGTGTGCAGCACGTCGCGCAGGTAGACCGCCGACCAGTCCAGGCTCGCCCCCTCGGCGAACACCGCGCAGAACCCGACGGCACCGATGACCAGCGCCGCCTTCGGCGGCAGGGTGAAGCGCGGCGGCGGGTGCGCGTCCGGGGCGCTGCGCAGATCCAGCACCCCGCCGCAGGCGGCCGTGCCGATGACGGTCAGGACCAGCGCGGCGACGCCCAGATGCAGCCGGGCGTCCGTCCCCGCGTGCGCGGCCACCGTGCCGGCCGCCGAACCGAGCAGCGCGCCCACGCTCCACATCCCGTGCAGCCCCGACATGATCGGCCGCCCCAGCCGCTCCTCGGTCTCCACCCCCAGGGCGTTCATCGCGACGTCCGCCATCCCGGCGCTCGCGCCGTACACCAGCAGCGCGCAGCACAGCGTGATCAGGCCGGGGGAGAGGGCGGGCAGGATCAGCGCCAGGGTCCACAGGGCCAGCAGCCCGCGCAGCGCGGTACGGGCTCCGAAGCGGTGGCTGATCCGCCCGGCGAGCGGCATCACCAGGGACGCGCCGATCGCGGGGAAGGCCAGGGCGAGGCCGAGTTGGCCGGTGCTGATGCCGACGTGGTCCTGGATCCACGGGATGCGGGTGGCGAAGTTGCCGGTCACCGCGCCGTGCACGAGAAAGACCAGGGCGATGGCCCAGCGCGCGCGGCGCAGCGAGGTGCGGGGGTTTTCGTCCGAGGGACGTGGGGGCGGATGGGTCGCGTCACAGACGTCATGGCCGGCCATGCGCCGTAAACTATCAGGAACCCTGCCTGTTAATAAGAGGGTGACTTCTGGAAAGATTCCGCCATGCATGCACCGCGCACGGTGGCCACCGGCCGTACCGCGTCCCCGAGCACCGCCCGGCGGATCAACGACCGGCTTGCCCTGCAACTCCTGCAATCCGAAGGCCCGTTGACGGCGAACCAGCTCAAAGCGCTGACCGGCCTGTCCCGCCCGACCGTCGCCGACCTCGTCGAACGCCTCCAGGAAGCGGGCCTCATCGCGGTCGTCGGCGAGAGCGGCGCCGCGCGGCGTGGCCCCAACGCCCGCCTCTACGGCATCGTCGCCGACCGCGCCCACCTCGTCGGCCTCGATCTGCGGCCCCACCGCGCCACCGTCGCCGTCGCCGATCTGCTCGGCCGCACCCGCGCCGAACACAGCGTCTCCATCCGCCCCGGCACCCCGGCGAAGCGGGCGGTGGCGGCCACCCTCAAGGCTCTGGACACCGCGCTGCGGACGTCCGGCGCGTCCGGCGCGCACACCCTCGCCGTCGGCGCCCCCGGCCTCGTCGACCCGGCGACCGGCAGGCTCGGCGGCACGGACCGGCTCTCCGCCTGGCACGCCGACCTGATCGCGGCGCTCCGTGCCCGCCCGGCGCCGGTCCTGCTGGAGAACGAGGTCAACCTCGCCGCCATCGCCGAGCAGCGCGACGGCGCGGCCCGCGACCGTGACACCTTCGTGCTGCTCTGGCTGAGCCACGGCACGGGGGCCGCGGTCGTCCTGGACGGCAGGCTGCGCCGCGGCGCCTCCGGCGGCACCGGCGAAATCGGCTTCCTGCCCGTCCCCGGCACCGCGGCCCTGCCCTCCGCGCACGGCTGCGACGGCGGCTTCCACTCGCTCGCGGGGTCGGCGGCGATCGTCCGGCTGGCGACGGAACACGGCATCACGGCGGGCGCGGCGGCCCGGGACGGCGACGTCCCCCCGGACGGCGGCGCGCCGCCCGCCGAAGCCCTCGTACGGGCCGCCCTCGCGGACCCGGAGGGTGGTGACGCCTTCCTCGACGCGCTCGCCGGGCACATCGCCATCGGCGCGGCGGCGGTCAGCGCCGTACTCGACCCCGGCTGCGTGGTGCTCGGCGGCGAGATCGGCCGAGCGGGCGGCACGGAACTCGCAGACCGGGTCGGTGCCCGGCTCGCCCGGCTCTCACCGCTGGCCACCGAGGTGCGGGCGGGCACGACCGGCGGCTCCGGCGTGCTGCGCGGCGCGGTGCTGGCGGCGATGGACGCCGCGCAGGAGGAACTGTTCGCGGGCGGCGGCTGACCGCGCCGACGGCCGGGGCCCGCCTCCGCACCGCCCGTTCCCCGCACCGCCCGTTCCCCGTACGGCCCGTCGCGCGTACCGGCCTCACTCGTACGGATGGCCCCTCGGGCTCAGGCAGGACGCCCCGCCCGCGCCGCGAGGAACGCCTCGTACGTCCCTTCCCCGACGGCGTGCTCCGGGGCGAGGATGCCGCCCGCCCGGAGCGCGGTCGCCGCCCTGCCCGGCAGCCACAGCGGCACCAGCAGCCGGCGCCGGCCCGCGTACCGCAGGGTGAGCCGGATCAGTGCGCGGGTGTCGAGCACCTCGGGCCCGCCCATGTCGGCGACCCGGCCGGCCGGCGGCGCGGACGCCAAGTCGGCCAGCCG
Organism: Streptomyces sp. NPDC050161; assembly: GCF_044460025.1. Classification (NCBI taxonomy): domain Bacteria; kingdom Bacillati; phylum Actinomycetota; class Actinomycetes; order Kitasatosporales; family Streptomycetaceae; genus Streptomyces; species Streptomyces sp. NPDC050161. Next base: position 302,449 of record NZ_JBITJM010000007.1, on the reverse strand, counting down.
GCCGGCCACTTCACGCACCTCGATCGGCTGCACCCGCACCCCCGTCGGCACCGGCAGCACCGGCGAGCGGGAACCCGCCTTCACCACCCTCAGCACCAGGTCGTGGAATTGCGTGGTGCGCAGCACGGTCCAGCCGATGCCGGATTCCTCGATCGTCCGCTCCACCGCCCGCTTGGTGCGGTAGTAGCCGATCGGCACCCGGTCCACGCCGACGATCGAGATGTAGACGAGGTGCCCGACGCCGGCCGCCCGCGCCGCGGCCACCAGCCGTCCCGCGGCCTCGCCGTCCCCGCCCGACGGCGTCGAAGCGCAGTGCACCACCGTGTCGGCGCCCGCCACCGCCGCCGCGAGACCGGTGCCGTTGCGCAGGTCCACCGCGTACGTCCGCAGTCCCGGGCGCGGCGGGCCCTGCGCGGGCCTGCGGCTCAGCGAGCGGACGTCGTGGCCGTCGTGGAGCAGCCGGTCGACCAGGGGCCGCCCGAGTGCGCCCGTGCCGCCGGTCACCAGAATTGTCGCCATCGGGGATCAGTCCTTGAGGTCGGAGTCGTGCGGGAGGTTCCCCGTGATGACGGTTCACCCGCCGTATCCGTGACATCCGACGTGCCCGTGGCTTGTGAGACAGCCCACAGGCTTCGCCCGCATGGCCGTCGATCAGCCGTGGCAGACTGGCCCTGTACTGAAATGAGCAGCAGCGCACTCCGGGGTCGGTGTAATTCCGAACCGGCGGTAACAGTCCGCGACCCGTCCGCAGCCAGCGGCCGGTTGAGCAGGTGAAATTCCTGCACCGACGGTGAAAGTCCGGATGGGAGGCAGTGCGCGGCGGGCGAGCTTCGGTATACCGCCGTCGGCGGCACACCCGGTGCGTTGTTCCGGGTGGGCTCTCTGTTTTCCGGCCGGTATGCCATGGCTTGTTTCCGCTTCTGTCGTCCAGACAGCCCCGGAGTCCGTGCCCGAAGAGGCAGGAGGACCCGGTGGCCACCACAGAACCCGCCGAGACCGCGGCGATGCGCCGTGCCATCGAGCTTGCCGCCCGCGGCCTCGGGCACACCAGCCCCAACCCCGTCGTCGGCTGCGTCGTCCTGGACGCCGACGGCCGCACCGCGGGCGAGGGCTGGCACCGGCGCGCCGGCGGCCCGCACGCCGAGATCCACGCACTGCGCGCGGCGGGCGAACGCGCCAGGGGCGGCACCGCCGTGGTCACCCTGGAACCCTGCAACCACTCAGGTCGCACCGGACCCTGCGCCCAGGCGCTGATCGACGCCGGTGTCGCCCGCGTCGTCTACGCCGTATCCGACCCGAACCCGACCGCGACCGGCGGCGCCGTCACCCTCGCCGAAGCCGGGGTCGACGTCGAGGGCGGACTGCTCGCCGACGAGGCGGCGGCCGTCAACGAAGCCTGGCTGACGTCCGTACTGCGCGGCCGTCCCTTCGTCCTGTGGAAGTACGCCGCCACCCTCGACGGCCGGATCGCCGCGGCGGACGGCACCAGCCGCTGGATCTCGTCGCCCGAGTCGCGCGCCGACGTGCACCGGCTGCGCGCCCGCGCCGACGCCGTCATCGTCGGCTCCGGAACCGCCCGCGCGGACGATCCCCAACTGGGCGCCAGGATCAGCGGGTTGACGGACGACGAGGTCAGCCAGCCGCTGCGGGTCGTCGTCGACTCCGGCGCCTCGGCCGTCAAGCCCGGCGCCCGGGTCCTGGACGGCACCGCGCCCACCCTCATCGCGGTCGCCGACGACGCCGACACCGCCCACCTCGAAGGACTCGCCCCGCTCGTCCGGCTGCCGCGCGCCGCCGGTGGCCGCGGGCTGCACATCCCCGCGCTGCTCCAAGCGCTCCACGAACGCGACGTGCGCTCCGTACTCCTGGAAGGCGGCCCGACCCTCGCCGGGGCGTTCCTCGCCGCGCGCGCCGTCGACAAGGTCGTCGGCTATCTCGCGCCGGTGCTGCTCGGCGCGGGCCCCGCCGCCGTCGGCGACGCCGGAATCACCACCATCGGGCAGGCGTTGCGACTCGATGTGACCGAGACCGCGCGGCTCGGCCCCGACCTGCGCATCACCGCCACTCCCACCCGCCACACGCTCCACGAGGAGAACTGAAGTGTTCACCGGAATCGTCGAAGAACTGGGTGAGGTCACCGCCGTCGAGAACCTCGGCGACGCCTCCCGCTTCCGCCTGCGCGGCCCGGTCGTCACGGACGGCGCCCGGCACGGCGACTCCATCGCCGTCAACGGCGTCTGTCTGACGGTCGTGGACACCGCCGACGGTGAGTTCACCGCCGATGTGATGGCCGAGACCCTCAAGCGCTCCAGCCTCGGCGCCCTGACCGTCGGCTCGCGGGTCAACCTCGAACGCCCCATGGCGCTCGGCGGCCGGCTCGGCGGGCACCTCGTCCAGGGGCACGTCGACGGCACCGGCACCATCACCGGCCGCACCCCCGGCGAACACTGGGAGATCGTCACGATCGCGCTGCCCGCCGGGCTCGCCCGCTACGTCGTCGAGAAGGGGTCGATCACCGTCGACGGTGTCAGCCTGACCGTCGTCGACGCCGCCGACGACCACTTCACCATCAGCCTCATCCCCACCACCCTCGCCCTGACCACCCTCGGCATCAAGAAGACCGGCGACCCCGTCAACCTGGAGGTCGACGTCCTCGCCAAGTACGTCGAGCGGCTGCTCGGCGCGGGCGGCGAGGGCGGCAAGGACCGGGAAGGGGCCGTCCGGTGAGCGCCCTGACCTGGCTGAACGGCGAGGCGTTCACCGCCTTCGGACAGCACGTCATCTGGTCCGACATGGTCGGCAACACCATCGGGCTCGCCGCCCTGGCACTCGGCTGGCGTCGCTCCATATGGACCTGGCCCGCCCAGTTCCTGTCCGGCGTCATCCTCGTCGCCGCCTACGCGTCCGCCCACCTCAGCGGCGGGGTCGGCAAGCAACTGCTGGTCATCGGTGTGGCGCTGTGGGGCTGGCGGGCCTGGCAGCGCGGCCGTCGGCAGGCCCAGGACGGCTCCATCGCCGTCCGCTTCGCCACCTGGCGCGAGCGCGGGCTGCTGATCGGCGGCACCGCGCTCGGCACCGCCGCCGTCGGCGGGCTCTTCACGCTCGTCCCGCAGCTGTCCTGGAACCCCTGGCCCGACGCCTACATCTTCGTCGGCACGCTCGCCGCGATGGTCGCCCAGGCGCGCGGCCTGGTGGAGTTCTGGTTCGCCTGGCTGCTGGTCGACCTCGTCGGCGTCCCGCTCGCCTTCAGCAGCGGGCTCGCCTTCTCCGGATTCGTCTACGTCGTCTATCTCGCGCTCGTCGCGTGGGGCATGCGCGACTGGTGGCTGCGCTCGCGGACGAGCGCCGCCGCCGTCTTGGAAGGAGCAGCGGCATGACCGCACTGCAGAGCTGGTACGAGTCCGCCGACGACGCGGACCTGACGCTCGATCCCGTCGAGCGGGCCATCGCCGACATCGCGGCCGGCCGGCCCGTCGTGGTCGTCGACGACGAGGACCGCGAGAACGAGGGCGACCTGGTCATCGCCGCGGAGAAGGCCACCGCCGAGATCGTCGCCTTCATGATGAGCGAATGCCGCGGCCTGATCTGCGCCCCCATGGAGGGCGCCGACCTGGACCGGCTCGGGCTCCCGCAGATGGTCGAGCACAACACCGAATCGATGCGGACCGCCTTCACCGTCACCGTCGACGCGACCCCGGAACACGGCGTCAGCACCGGCATCTCCGCCGCCGACCGCGCCACCACCCTGCGGATGCTCGCCTCAGGCGCCACCGTGGCCGGCGACTTCGTGCGCCCGGGGCACATCTTCCCGCTGCGCGCCAGGCCCGGCGGCGTCCTGGTCCGCAACGGCCACACCGAGGCGGGTGTCGACCTCGCCCGGCTCGCCGGACTGCGCCCGGCCGCCGCCATCGTGGAGATCGCCGGCGAGGACGGCGCGATGCTGCGGCTGCCGGAACTGGTGCCGTTCGCCCGCAAACACGGCATCGCCATCATCTCCATCAAGGACCTCATCGCCTACCGCAGGACGTCCGCCCCCACCGTCCGCCGCGAGGCCGAGACCCGGCTGCCCACCGCGCACGGCGAGTTCACCGCGTACGGCTACCGCTCCACCGTCGACGGCGTCGAGCACATCGCGCTGGTCGCAGGCGACATCGGCGACGGCGACGACGTCCTGGTCCGGGTCCACTCCGAGTGCCTGACCGGCGACGTCTTCCACTCGCTGCGCTGCGACTGCGGACCCCAGCTGGAGGCGTCGCTGGAGCGGATCGCCACCGCCGGCCGCGGCGTGGTCATCTACCTGCGCGGCCACGAGGGACGCGGCATCGGCCTGCTGTCCAAGCTGCGCGCCTACGCACTCCAGGAACAGGGCCACGACACCCTGGACGCCAACCTCGAACTGGGCCTGCCCGCCGACTCACGCGACTACGGCGCCGGCGCCCAGATGCTCCAGGACCTCGGCGTCCGCTCGGTCCGGCTGCTGACCAACAACCCCGACAAGGCCGCGGCCCTGATCCGCGACGGCCTCAAGGTCAGCGGCCGGGTGCCGATGCCCGTGCAGGCGGGCGAGCACAACCTCCGCTACCTGCGCACCAAGCGCGACCGGATGGGCCACGACCTGCCGTGGCTGGACGCCGGACACACCGGCGACTGCGACAACCGGTAGCCGCGGACCCCGCCCCCACCCACCGTCAGCACGCACAACATCACCCGTACGAGGAGAACCGTGAGCGGCAAAGGCGCACCCGAACTGACCGTGAAGAACTGCGGAGACCTGCGGGTCGCCGTGATCGCCGCGCAGTGGCACGAGCAGATCATGGACGGCCTGGTCGACGGCGCCCTGCGTGCCCTGGCCGAGCTGGGCATCGACGAGCCCACGCTGCTACGGGTGCCCGGCGCCTTCGAGCTGCCCGTCGTCGCCAAGGTCCTGGCCGGGCGCGGTTACGACGCGGTGGTGGCGCTCGGCGTCGTCATCAAGGGCGGCACCCCGCACTTCGACTACGTCTGCCAGGGCGTCACCCAGGGCCTGACCCAGGTCGCGGTCGACACCGGCGTCCCGATCGGCTTCGGCGTACTGACCTGCGACACCGAACAGCAGGCCCTGGACCGCGCGGGCATCGAAGGATCCACCGAGGACAAGGGCCACGAAGCGGTCACCGCGGCGGTCGCCACCGCCGCCACCCTGCGCACCGTGTCCGAACCCTGGCGCTGACCGGCCGCCACCCTTCAGGGGTGGCGCTGCGCCCCCGCCCGTCGCCCTCCGCCACCCTTCCGTGGTGGCGCTGCGCGCCGCTGCGACATTGCCCGCTAGGGTAGGGATCACCATGTCCAAGAAGACTTTCGAGGAGCTCTTCTCCGAGCTCCAGCAGAAGGCCGCCACCGGCGACCCCGCGTCCTCCCGTACCGCCGAGCTGGTCCAGGCCGGCGTCCATACGATCGGCAAGAAGGTCGTCGAAGAGGCCGCCGAGGTCTGGATGGCCGCGGAACACGAATCGGACGAGGCGGCGGCGGAGGAGATCTCCCAGCTCCTCTACCACCTCCAGGTCATGATGATCGCCAAGGGTCTCACCCTCGACGACGTCTACAGCCACCTCTGAGCGCCCCCGCTCACCACTCAACACCCCACCCACCGAAGGAAGTCCACCTCATGCTGCGCATCGCTGTCCCCAACAAGGGTTCACTGTCCGAGCCTGCGTCGGCGATGCTCCATGAGGCCGGCTACCGCCAGCGCAAGGACCGCAGGGAACTGGTCCTGGTCGACGCCGAGAACGAGGTCGAGTTCTTCTTCCTCCGCCCGCGCGACATCGCGGTCTACGTCGGCTCGGGCAAGCTCGACATCGGCATCACCGGCCGCGACCTGCTGCTGGACTCCGGCTCGCAGGCCGAGGAGATCCTCCAGCTCGGCTTCGCCGGATCGACGTTCCGTTACGCCACCCGCCCCGGCACCGCGAAGGACGTCACCGAGTTCGGCGGCATGACGGTCGCCACCTCGTTCTCCGGCCTGGTCACCCAGCACCTCGCCGACAACGGCGTGGACGCCTCGGTCGTCCACCTCGACGGCGCGGTGGAGACCGCCATCCAGCTCGGCGTCGCCGAGATCATCGCCGATGTCGTGGAGACCGGCACCACCCTGCGCAACGCCGGTCTGGAGATCATCGGCGAGCCGATCCTCAAGTCCGAGGCCGTCGTCATCCGCCGCACCGGCGCCCCCGCCGACGACCCGAAGGTGCGCCAGTTCCTGCGCCGCATGCAGGGCGTCCTGGTGGCCCGCCGGTACGTGATGATGGACTACGACATCCGCGTCGAGCACGTCGAGAAGGCCGTGGGCCTCACCCCGGGCCTGGAGTCGCCGACCGTCTCCCCGCTGCACCACGAAGGCTGGGTCGCGGTCCGCTCGATGGTCCCGTCCAAGGACGCCCAGCGCATCATGGACGAGCTGTACGACCTCGGCGCCCGCGCGATCCTGACCACCGGCATCCACGCCTGCCGACTCTGACCCGCGGCCGTCGAACGGCCCGCACCACCGCATGCCCACGAGACGGAAGACCGACGACGTGTCCGCGCCCGCACCCCTGCCCAGCCTCCCGGTGACCTTCCGGCCGACCCGTACCCGGGCCGTCCTGTACGGCGTCGGCCTCGCCCAGTTCGCCGCGCTGACCGCCATCGCGCTGGCGCTGCCCGCGCTGACCGGGGGCGAGCGGCTCAGCTTCATCTTCACCGGACTCGTGGTGCTCGCCGTCCTCCTGCTGCTCGCCCGCCCCAAGGTGATCGCGCGGCAGGAGGGCCTCACGGTCGTCAACCTCACCACCCGGCGCGAGCTGGACTGGGCCCAGGTGCTGCGCGTCAACCTCCGCAACGGTGACGCCTGGGTCCATCTGGACCTCGCCGACGGCACCAGCCTCCCCGCGATGGGCATCCAGCCCGGCATCGGCAGGGAGCACGCCGTCCGCGACGCCCGCGCGCTGCGCGCGCTCGCCGAGAGCCACGGAACCGGCGGTTCCGCCGCCGCGTGACCCGGCCGTGGGTGACCTCGCTCTCCGAGGTGTTCCCCGCCGATCCGCGCCCCGCTGATTACTCTGTTCCGCGGGGCGCTCTTCACGCCCTGCCCCGCCCCGGGGCCACTGCGACCTGAGGAGTGACTCCCTCCAGCAATGGATGGATCGTCCTGTAGTACCTGCGCCGCCCCTCCCCGACCCCCGCGGACGACGGAGGCGGCGGCATGACCGGCCCGCTGCTGCTGCTCGCCGCCGCCCTCGTACTGATCCTGGCCAACGGCTTCTTCGTGGCCGCCGAGTTCGGGCTCGTCACCGTGGAGAAGGCCGAGGCCGAGCGGGCCGCCGCCGAAGGCGACCGCCGCGCCGCCACCGTCGTATCCGCGCTCCGCGAGCTGTCCTTCCAGCTGTCCGGCACCCAACTGGGCATCACCATCACCTCGTTGGTCGTCGGCATGCTCGCCGAGCCCGCGCTCGCCGAGCTGCTGAACGGGCCGCTGACCGCGATCGGGCTGCCCCGGGGCGCGGTGCCCGGTATCGCCGTGGTGCTCGGCATGCTGCTGGCCTCTGCCGTCCAGATGGTGATCGGCGAGCTGGTGCCCAAGAACTGGGCGGTCTCCAAGCCGCTCCAGGTGGCCCGCTTCGTCGCCGCCCCGCAAGACGCCTTCTCCCGCTTCTTCCGCCCGGTGATCACCCTGCTGAACACCGTCGCGAACCGTCTCGTCCGGGCCCTCGGCGTGGAGCCGACCGACGAACTGGCCTCCGCCCGCACCCCCGGCGAACTGGTCTCCCTGGCCCGGCACTCCGCCCAGGCGGGCGCCATCGAGCAGGACACCGCCGACCTGTTCGTACGCAGCCTGTCCCTCGGCGACCTGACCGCGGAGAACGTCATGACACCTCGGGTACGGGTCAGCGCCCTGCAGGCTTCGGCCACCGCCGAGGACGTCGTCAACCTCACCCGCGCCACGGGCCTTTCCCGCTTCCCCGTCTACCACACCCGCCTCGACGAGGTCGTCGGCATGGTGCACCTCAAGGACGCGCTGGCGATCCCGGCGCACGACCGGCTGCGCACACCCGCGGGCCGGCTCGCGGTGCCGCCCCTCCAGGTGCCGGCGACGCTGCCGGTGGCGCCGCTGCTGGAGCGGCTGCGCAGCGAGCAGCCCATCGCGGTGGTCGTCGACGAGTACGGCGGCACCGCCGGTGTGGTCACGCTGGAGGACATCATCGAGGAACTCGTCGGCGAGGTGCGGGACGAGCACGACCGGGTGGACCTGCCCGAGCTGGGCCAGGCTCCGGCCGAGGACGGCAGGCCCGCCTGGGACGCCGACGGCGGCTGCCGGGTCGACAGACTGCGGCGGATCGGCCTGGAGGCGCCCGACGGGCCGTACGAGACGGTGGCGGGAATGGTGGCCCACATACTCGGCCGGATCCCGGCCCCCGGCGACATCGCCGAACTCGACGGCTGGCGGCTGCGGGTGCGGCTGGTCTCGCACCACCGCGCCGAGCGGATAAGGATCGTGCGCACGGCTCCGGCCGGCGCGGCACCGGCCAGGGAAACCGTCGGCGCCGGAGCGGAGGTGGCACGATGAGCGCCGCCCAACTCCTGCTCGCCGTCCTCCTCGTGCTCGCCAACGGCTTCTTCGTCGGCGCCGAGTTCGCCCTGGTGTCGGTACGCCGCAGCCAGATCGAGCCGCTGGCCACCGAGGGTTCCAAGCGGGCCCGCCAGGTGCTGCACGGTCTGGAGAATCTGCCGCAGATGATGGCGGCGGCCCAGTTCGGCATCACCGTCTGTTCCCTGACGCTCGGCGCGGTCGCCGAGCCGACCGTCGCCCACCTGCTGGAGCCGGTCTTCCACGCGGTACATCTGCCGGAACCGCTGATCCACCCGCTCGGCTACGCCATCGCCCTCGCCCTGGTGGTCTTTCTGCACCTGGTCATCGGCGAGATGGTCCCCAAGAACCTCGCGATGGCGGCGCCCGAGAAGACCGCCCTGTGGTTCAGCCCCGGACTCGTCGCCTTCGCCCGCCTCTGCCGCCCGGTCACCGCGCTGCTCGGCGCCTGTGCCCGGGGCGTGCTGCGGATCTTCCGCGTCGAGCCCAAGGACGAGGTCGAGGCGGTCTTCACCAGCGAGCAGCTGACCCATCTCGTCGAGGACGCGGGGCAGGCGGGCCTGCTCGCCCCGGCCGAACAGGAGCGGCTCGCGGACGCGTTGGAGCTGGGCAGCCGCCCGGTCACCGACGTACTCCTCGACCCTGCGGGCCTGGTGACCGTCGACCCGACGGTCACCCCGCGCCAGGTCGAGGAGCTGACCGTGAAGACCGGCTACTCCCGCTTCCCGGTCTGTGCATCCGGCGGGGCGTACATGGGATATCTGCACGTCAAGGACGTGCTGGACCTGGAGGAGCGGGACCGTGCGGTACCGCAGCGGGTCTGGCACCCGATGGCGACGCTGCGCGCCGAACTGCCGCTGGACGACGCCCTGACGGCGATGCGCGGCGCCGCCTCCCACCTCGCCGCCGTCGCCGGGCCCACCGGCCGGGTCGTCGGCCTGGTCGCGCTGGAGGACGTCCTGGAGATGCTGGTGGGCGAGATGCGGGATCCCGCCCACCGCACCGCGAGCGGCAGCCACGGCGCCCGGGACGCGCGCCCGGTGGCCGCCGATGCCCGCCTCGGCGAGCCGCGCGACGGCTCGCAGCCGCACGCGGGCGCGGTGCCGCAGGACGATCCGGCGTACCAGGACCGGGCGCTGGCGGGCTGACCGGCAGGTCAGGGGCCGGCGCCGGTCAGTCCGGCGGCGGCCCCTGCGGGTCGGGGCCGCGGCCCGACAGCACCTCGCCGTACGCCTGCATCAGATCGGGCAGCCGCAGCGTGGCGAGGTCGTCGCGGCCCGGGGTGCCGCGCCAGGTGGAAAGCCGCAGGTCGCGGTAGGCGCAGCTCTTCTCGTACAGGGTGCGCAGGAAGCGGCCGTTGCCGAGTTCGTCGATCCAGCCCTGTTCGACGACGTGGCCGCTGATGCTGCACAGCTCGTCGCGTGACTCCTCGTCCCAGCGGTCGCCGTTCTCCGCCGCCAGCACCTCGCCGATCGCGGTCAGTTCCAGCGGCCGGTAGCTGGGGAAGTCGACGCGGGAGGTGAAGCGGGAGGACAGGCCCGGGTTGGCGGCCAGCAGGCGGTCCATGCCCTCCGGGTAGCCGGCGAGGATGACGACGAGCCGGTCGCGGTTGTCCTCGGCGCGTTTGAGCAGCACCTGAAGGGCTTCGTCGCCGTACGCGTCGCCCTTGCTGTAGCCGGAGTTGGCCAGGCTGTACGCCTCGTCGACGAAGAGCACGCCGCCCAGCGCCGAGTCGATCAGCTCGTTGGCCTTGACGGCGGTCTGGCCGAGGAACTCGCCCACCAGGTCCGCGCGTTGGGCCTCCACCAGGTGATCGCCGCCGAGCAGCCCGAGCGCGTAGAAGACCCGCCCGAGTATCCGGGCCACGGTCGTCTTGCCGGTGCCCGACGGGCCGGAGAAGACGAAGTGCCGCTTGGGCGGCTGCACCGGCAGCCCCTGCCCGGCCCGCAGTCCGGCCATCCGCAGCTGCGCGGAGAGCGCCCGTACCTGGCGCTTGACCGGCTCCATACCGACCATCCGCTCCAGCTCGGCCAGCGCCTTCTCCAGGAGTACCGGGTCGGCGGGCCCGGCCGGCAGCCGTTCGGTGCCGCGCGGCACCGGCGCCGCCTTGTTCCGCGCCGGACCGGCCCCGCCGAGCGCGCCGCCGGCCCCTTCGGGGGCGCCCGTCTCGCCGCCGCCCAGCAGCTCGCGCCCGTCGACCGGGTCGAGCGGGGCGAGCGGGTCGAGGTCGCCGCCCACCTCCTGGCCGAAGCCGGATGCGGAGACCGCGGCGAGGTCCCCGCCCTCCTCCAGGCCGTCCGCCTGGGCGATGGCGGCGAGCCGCGCGGTGGTGTCCATGAACGCCTGGTCGACGCGGTGCACGGCGCGGTAGAGGGGGAGTGCGGCGGCCGAGCGGCCGGTGCCTTCGTGCGCGCGGGCCAGCCAGTAGCGCAGCTCCTTGCGCTGCGGCTGCTCGCTGCGGCAGCGCATCAGGGCGGTGGACAGCAGCGGCGCGGCCTGGCCGTACATCTCCAGGCGCACCCGCGCCATGCCGCCGAACAGCCCGGCCTCGATGCCCAGCGCGGGATCGTCGAGCAGCGGTTCGGTGTGCCGTACCAACTGGTCCCAGTCCTTGACGAGATAGCCGCGGCAGGCGTGCAGGAAGCGGACCTGGGGATCGGTGTCGACCGGCGGGCAGCAGGCCAGCGCCTGGTCGAGTTCGGCGATGTGGCGGCCGTCGAGCCAGTGGGAGGCGTGCGCGAGCAGCAGGTCACGGCTGGTCTCCAGCACCGGCTGGACCCACCAGCCCAGCCAGTACCAGGAGTTGAGGGACCGTCGGTGTCTGGCCCGCTGCTCGCCGAAGCGGTCGCGGTGGCGGTGCATGCGCAGCAGCGCGGTGGAGGTGTCGGCGCGCAGCGCGTGCAGCCCGAGCCAGGCATCCGCCATCGTCGGGTCCAGCCGCACCGCGGCCCGGAACTCCTCCTCGGCCTGCGGATACGCGCCGACGGTGTACGCGTCGACCGCGCGCAGCCAGGCGAGTTCGGCCGGGGCGGGCGGCGTGCCCTGTGTGCCGGAATCCATCGCGTCCCCCCACAAAAAACGTACCCCCGTGGTGTGCCGCCGGACGAGTGCCGGACCGCAGTCCGCCGTGAACCGGCGTCCTTGGGGCGGGAGTTGCCTTCACCGCGCGCGTCGCCGGTCCTCGCCCGTCCTTCGGTGGCACCGACTCGCATGGTACCCGCGGTATCGGTGCAGGCCGTAGGGGGCGGTGCGGGGAGAGCGGCAGGACCGGCGCGAAGGGTGCGGTGACCCTGGGTGAGGAGGACGCGGCGCCGAGGGCGGCAAAAGGGAAATCAGGGCAGAACGAAGCCCCCGATCACGGGGGAACAACCGGGGGCTTCGCGACTGCGGGCGGTCCGTCAGAACCGCACAATGAGAACGTAAGTCCTGTACGCCCCCCAGGTCAAGCCGAGTTGGGGCACTCGGCGGGAGCTGTGCGGAGATAGTCCGTGTACGGTTCATGTCTGGTAACGGAGCGTGAAAATACCGGGAGTTCAGCCGTCGGCTGCGGGCCCCATGCGCACCTCGTACCCCAACTTTCCCTGGAGCACCAGGAGATCGGCGTACGGCCGGGACGGGTCCGCCGCGAAGTGCGCGCGCTCCGCCGGGATCCAGCCATCCCAGAAACCGGAGAGGTCGGGTCCGTCCCGCCGCCGCCCCCGTTCCCAGGAGTGCGCGTCCGCCAGCTCCATCCACAGCAGGCACGCCAGGTACGGCCGCAGCGCACGGCGCCCGCTGCCGACTCCTTCGACCAGCACCACCGGCGCCGGCTCCAGCTCGCGCGCCCCGGCGAACGCGCCGCGCACCCAGTCGTAGACCTCGTAGCGCGCCCGGCGCCCCCGGGACAGCGGCTCCAGCAGCTGCGTACGGAACCGCTCGGCCCAGTCGAAGAGCTGCTCGTGCGTGGCGAGGTCGTCGGTCGGTACGACGGGCGCGCCCCCGAGTGCTTCGGACAGCCGCCGGGCGAAGGTGCTCTTGCCGGAGCCCGCGTGCCCGTCGACGCCGATCAGCCGCACCGGCCCGCAGGACGGCGGCAGGGCGCCGAGCCGGGCCGCGAGCGGCGCCAGATCCTGGTTCATCGCGCCAGCGTACGTCAGTGGTCTGCACCAATATTGCCGCCGCGACGCGCGTCGAACCGCTGGCCGAAGCCCGGCAGGAACGGCGATAGTTGATTGCCTGCCGACGGGTGGGGCCCGGGTACGTCGCCCGGCCACCGCGCCCGCCGCCGTGCCGATCCGACCCGCGTTCCGCCCGCCGAACCGACTGGGGGATCCCCGATGACCAGCTCAGCGCCCCGCCGCACCGTCCTGGCCGCCGCGCTCGCAGCGGCGGCCGGCGCCGCGGCCCCCATGGCGTCCGCCGCGCCCCGCCCCGCCGCACCCGCCACACCCGCCCCCACGGAACCCGCGGCCCCCCGGCCGCAGAGGAGCCTTGTGGACTACCACGCCTGGACCACAGCGGCCGACTGGCGCTCCGGCCGCGCCGACGGCACCCGCGTCGTGTCCGGCCGCCGCCCCGGCCTCACCCTCGCCACCCCCGTGGGCACCGCCGACTACCACGACCCGCACACCGGCAGGACCGCCACCTGGGAATACGCCACCTGGACCGGCCCCCGGCACACCCTCACCGTCCCGGCCACCGAGATCATCGCCTCCTGGAACGCCCACACCCCGCCCGGCACATGGCTCACCGTCGAACTGCGCGCCACCTACGGCGACGGCGTCCGCACCCCCTGGTACGTCATGGGCCGCTGGACCTCGGGCGACGGCGAGGCCGACATCCGCCGTACCTCCGTCGACGGTCAGAAGGACGGCCGGAGCAGCGTCTCCACCGACACCCTCGCCCTCGATGACCCGTCCGGCGGCCTCCGCCTGACGGCTTATCAGCTCCGCCTCACCCTCCACCGCACCCCGGGCAGCGACCGCACGCCGACCGTCTGGCGGCTCGGCGCGATGGGCTCGGACGTCCCCGACCGCTTCGAGGTCCCCGCCTCCCGGCCGGGGGATGCGACCGGCAGGGAACTCGAGGTACCGCGCTACTCGCAGGAGATCCACAAGGGCCAGTACCCCGAGTACGACAACGGCGGCGAGGCGTGGTGCAGCCCCACCTCGTCCCAGATGATCATCGAGTACTGGGGCCACAGGCCCACCCCCGAAGACCTGGCCTGGGTCGACCCCGCCTACGCCGACCCCCAGGTCTGCCACGCCGCCCGCCACACCTTCGACGGCCAGTACGCAGGCTGCGGCAACTGGCCGTTCAACGCCGCCTACGCCGCGACCTACCCCGACCTCCAGGCCGTCGTCACCCGCCTGGACTCCCTCACCGACATCGAGCACCTGATCCAGGCGGGCATCCCCGTCATCACCTCCCAGTCCTTCCTGGCGAACGAACTCGACGGCGCGGGCTACGGCACCGCCGGCCACCTGATGACCGTCATCGGCTTCACCGCGTCCGGCGACATCATCGCCAACGACCCCGCCTCCAAGGACGACGCCGCGGTCCGGCACGTCTACCCGCGCCGCCAGTTCGAGAACATCTGGCTGCGGACGAAGCGGTATGACGACAAGGGGAAGGTCAAGGGCGGGTCCGGGGGTGTGTGTTACCTGTATTTCCCGGTGGAGTTGACGGGGGATCAGGGGCGGGTGTTGGGGGAGGTGGGGGTCCGGTGAGGTCTGGCCCCTCGTCCCTGACCTGAAGCCGCCGCCCCTTGCCCCTCAGGACCGCACCGCCCCGGAAGCCGATGGTTTCGTGAGGGGTTCCCGGTCGGCCGGTGTGGTGACCCGGCCCTCGTGGAGGAGATGGAGGGTGTCGGTGTAGGGGGTGATGAGGGGGAGTTCGTGGCTGACGAGGACGAGGGTGAGGTGGCGGTCGGTGCGGAGGTGGGTGAGGAGTTCCAGGACTGCGGTGGCTGTTACCGGGTCCAGGGCGGAGGTGACCTCGTCGCAGAGGAGGAGGTCGGGGCCGGTGGCCAGGGCGCGGGCGATGGAGGCGCGCTGGCGTTGGCCGCCGGAGAGTTCGTGGGGGTAGCGGTCGGCGAAGTCGGCGGGGAGGCCGACGTCGTCGAGGAGTTGGCGGACCCGGGCGGGCCTGTGGGGCCTGGCGACCGTGCGGTGGAGCTGGAGCGGGCGGGTCAGGGAAGCGCCGATGGTGCGGGTGGGGTTGAGGGCGCCGAGCGGGTTCTGCGGGATGAGTTGGATGCTGCGTTGCTGGGTGCGGCTGCGTTTGCGGACGTCGGCGGGGAGCGGCTGTCCGTTCCAGGTGAGAGAGCCGGCGTTCGGTTTCTGGAGTCCGGCCAGGGTGCGCAGGAGGGTGGTCTTGCCGGAGCCGGACGGTCCTGTGATGCCGGTGGCGGAGCCGGCCGGTGCGTGGAAATCCGCGTCGTCCAGGGCCTGGTGGGTGTGGCGGCGGTGGGTGAAGGCGACGTGGAGGCGGGTGGCGCGCAGGCCGTCGGCGGGGGTGTCCGGACGGTCGGGGGTGCGGGGGCGGGCGGGTTCGCGGGGCGGGGTGCGGGGTGCGGCCTCGGCGGGTGTGCCGAGGGCGGTGACGGTGTCGGCGCAGGCGTCGACGACGTGCGGGTCGTGGCAGGACAGGACGATGCTGATGTCGCGGGTGGCGGCGAGGCGGCGGAGCAGGTCGGTGATCTCGTCGCGCAGCGCGGTGTCGAGGCCGGCCGTGGGCTCGTCGAGGAGGAGGACGTCGGGGCGTCGGGCCAGTGCGCGGGCCAGGGCGAGGCGGCGCTGTTGTCCGCCGGACAGGGCGCCGGGGCGGTGGTGGGCGAGCGCTTCGGGGAGCAGGCACTCGGCCAGCAGCGCCGTGACCGCGCCGGGTGTGGCGTCGTCGGCGACCTCCGCGATCAACTGCGCGGCGGTCATACGGGGGTTGAGGGCGGAGCCGGGATCCTGGCCGACGTAGGCGATGCGGCGGCGGCGCAGGGCGCGCAGTGCGTCGGGGGTGAGGGCGAAGACGTCCTGGCCGAGGATCCGGACGGTGCCCGAGGTGCGGTGGGCGCCGTGGGGGAGGTCGCCGATGAGGGCGCGCAGCAGGGTGGTCTTGCCGGAGCCGGAGGGGCCGGTCAGCGCCGCGATCCTGCCCGCTTGCAGGCTGAGGTCGGTGGCGTTCAGCAGGACCGGGCCGTGGGACAGGCTGATTTCGAGGTCGGTGACCGTGACGGGTGGCGGCGTGCGGGACGTGTCCACGGGCGTGTCCTGGGGTGTGAGTGCGGGGTGGCCGGTGGTCATCGCAGGGCGGACCGGCGCGCGGTGGCCGGTGCCAGGGCGTTGGCGGCGAGGTTGACGCTGATGGCGAGCAGCCCGATGGCCAGGCCGGGGGCGACCACGGCCCAGGGGTTGAGGAGGATGCCGGGGCTGTTCTCACGGATCATCAGCGCCCAGTCCGCCTCGGGTGGCTGGGGGCCGAGCTGGAGGAATCCGGCCATCGAGATGACGTAGACCCCGTCGACGAAGCGCAGGCCGAACAGGGCCAGGACGACGGCGCGGAGGTTGGGCAGGATTTCGCGCAGCGCCAGGTGGGTGGTGCCCTCCCCGCTCGCGACGGCCGCCTCGATGAAGCCCGCGCCGGCGAGCGGGGCGGCTGCGCTGGCCACGATGCGCACCGCGTAGGGCGTGCCGAGCGCGATGGCGGCCAGGGTGATGGCAGGCCGCCCGCCGCCGGGCCAGGCCAGCGCGATGAGCATGATGCCGAGGACCGGCGGCAGCAGGATGGCGGTGTCGGATGCGCGCTCGATCAGGCGTCCGAGCCGGGGGCTGAGCACGGCGTAGCAGCCGAGCAGGGTGGCCAGGGCGGTGACGGCGAGCGACACGATCAGGGCGTTGCCGATCAGGGCGCTGCCACCGTTGAGCAGTCGGCTGAGGACGTCGCGGCCGAGCTGGTCGCCGCCCAGGACGGCTTCGGCGCCGGCTTCCGCGTAGGGGGCGGTGACGGGTTTGTCGAGGGGCCGGGCGGCCAGCGCGGGGCCCAGCACCGCGGTCAGGACGAGCAGGACGGCGGGGGCGACGGGCAGGAGGATCCGCGGCCAGGTGCGGCGCGCGGGCCGCTGGTCGAGGACCGCGGTGGCGCTCATGAGCGGGCTCCCAGGGTGCGGGCGCGGACGAGGTCGGCGAGGAGGAGGACGACGGTGATCAGGGCTGCCGCGCAGGCCACGACGGCGGCGATGACGGGGGTGTCGCGGTCGGCGACGGCTCCGGCCAGCACGGTGCCGATTCCCGGGTAGTTGAAGAGGGTCTCCACCACCACCGTGCCGCCGAGCAGCATTCCGGTGGATGTGGCGATGCCGGTGGCGATGGCGGGCCAGGCTCCCGGCAGGGCGTGGCGCAGCAGGACCCGGCGCAGCGGCAGTCCGTCCAGGTGGGCGGCCTCCACGTGGGGCGTCGCTGCCTGGTCGGCGAGGGCGGCGCGGACGATCCGGGTGTTCCAGCCGGTCTGCGGGACGGTCAGCGCCAGTACCGGCATCACCAGCATGGTCCAGCTGGCCGGGGCGCCGTCCCCGCCGGTGACGGTGGCGGCGGGCAGCCAGCCGGTCCACAGGGCCAGCACCAGCAACAGGCCGATGGAGACGACGAATTCGGGCAGCGCGAAGGCGGCGGTCGAGGTGAGGTCCACCACCCGGTCGACGACGCCGCGCGGCCGGGCGGCGGACCAGATGCCGAGTGCCAGCGCGGCGATGACGGTGAGCACGAAGGCGGTGCTGCCCAGCACGATGGTGTTGGGCAGCGGCGCGGCGAGCAGGTCGGTCACCTGCTGGCCGCGGGCCGATGTGCCGAGGTCGCCGGTGGGCAGGGCGGTGATCCAGTCCCAGAAGCGTTCCCACACCGGCCGGTCCAGGCCCAGCAGATGACGGCGGGCGGCGATTCCGGCGGCGCCCTCACCGCGTTCGGACGTCGCCGTCGCCGCGTCGCCCGGCAGCAGTTCGATCGCCGCGAACACCACGGCGAGCAGGATCAGGAGCATGGCGAGGCGTTTGCCCAGCACGGATGCGGTCCGCAGGGCGAGTAACCCCGCGCGGCGTGCCGTCGATGCCGTCACGGGCCGGGTGGCGGCCTCGGCCGGGGGAGCGGTGGTTCCGGTCATGGGGCCAGCCAGACGTTTTCGAGCTGCACGCGGCCGTAGCCGGGGAGCTTGGGCAGGCCGTGGACCTTGGGCGCGGCCAGGTCGATGCCCTCGGCCACGCCCCACAGCAGGTAGCCGGAGCGGTCGTGCTCGATCTGCTGGAGGTCGTGCAGGGCGGTGGCGCGTGCGGCGGTGTCCGAGGTGGCGATGGCCTTGTGGTAGGCGGCGTCGAAGTCCTTGTCGGACCAGTCGGCTTCGTTCTGGCCGGATCCGGTGGTCATGGTCTTGGAGGCGAAGAAGACCACGGAGTCGTTGGTGCCCCAGTAGTTGGTGTAGAAGTCGCCCTTGAGCCAGGTCTTCTGGTAGAAGGTGCCGGATTCCTGCTTGACGACCTTGACCTTGATGCCGGCCTCGCGGGCCTGGGAGGCGAAGAGCGTCGCGGATTCGGCGAGTCCGGCGACGTCTTCGGTGGTGACCAGTTCGTAGGTCCTGGAGAAGTCGAACCCGGCTTCCTTGAGCAGCTTTTTCGCCTTCGCCAGGTCGCGGTGGCGCTGCGGGATGTCCTTGGCGTAGTCGGGGTCGCCGGTGCCGAGCATGTCGTTGCCGACGGTGCCGTATCCGGACAGGGCCTGCTTGACCATCGCCTCGCGGTCCACCACGAGTTTCATCGCCTCGCGGACCTTGGGGTCGGCGAACGGGCCGCTGGAGGTGCGCATCACGATCGGCATGGCCATGTCGTTGGGGCGCCGGACGATCTGGATGTCCTTGCGGGCGGCGGCGGTACGGGCGGCGACCGCACCGGCGTTGGATGCCACGTCGATCTGACCGGACATCATGGCGTTGGCCATCGCCTGCGGGCTTTCGAACATGGTCACTTCGATGGCGTCGAGGTGGACCTGCCCGCCGTGCCAGTGCTCGTTGCGCAGCAGGCGGGCGTTGCCGCCGCGGTACCAGTCGAGCGTGAAGGGCCCGGTGCCAGGCGACGTGGCGATGTCCTTCTCGGGGGTGTCCTTCTTGAGGATGAACGTCGACAGGCGGGTGAGCGAGGGCAGTTCGGCGTTGGCGTAGTCGGAGACGAGGACGACGGTGCCCTTGCCGTCGGCCGTGATGTTCTTCGCCTGGATGCCGGGCAGCCGGGCCGCGCCCGCGGGGGTGTGGCGCAGCCGGCGCAGCGACCACACCACGTCGTCCGCGGTGACCGCGGTCCCGTCGTGGAAGGTCGCTCCCTTGGCGATGGTGAAGCGCCAGGTCTTGAGGTCCTTCGATGGCGTGAAGGTGTCGGCGAGGCGGCCGACGGTGTTGTCCTTCAGGCCGGGCGCGGTCAGCGTGTCGTAGACGAGGGCGATGACCAGGTAGTCGCTCTCGTTGCCCTGGCTGCCGTGCGGGTCGCGGGTGATCGCCGAGGAGCGGCCGAGTGCGCCGATGCGCAGCGTGCCGCCCTTTCTGGGTTTTCCGCCGGAGTCGGATGAGGCCGCACCGTTGCCGCCCGTGCAGGCGGTCAGCAGGGCGGCCACGCCTATGCCGCCGCCGGCCCACAGCGCCTGTCGCCTGGTGAAGTCCACGTTGCCTCGCTCCGCTCAGTTCCGGTCGGATCCCACTGCTTAGGTTTGCCTACCCTGATCCTGGCTGATTCCGCAAGGCGATAGGCACCGATCACGGGAATTGGTCGACGTCAACCGGCCCTTTAACGGCGAGAGTTGAACGAACCCGGACACACGGCCGCAAAATTTAGTTAGGTTTGCCTTACCTTACGGCTGTGGGTACCTTCGTCACCGTCCGCCAGACACCGGGCACGGAGCGGAACCGCCAGGCCCCCCGTGCCGGTCCGTCAGGCGTGCTGCGCCCTGCCCGTCCGGCGCCGCACCGCACCTCACTCCCCGCCTTCAACGGAACGGATTACCTCGACATGAGCACGGGAGCCGCACCCGTTCGTCAGCTCGACGCCGCCTGCGTCGGGGAACTGCGCCACGCCGCCGAGAAGATCCTCACCGAATTCGGAACCTCGGCGACCTCCCCCGAACTCCTCGCCCGTGTCGCCGAATTCGCCGGCGATCTCAGTGACCTGCTGCGCCACGCACTGCGCCCCGTCGACACCGACGACGGCCTGTTCATCCTGCGCGGCCTGGAGGTCGACGACGCCGGAATAGGCCCGACGCCCGGCAGTTGGGCCACCGCGGGCGACCGCGCCGCCGTCCACGACATCGAACTGCTGCTGCTCGCCACCGTCATGGGCAACCCCATCGCGTGGGAGGGCCAGCAGGACGGCCGCTTCGTGCACAACATCGTCCCCGCCCCGGGACACGAGACCGAACAGACCGGCGCCAGCAGCACCGTGCTGCTCAGCCCGCACACCGAGGACGCCTTCCACCCCGGGCGCGCCCACCTGCTGATGCTCGGCTGCATGCGCAACCACGACCACATCGCCACCACCGCGGCCGGCATCCGCAACGTCCGGCTCGACGAGGCGGACATCGCGACGCTGACCAGGCCCGCGCTGCCGATCCTGCCCGACGACGCGTACACCGAGGCCCAGGGCTACGCGGACCGGGCGCCCGCACCGGTGCCCGTCCTCTTCCGCGCCGACGACGGCCTGACGCTGCGGTTCGACCCGGCCTACACCCCGCTCGCCGACGCCGACGCGGAATACCGCGCCGCCTACGGGCGCCTGGAAGCCGAACTCGCCCGCGTCTCACGGGCCGTGAGCCTGCACCCCGGCGAGGTGCTGATCGTCGACAACGACCTCGTCGTGCACGGCCGGGTGCCCTTCCGTGCCCGGTACGACGGCACCGACCGCTGGCTCAAGCGCGCCTCCGTCCGCGTACCCCGACGCGGCACACGCCCCCTGGCCGAACAGGACGAGCACGGCTACGGTCAGGCCGCCATCGAAGCCCACGCAGCCTGAGCGCCCACCACGCACCGAGGACGGACATGACCGACACCACCGTGGCCCACCAGGCCCGTTCCCTCCCCGCTGACGACACGACCCTGCGCGTCCTGTCGAAGAGCGACCTCGCCGGGATCGACATATCCCTGGCCGATGTCGTCGCCACCGTGGAAGGCGCCTACCGCACCCTTCAAGCCGGAAATTCGGACAACCCCCGCAAGCTCACCGTCAAGCCCGACGACGGGCACTCGGTCTCCTACGCGATGCTGGGCAGGGACGGCTCCCGCAACGTCGTCGCGATCAAGACCTCCTACAAGCACGGACTCGACAAGGGCCGCGAGGCACAGCACTACTACACCTCGCTGACCCTCTACGACGACGTCACCGGGCTGCCCGTCGCGATGATGGACTGCGGGCGCATCGGCTCGCTGCGCACCCCGGCCGTCTCCGCGCTGCTGGCCCGCGAATGCGCCAGGCCCGGCGCCCGCAGCGCCCTGGTCATCGGCACCGGCACCCAAGGCCGCCTGGCCCTGCCCTTCCTGCTGACGACCCTGCCCGACCTGGACCGCCTGATGCTCTTCGGCACCCACTCCGAGGGCATCGCCGCCGTACGCGAACAGCTGCGCGCGCACTTCCCCGAGCGGGACGTGGAGATCGTCACCGACCTGCGGGCCGCCGCGGCCGACGCCGACATCATCCTCGCCACCGCGGGCGGCCACACCCCGGCCGCCGTCGAATCCGGCTGGCTCAAGCCCGGCGCGCTGTCGGTCCTCGTCGGACACGGCCTCGCGCCCTCCACCCTCCACCAGGCCGACCGCGTCGTGGCCACCAGCGAGGCCCAGATGAAGGTCACCGGCACCGACATGGCCGACGAGCACGGTGAATTCCCCGCCGTCGACACCGAGTTCCCCCCGGTCATCGCGGGCATCACCGCGGGCCGCAGGTCCCCGGCCGAGCGCATCTTCGCCTACAACAGCGGACTCGTCGTCACCGACATCGCGCTGGGCCACCGCTTCGCCCAGCTCGCCCTGGACCAGGGCCTGGGAGTGCAGGTGCCGCTGTGGCAGTGACCGGACCGCACCCCGCGACCGTGCCGACGCTGCCCGCCCACACCGACCCCGACACCGACCGGGTCCTGGACAGCGGCCTGCTGCACGAACTGTCCTACGCCTTCGGCGGCCCCTTCCACTTCCTGCTGCCGCACCGCTTCGACGCGAACCTCGCCGCCTTCCGCGCCGCGCTCCGCGACGCCGGGGTCGAAGGGCGGGTGTACTACGCGAAGAAGGCCAACAAGGCCGCGGTGTGGATGGAACGCTCCGCCGCCCACCAGGCAGGCGTCGACGTGGCCAGCGCGGGCGAACTCCGCGAGGCACTGGGACACGGCGTACGCGGCGAGCACATCGTCGTCACCGGACCCGCCAAGAGCGACGAACTGCTGCGCCTCGCCCTCCTCCAGGGCTGCCTGGTCGCCGTCGACGCGCTCGACGAGCTGGACCTGCTGATCACCCTGGCGCTGACCGGCACCGTGCGCCCGGCCAGGCTGCTGCTGCGCCGCCTGCCGCCCGCACAGCCGCACAGCCGCTTCGGCATGACGACCGCCGAGCTGGAGACCGCGCTCGACCGGTGCGTACACGCCCGGGACGCGGTACGGATGGAGGGCTTCAGCTTCCACCTGTCCGGCTACGCCACCCAGCCGCGCGCCGACCTCGCGGGCGAACTCGTCGACCTGTGCCTCAAGGCCAGGGTGCGCGGGCTCCAGGCCGACCGGATCAGCATCGGCGGCGGCTTCGCCGTCGACTACAGCTCCGCCGACCGCTGGCACACCTTCCTCGCCGGCCAGCGCCCCGAGCACTACCACGCGCACAAGACGTTCCAGAGCGGCGACTTCTACCCGTACCACTCGCCCGTCGCCGGAGCCGACGCCCTGCGCACCATCCTGGCCACCGTCCCCGAAGGCGGCCAGGACACCCTCGCGGCCCGGCTCAAGGACACCGGCACGCTGCTGATGATGGAGCCTGGCCGCGCCCTGCTGGACAGGGCGGGCGCGTCCGTCTTCTGCGTCCAGGGCGTCAAGGACCGCGACGGGTACCGGATCGTGACGGTCGACGGCACCAGCCTGAGCCTGTCCGAGCAGTGGTTCAACAGCGAGTACCTGCCCGACCCGCAGCTGGTGACCCCGGCCGGGCGGGCCCGCGGCGGCGCGGTGCACCCCGCGTGCGTGGGCGGCGCGTCCTGCCTGGAGTCGGACATGGTCACCTGGCGCAAGATCCCCTTCCCCGCCCGGCCCGGCGTCGGCGACCTGCTGGTCTACCCGAACACCGCCGGCTACCAGATGGACTCCAACGAGTCGCCCTTCCACGACCTGCCGCTGCCCACCAAGGTCGTACTGGACCGCCTGGACGGCCGCCCGCGCTGGCGCCTGGACCGCCGGCCCGCCTGCTGACCCCCTTCGAACGCCCAGGAGTCTTTCCCATGAACGAGGCACTCGCGCGCCCCGCCGTGGTCTCCCGCATATCCGACCTCATCGGCCGCACCCCGCTGCTGGAGCTGTGCCGCACCGAAACCGGCAGCCGTCTCCTGCTCAAACTGGAGATGTACAACCCCACGGGCAGCGCCAAGATCCGCATGGCCCGCGCCATGGTGGACGCCGCCGAGCAGGACGGCACCCTGCGCCCCGGCGGCCGGATCATCGAATCCACCTCCGGCAACACCGGCCTCGGCCTGGCCGTCATCGCCGCCGAACGCGGCTACACCTTCACCGCCGTCGTCGACCACCACGCCGCCGCCGACAAGCTGCGCGGCATGAAGGCCCTGGGCACCGAACTCGTCTACGTCGTCGACGACGGCACCGAGGAGTTGGCCACCGCCGCCCGCGAAGAGCTGGCCGAGGACATGGCGCGCGGCCAGGACAACACCATCTTCACCGAACAGCACAACAACCCCGCCAACGGCGTCGGTTACTTCCCCGTCGCCCACGAAATCCACCAGGCGCTCGGCACCGTCGACGTCCTGATCGGCGCGGTCGGCACCGGCGGCATGCTGTGCGGCACCGCCCGCGAACTGCGCAAGCTGGCACCGGACTTCACCACCGTCGGCGTCGAACCCAAAGGATCCATCGCCTTCGGCGGCCCCGCCCACGACTACTACCAGTCAGGCACCGGCACCCCCGAAGGCGCCGAGATCGGCGCGCTCGTCGACTTCGACCTGATCGACGAAGGCGTCAAGGTCGGGGACGTGGAAGCCTTCGCCACCGCCCGCGCACTCGCCCGCACGGGGCTGCTCATCGGCGGCTCGGCGGGCGGGGTGCTCCACGAGGCCCTGACCCGCCTGCCGTCCCTCCCACCGGACAGCACTATGGTCGCCCTGGTCAACGACGGCGGCGAGAAGTACATGGACACCGTCTTCAACGACGACTGGATGCACGCCCGCAACCTCCTCGATCCCGCCGTCGAGCGCGAGATCGACGAGAAGCTCACCAAACTCCGCAGGATTTGATGCCAGCCATGTCACTGACCACCCTCATCCGCGACAGCCGGGCCCTGGCCACCCTCGCCGTCCCTCTGATCCTCACGCAGCTCGCGCAGGTGGCGCTGACCACCACCGACACCGTGATGATGGGCATGCTCAGCACGGCCGACCTCGCGGCGGGCGGGCTGGCCATCGTCCTCTTCAACCAGCTGCGGACCATGGGCGTCGGCCTGGTCACCTCCGTCGGCAATCAGATCGCCGCCGCCGACGCGCGCGCCGAGACGGAGCGGGACGGCGCGGCGCCCGGGGACACGGGGCACGGGAGCGGCGACGAGGTGCGCAAGATCGTCCGGGCCAGCCTGGCCGTGGCGACGCTCGCCGGCATCGCCGGGGCCGTGCTGATGCTCCTCATCGGCCAGGCCCTGACCTTCCTGGGCCAGGAGGCCGACGTCGTCGACCGCGCGCAGACCATGCTGCTGGCCCTCGCACCCGGCCTGCTGCCCTGCCTGTGGTTCCAGGCCATCCGCCAGTTCACCGTCGGCATGCGCCGCCCGCAGGCCCTGCTGCAGATCACCATCGCCTCCGTCGCCGTCAACGCCGGCCTCAACTGGGCCCTGATCCACGGCACATGGGGGCTGCCGAAGCTGGGCCTGCCCGGTGTCGGCGTGGCCACCTCGCTGGTCTACCTGCTGACCTGCCTGGCCCTGTACCTCTCGGCGAAGAAGGACCCGGTACTCGGCCCGCTGCTCAGCGTCAACATCGCCAAGGCCGACCGCGCCACCGTCCGCCGCCTGATCCGGCTCGGCATCCCGATCGCCGCGACCTACGGTTCCGAGGCCGGCTTCTTCTCCGTGACCGCGCTGATGGCCGGCTCCTTCGGCAGCGCAGCCCTGGCCGCGCACACCGCCGTCAACCAGCTCGTCTACATCGTCTTCCAGGTCGCCGTCGGCCTCTCGCACGCCGCGTCCATCAACGTCAGCCGCGAACTCGCCCTGGACCGGCCCGAGAACGCCCTGCGCATCAAGAACACCGCGCTGGCCTGCGCGGGCGCCGTGATGGTCGTCGTGGGCATCGTCTACGTCACCCTCCCCGACCTGGTGCTCAGCCCCTTCTTCGACACCGGCAGCGCCCGCGACGCCCAGGCGGTGTCCATCGCCACCCACCTGCTCCTGGTGATCATGGTCCTCCAGTTCTTCGACTGCGCCCAGAACATCGGCGTCGGCCTGCTGCGCGGCCTCGACGACACCAAGAGCGGCTTCCGCATCACCCTCATCGGCTACTGGCTCATCGGCCTCCCCGCCGCATGGCTGCTCGGCTACGCCGCCGGACTCCACACCCTCGGCATCTGGCTCGGCCTGCTCACCGGCCTCGCCGCCACCGCCATCCTGCTGCTGCGCCGCTACAGCGCCTCCCTCCGCACGAAGTTCACCGTGGAACAGGCGGTTCCGGCGGCCTAGGGATGGTCGTCGAGGTCCCGGACGGGCCGGGGCCTCGACGACGAGGACCCCGCCCCCGAAACCGCCCGGCCGCGGCCTGTCAGGAGGTGAGGACGGAGATGCCGTCGCCCAGCAGTTTCCACCCGAGAACGAAGAACAGGACGGCCATCACGGCGACGTTGTGCTGAGCTGCCCAGTCCTTCCAATTGCCGAGCGTGGTTCTCGCCCGCTCTCCTCCGAGGAAGAAGATTCCCAAGGGGGCCAGCAGGCCGAGGGTGGCGATCAGAACGAAGATCGCCAGCGAGGCGACCTGCTGCCCGACCGGCAGTCCGGCCGAGCCGATCGCGGCGCCCGCGGCGATGGTCAGCGGGGCGTTCTTGGCGTTGAGCGCGGCCAGGGCCGTTCCGAGCCCGAAGACCTTGACCGGCGTGAGGCGGTCGATCGCGCCCATCCACTTCGGCAGCTGGGCCTGCGAGGGATCCGCCGGGCGGCGGTGCCACTGCCGGGCGCCGAAGAGGACGAGGAGCACGCCCAGGGCGAGCTTGAGAACGCCCACCCAGGTGGCCGGGTGATCGTGGGCGGAGGCACCCGCGGGTGAGGCGATCGCCAGCATCACCGCGCCCAGCGCCGACAGCCCCAGGATCCAGCCGACGGCGAACAGCGGTCCGTTGAGGCGTCCGCGCGGCGTGGCGAGTACGAGGATGACGGCGATGATCGGGAGCGGGCTGATCGCGACGCCGGCCGCAAGACCCAGCACGTCACCGAGAACTTTGCCCATGGTTGCCTCCGGTGGGGGCGGAAGTGCCTGCCCGGGAACGTGACGACGACGTACTCGGCACCTCCCGGTCCATCTTCCTGCGCCCGGCCGGATCTGTCCTCGGGAGCTTCCCGGGACGCGAGGACCCCGTATCGGTCTGCCGCACCCGCGTCGCTGCACCTGCGCCGCCGGAGATGCGAGGCGGCGCAGACGCAGTGAGGATGAAGAGGCGAGGGCGAGGGCGCTCCATGTCCGAGCGCTTGGCGACCCTCGCGCCGATCCGTGGCAGGAGAATCCCACGATGACTGCGACGTCAGGGGCAGCCCAGCCCGAGCGCCCGGGTATGAAGGACGGGGTGTGTGGCGAGTTCACCGTCTTCACCAAGATCAAGCCGGGCCATGCCGAGGCGATGCGTGAGGATCTCGCCACGCTTGCCGGCGGGTCGGCCGACGTGAAGGCCCGTGGGGCGCTGCGCCAGATCGGCACCCTGCACGATGCACGCCATGTGCTGTTCGACAACGACACCCGGCACATGTTCGCCAGCGTCTTCGACGGCTCCTGGGACACCTATATCGACGACTTCGGCAAGACGGCGATCGGGGGCCGCTTCGACAAGGTCTTCTCGCACACCGAAGGGTTCCCCGGCATCAGTGATCCAGCGGTGAAGGACTGGTTCGTTGCCCAGCAGGAGCCCGCGGGGGTCTTCGTCAGCTCGTACCCCGATCTGACCGTTCAGCAGATCTGGAAGGACCAGCGCGTGAACGAGGCATTCCAGGCGGTGCTGGACACCCCCGAGTTCCGGGCGGCGCTGGAGAACCCGGCCAACGCGGAGTTGGTGAGCACTCCGGCCTTCCAGAAGCTGCTGGAGGAAGCCTCGGCCTAGAACCGGACACGGCCCCCCTCATAACCGACCCGACACCGGTGGACCGCGTCGGATGGCGCGGGCCGGCCGTGGCAGGGCTGCCCGGACAAGCACCGATGTGGAGGCACAAGCGATCATGAACACGGTGGCGAGCGGCAGCGCGCCGGGTGTGCGCGTCGAGATCGACGACGTCCAGAGCGGGGCGCTGCGCCCGCGGCCGGTGCCGTACGAGGGACGGTTCATCTTCCTGCGCGTCGACGACCGCCACGCCGGACGCGCCCTGCTGCGGCGGCTGCTCCCGTTGACCTCGGCCGGTCTGCCCGACGTGGACCGGAGCCGGGATGCCTGGGTGGCGGTGGCATTCACCTATCAGGGGCTGAAGGCCCTGGGGGTGCCGCAGGAGTCGCTCGACAGCTTCCCGCGGGCGTTCCGCGAGGGCATGGCCGCTCGGGCGGAGCTGATCGGTGACGTGGGCGAGAGCGGACCGGCCCACTGGGAGGCACCGTTCGGAACGGGCGATGTGCACATCGCGTTGAGCGCCCTGTCATCCGACGCGGCGCAGCTGGACAAGGAGTGGGAGCGGGCCCGCGTCGCCTACGAGGACATGCCGGGCGTCCAGGTGATCTGGCAGCAGGAGGTCCACCAGCTCCCGACCGGGCGCACCACCTTCGGATTCCGCGACGGCATCAGCCATCCGAACATCGAGGGTGTCGGACTGCCGGGCTCCAACCCGCAGGAAGTCCCCATCAAGGCCGGTGAGTTCCTCCTCGGCTACCCCGACGAAACCGGCAGCCTGCCGGCCATGCCCAGCCCCGATGTGCTGGGCCGCAACGGGACCTATGTGGCCGTGCGCAAGATCCACACCAACGTGGCGGCCTGGCGCAGGTACCTGCGCGCGAACACCTCCAACGCCCAGGAGGAGGCGCTCCTGGCGGCCAAGATGGTCGGCCGCTGGCCCAGCGGGGCGCCGCTGGCCCTGACCCCGGAACACGATGACCCGGAGCTGGCGGCCGATCCGCACCGCGTCAACAACTTCCTGTACCGGGAGAACGACGACCGGGGCTTCCGCTGCCCGGCGGGTGCGCACATCCGGCGTACCAACCCCCGCGACGCCACCATCATCGGCGACGCGCGGATGCACCGCCTCATCCGCCGCGGCACCACCTACGGCCCGCCGCTGCCCGACGGCGTACTGGAGGACGACGGTGCCGACCGGGGCCTGGTCGGCGTCTTCATCGGGGCTCACCTGGAGCGGCAGTTCGAGTTCATCAAGGCCGAGTGGGTCAACGACGGCAACTTCATCGGCTACCCCGGCGAGAAGGACCCGGTGGCCGGCCATCACGACGGAACCGGCAGCGCCACCATCCCGGAGAAACCGGTCAGGCGCCGGCTGCGGAACCTGCCCGGCTTCGTGGTCACCCGCGGCGGCGAGTACTGCTTCCTGCCGGGTCTGCGCGCCCTGCGCTGGCTCGCCGACCTGGAGGACTGAGCCCCGCCCTCCGACGTCAGCCACCGTCCCCGAGGAGAGGCCGAAGCCATGGCAGCACAGTTCGTCCGCTACACGCCGGACGTCGAAGACGAGGACCCGCACTTCGACCGGAACCTGCAGACGGTGATCGAGAAGACCGAGAGCTACATCACCGAATCGGTCGGCGCCGGTGGCACCGGACGGGCACTCCGCGACGCCCATGCCAAGGGCTACGGGCTGGTCCGAGGGCAGGTGGAGATCCTGGACGGGCTTCCTCCCGAGTACGCCCAGGGCATCTACGCGACTCCGGGAACCCACGACGCGCTCATCCGCTTCTCCAACGGCTCGCCGCACGCCGGAGCCGACGCGCGACTGGGCAGCGCCACCGGACTGGCACTGAAGATCTTCGACATCGACGGCCCGACCCTGCTGGAGGACGAACCGGGCACCGGCACCTTCGACTACGCCAACATCAACGCACCGGTCTTCTTCTGCAACACGGTCGAGCACTACCTGTTCATCCAGGAGTTGTTCCTGAACGCGCCGGCCTACTTCTCCCAGGGACGGCCCGGCGCACATCGCTTCTTCACCGAGTTCGTGACCGGAAAGGGCACGCTGGACCAGGACGACTGGGCGTGGGACGAGTTCTTGGCCTTCCTGCGCCTGTCCAAGATCCCCCCGGTCAACGTCCTGCTGTCGAGCTACTGGACGATGGGCGCGGTCAGGCACGGGGACTACATCGCCAAGGTGCGCATCACCCCCGACCCGCACTCCGCCGCCGCGGTGGTCAGGCGCGCCATCGACCCGGCCGCCGCGGCAGAGGTCTTCCGACCGGCCCTCCAAGCCGAGCTGCAGGAGCGGCCCTACGCCTTCGACATCCAGGTCCAGCTCTGCACCGACCTGGAGCGGATGCCGGTGGAGGACACCACCGTGGAGTGGCCCGAGCAGCTCTCGCCGTCCGTCACCGTGGCCAAACTGCGGCTGCCGCAGCAGGACATCTCAGGACCGGCAAACCTGGAGAAGATGGACTCACTGTCCTTCACGCCCTGGCGGGTCACCGCCGAGCACGCCCCGCTGGGCAACATCATGCGCGCCCGCAAGGAGGTCTACCGGCACTCCTCCATCGCGCGCCACAGGCTCAACCAGCAGCCGCGCACCGAGCCGCGCAGCGCCGACGAGGTACTTGGTGCCTGACCACCGCGACGGTGCGTCAACCAAGGCCGCCGGGCCCCGCGGCTCGATGCCGTCGTCACCGTCGCGGACCTAGGTCTCCTCTCCGCTCCCGGAGACCGCCCCGGCGACCCCGCCGCCTGTGCCCACCGGGGCGGCGGTGTCGTCGCCAGCGTTGTCCGCTCCCTGCTCCTCGCGGCGCTTCTGCGCGAGTTCGGCGGCCAGCCGGTCCGAGTACAGCCGCATTTCCGCTTCGCCTCTGAGTTCCCACATGTTGACCTCCAGGAGTGGGGGCGCGCCCGCTGACCCGTCACGTCGCCCGGATGCGGCGCGCCGGCCGTCATCGCCTGTTCCCTACCCCCTGGACGGCCCGTTCTCCCTCGAACTCCCCTTGTTTACAGGGCAGTTGGCGTCCTGGTCGAAGCCCCGCTCAGGTCACGTCCTGCTGCCGGAAGCCGGGGCCGGGCCGCGGAAGGTGTTGCGGTAGCTGGTGGGTGAGACGCCGAGTGCCGCCTGGAGGGAGTGCCGGAAGGAGGCGGCCGTGCCGAAGCCGGCGTCCGCGGCGATCCGGTCGATGGGCAGGTCGGTCTCCTCCAGCAGCTGCCTGGCCCGTTCGATGCGCTGCTGGGTGAGCCACTGCACCGCGGTGATGCCCACCTCCTCACGGAAGCGCCGGGTGAAGGTCCGTACGCTCATGGATTCCTGCGCGGCCAGCTCCTGGAGGGTGAGCGGCCGGTCGAGGCGGCTGAGGGCCCAGGCGCGGGCGTTGCCGGTGGAGGAGAACTGCGGCTCGCGGACCGGCCGTTGGATGAACTGGGCCTGGCCGCCGTCGCGGTGCGGCGGTACGACGGTGGTGCGGGCGACCTCGTTGGCGACGGACGCACCGTGATCGTTGCGGATCATGTGCAGGCACAGGTCGATGCCGGACGCCTCCCCGGCGGATGTGAGGACGTCCCCTTCGTCGGTGTAGAGCACATCGGGGTCGAGGCGGACGGCGGGGTACAGCTGCCGGAAGTGTTCGCAGGACTTCCAATGGGTGGTGGCGCGGCGGCCGTTGAGCAGTCCTGCGGCGGCGAGGACGAAGGCGCCGGTGCAGATCGAGGCGAGCCGGGTGCCGGGCCTGATGTGCGCGAACGCCTCGGCCAGGGCCGCGGGCAGCCGCCCTTCGGTGTACGTCTCGTCGTCCTCGTGCGTGGCCGGGACGATCACGGTGTCGGCCTCCCGGAGTGCCCGCGTGTCGTGTGCCACGTGGAGGCAGAAGTCGGTGTCGGTGCGGACCGTGCCGGGGACGGTGGTGCAGGTCGCGACCTCGTACAGCGGCGTGCCTTCGGGGGAGACGGCGGCGCCGAAGAGTTGGTGGACCAGGCCGAGTTCCATCGGAAGCACCCCGTGCCGCACCAGGACGGCGACCCGGTGGCGTCCCGGATGTACGAAGACACTCATGGCCAGATTTTTGCACATGCTGGCCATCTGGCTACTCGTTCCCTCCGTGCCGCAGCCGCAGCATTTCCGGTATGACGCAGACGCTGAAACCCCCGCCCGTGGTCCAAGGCCGCAGGGGCATACACCGCGCCTGGTGGGTGGCGGCCGTCGCCGCCCTGGCCATCATGAGCGCGGGCGCCTTCAGCACCATGCCGGGGCTGCTGGTCAACCCGTTGCACCAGCAGTTCGACTGGTCGCGGGGCTCGATCGGCTTCGCGATGTGGGTGAACATGGCGCTCAACGGCCTGGCGGCGCCGTTCGCCACCTCCCTGATGGACAGGTTCGGCCTCCGGAACGTCGTCGCCGTCGCCCTCGGCATCATTGCCGCCGGTGCCGTCCTGACGACGTTCATGACCCACGCCTGGCAGCTGACGCTCTACTGGGGCTTCCTCGTCGGCCTCGGTTGCGGCTCCATCGCCATGGGCTTCGCGGCGATCGTCGTGGGGCGCTGGTTCACCCGCAGGCGTGGCCTGGTGACCGGCATCCTGACGGCGGCGAGCGTCTTCGGGCAGTTCGTCTTCCTGCCGGTGCTCTCCTCGGCCATCGACCGCTACCAGTGGCGCCCCGTCACGGTGACCGTGGCACTGGTGGCGCTGGTCCTCGCGCCACTGGTGTGGCTGCTGTTGCGCGATCACCCCGCGGACGCGGGCCTGAAGCCGTACGGCGCCGAGGTGTTCACGCCCAAGCCGGTCCCGGTGCCGGGTGCCGCCAGGCACGCGGTGCAGGTGCTGTGCCACGCGGCCAGGACCGGCCCGTTCTGGCTGCTCGCCGGGACCTTCGCCATCTGCGGCGCCTCGACCAACGGCATCATGTGGACCAACTTCGTCCCCGCGGCGCACGATCACGGCATGCCGCCCACGATGGCCGCCTCGCTGCTCTCGCTGATCGGCATCTTCAACGTGGCGGGCACGATCTTCTCCGGCTGGCTCACGGACCGCATCGACCCCCGGCTGCTGCTCTGCGTCTACTACGGCATGCGCGGGATCTCGCTGG
Source organism: Streptomyces sp. NPDC050161 (assembly GCF_044460025.1). Classification (NCBI taxonomy): domain Bacteria; kingdom Bacillati; phylum Actinomycetota; class Actinomycetes; order Kitasatosporales; family Streptomycetaceae; genus Streptomyces; species Streptomyces sp. NPDC050161. The sequence goes on along the minus strand of NZ_JBITJM010000007.1, from coordinate 270,225 downwards.
CCTGCCTGCCCACCCTGCTCGGCCCGCAGGCCGGCTGGCCGCTGATCGTCTTCGTGGTCTTCTTCGGCCTGCTCGACGTGGCCACCGTCCCGCCGACCATCGCGCTCTGCGCCATCCGGGAGATCTACGGTGAGCGCAACAGCGCGATCGTCTTCGGCTGGACCCTGACCTTCCACCAAGTGGGCGCCGGACTCATGGCGTTCCTCAGCGGCATGGTCAGGGACGCGCTCGGCTCGTACGACACCGCCTGGCTGGCCTCCGGTGCGCTGTGCGGGGTCGCGGCGCTGATGGCGATGGCCATCAGGAAGCCGGCCCCCGCCGGGTGAGCCCCGGGCGCCGCACCCCTCCCGCAGGACGGAATCCCGGCCGGTCGCGACAGGCTTGATCATGACGTGCTCATGACACTCTTACCTCCGAGTCCGCGCGCTCAGCCGTGACGGTGGTCGCGAACAGCTCCTGGCCCTCCTGGTGGGCGGTGACGCGGATGCGCGCGCGGTCCTGTGCGGCGGGGAGCGCCTGCGCCTCGATCCAGCAGTCGGCGTCCAGTTCGGCGAACCGGCTGAAGTCCGACTCCATGCCGACCGGCACCAACTCGGGGGAGTGCGCCACCGAGTGCGCGGCCTGGCGGGCGGCCTCCAGGAGGAGCATCCCGGGCGCGTGGTCCACCTGGTGGTCGAAGAGCACGGGGTGCGTGGCGTCCGCCCGCAGCCGCCACCGGCGGGGCGTGCCGGTGGGGGAGAGGACCACGTCCTGGGACCGGTCGCGCGCCACCTGGCTCGGCGGCACGGGCGGCGTGAGCGGTTCGCCGTGCGCGAGGGAGGGGCCGGTGCCGGCGTGCCCGCCGCGCAGCCGCCGGTAGACGGCGTGGTTGTGATTGCTGAAGCAGGTCTGCGCGGTGCCGAGCCGTTCGCCGTCCCGGAAGGCTTCGATCTCCAGGGACAGGGACGCCAGATGGCCGCCGCGGCTGCGGACGTCCGCGCAGGTCGCCCGTAACTCCAGGGCGACGGGCGAGGTTTCGGTGCGGAGCGCGCCGCTGTCGAGGGTGTAGTGGAAGGACTTCCAGATCTGGTGATGGCCGAACGGCACGTCGTAGGCCATGTGCGACAGCAGCGGGATGGTCTGCCGGATGGTCTCGACGAACAGCAGCGGGTCGTGGCGCCCGTTCCGGGAGGTGTAGAAGCTGTGCGCCCGCGGCCACTGCGCGGTGAGGGTGAAGGCGTCGGGCGCGGTGCGCTCCCAGCCGGTGATCAGCACCTCGGCGACCGCTGCCTTGTGCACGTACTCGCTGGGCACCGAGCGGGTCAGCGTCGACGGCCGGGCGGCCGGTCCGTGGCGGGGAGCAAGCTGCGTGGTGGTCATGCGCGTTCCCTCTCGTCGTGAGACGTCGTGGGCATGCGGGGGCTGCGGCATCCGTCAACTCGGGTGCAGCCCGGCCTCGTTTAAAGTAGAGAGTGCTCGTTTTGTTTGTCGAGGGGTTCAGGGAGAGGGACTGATGGCACAGCCGAAGCAGGAGCGCGCCGTGCGCACGCGCGCAGCGATCATTCACGCGGCGGCTGAGGTCTTTGACGAGCGAGGATTCAACGGAGCCAGCCTGAGCCGGATCCTGGAACGGGCCGGCGCGACGATGGGCGCCCTCTACTTCCACTTCGCGTCCAAGGAGGCGCTGGCGAAGGCGGTCATGGCGGAGCAGGCCGCCGACCTGACGCTCACCCCGGGCGAGGACGGGCTGCAACGCCTCGTCCACCTCACCATGGATCTGGCGCGCGGCATGCAGCACGATGTCCTCCTCCGGGCCGGCGTACGACTGGCCGTGGAACAAGGGGGGTTCGGCGTGCGGGACAGCACCGCGTACGAGCTGTGGATCGACGAGTTCCGCCGGCAGCTCGTCGCCGCCCGGCTGCGCGGCGAGCTGGTGGCGGGGGTGGACGAGGAGGACTTCGCGCGCACGCTCGTCGGTGCCTACACCGGCACCCAGTTGCTGTCCAAGATCACGACCGGGCACGCGGACCTGCCCGCGCGGATAGCGTCCCTGTGGCGCTACCTGCTGCCGGCCATCGCCACCCCGCAGGCGCTCTCCTGTCTTGAGGTCCGCGTCGAGAACGGCGAGGCGCTGACGTGAGCCCGCGGACCATGGTGCTGACCGGCCCGACGGGGTTCATCGGCGGCGCCGTTCTGCGGTCGCTGTGCGAGAAGCGGAAGGGCGCGACGCGCATCAGGGCCGTCGTACGCGGCCCGCAGCCCCGGCTGGACGCGATGCCAGGCGTTGAGTGCGTACGCGCCGACCTGGCGGACGCCGCCTCGCTGCGCGGGGTCTGCGCGGACGCGGAGACGCTGATCCACGCCGCCTCCTACGTCGGGCGGGACGAGGCGCGCTGCGACGCGGTCAACCGGCGCGGCACCGCCGCCCTGATGGCCGACGCCACCGCGTCCGGCGTACGGCGGATCGTCCACCTGTCGACGGCGGCGGTCTACGGCAGGGGTCCGCACCACGGGATCGACGTGGACGAGGTGACACCGGCACCGGGGTCGGCGGCGAGCCGCAGCCGACTCGCCGCCGAGGAGTCCGCGCTCGCCGCCGGTGCCCTCGTCCTGCGCGCGGGTCTGGTCATCGGTCCTGGCGACCGCTGGGTGGTGCCCGCACTGGCCGAGCTGGCCCGGCGGGTGCCGGGCCGCTGGAATGGTGGTCGCGCGCTGCTCTCCCTCGTCGCCGTCCACGACCTGGCCCGTCTGATGACGGCCGCCGCCGACGCGGAGGCACCCGTGCGCGGCGTCCACCACGCGAGCCACCCGGATCCGGTGCGCAACCGGGACCTGATGGACGCCCTTGCCGCGCACGGCGTACTCCCGCCGCTCGACGGTGACCTGTCCCGGTCCGCCTGCCTGGAGCAACTGCGGGCCACGGAAGGGCGGGTGAGTGAGCGTCAGTTCGTGCTGGTGGCCGACGACCATCACTACCGCAGCGACCGGATCTGGCGGGAGACCGGATGTTCCCCGGGGCCCGGACCGCTCGCCGGGCTCGGCGCGGCTGCCCGGTGGTACCGGACGCACCTGGAGGCGCACCGCCCCGGGTGACCGCCCCGTCTACCGCGGTCCTTCGGGGGGCCGTACGTCGAGCGGTTCGACGCCGGCGGCGATCCGCGGCAGCACCAGGTCCCAGATCTCGCTCAGCAGGTGCCGGCTCCCTGGGGTGTGGTCGCCGCCGCGCCGCGCCGCCGCCTCCAGATCCGAAACCAGGCAGGCCACGAACGCGGCGACCACCTCGGGCTCCGCGCTCGCCCGCATGCTCTTCTCCTCGCGGGCCCGCCACAGCAGTTGACGCACCTCGGGCATCCACGCGGTGCGCCAGTCGGGTTGGGCCGTCGCGCTCTCGTGGGAGAGCCGGCCCGCCGCGCGTACGGTGTCGTCCTCGTGGAGCAGCCGGGCGAGCGTGTGCGTGAGGGTGATGACGCGTTGCAACGGCGGTTCGCCCTCAAGGCCGGCGTGCTCCGCCGCGTCGCGGGTGGTGGCGGAGCCGTGTGCGCACACCGCGTCCGCCAGGCAGCTCTTGGCCGGAAAGTGGAAGGTCAACGCCCCCATCGTCACCCCGGCCGCCTTGCTGATCCGGGCCAGGGAGGTGCCGTTGTACCCGTGCCGGGCGAACTCCGACGCGGCGGCGTTGACGATGTGACACTGCGTCCGCTCCGCCCGCTCCTGCATCACCATGAGCGCCGGACCGCTCTGCCCCTCCGGGACGGCCGCGCCCCGGATTCCCCCAACTCCTCTCGGCGGCGGCCGGGTTCTGCGCCGACGGGCTTCCTCGGCCGGGGTGCGGCACAGGCCGGAGGTGTTGGGGTGGGTGTCACAGGGGTCTCCTTGTCGTCGTGGGCTGCCCGTGCGCCTTCAGCCTTCCGATCCGGCCGGGATGCTGCGACGCCGACTTGGCAAAGACGCAGCCACTTGATCGCAACGCGGCGCGACTTCGCAAAGTAGGAAGCAGCGGATCAGCCAGCCTGGAAAACAAAGAGAGTACTCTCTATTGTTGTCGTCCTCCGACGGACGAGCATGCCGGGAGGGCGCCTCGGATGGTTGTGCACCGCTCACGTCACACACCAGCCGCCACCGACGCGGCCGTCCGCCTCTTCGCCGATGAACTGTTCGCGCATCTGCCCAGAGCCGATCAGCGTCGGTGGGCACGGGAGTACCTCCTGGCGCTGCTCGTCACACCGGGCAAGAAGACGATGCGGAACCTGGCCGGAGCGGTGTCCGGCGCACCGGGTGCGCCGCATTCGCTGCGCCAGTTCCTCAACGCCAGCCCCTGGGACTGGCAGCCCGTCCGGCAGTTCCTGGCGCGGTGGGTGGCGCACCGCCTGAGCCCGCAGGCGTGGACGATCGCGCTCGCGGTGCTGCCCAAGCGGGGCGAGCACTCGGTCGGCGTGCACCGCCGCTTCGTCCCCGAGGCCGGCCGCACGGTCAACTGCCAGCTCGGCATCGGGGCGTTCCTCTCCTCGGCGGAAGCACATGTTCCGGTCGACTGGCGGCTGGTGCTCCCGGAATGCTGGACGAGCGAGACCCGCCTGCTCCGGCACGCGCGGGTACCCGCGGGGACGCGGCACGAGCCGCTGCCGGCACACGCCCTTGGCCTGATCACGGCCCTGGCGGACGCGGTGAACCTGCCGTCAGCCCCGGTGCTGGCGGACATGCGGGCGGTGCCGGAAGCCGGGGAGTTGATCTCCGCGCTGCTCGACATGCGACGGGACTTCGTGGTCGAGGTCGCAGGGAACACACCCGTCCGGCCGGCCCTGGGCGCGTGCGCCGCGGCGGGCGACGACGGCAGCCGGGCCGCGGCGCTCCCCGCGTACCAGGCGCCACGCCTCTTTGCCCACCACCCGGCGGTCACCACCACGGTGGCACTCCGGGAGGGCGGGGACCGGCCGGTGCGGGTGGTGTCCTGCCCGATCCGGCCGCCCGGCGAAGACACCGTCCGCGCACGGCCGTTGAGCGCCTGCCGGCTCATCGCCGAGATCCCCGGCCGTGGTGGCGGGGCGAGCCGCTTCTGGATCACCAACCGGGTCCGCGGGCGGCTCGACGAGACCCATTCCCTGGCCCGGCTGTCCGACACGACCTGTGCCGCGCTCCGCCACCTGGAGGAGGACTTCGGCCTCATGGACTTCGAGGGCCGCTCGTTCCCCGGCTGGCACCACCACATGACGATGGTGTCCGCGGCCTACGCCTACCGGCAGCTCTCCGCGCCCGTCGGCCTGCGGGAGGCGGGGCACCCTCATCGACCGGGCAGGACCGGAACGGCCGGCGTCGCCGGGACGGCACGGATGACGCGGGCATCCGAGGACCGGTGAGGCGTGATGGGCCCGTGCGGGAGCCGGTGTCATCGCGCCGGGACCGGCGGGAAAGCGTCGATCACCGGCTGACAGCCGGGAAGGGAGAGGGTGCGGTGCGGTTCAACCTTATCGGCCCGTTCGAGATCATCGCGGACGACGGAAGGGTGTGCGTCCCGAGCGCGCCCAAGGTCTGCCAGACCCTGGCTCTGCTGCTGAGCCGCCACAACGAGGTCGTCACACCGGACTGCCTCATTCAGGAGCTGTGGGGGGAATCCCCGCCGCGCAGCGCCGTCACCGCTGTGCAGACGTACGTCTACAGCGCACGCAGAATCTTCGTGAAGGAACGGCTGGCGCCCACCGGCCGGACCCTGCTGTCCACCAAACCGCCCGGCTACCTCATGGAATTGGAGGACGGCGAGGTCGACACCCGGATCTTCGAGAATCTGCTGGCGCGCGGGCACGCGGAATTCCGGGCGGGGAATCCGGAGTGCGCCGTACAGCAGTTACGGCGGGCCCTGGCACTCTGGCGCGGACCCGCACTGTGCAACGTCCCCGTCGGCAATGTGCTCGCCGGTCACACGGCACACCTCGAAGAACTGCGGATCCATGCACTGGAGTTGAGCATCGAGGCGGAACACCATCTGGGGCGGCAGCGGGAGACCATTCCCGAACTGCGGGTGCTCGTCCACCAATACCCGTTCAACGAGTGCTTCCACGGCCATCTCATTTCCGCCCTGAACCACGCGGGACGGCGGGCCGAGGCGCTTCAGGCATATCGCCAGGTGCACCGGATTCTCGACCGGGAGCTGGGACTTGAGCCCTCGCCCGGTCTTCAGCGCCTGCAATACCAGGTGCTGAATCCCTGACCGGGTCCTGCCGCGCGAGGCGACCGTCGTCATCGGCCTGATGCGCGTCGCGGGGGAGGCCGGGCATCAGGCCGAAGACGAGGGCCGCCTCGCCGTGCGGTTCAGGCCGGCAGCGGGTCGGCGAGGGTGCAGGGCTCTCCCTGGTGCTGGGCCAGGAGATGGGGTACGGACGCCCGGGTGAGCGGGGTGAAATCGCGGGCCGCAACGAATTCCGGCCGCTTCGAAGGCGCCGAGAACGGTTCCCCGCAGATGTTCTCCACGCTGTTGAACACGATGAAGACGTTGGACCGGGGGAACGGGGTGATATTGCCGCTCGACCCGTGCATGCAGTTGCAGTCGAACATCGTGGCGGATCCCGTGGCACCGGAGAAGACCTCGATCCCGTGCTTGTCGCCCAGGACGGACAGGCTGTCCTGGTCCGGTGTGCCGACCATGGGCTCCACCAGAGACTGCTTGTAGTAGTCGGCCGGCGTCTCGCCGATGCACGAGACGAACGTCTTGTGCGAACCCGGCATGATCATGAGCGCGCCGTTGTGCGCGAAATTCTCCGTGAGCGCGATCGAGATACTCACGGCACGCATCCTGGGCATGCCGTCCTCGGCGTGCCAGGTCTCGAAGTCGGAGTGCCAGTAGAAGTCCCTGCCCTTGAAACCCGGCTTGTAGTTGACCCGGGTCTGGTGGACGTAGACGTCGGAGCCGAGAATCTGCCGGGCCCTGCCGTGCACGCGCGGGTCGGAGACCAGCTCGGCGAATACCTCGCTGATTTTGTGGACCTCGAAGATGGACCGGATCTCGTCGGAGTCCCGCTCCACGACGGTGCGCTCGTCGCGCTTCAACGCCGCGTCTTCGGAAAGGCGCCGCAACTCGGCGCGATAGCGCTCCACTTCCCTGGGCGTGAGGAGCTGATCGACGGAGAGAAAACCGCTCTCGGAGAACGAGGCGAGGGTTTCGGCGTCGAGGGGACCGTCCTCGGGGGCGCCGTAGACCACGGGATCCTTGCGGAAAAGGAGGGCCGGTTCGGTGGCTTTGCGGGTGGGGTAGACGTCCGTCGGACTGGGCAGCGGGCTGTGGGTCATGGGTGCTCTCCGATCCTCAACTGCGGTGCCGGTGCGGGTCTGTGCTGCGCGGACGGCTGCCGCGGGTCACGGCGTCCCGTCGGGTGTGAGCAGGGGATACACACCGTTCTCGTCGTGCACCTCGCGCCCGGTGCAGGGCGGATTGAAGACGCAGACGGCACGCATGGTGGTGACCGCGCGCACGGTGTGGTGTTCGTGGCCGTCCAGGAGATACATCGTTCCCGGGGACAGCTGGTGCTTCTCACCGGTCTCCTCGTTCAGCAACTCGCCGTGGCCCTCTATCCAGTAGACGGCTTCGATGTGGTGGGCGTACCACATGCGGGTTTCCGAACCGGCGTACAGCACGGTGTCGTGCAGCGAGAAACCCACTCCCTCGCGGGCCAGCACCATGCGGCGACTGCGCCAGGTATCGCCCTCGACATCCCTTTCGGTTCCCGTGATCCCGTCAAGCGATCGGACGATCATGCGACTCCTCAATTCCTGTGCGGTATGCGGTATTTCCGGAGCGGTGGCTCTCCGGTACGGGGTCGGAGGTGATTACGCGCCGAGCGGGCCGATGCGGTAGAGCGTCTCGGGCTCGTGACCGACGGGGAACAGCTCAGGGCCCAGGAGCGGGGAACGGTGCACTTCCGCTTTCCGGTCGCGGGCGAAAGCGGAAAGGAACCGGTCGGATTCGATGTTGTCCGGCGTGACCGTGGCCTCGACGAAGCGGTACCGGTTGCCGGCCAGGTGATGCAGCATGCGGCGGGCGAGCCCTTGCCCGCGTTGTGCCGCGTCCACCGCGGTCTGCCAGACGAACAGCGTGTCCGGGTACTCGGGCCTGGCGAATCCGGTGATGTATCCGCACACGCCGTCAGCCGACCGTGCGACCACCGACGTCGTCGCGAAGTCCCGGCACCACATGACGTAGAAATAGGGCGAGTTGAGGTCGAGGGATTTCGCGTCGCGGGCGATGCGCCACATCTCGCGCCCGTCCGTGAGCCGCGGGGTCTCCAGGCTCACGTCCATGAGTGACGCGCGGTCGGGCTGCCGTAGGCTCAACTTTGCCGACATTGATTCACACTCTTCTCAGCGGTGTTCCGGTGCACGGGATGGGCTCAGCGGATGGGCAAGGGCCGGGAGCGGGCGGGGATTCGCGTCTGTGGAGCGGTGCCCGGAAATGGTTCGCCGGACGGCCCGTCGAACCGTTTCCGGATACGTCCTAGGCCGGACGGTGCCCCAGGATGAAGGTGAACCGGTCGGGGAAGTCCAGATGGGGCGTGGTGTGGGTTTCCCGGATTTCTTCCAGGCCGCGGGCCAGCTCGTCGTCGGAGAAGTTCGAGAGCACCGACATCCAGCGGTCGGCGACCAGGCGGAGCCAGGTTTCCCTTTCGATCGTCGCCTGGAATTCGTCGTAGTCGATGGTCGTTTCGAGGCCGGCGCCGCGCATCGCGGCGGCTATCCGCTCCGGCTCCGGCTGTTCCACGGCGAAGCGGTCGAGCGCCGCCTGGAAGAGCGGGTACCCGATCTTCGGGGGCAGGGCGATGATGAGGAACCGGCCGCCGGGCGCCAGCAGGTGGGACAGGCCGGCCAGCGTGTTGTCCAGGTCGCTGAAGTGATGGACGGCTTCCTTGATCACGATGGAGTCGAAGGACGCGTACGGAAGCTCCACACGGCGGGCGACCACGTCCTCCGCCGTCGCCTGCACCGGGTGGAGGCGCGGATCGTCGGGGAACAGGTCCAGCAGGGGCGCCGAAGGGTCGATGCCGAGCACGGGGGTGCTCGGTGTGGCGTAGGGCAGCAGGCGCCGCAGGAACAGTCCGGTGCCCACCCCGATGTCCGCGATCCGGTTCCCTTCCTTGACGTCGAGGCGGGCACGTATCTCCTCCGCCATCCAGTCCGGATATTCGGGCCGGTTCTCCCACAGCGCGTTGTAGATCTCGGCGAGCTTGGCGTAGTGGCTCTCAAGTCGCTGATCCATCACGTGATTCTCCTCGGTTCCGGGTGCGTGCATCCGTCGCGGAATTTCCGGTCTGTTCCGTCTGCTGCGCAGGTGTGTACGGGGCCCCGTCTTCACTCAGCGCGCTGTCCACCCAGCGCCGGAATTCAGCTATCCGGTACTCGTAGGGGGAATGGATCTGCGCGTCGTCGAAGTGGGGGGAATGCGTGCCCAGTTGCACGCGTTCGCAGGCTTCGAAGTCCTCACGGTTCGTGGCGTCGATCACCTTGACCGCGTCGGCGGGGTCGAAGCCGGGCTCCCGGACGGCGTCGGGGTGGAAGAGCCAGTCACCCACCACCCGGGTGCGGCTCGGCCCCAGCGGTTCGAGCCGCATCCAGAACACGTGGTCGGGTACGAATACCAGCGAAGCGTTCGGCCACAGCAGGATTCCGTAGAAGGTGTGCCCGTCAGCGGCCGGCACCCCGGGGAGTTTGGGGGCGATGGCCTGACCCGATGACGAGAAACCCGTTGCTCCGTCGGCGAGTTGGGCCCCGAGCCCCTGCGGGCCTGTCACCGTGCCGTATCCGCCGCGGAACTGCGGGACCGCGGCGCACAGTTCGGCATGCATGGTGGGGCAGTGGTAGCACTCGTCGAAGTTTTCCCAGAGGATCTTCCAGTTCGCCTGCACGTCATAGGAGATGGAGTGCGCGATCCGGAGATCTTCGGTGCCGTAGTGCGGAATGGGATTGAAATCGTTCCCGAACCGGGCTCGTATCAGCGGGTCCACCTGGTCATCGAGCGGTGCGGCAGCGGGATCCAGATTGATCCATATGTAACCGAGCCATTCGGTGGCGGACGCGGTGTGCAGGTGCCGGTCCTTGGTGCCGGGCGGCATGGCGTCGGCCCAGGGCACCCCGACGAGCCGGCCGTCGAGGTCATAGGTCCACCCGTGATAGAGGCAGCGGATGGATCTGCGGAAACTGCCCTGGTCATCGAGGCAGAGCTGGGCTCCGCGATGCCGGCAGAGATTCACCAGGGCACGTATCCGGCCGTCTCTGTTCCGGACGACCAGCAGGTTCTCGCCGCCGAGATCCACCCGGATGAAGGAGCCGGCTTCGGGAACTTCTGAGGAGTGGGCCACACACATCCATTGCCGCCCGAATATCCGGCGCTGTTCGAGGTCGAAGACCTCTTGGCTGGTGTAGCGCGTACTGTTCCAGGTGACCACGTGGGCTACCTACTCTCCCTCTCGGATGCGGTGTCACCACTCTCGCGGGAACGGCCTCGTGAGCCGCCTCGGAGTTGTACGCAGTGGATTGTTGAGAGCCGTGGTCAAGGCGTTCTCAATGCGTACTCAAACGGGCCCGTGGCCTGCTGCGCGTCGGCGTGGAGCGGAGGAAGGCGGAGCGGGGGAGCAGGCCGCAGGGGGAGGGCAGGTGCGTTGCCGGATGCACGCCTTCCGGGCAGCGAGGACCCGTGGTTGACGACGAGCCGGGGGAGCCGTCAGGTCGCGGAGGTGGTTCCCTTCATCGCCTCGCCCACGAGATCGAGGGCCAGATCGCGGGCGTGACGCACCGGGAGACGGGCGTCGGTGAACCAGTCGTCGGTGGCTTCGGGGTGCGGGCCGACGACCGCGACGCGGCCCTTCCCGAACGGCGCGGCGAGCGCGGCGACCGTGCCGTTCGGATAGGTGGCCAGAACGGTCGCTTCGGCGTCGTCGTCGAGCTCGAAGAGCGGGCCGTCCTGGAAGAACACGCTCCGCGTCCGCCCCCGCCACTCCACGTCGACCAGGGTGTCGTCGTCGCCTCTCACGGTGGCGCCGCGTGAGGAGATGTACTGGTCGGTGTCGCCCGGCAGCAGCGCGAACCCCGGGGTGGCGCCCGCCAGATACCCGCCGAGACAGAAGCCCAGATAGCGGCCACCGCCCCGGACAAAGTCACGGATGGCCTCGCGCTGCCGCCTCAGGTGCCGGTAGCCGTGCGCCAGGGTGCCGCCGCCCGGCTGGGCGTAAACCTGGGCACGGGCCAGCACGTCGGCCGTCAGGGGCAGGGCCTCGCGCGGGCCCGTGTAGCGGACGTCCAGGTTCCAGGGGCCGGCGGCCAGCAGTTCGGCCACGGCTTCCGCGCAGCCGGCCGGCAGCGAGGCGGGGCCGCGGTAGACGAGCGCCAGCGGGCGGTCCCCTATGTCCCCTATGGGGGGCACGGCGGCGCTCCGGCCGGTGAGCGTCCGGCGCAACGAGGTGAGGATGCCGTGGTAGGTCATGGGCTTCTCCCCGGGCTGTCAGGAGCGTGGGCGGCGGGCCGCTCGGTGACACCTTCGGCCGGGATGCCCCGCCAACTGGTGCCCGGGGCGAGGTGCTCGCCCTTCATGAGCAGCGAGAGCGCGCCGAGGCTGACGTCCTCGCCGACCACGCCGTCGTACAGCACGATCGCGCGGGTGCCGACGCTGGCGCCGTCCCGGATGGTGACCGACGCCATCTTCATCACGCGGTCCTCGAACAGGTGCGTCTGCAACGAGACTCCGGGCCCGACGGCGGCATCGTCGCCGATCTCCACCAGGTCGAACTCGGTGAGGAACGTCGTGCCGATCCAGGCGCCCCTGCCGATGTGGGTGCCGAACCCGCGCAGCACCGTGGGGAGGAACGGCGTCCCGATCAGGAGCCCCACACCGGCCGGCACCGCCGCCGCCTCGAACAGGCCGGTGATGAACTCGGTGCGACGCACGAACAGGCTCCACAACGGCTCGACCCGGGGCCGGTAGGTCCCGATGACCACCTGCTTGACCGCGGCGCAGTACCCGACGACCGCGAAGCCGGCGGCGACCGCGAGGAACGGTGAGACGAGCGCCGTCCACGGCAGGTTCAGGGCACGGGTGACCGCGGCGAGCCCCAGCAGATACAGGTAGAGGCTGCCGCTCAGCAGCGACGCGGGCATGGTGACGCGGAAGAACTCGATGGCCAGACGCTGGAGCACGGCCTTGCGGCTCGGGCGGAACGTCAGCCGTTCGGGGAACGAGCCACTGCTCTGGCGCACCGGCAGGTCGATGGCGGGAGAGCCCAGCCAGGTGGTGCCTTCGGGCACTCCGCTCCGCGGCGGCACCGTGCCCACACCGATCAGCGAACCCCGCCCGGTCCGCGTCCCGGCCGGTACGACGGCGGCGTTGCCGACGAAGGCACGCTCTCCCACCTCGGTCGTGCCGAACGCGACCTGGCCGCCCGCGAAGGTGGCCGCGCCGACGTGCGCCATGTCCGCGACGAAGCTGCCGTCGCGGAGGGTGAGCAGGTCGGGGTCGATGTGCGCGGCGGTGGAGACCTCGGCGCCCCGCCCGATCCGCGCGCCGAGCAGCCGCAGCCACGGCACCGTGTAGAGGGTCGCGTAGAGCGAGTTGGTGTAGCCGAGGCTGAACTCCAGCAGCTTGTCCGACAGCCACTTGCGCAGGCCGAGCGAGGAGAACACCGGGTGCACACCGACCGGTACCCGCGGCAGCACCAGGTGCTTGCCGAGGGCGACCACCGCGCAGACGGTGACGACGAACACCGGCCCGAACAGCACGGCCCCGATGAGTCCCCCGAGGACGCCCCAGGTCAGCACCGCCCACCAGAACAGCGCGACACCGGGAAGCGCCATGGTGAGCGAGGCGGCCTCCAGCAGGACCAGGCCGCCCAGCGCGGCGGCGATCCGCCGCCACCCGCCGGTGTCCGCAGGGTTGCGCAGCATCGTCTCCACACCGGGGGCGAGCGTGTCCGTCGCGGAAGGCGGCGATCCGGTCCAGCGCGCGCCGTCCGGGACGGCCTCGCCCTGCCCGACGACGGACTGCTCGCCGAGCCCCGCGCCGGCCCCCATCCGCGCCCCCGGTTCGAGCACCGCGTTGGCCCCCACGTAGGCGTCCGGGCCGATGTCGATCGGCGCGACCGTCAGCCAGCCGTCCGCCACCCGCCACGGGATCAGCGAGACGCCGTACCCCACCGACGCGCCACCGCCGATACGTACCAGCGCGGGCAGCGACACCGCACCCGTGGCGATCGTCGTACCCGGCCCGACGCGCGCACCGAGCAACCGGAGATACGGGCCCATCAGGGGCGAACCGCTCAGCACTTGGAGCGGAGCGAGGCCCAGCAGCATGTTCGCCGCCCACAGCCGTAAGTAGGTCCGGCCCCACAGCCGGTAGCGGCCGGGACGGATCCCCGCCGACAGCGGGCGGACGAGCACGGCCGGCAGGATCCACCGCACACCGGCGTAGCCGATCAGCGCGGCCACCACCAACTGCGCCCAGAGCCCGCCCGTGATGCGCCCGTCGTGCGCGCTGAACACCTGGACCACAGGAAGCGTGAACAGGAGCGCCAGCAGGTAGATGATCACCGCCTGCGCCGTTCCCGCCGCCGCGAGGGTGCCCCTGCCGTGGCGGATGTGCTCGGGGCGGGGCGGCGCGGTCGGCCGCCCGGACCGCTCCGCGCCGCCCAGCTGCGCCGCCAGCCCGCGCACCGTCGGATGTGCGTACAGGTCGCGCAGTGCGGCCGTCGTACCGACGCCCCGGTCGCGCAGCATCGTCACCACGCGGGCCGCCAGCAGCGAGTGGCCGCCGAGGTCGGTGAAGAAGTCCGCCTCGGCCGACAGACCGTCGGGCTCGATGCCCAACACCTCGGCCCAGGTGTCCCGTACCCGCCGCTCCAGCTCGTCCGCGACGGCCACCACCGGGCCGCCGCCCACCATCCGCCGCCCGGTGGGCGCGGGAAGTCTCTTGCGGTCCACCTTGCCGCTGGCCATCTCGGGAAGGCCGGGGAGCAGGTCGACGTAGGACGGCACCATGTACCCGGGCAGCCGGTCCCGCAGCCGTCCGTGCAGCCGCGCGACCAGGGCTTCCTCCTCGTCCGTGCAGCCCGGCGCACGGACCACGTAGGCGGCCAGCTCCCTGGTACGGCCCTCGCGCTCCGCGGCGGCCACCGGGGCGGTGACCGCCTCGGCCACACAGGGGTCCTCCAGCAACACGCTGTCGATCTCGCCCAGATCGACCCGGTAGCCCCGGATCTTCACCTCGGCATCGGCCCGCCCCAGGAACTCGATGTCCCCATCGGCGGTCATCCGCCCCAGGTCTCCCGTCCGGTACAGCCGGCCGCCGTCCGGTGCCAGGGGGTGCTCGATGAACCGGTCCGCCGTCAGGTCAGGCCGCCCGACATACCTGCGCGCCACACCGGCGCCCCCGATACAGATCTCCCCGACCGCGCCGTCCGGTACGGTCCTGCGCTGCTCGTCCAGGAGCACCACGGAGTAGGTCGGCAGCGGCCTGCCGATGGTCACGGGCCGCCCCGGTACCACCGTCGTCCAGGTGGCGGTGACGGTGGTCTCGGTCGGCCCGTACGTGTTGAGCATGCGGCGCCCGGGGCGGCTCCACCGTTCGACGAGCTGGGCGGGGCAGGTTTCACCGCCGACCACGAGGCCGCGGACGCGCGGGAGTTCCTGGGGGATCGTCTCCAGCAGCGTCGGCACGCAGTACAGCATCGTGATCGCCCGGCTTTCGAGGAACTCGCCGAGTTCGGCACCGAGCCGGGCGGAGCCGTCGGGACCGGCGACGACCGTCGCGCCGACCGACCACGTCGGCCAGATCTCCTCGATGGAGAAGTCGAAGGAGATCGTCATCCCCTGGTAGACCCGGTCGTGGGGCTGCACGTCGTAGATCCCGGGGACGACGTCGAGGAAGCTGCAGATGCTCGACTGGGCGATCTCCACCCCCTTGGGTCGGCCGCTCGAACCCGAGGTGTACATGACGTAGGCCGCGGGATCGTGGCTGTCCTGGCCGTAGGGATGCCCCGCGCCGTCCGGGCCGACCGGCGGCCGGGTCGTGGGCGCCGCGGCCAACGCGCGCCTGCTGGACTCCCACTCGATCACCGGGCACCCGAGACCTTCGACGGCCGGGGCCAGCGCCGACGTGGTCAGCACCAGGTCGGCGCCCGCGTCCCGGGCGATGTAGGCGACCCTGTCCCGGGGCGCCGCCGGATCGACGGGCACGAACGTCGCGTCCGCCTTCCCCACCCCGAGCAGGGACACGTACATGTCCACCGACCGCGGCACCAGTACCACCACGCGTGCCTCCCGGCCGATGCCGAGCCCCTTCAGGTGGTGGGCCAACTGGTTGGCGCGGGCTTCGAGTTCGCGGTAGGTCAGGGTCTGCCCCGCGCACTCCAGCGCCACGGCCGACGGGGCGCGGTCACAGGTGGACTCGAAGACGAAGTGCAGGCGTCGGCCCGCCCCGTTCGGCGACGTCCCGCCCGGAACAACGGCCATCTCCCTTACCTGCTCCCCTTCATTGCGCCTTCATCGCGCACGACGGCGCGTCCGCCGGCCGGCACCCGCGGGCCACGGCTCCGCCCCGGTGCCGGCGCCCCCGCACCGCCCGGCCCCGGGGCCCGCCCCGCAACTCCGCCACGGGCCGGGCACGGTGGGCACGTCGTCGATGACACGGACCTCGCCGTGGGCGGCGCTGATGCCGCCCGGCACCGAAAGGTTCGGGTTGGCCGCCACCACCGTGGCGGGCACCTCCTCGGCCGCACCCGGTGAAGCGGATGCACTCACTACACCCAGTGAAAGGGCCCCGCCTCCACTTTGCATCCCGAGCAATCCGCGCTCGCCGCACAGCGGCCATCCCAAGGGCCCTGACCTGCGAAAATCGCGCCCCGCGTCGCGCCTGCGCCGCACCTCTCACGATCCGGATCTCACGTTCCGGGCGGCCGGGACGTCTACGAAGTGACGAGGCAGTTTGCAGGAAGAGGCGGCGGGCCGCAGGGCCGGTCCGCTGTGGACCGAAGGGACGTGAAGAGACGATGACGCGCACGCATGCGGTGATCGGTTCGCCGCTGGGGGACCTGACGGCGGTCGCCGATGACGGGGCGCTGGTGGGCCTGTACTTCGCGACGCATCGAGGACGCCCAGGGACGGAGGAATTCGGCGAACGCGACGACGCGAGCTTCGCCCTGATACGTCATCAGCTCGGCGAGTACTTCGCCGGCGAGCGGGAGACCTTCGACCTGCCGCAGGAACCCGCCGGGGACGCCTTCGACCACCGGGTGTGGAAACTGCTCACGCAGATCCCGTACGGCCGGACGCGGTCGTACGGTGACCTCGCACGGGAGTTGGGCGACGTGTCGCTGGCACAGGCGGTGGGGGCGGCCAACGGCCGCAACCCGCTGTGCGTGATCGTGCCGTGCCACCGTGTGGTGGGCGCGGACGGGAGCCTGACCGGCTACGCGGGCGGGCTGGACCGCAAGCGGTTCCTGCTGGACCTGGAGGCGCCGTCGGCGGCGGACGCGGGCCGACTTTTTTGAAGTCCGGTCTCACGTTCCGGGCCTGCGCGTCGTTTACGGAGTGTGACCTTGCAACCTTTCGAGCAGATCGTGCATGACCACGGGCCCATGGTGCTGCGCGTGTGCCGCGCGGTACTGGGCCCGCAGGACGCGGAGGACGCCTGGTCGGAGACGTTTCTGTCGGCGATGACGGCGTACCCCGGCCTTGATCCGGACGCCCACGTGGAGGCGTGGCTGGTGACGATCGCGCACCGCAAGGCGATCGACATCGCCAGGGCCAACGCCCGCCGCCCGGTGGCGGTGGACGAGATCCCGGAACGCCCTGGGGACGGCGACCGGCCCGAAGCGTGGGACGGAGACCTGTGGGCGGCGCTGAAGGCGCTGCCGCAGCGGCAGCGCCAGGCGGTGGCCTACCACTACCTGGCAGGGCTGCCGTACCGGGAGATCGCCGCGCTGACCGGCGGGAGTACCGACGCCGCACGCAGGGCGGCGGCCGACGGCATCAAGACCCTGCGTACCACCTATCCGAGAGACGACACCGCAAAGAAGGGAGCGGCCCGATGACCGCATCCGACGAGGAGACCGGGAACCCTTTCGCCGGGCTGCCCTGGCAGGACGAGCCGACGCTCGCCCGGCTGCACGAGCGCCTGGAGGCACAGGCCCAGCAGGAGGGAGTCCTGGACGTCGCCTACCGCACCATCGACACACCGGTCGGCGCGCTGCTGCTGGCCGCCACCGACCAGGGGCTGATGCGGGTCGCCTACGAAGTACAGGACCACGAAGCGGTGCTCCAACAGTTGGCCGACAAGGTCAGCCCGCGCATACTCCAGGCCCCGACCCGCCTGGAGAGAGCGGCCCGCCAGCTCGATGAGTACTTCGCGGGGCAACGCACCCGGTTCGAGCTGGAGTTGGACTGGCGGCTCTCCAAGGGCTTCCGCCGCGACGTCCTCGTACACCTGCCGGACATCGCCTACGGCCACACCGAGAGCTACGCCGAGGTCGCCACCGCGTCCGGCAGCCCGAAAGCGGTACGCGCGGTGGGCACGGCGTGCGCGACGAACCCCCTGCCCGTGGTGGTGCCCTGCCACCGCGTGGTGCGCTCGGACGGCACCGCGGGCGGCTACGTCGGGGGAGAAGGGGTCAAACACACCCTGCTGACATTGGAGCGAACGGCATGAGCAGCACCGCCACGCAGAATGCGAGCACCCGCACAACGACCGTGGCGCGGCGGGACGGCTTTGCGAAGAAGGTGGCAGCGGCCGACTGGCAGGCGGTCACCGCGGAGCTGAACGACTACGGCTGCGCGCTGCTGCCCCAGCTGCTCACCCCCACCCAGTGCGCCCAACTCGCCGCGCTCTACGAGGAACCGGAACGCTTCAGGACCACGGTGAACATGCAGCGTCACCGGTTCGGAGCGGGCGAGTACCGCTACTTCGACACCCCGTTCCCCGAGCCGGTCCAGCGGCTGCGCGAGGAGCTGTACCCGCGGCTGACGCCGATCGCCCGCGACTGGTACGGCAAGCTCGGCCGGGAGGCGGAGTGGCCCGACGACCTGAAGGAGTGGCTGGAGATATGCCACCGGGCGGGCCAGGACAGACCGTCGCCGATCCTGCTGCGCTACGAGACGGGTGACTGGAACGCCCTGCACCGGGACGTCTTCGGCGAGAAGGTCTTCCCCCTCCAGGTCGTGATCAACCTGAACGCGCCGGGCGAGGACCATACGGGCGGGGAGTTCCTGCTGGTCGAGCAGCGCCCGCGGGCGCAGTCGAGGGGCACGGCCACCCTGATCCCGCAGGGCCACGGGCTGGTGTTCACCACCCGCGACCGCCCGGTCCGCTCCCCGCGGGGCTGGTCGGCCTCCCCGGTACGGCACGGCGTCTCCGCGATCCGCTCGGGCCGGCGTCACACCCTGGGCCTGGTCTTCCACGATGCCTGACCGGCCATCGGAGACGAAGGCGCGGGTGCCGTGGCGCACCGTGCCCGACGAAGGAAGCGACGAGGAATGAGAGGGAGTGACGAGGAATGAAGGAGGGGCAGGCGCCGCCGGACGGTTGGTCACCGAAGACCACCCGGCCGGTGGCCACACCACCTTCGCCGCCGCTGACCCAACCGGAATCCGACGCGGTCATCCGCCTGTTGGAGGCGATGAGCCCCCGCCCGGTCACCCTGGTGACCGGCTCGTCGCGGGACGCCCCCGCGCGCCGGGCCGCGCAACTGCTGGCCGACAGGTGGCAGGAGCGCGGAGGTGAGGTGATCGACGCGGTCGACTGGCCCGAGGACGCCGCGTCCTGGCTGCGGCAGGCCCGGCGCTTCACGACCGCCGCTCCCGACGCCTGGCTCGTCACCGGAACCCTCACGGGCTGGGTGCAGATGGGCCGCCGCCTGACCGTGTCCACCACCTGGGATCCGGCCCGCACCGTGGCGACGTCCGGCCTCGCCCACGACGACCTGATCGCCCGCGGAGGCATCGGCACCTTCGACGGCCTGCGCGGCGCCCACCGCGACGGCAGCACCTGGGAGATCATCCGCACCCTCCGCGTCGACCACCCCCCACCCACCCCACAGATACAGCCGCGATGAACGCCGCCCCCCATCCGCTCGGCAGTGTCATCGCTTCCGCCGCCGCCCCGTTCGCAGCACCCTCCCGCTTCTGGCCTCCCGCACCGTTTTGCTGTGACGGCAAAGAAGGTTGCCGTGCCGGAGTGGGTGCGCGCATGGTCTGCATCGGAACGGAGGTCCTGCAAATGAAGGAGCGAACGGTGCGGCAGGTGAACGGACGGCAGGCGAACGACTCGTCGGCCGAGCGCGATCAGCGGTACGAGGTCGTGGTGATCGGAGGTGGTGCCGCCGGTCTGAGCGGGGCGCTGATGCTGGGGCGGGCGCGGCGATCGGTGATCGTCATCGACAGTGGGCAGCCGCGCAACGCTGCGTCCACGGGAGTCCACGCCTACCTCGGCCGGGAGGGCGATGCGCCCGGCGCGTTGCTGGCCGACGGGCGGGACGAGGTGCGGGCGTACGGCGGCCGGTTCCGGGAGGGCACCGTCGTATCCGCGGCGCGGGACGGCACGGGCTTCGTCGTACGGCTCGCCGACGGCGGCACCGTGCACGGCAGGCGGCTGCTGGTGACGACGGGGCTGGTGGACGAGCTACCCGAGGTGCCGGGTCTGGCCGAGCTGTGGGGCTCGGACGTCCTGCACTGTCCGTACTGCCATGGCTGGGAGGTACGCGACCGGACGATCGGGGTTCTGGGAACCGGGCCGTTGGCGGTGCACCAGGCACTGTTGTGGCGGCAGTGGAGCGAGCGGGTCACGCTGTTCCTGCACACCGCCCCCGAGCCGAGCGACGAGGAGTACGAGCAGCTCGCCGCCCGCGGCATCGCGGTGGTGGACGGTGAGGTGAGCGCCGTGGAACAGGCCGACGGACGGCTGACCGGGATACGGCTTGCCGGCGGCACGGTAGTCCCCTGCCAAGTGCTGTGTGTGGCCCCGCGGTTCGTCTCCCGCGCCGGATTCCTGGACGCCCTCGGTCTGGAGCCGGCCGACCTGGAGCGGGCCGGGACGGTGATCGGCAGTCACCTACCTGGTGACGCCATGGGGCAGACCGCCGTACCGGGAGTGTGGGTGGCGGGCAATGCGACCGCCCCGACCGAGCAGGTCATCGGCTCCGCCGCCGCAGGGGCACGCGCTGCCGGTGCCATCAACGCCGACCTGATAGCCGAGGACACCAGGGTCGCCGTCGCAGCCCGTCGCGTCGGCGAACCCTTCTCCCCGGAAGCGGAACGCGAGGTGTGTGAGCGCGTCCTCGCCGACCGTCGGCACGGACTGTGACATCCACCCCTGCCGCCCCTCTCACCCCACACCACCACGAAAGGCCCGCAACGATGACCAGCACCCCGGCCGCTTCCGCACACGGCACAAATGGCCTATACAACACGGCACTTGACGCCAAGCCTGGTGCTTCCCCTGACGTCGGCCCTGGCGCCATCTCCGACACGGCCTCCGACGCCGCCCCCGACGCCGGGTCGGCCTCGACCGAGGAGTTCTGGGACGCCCGCTACCGCGCCGCCGACAAGATCTTCAGCGGCAACCCGAATTCCGCACTGGTCCGTGAGACCGACGGGTTGCGCCCCGGCACGGCGTTGGAACTCGGGTGCGGCGAAGGGGCGGACGCCGTCTGGCTCGCTTCGCAGGGCTGGCGTGTCACCGCCACCGATGTATCGCCGACCGCTCTCCAGCGCGCTGCCCGGCAAGCTGCGGCGGCGGGCGTGGGCGACCACATCGACTGGCAGCACCACGACCTGGACGCGTCGTTCCCCGAGGGGGAGTTCGACCTGGTCTCCGCCCATTTCCTGTACCCGCCGCTTGCCGAGGCCAGAGAGCGGATACTGCGCACGTCTTCCCGGGCCGTCGCACCCGGCGGGCTGCTCCTCATCGTCAGCCACGCGGGCCCCCCTTTCTGGGACCACGACCTCGCCCCGGATCTGCACTTCCCCACCCCTGAGGAGATCCTGACCACGCTCGGCCTCCCGGCCGGGCAGTGGGAGGTACAGGTCAGCGAGACCTACCAACGCCCCGCGACCAGCCCTGCCGGGGAGTCAGGCACCCGCGCGGACAGCACCCTCAAGCTCCGACGGCACTTGGTGTGATCCGAGGGGGAGCGCGAATCGGGTTGGGGCCTGCGGTGATCGGAGCGTCTCACCGGTCCCCATCACAGGCCCCTCGCCGGGCCCCACCAGACCCCTGGCAACGAACCCCCTGAACAGGGAAAATTCACACTCACTTATGCTTTACAGGTTGTTTACTGCATCTTTCCTGGGAAAGTGGGGGTTCGTGTGAAGCTGTCCCGTGTTTCATCCGTCGTCGCAGCTGCCGCGATTGCGCCTGCCGTTCTGTTCGCTTCTCCGGCCGTTGCTGCCGACGCCACCGCTGCGCCGGCCAACTCCGCCCCTGACGCCGCACCGGACGCCGCCCCTGACGCGAAGCCGGATGCGAAGTCGGATGCGAAGCCGGACGCGCAGGGGAAGACGAAGGCTGACGAGGACAACTTCTTCGCCATCCTCAGGATCCTGGCTGACGAGAACTCAGGTTTTGGAGTCAGGCAGGCCGCCGAGGCGGCGCTCAACGGCACCCCTGAGGACCGGGTGCACTTCCTGGAGGTCGGCCGACAGGATGCCCAGGACGTGGATGACCGGGTGCGGACCTCGCAGATCTACAACTTCGGCGGCCCCAGGGTGAGGAAAGCCGCCCTTGAGGCACTGAAGGGCACCCCGGAGGACATCCGGCACTTCCTGGCCGTCGGGCAGTACCAGGCCCGTCAGGCGGACGACTTGGTTCGCACCGTCCAGATCTCCAGCGTCGGGGGTCCTGCGGTGAAGGCAGCCGCCCACAAGGCACTCAGGAGCGGCACTCCCGAGGACATCCGCCACTTCCTGGAGGTCGGCCAGTACGAGGCCCGCGCCAAGGACAAGGCGGACGAGGAGAAGGCCGCCAAGGAGAAGGCCGCCAAGGACAAGGCCGCCAAGGACAAGGCGGACAAGGAAGCGGCCAAGAAGAAGCCCACGTCCGGCGCCGATGACAAGAACGGCGAGGGGAGTGAGTCCGCCGCCGGTGATCAGCACGAGCAGCACGGCGGCGACCGCGGCGACGGCGTCAAGCCGGCCGTCGCGCCCGGCCCGGACGCCGCCAAGTCCTCGCAGGGCACCACCATTCCCGCCTCCACGGCCGCTGGTGCCGAGCTCGCCGCCTCCGGCGTCGGACCCGCCACTCCGTGGGCGATCGGTGGCAGCGCCATCGCCCTCACGGCCGGCGCCGGCCTGATCCTGGCCTCCCGCCGCCGCACCTCCAACGACTGACCTCGAACGCCGAACGCTGAACGCCGAACGCCGATAGGGTCGCGGGCATGCGAGGCGTGCGGGTGGTGCTGGTCGGGGGGACGTCGAATGCCGGGAAGTCGACCGTCGCCCGGGTGGTGGCGGAGCGGCTCGGGTTCGCGTATCTGTCGACCGACAGGCTGGCGCGGCACCCGGGGCGGCCCTGGCGGACGCCGGAGCGGGAGGTTCCGGCGCATGTCGCCGAGCACTACGGATCGCTCACGGTGGATGAGCTGATGACCTCTGTTCTGGACCACTACACACGGCTGTGGCCCCGAATCGAGGAGTTGATCGCGGACCACGCGGCCGGGCCGGATCACGCGGCCGGTCCGGGTGCCGGGGCCGGCCTGGTGCTGGAGGGTTCGGCTCTGTGGCCGGTCAACGTCGCGGAGTTGAAGGCCCCGCACACCGCGGCCGTGTGGCTGACCGCCGACGTGACTGTTCTCCGGGCCCGGGTGCGCGAGGCAGGCCGTTACGCGGAAGCGTCCGGCGAGGAACGGCACTTGATGGATCAGTTCCTGGCCCGCACCGTGCGCTATCAGGCGCTCATGGTGGACGCCGTCGACAGGCTGGGCCTGGAACGTATCGATGTGGGCGGCCACCGGTCCGTCGGGGAACTGGCCGACGCGGTGCTCGCGACGGTCGGCGCGCAGCGTTCGACCGGACGGTCGTGAGGCACGGCGGGCGCGAACCTCACGGTCGCGCCCGCCGCCGGTGATGGCTGCTCAGTGGGCGAAGCCCCAGTCGAGCATCTTGGTGGCGTCGTCGAAGCGGCCCTTGTCGTCCCTGAGGATCGCGCCGACGAGGGTGCGGTTGTCCCGCTTGGCGGCGAAGACGAGGCAGTAGCCGTCCTCCGGGCCGCTGCCGGTCTTGACACCCAGGGCACCGTCGTAGCTGCCCAGCAGCTCGTTGGTGTTGTTCCAGGTGTAGTACCGGGTGTGGCCGTTGGCCGCCGGGGCCTCGGTCTTGAACTGCTTGTTCTTCACGACATCGGCGAACACCGGCTGCAGCATCGCACGCTGGCCGAGCTTGGCCAGGTCGCGGGCGGTGCTGTGGTTGTTGCCGTGCGAGATGCCGTCGTAGGTGTCGAAGTGCGTGCCGGTCATGCCCAGTTGCTGCGCCTCGGCGTTCATCTGGTCCACGAAGTCGGCGATCCGCGCGTCCTGGGTGTCCCCGTGGCCGAAGTTGTCGGCCAGGGCCCGCGCGGCGTCCGCGCCGGACGGGATGAGCATGGCGTGCAGCATCTGCCGGACGGTCAGCTTGTCGCCGGTCTGGAGGTCGGCGGTGCTGCCGCCGACCTTCTGGACGTAGTCCCGGTACTCCTGCTTCACCTCGATCTGCCGGTCGAGCAACTCCGGGTGCTTGAGCACGACCACGGCGGTCATGATCTTGGTGGTGCTGGCCATCGGCACGCTCTCGTCGGCCTTGGCCCCGGCCCACATCTCCCGCTCCTGGCTGCCGTCGCGGGCGTCCAGCAGGAAGGCGTGGTCGGCGTTGATCTTGGGAGCGTCCTGGTCCTTCGCGTCCTGCGCGTCGGCTGCCTTGTCCTGGACGGCGTGCTGCGCCGCCCGGGTGGGCTGGGACTGCTGCTGCGCGTCCTGGTTGTCGTCGGCGGAGTGCGTGGCACCGGGGGTCGCTGCCTCGGCGAGGCCGCCGGCGGTGATCGGCAAGGCGGCTCCGACGAGCGCGACCATCGCGATCCGGACTCCGGTTCGGTGTATGCGGTTGGGGCGGGCGTGGGCACCCATGGGCGTCCCTCCTGCCGGCGTAGGGACGCCGGTGTGTAGTGGAAACTTGGTTCATACCGAACCTACTTGGGCGATGACAGCGACCGTCAAGCCGGCTATGTCATAGCCACGTAACGAGGTTGACCCCCGTGGAGATGTTGTGTGGGTGACTGGTGGAGCCTGTGAGGTCGCTCGCGCGTGGTGACCGGCCGACTCCCCTGGGGCACCGGAGTCCGTCGGTGCCCGATTCGCAGGTGCCGGCCGTCAACACCCCTGTGGCCAGCACGTTTTGACGGTGCGGCGGCCCGTTACGCCCGGCGGCGTGCCCGCTTTTGCCCGATCGTTCGAGGGGGGCAGGTGGGGCTGTGGGGTTGTGGGTCCGGACCTTCCCCGGCACCTCTCACGGGCGCGCGTTTCCACGGCGGTTGGGCCGGGG
The DNA here is from genome assembly GCF_044460025.1 of Streptomyces sp. NPDC050161. NCBI lineage: Bacteria > Bacillati > Actinomycetota > Actinomycetes > Kitasatosporales > Streptomycetaceae > Streptomyces > Streptomyces sp. NPDC050161. Next base: position 245,724 of record NZ_JBITJM010000007.1, on the reverse strand, counting down.
TGGTCGTAGGCGTACGGCGGTGGTCCGGATGCCGCCGGGTCAGGAGTCGCTGAGCAGGCGGCTGCGGTGCGAGCGGCGGCGGGCGGCGGCTTCCAGGGCGTGGATCTGGAGGCCGAACTGGTCGACGTCGGTGAGCTGGGTCGGGAACGGGATCCGTACGTCGTGATGGCCGCCGGCGTATTCGAGGCGGAGGGTGACGCCGTACCGGTCGAGGGCGAGCGGGACGGCGCGCTGTGTTCCCTGGACGAGGCGGGGTTCCACCAGGCGGATCAGCAGCCGTACGAGGTCGTGGTGGTCGTCGACCAGGTGCGTGAGCATGCTTGCCTCGCAGGTGGCCAGCGGGTCGGCGGTGGCGGCCATCAGGTCGGCGAGGCCCACGGACGCCTTGGCCGTCATGGTGTCCAGGACGGCGCGGGTGAACTGCATGCACCGGCCGTTGGCCGAGTCGGGGCGCGGGGGTGAGGTCAGCCAGCCCATGACGGTGACGCGGGCGCGTACCCGGTCGCGGACGGCGGTGGGGGCGACGTCGGTGAATTCGAGGGTGGCGGGCACCCGTCGCGGCGCTGTGTGGCCGGGGCCGGGCTCGGGTTCGTCCGTCAGGGGGTGGAGGTGGATGTGCTGGGTGAGGCCGGGCTCGTTCAGGCGGGACACCTCGGTGCGGGACTCGTCGGTGATCAGCGTCATCGACTGGGCCGAGGCCAGGATGGTGCGGATGCGTTCGGCGTGCGTGGGCTGCGCGGGCGGGCTGTTGAGGGTGCGCATCCAGATCTCCACGATAGAGAGGTTAGGTTAGGTTTACCTAACTTACCCGGGTGGGGGGATGCTTCGCCACCGGACCCGCCACGGGACCGGCCACCGGTCGACGAGCACCCCGCACGGCAGGCTCGCGGCCGGCCCGGACGAGGTGGCGTGACCCGGAGGAAAGGGCGGCCGGAACTGACCCTCCGGCAGGAACATGCCGTGCCCTGCATACGATGTGCGGATGCTTCCCTTCGCCCCGGCGATCTTCTGCTTCGCCCTCTTTCTTGTCGGCGTGCTGCGTGACCGGCGCCGGTTCAGCAATGCCGTGTTCCTGGGTTTCGCCGTCGTGTTCAGCGTGATCGGGTGGGTGGCCGAGGTCGGCAGCAAGTCCCCCGTCGTGGGCGGCATCGCGATCCTGGCGATTCTGGCGGTGCTGACGCTGGGCATCGTCGTGTTCGGTGTCTTCCTGATAGCCAACGGCGTGCAGATGCTCCGCAAGGAAGGCCGCAGCCTCGGCAACTTGATGTCGCTGCTGACCGGATTGCTGATCCTCGCCGTCGCCGTGCTGCTGGTCGTGGCGATCGCCCGGCACACCCCGACCCTGGTGGTGATCACCGGCACCGTCATGGCGCTGTTCGGCTACGTCGGATTCCTGTTCCTGTGCTTCGTCGGCTACGCCTTCCTCTACGGGCGCCTGCGGGTCAGGCGCGACGCCGACTACGTGGTGGTGCTGGGTTCCGGCCTGATCGGCGGGCGCCGGGTGCCGCCCCTGCTGGCCGGCCGGCTGGAGCGCGGACGCGCCGTCCACGAACGGCTCTGCGCACGCGGCGGCCGGCCGGTGCTGCTGACCTCCGGCGGGCAGGGGCCGGACGAAGAGCTGCCGGAGTCCCACGCCATGGCCGACTACCTGGTGGAGCGCGGCTTCCCGGCCGACCGGATCGAGCGGGAGGACCGCTCCCGCACCACCGAGGAGAACCTCAGGTTCAGCCGGGCCCTCATGGAGAAGGCGAACCCCGACTACCGGTGCGTCATCGTGACCAACAACTACCACGCGTTCCGCGCCGCGTTGACGGCACGTAGGTGCGGCGTCAAGGGACAGGTCGTGGGCTCGCCCACCGCCGCGTACTTCTGGCCCAGCGCGACGCTCCGCGAGTTCGTGGCCGTATTCCTGGAACACAAGGTGATCAACCTCGGCATCTGCCTGCTGTTCATCCTGAGCGGCTGGGGCCTTTGGCAGGCCATCGGACTCGCTCGGGGCTGAGTGACGAACTGGCGTGACAGATGCGGCGGTTGGCGCGCGTGGGCTATGGGTTACGGCGCCCGTAGCACGGTGTGCAACGGCTCGGCTGCCGCTTCCACCGCGGGCCGGGACAGGTGCAGTGCCGTGTGGAAGTGGTCGCCGGTCTCCGCGCCGTGCGGATCGTCACCTGCGGCGGTGACCGCGGCGATGGCGTACTGCCGTTCCCGCGCGTCGGTGAAGCGCCGCTGGGGATAGGTGCGGGCGGTGTCCTTCTCGGTGACCAGACCGTGCTCGGCCAGGCCGATGGCGATGTCGCCGTAGGAGCCGGTGCGCAGCACGAACGCGGCCACCCACGGCGGTCGTTCGGTGCTGTCCAGCAGCGCGTGAAACGTACGGGCGCTCAGGAAGCTGGCGCCGCCGGTCACGGTGATCAGCCGGACACCACCCGCGGCCCGGCGCAGCGCAGGGGTGGGCGGCGCCGTTTCCAGGTTCTCGGCGAACGCCGCGTCCAGCAGGCCGGCCGCGCGCGCATAGGCGAGGGCAGGCGCGGCGATGTCGAGACCGATGACCGGCACCGCGTCGCTGCGGCGGCGCGCGGCGTAGTACGCCAGGTCCGCCTCGATCAGCTCGGCGGTGGTCCAGCGGGCGGCCTGCGGCGAGGTGTAGCGGGTGTGCAACTCGTCCCAGGTCACATGGTGGTTGAGCAGGGCGGCGTTGATGCCGTACGAGCAGCAGACGTCCAGGACCGTGGCCCGCCTGTCGCCGCCCTCGCCCGTCGGACCGGGGATGCCGATGTGGTGTGCGAGGCGGCGGAAGAGGCCCTGGGCGTAATGCGGCGTGCGGTAGCCGAGCGGCCCCAGGGTGCGGAAATAGGGGCGTGGGTCCGGCTGTGTGTAGATGTCGTCGAAGCGTGTCATCCGTGCGGGTGCACAGGAGCCGTGGTTGCGGTGCGCGGCAGTCATCAGGGGGCCTCCTCGGACCGGTGCAGCAGAAGTAGTGCCCGGGGCCACCGATGCGGAAGATGACGGGGAGGAAACCGGCCACGGCCGGACGCGCCGGCCGCCGCTCAGGCCCGCTCGGGTTTGCGGGCCTCGATGAGGGTCCGGCTGGAATGGGCGAGGAACGCGCCCTCGGCCTCGATCTTGTCGTGCAGCGCGCGCAGCCGGTCCCGGTACCGCTCCACGGTGAAGCCGGGGACCGTCCAGACCACCTTGCGCAGGAAGTAGACCACCGCGCCGATGTCGAAGAACTCCATCCGCAGCCGCTCCATGCGCACGTCCACGATCTCAAGACCTGCGGCCCGCGCCGCCGCGGTCTCCACATCGGGATGACGCTTGCGGCGCAGCTCGTCGGAGAGCGGGCCGAGGAAGAACTCGATCAGTTCGAAGACGGTCTCGGGGCCGACGTGCTGCGCGAAGTACGTCCCGCCGGGCCGCAGCACGCGGGCGATCTCCGACCACCACACCGTCGCCGGCTGGCGGCTGGTGACCAGGTCGAACGCCGCGTCGGCGAACGGCAGCGGCGGCTCGTCCCGGTCCGCGACGACGACCACGCCGCGCGGGTGCAGCAGCGCGGTCGCCCTGGCCAGGTTCGGCGGCCAGGATTCGGTGGCGGCCATCACCGGCGGGAACCGGTCCGCCCCCGCCAGCACCTCGCCGCCACCGGTCTGGACGTCGAGCGCCGCCGACACGGTGGCCAGCCGCGCGCTCATCAGCCGCTGGTAGCCCCAGGAGGGGCGCGCCTCGGTGGCCCGGCCGTCCAGCCAGGAGAAGTCCCAGCCGTCCACGGACACCGAGTCGGCCTCGTCGACGAGTTCTTCGAAGGTGCGTGCCATGCCGTCATCATCGCCCACGGGACCGGCACCCGCGCAGGCGCGGTGCGCTGGTGTGCCGCCGGCCCGACCGGAGCGGGCACGGAAGGTCGGGTGCGGCAGGGTGGGTGCTTCCTAACGTGAGAGGCACAAGGGAAGGGGACCGGGGTGCTGGAGCGGCTGAACCAGGCCATGGAGTACATCGATGACCGCCTCGACCAGCGGATCGAGCCGGCCGTGTTGGCACGGATCGCGCTGACGTCGGAGTACCACTTCCGGCGGCTGTTCTCCGCGCTGGCGGGTCTGCCGCTGTCCGCGTACATCCGGCGCAGGCGGCTGACCGTCGCGGGCGCCGAGGTGCTGGCGGGGGAGCGGACGCTGCTGGAGATCGCGGTGCGCTACGGCTACACGTCGGGCGAGGCGTTCGCGCGGGCGTTCCGCGTCATGCACGGCGTCGGGCCCGGCGAGGCCAGGCGGTCGGGCGCGGCGCTCCAGTCGCAGCCCCGGATGTCCTTCCGTCTCATTGTCGAAGGGAGCAGCAGCATGCGATACCGGGTCGTGGAGAAGGAAGCGTTCCGGGTGGCGGGGAAGAAGGCGCGCGTACCGCTCGTGCACGAGGGCGTGAACCCGGCGATCGTCGCGTTCATCCGGGGGATCGCTCCTGACACCGTGGAGCGTATGAAGCGCCTGTCCGACCAGCAGCCGGACGGCATCGTCGCGGTCAGCGACGACCTCGCCGACAGCCGCGCGGAAGGCACCGAACTGGACTACTACCACGGTGTGGTGACGGGCGCTGAGGTGCCCGCCGACCTCGACACGCTCGCGGTGCCCGCCGGTACCTGGGCCGTCTTCGAGAGTTCGGGGCCGTTCCCGCAGACGCTCCAGTTCCTGTGGCGGGACGTGTTCACCCAGTGGTTCCCTTCCAACCCGTACTGGAGCAGGCCGGGCCCTGAGATCCTGCGCACCCGGCTGTCGGACGACGCCGCGCAGGCGGACGCGGAGCTGTGGATTCCGGTGGAGCGGACCGGGGACTGACCGGATGCCGTGCGGCGGCCCTCCCCGGACCGCCGCACGGACGGCCGCGGCGGGCCGCCGCACACCCCGACCGGTCACGAACCGCCGTGGGACGGCCCGAAGAACTCGATCGCGGCGATGGCCACCTGCTTCTTCGCGGTGCTGTACACCGAACGCACGGTGAAACGCACCGAGGTGACGTTCTGGAACCTGAAGGGCCGGTGCTGGAAGCCGCTGCCCTGGTCGAGGACGATGTCCTGGGTGGTGACCTTCCCGTCGTCCGTGGTGATGCGGGCCTCGATCCGGTGCGGGAGCGAGCTCTTGCCGAGGGTGTCCGCGTGCGTCGACTCGCCCGGTGTGATCCCGATGTCCAGCAGACGGGCCGGCTCGTCGAAGCGGGCCTCCAGCCACTCCCCTTCGCCCGGTGTGACGCCGGGGCCCCACCAGGTGTTGTTGAACGGGTCGAACGCCAGGTTCGGCCCGTGGCCCGGATAGGAGCGCTTGGCCTGGTACGAGTCCGGGGTGATCGGGGCCCGCTTCGAGAAGTGGTCGCGTATCGCGTCGACGGCCTGCCCGGTGTGGAACAGGCCCGTCACCACCAACGCCACCACCGCGGCGCCCACCACCCAGCGCAGGATGCGCCCCAACTGACGGCGCAGCCGCGGACGGTCACCGGCCCAGGGGGCCTCCCGGTTGCGGTGGTCGCGCAGCCGCCGCCACCACGGCCTGCGCGCCGGGTTCACCGGGCCGCTGGCCATGGGCATCGCGCACCGTGCGCAGAAGTGCCGCGTCGGCTGGTTGGCGGTGCCGCACCAGGGGCAGGCGATGCCGCCCATGAGTTCCGGCTCGCTCGGCGCACGGACCTCGGGCCGGGCAGGCGCGGGACGTCCCGGCAGGACCGGGGCCACCGAGGGAGGCTGGTCCTGCGGGGCCTGGGGGTCGGCGACCGGGATGAGCAGTGCCCTGGCCCGGTCGGTCGCCGAGTCGGCGCCGCCGCCCGTCTCAGCGGGGAGCGGTCCGGCGTCCGGGCCACCGCCCGCGGCGTGTCCGGCAGGCTGCCCGTCCTGTTCCGCCGGCCGGTCGGCGGGCCGGCCCGCACCGTACGCGGGGGCGGCCGGTGACGCCGGTTCCGCCGCGGCGGGTGCCGCCCCGTCCTGCCGGACCGGCGGCAGTTCCTCGGTGTCGGAATCGGCCTCGTCCGGCTGCGCGCCACCGGGTTGCGCGCCGCCGGCCGACGGGCCGGTGTTCTCCGCAGGCGTGCCGGATGCGGCTGCCGAACCGGGGGTCCAGCGCAGCACCGCACCGCAGGTGTCGCAGAACGGCGCTCCCGGCTCGTGCCGCGTGCCGCACTGGTCGCAGGCCAAGGCGCGTTCTTCTCCCCCGCGGGCGCCGGAGGCCCGGCTGCTGGTCATGTCGGTGAGGTCCTTTCCGCTGCGGTCACCTGGACCGTGTAGGGCATGTGGGCGGGTCGGGCGGCTGCCACCAGGTCGTCGAGACGGTGGGTGTCAGCGGGGGACGGGTCGGCGAGCCGGACGGTGACGTGCAGCCGGGGGCGCGGCTCACCGGGGGCCGGGCCGCGCGGCCGGGCGCTCCAGGCCGAGCCGCCGCTCTCGGTGATCTCCGGCTCCACGCCGAACGCCAGCCGCACCGCCTCGGTCAGCCCCTTGCGGGTGCCCCGGACGCGGTGCAGATAGGCGGCAGCGGCGACCGCGGCCCGCAGCCGCGCCTCGGACCCCGCCTCGTCGTCCTCGATGCCGTCCGTGTCGGCGCCGATCCACCAGCCGATCCAGCGGGTGAAGTCGACCGGGGCGAGCGAGGGCGTGAAGTACGAGTCCAGGCAGTCCAGGACGCTGAGGATCGGCGCGAGCACCTCGTCGAGCCCGGCGACGAAATGCTGCGCCAGGACGTCGTCCGCGAAGGCGGCGGGCAGCATCTCGCCCAGCGGCGCCGAGGAGTCGAGGCCGTCGATGGATCCCCTCACGAGCCGTCCCCGATCACCCGGACGCGGTGGTCGAAGGAGAAGACCAGGGACGGCGCGTCGAGATCGATCCGGTCGGTCTGGTCGCCGCGCTTGCCGGTGAGCGGGTCGGCCGGGTGCAGCAGCACCTCGTCGACCAGCTCCACACCCGCCACGCGCTGGAGCACCGCGAAGATCTCGCCCGCCTGGACGGGACGGCCGAACGGCCAGCCCTTCCCGTCGGCCCCGCCGGTGAGCGGGTCGATGTGCCGGTACAGCGCGTCGTGCGCCTGCCGCCGTACCCGGTCCACGTCGACGCCGCGGAAGGCGTGCAGCGTCGCGACGACGGTGATGCCCTGGTAGTAGGGCGGGCCCACCGCCAGCCTGGTGCCGATCAGGCGCCGTTCGTCGAGATAGCGGGTGACCCGGTCGAGCAACGAGTCGGCGGGCACCAGCTGTTCGAAGCGGAGCCGCCCGCCGGGGTCGGGCACCGCCTGCGGGACGACCAGGACCCGCACCGCGTGCGCGCCGTGCTCGTCCTCGTCGCCTGCCAGGCAGGTGATGCGGGCGGTCTCGGGCGCGGCCCTGCGGGCCAGCTCCTCGTAGTCGCGCAGGGTCACCGCGCGGTCCTGCGCCCGGAGCGTGATGGGGGCGCGGGCCCTGGCCTCGGCCACCGTCTCGCCGTCCACCCCGCCCTGCGCGGCCTCGCGGTTGGTGACCTCGGCGACGTAGGGCACGGAGTCACGCAGGGCCCGGATGGCGCCGCGGGCGACGTTGCCGGTGCGGCCACCGCCGGTGCGGTAGTGCCGGGCCCGGATGGCGGCGCCCTTGGGCGGCACGGCGCCGTACCTGCGCAGCGAGCCGTCGGGTTCGCGGACCGCGGGGCCGAAGGCGATCTCGCCGGTCGCCGCGTCGAGGGTGAGATGGCGGTCGTCGGGCCCGGACGCGGCGAAGTGCGGGACGACCTCCCAGTCCACCCAGCCGTCGTACTCGGCGACTTGGAGGCGCAGCGGGGGAATGTCGCCGACGACGGGCGAGTGGGCAAGACGCAGCCGCTGCCCCGGCAGTCCGGTGGCCTCGCCCAGGGTCTCGTCCGAGATCCGCTCGGCGTGCACGGCGGGCACCGTACCGCCCAGCGTGAACGCCTCCGCGGCCCGCACGGTGGGGGAGGTGGTGAAGAAGGGCTGGCCGGTCTCGGGTTCGGTGACCCGGCAGCGCACCCAGCCCGCCTCGTTGCGGCCCGAGCGGGAGAGTATGTGCCCGCCGGGTATGTGCAGGACGACGTCACCCGGCCGGTTCAGACCACCGGTGGTGTCCTCGTCGACCTCGCACACCACCCACCCGTCGGCGGTCCACGCCTCCCACACCAGCGGGGGCTGCCGCGGGTCCACGCCGACACCGTCGACCTGGCTGTCGAGGCGCAGTGCCACCGCGCAGTGCGGCACGGCGGCGCTGAGCCCCAGCAGCATGCAGTCGCCCGGCCGGGGGGACTCGGTGAAGCACAGCAGGTCCTCGCCCTCGGCCAGCTCCGTCGTGCGGTCGGCGACGGGCTGCCCGTCGTTCTGCACCGCAAGATGCCTCAACTCGCAGGGAATCACGGTCAGTTCGCGCTCGGTGGCGAAGACCACGGGCTCCTCGCCGTCGGCCCGCACGGTGGCGGTCTCCGTCCCGACGGGGACGAGGACCGGGTCCTCCTGCGCGGCGGAGAGCCAGAACGTCATGTCGGTGCGCGCGGCGGACGGCGGGAAGAGGGTGATCCCGACGAGGTCGAGGAAGGCCAGGTGGTTCTTGTCGGGGACACGGTTGAGGCGGTAGACGATCTGGTCGGCCATGTGGGCGACCGTCTCCACGAGGGTGACGCCCGGGTCGGACACGTTGTGGTCGGTCCACTCCGGGGCGCGTCGCTGGATGTAGCGCTTGGCGTCGTCGACGAACTGCTGGAAGCGCCGGTCGTCGAGGTTGGGGGAGGGCAGTGCCATCAGCGGTCGCTTTCGGTGGCCGGTCCGCCCGCGCCGCCGGGCGCGGATCCGGAGCCGGATACGGAGTCGGTGTGGGGCCCGTCGTGGGCGGGGATGACGTAGAAGGGGAAGACGAGGTTGCGGGGGTTGTTGGTGCCGCGGACCGCGTAGCGCACGTCGATGAAGAGCACCCCGGGTTCGTCGGCGGCGGTCACCTCCACCTCGTGCACCTCGATCCGCGGTTCCCAGCGGTCCAGGCTGGTGTGCACCTCGTGCTGGATCCGGCCCGCGGTGGCCTCGTTGATCGGCGCGAAGACCATGTCGTGGATGGCGCAGCCGAATTCGGGGCGCATCGGCCGCTCGCCCGGGGCGGTGGCCAGCACCAGATGGATGGCCTCCTCGATCTCCCGCTCACCGGTGACCAGGGCGATGCCTCCGGTCGGGCCGATGCGCAGGGGGAACGCCCACCCCGAGCCGACGAATTGTTCCGGCATCAGATCACCGGTATCCCGTCTGCGGTGACATAGCCGACCAGCGCGACCTCCGCGCCTCCGATGGCGATGTTGCCCGGCGCCAGGATCTGGAGGGCCGCGCCCGCCAAGAGGTTCGCCTCGGCCCCGGCCGCCATGTGCAGCATGCCGCCCACGTCGATCATGCCGGCGCCCGCCGCGTTGAGGTTGAAGACGCCACCTGCCTGGAGGCCCAGTTCGGCACCGCCCTTGACCGACATCGCCCCGCCCGCGGTCAGGTTCATGGCACCGCCCGCGGTCAGGTTCATCACGCCGCCCGACCTCAGGTTCAGGTCGGCGCCGGCCTCGACGTCCACCATCCCGGCGCCCTTGATGCTGACCCGGCCCGCGCTGTCCACCGTGATCTCGGTCTTGGTGCGGTCCAGTTCGATGGTCAGCCGGTTGTCGCCGGTCCGCAGCCGCACCCCGCGTTTGCGCCGGCCGGACTTCTGGCTGAGCAGGTCCATGCGGTTGTTCTCCCGGTCGGCGACGGTGTGCCGGCTCGCCTTCCCGCTGATCCGGTCGTGCAGCGGCACATCGTTCACATCCGGCTCGTCCTTGCCGTTGTAGAGACCGCCGATGACGTACGGATGGTCGAGCGCGCCGCGGTCGAAGGCCACCAGCACCTCGTCCTTGACGTCCAGCGGGATGATGCTGCCGCCCTCGACGCCGCCCAGCTGCACGGTGCGGGTCCAGTCACTGACGTACTTGTCGTCGAGCCAGGGGAACTGCAACTTCACCCGGCCCTGCTTCAAGGGGTCCTTGATGTTCGTGACCAGCGCATTGGCCACGCTCGGCAGCTTCGGCGCCGCCGGGGTGCCGCCCGATGCGAGGCCGTACAGGGACCGCCACTGCCGGCCGCTGACGGTCACCCACGTCTCGTAGTGCCGGCCCGATTCGAAGACGTGCCGGACGGCGGTCGCGGTGTACTTGCCCTCGAAGGGCTCGCCGACGTCGGTGAGGGTCACCGGGTGGTCGGGGCGCAGCTTGGGCGCGCCGCGTACGGTGACCACCAACTCGGCGAAGGACGCGGTGACATCGTCGGCCAGCGACTGCGCCGCCCGCTTGACCTGCGGATCGCTGTCGTAGGGCGTGCCGGTCTCGATCAGGTTGCTGGCCCTGAACGCCTTGGCGGCCTTGCCGGGGGTGATGCCGATGCCGAAGCCGGAGTTGCTCGACGTGTCGGCCGTGCCGAAGAGCGGCTTCTTGGCCTCGACGTCCCAGCCGCGCGCCTCGGCCTTCGGCACCTGGTCGGCCGAGGTGACGGCGGCCCGGCAGCGCAGGATGTCGACGCCCCCCTGGAGCACGTACGGGCTCTTGTCGCCCGGAGTGCTCTTCGGCGGCGCCCCGGCCGCCCGGTCGGGGCTGACGAAACGGAAGTTGCCCTTCTCGTCGAGGAACATCACCTTCTCGTTCTCGTCGGCGAGACGGCTGAGGAAGTCCCAGTCGGTGATGTTGTCCTGGGTGATGAAGTTGTAGGTGCCCTTGGTGGGTTCGATCTTCCCGATGGCGATGCCGCTCGCCTTCACCAGCTTGCGGACGATGGCGGCGGCGGTCATCTTCGTGTAGCCGGTCACCCGCCGCTGCCGGAGCAGGCGGTGACCCAGGTCGTAGCCGCGGACGACGGTGAAGGTGCCGGTGCCGTCGTAGTCCGTCTCCAGGCCCGTGACCTCGCCGGTGATCAGCGGGTCCTGGGCGCCCTTGCCGTCGGCGACGGGCGCCAGCTTGATCCGGGTGCCGAGCTTGATGCCCGCCCCCTGGAGAACCTTGCGCTTCGGGTCACGGAAGGTCAGCTGGAACGCCCCGGGCACACCGGCTCCGAGATCGACCCAGGCGCCGGTCAGCAAGGGCATGAGGAGGGGCGACAACGGCGTTTCCTTCACCGTGACGTGAATGACGCTGGAGTAGGAGATCTTGGGCATCAGGAGGTCACCTCCTCGACGGCGGGCAGGATGAGTTCGGTTCCGGGCGAGACACGGGACGGGTCGTCGATGCCGTTGCTCTCGGCGATCACCCGCCAGGCGCCGGCGTCCCCGTACTCCCGCCAGGCCAGCGACGGCAGCGAGTCACCCGCGATCAGCCGGTGCACGCGCCGCGCGGTGAGCGCGCCGGACGTCGGGTTCTGCCCCTTGGTCTTGTCCGGTATCTCCCGCATCTGGACCTGACAGGTGGCCCGGATCGGCACACCTGTGGTGCCGAAGAGCGTGTAGGTGGCGTCCACGGACGCGACGTACGCGGTGAAGCGGGCGGTGGAGAAGGCTCCCCACTGGAAGATCACCCACGGCGTGGAAGGCTGCTTGGCGGCGAGGCTCGCCGAGGTCACCTCACAGCAGGAGAACAGCGCCTCGACCTTCTTCAGCACCTCGTTGGAGTCCGGGTCGTCGGACGAGTCGAGGAAGACGTCCATGCTCAGTTCGCGCGGATCGGGGCCCATGAACTCCGGCAGCGCGCCGTCGCGCACCGCCGGTGCCGGAGTGGTCTTCCAGTCCGCGCGGCGGCTCAGCGAGAGCTGCGACGGGTTGAAGTCGAAGCTGAACGTCTTCATCAGCGCGCCGGGTGTGGTGCTCTGGCCGATCGGCGGTTCGTGGATGGCGAGCGAGGCGCGGACCAGGCTCTTGCCCGCACCGCCCTTGCCGCCGCTCCTGCCGCCGCCCTTGCCTCCTGACTTGGCCATCACGCGGCCCCCGCATCCGTGAATCCGTGGTGGGTGATCTCCAGGACCTCGGTGGCGACACCCGGGTTCGCCGGGTCGAGCGAAGGCCCCTGCCAGCGGACCGGCAGTACGTCGATCAGCCCCCAGCGGGCGACCAGCGAGCCGTCCGCGCGCAACGCGGCGATCTGCGCGGTGGGGCGCTTGACGCCGGTGGCGACCGAGGAGATCCAGGCCGCGACCTTCGACGTGTCGGGAGTGAGCGGGCGGGTCAGCCGGATGCTGGAGAAGGTGACGCGGGAGGGGAGTTGCCACACGAAGCCGTTGTTGCCGCCCTCCTGGTGGTGCTCGATCTCCACCTCCGACGACAGCCCTTCGCAGCCGTTGAAGAACCCCAGACTCTCGCCGTCGATGGTCAGGGTGAAGAAGATGGTGGATCCCGGGTCGAGATCGCTGGGCATCGGGGACGGCCTTTCGTGTGCGGGCTTGTGTGGTCTGGCTGAGGTCCGGGGGTCCGCCGCCGGGCGCTCGGCCGCGGTCAGCGGCGCGGGTCGCGGAGTCTGCCGATGCGCTCCCGGTCCATCCGGAGTTCGATCTTCAGCCGGGGAACCAGCGAACCGATCAACCTGTGTACCAGCTCATCCAGTTGGCCGTCCGTCAGCTTACGTGCGTCAAAATGGGCGTTGACATGGTCCGATGCGCTCCTCTTGCGCTTTTTGCCCTTGCCGCTCCCGCCGCTGCTCTTCTCCCCGTCGCCGCCCGTTCCTTCCGCTGCCCGCGAGGTATGCGACGACGTGCGGTGCGTCGTCGCCGGGGCGGACTCCGGCACCCGCTGGACGGTGGGGACGGACGGTGCGGGCGCCGCGGCCGGAAGCGGCGGCGGCGTCACGGGGCGGACGGCAGGCGGCACTTGCGGCGCCTTCGCACCGCTGCGCTGCACCGGCAGGACCGGCAGGGCCGACGGAGCCGGGACAGCGGATGAGCCGAGGCGGACGGGGGGAGTGCGCGGCACCGGAGCCGGCCCGTCGCCGGAGACGGCGCGTTGCACGGGTACGTCGCCGGACGGCGGACCGCCGGGCGCGGGGGCCGAACCGATGCGCACCGGCCGGACCGCTCCCGCACCACCGGCCGTGGAACCACCAGGCCGTTCCGCGGAACCCGATGGCCCGGCGGGGACGGTCCCGGAGGCGACGGGCACTGTGGGAACGGGCGCCGCGGGAGGTGGTGTTGAGGGAAGGGGTGTTGACGGAACGGGTGCGAACTGCGCGGGCATGGGAGGCGCCGACCGGGACGGAACGGGACCGGACCTGACAGGTCCCGTGGGCGCACCGCCGCGGGAACGGCCGGCACCGGTTGGCGCGGTGAGGCGCTGCACCATCGGCCGCGCGGACGCCCCGCCTCCTGCCGCCGGGCTGCCGGAAGGCGCCGAAGGCCCCGCCCCGCCCGGAAATCCGGCCCCAACGGGCCGCCGCACAGCGGCATTCCCACCGGCCCCGGCCGCATCCGGCGGCACGGCACCCGGCAGCGCGGGCCCGCTCCCCTGGGACATCGGCACCGGCGCCGGCGTCGCCGCGGCGCGCTGTGCCACCGGGCCCGCCGACCCCGAACGGTCCCCGGCAGGACGCACCGCAGGCGCGGCCCGCCCCGTCGCATGGCCGAGGGGGGCAGCACCTCCGGAACCCGTGGCCGCGCCGGAGCCTGGCCTGGCGGTGGCGCCAGGGGCGGCCTGTGGCGGGGTACGGCGGAGCGGCACGGCGCTGGGCGTACGGCGCCGCTGCACGGGAGTGCGTCCGGGCGCGGCAGCCGGCAGAACGGGCGTCAACGGCCGGGCCGATGACAGGGGGAGGGTGGCCGCCTGCCTGCTGCCGCCCGCCCGCGTCTGCGCGTCAGGCCGAGGCCGAGCTTGCGTCTGTGTCTGGAGCTGCGTCTGAGGCTGTGCCTGGGTTTGCGCCTGGGACTGTGTCTGCGCTGGCGTCGGCTTCTGTGTCTGAGGTTCGGCGGGGCTGGGCTCGGGGCGTACCGGTCCGTGCCCGGCGTCCGGGACCGCCGTCGGTCCCGACGGCCGGACGCCGTCCGTCTCAGCGGCGGGCGATACGGCACGCTGCACGGGCAGTTCGCGACCGGCCACGGGTCCTGGACGCACCGGCGCCGTGACCGGCCCGGCTGCTCGGGAGACCCCGGGACCGGTGGCGGGCGAACCGGTTCGCGGCGCGCTTGCTCCGGAGGGCAGGGGCTTCCCGACCCCCAGGGCACGCTGAACCGCAGGACGCCCCGCAGTCGGTACGGACCGCTCTCCGGCCGATGCCGTACCCGGCGCGACCGGCCTGACCGGCGCGCCTGCTGTGGGAGCTGTGGGCGCAGCTGGGGCAAGTACGGGAGAAATGCTGGGAGTTGACGGCGGCTCGGTCGTGGCCGATGCGGTGGGCGGCGACGGCAGGGACGCCGGGGACGGCGCAGAAGGCGAGGCCGACGGCGTGGACGGTGCCGACGGCGGGTGTGCCGTGCCCCCCGGCCCGACGGGCTCGTTGCCCTGCGGCCGTCCCGTACCGCTGGTGGAGCCCGAGCCCGAGCCCGTCCCGGTCCGTGCGGCGGACGCGGCAGCGGAACGCGACACATCGCCCGGTACACCAGGCGTAGCAGGCGTAGCAGGCGTACCGGGCACACCGGATGCACTGGGCATACGAGGCGCGTCCAGCCCGCCGGGTGCCGTCGATCCGGGCCGCTGCGGCGCGCTGCCGGGTGTCCGGGTGGCCGGTGAGCCGGGGGATGCCGCCGCTCGCTGTACGGGGGTGGATCCGGGTGCGGCGGGCGGGCGCAGGCCGGGGCCGCGCGAGGTGGGGCGGGCCGTTCCGGGGGCGGCGGTGGCCGGCCGGGTCATCGGGACGGCGCTCTTGCCGGGGTTGGTGCCGGTGGCCGGGGCGACGGGGCGCGCGTCCGGGGGCGGCGTGGTCAGCGGGGCGCCCAACAGCGGGCGCCTGCGGGCCTGTCCGGTCGTCGGGCCACCGGTCGTCGCCGTGGGCTCGGACCGGGGCGCCGGTGCGGAAGGGGCGGCAGCCGTGGCGGGGCGCGGGGACGGCGTGCCGTCAGCGGGCGCGCCGAGACCGGCCCGCGCCGCCGTGGGCCGGGCCGATCCGCTGGTACGCCGCTGGACCGGAGCCGTCGCCGCGGCCGTCGTCGGCCCGTCCTGTGCGGACGGCGCGAGCGGCGGCCGGGCGGGATCCGGGGCCGGGCCGGGGGAATAGCCCGGCCCCGGAGTCGAGGGGGCGGCGGACGCGCGGACGGCGCGCTGCACCGCGAGGGGTACGTCGAGGCCGACGGGGGCGGACGGCGCCGGGGGAGCGGGCGGACCGGAGGGCGCGGCGGGAGCGGCGGCGGACGGCCTGGACGGCGCGTCCTCGGCAGGAGACGCCGCCTCCCGTGCCGGACCTTCCGACGCCGGGGTCTCCGACGCCTCAGGTACCCCTGGTGCCTCCGATGCCCCTGATGCCCCTGACGCCTCCGATGTCGTCGGCCCGGCAGGGGTGCCGGGCCCCGGGCCCGCCGAACCGGTCGTCCGGCTCGGGGGCTTCGTCGCGGCCGTGCGGGCCGCCACCGTCGGCAGGGCCCGCCGCTGTACCGCGGGCGAGGCCGGTGCCGTGGTCAACGTGGCGGGCCTGGCGGCCCGTTCGGCGCCGGACGGGACCGGCGCGATCCGCGGCCCCGCAGGGCGGCGGACCGGCAGGGCGGAGGCGGCAGCGGCCTCAGGGCCGGGCGTGCCCGCACGGGAGGTGACCGCGTCGCCCACCGGGGAGCCGGGCTCGGCGGGTTGCTGCGGAGCGGCCACCGGCAGGGTCAGCGACGGCATGTCGAGCGCGGCCGACGGCCCCGTCGACGGGGTGAGCAGGTCCTTGACCAGGCCGCCGGGGCCGCCGTCGAGTACCGCGTGCGACAGCGTCCCGGCGAAGGACGGGTTCTGCCAGGTGGTCAGCGAGGCGCTGAAGCCGGGGTCGGCGACGTGCCCGGGCGACCGGGTGCCGGACGTCCGCTGGATCGGCGGCAGCCCGGCCCAGCCGGCCGGACCCCTGCGGTCCTGGCCGGCGGTGCCGGTGCCGTCGGCGGGGCGCGGCTCGGCCGCCGGTGCCGGTCCTGCCGCCGGTGTGCCGCCGTTCCCGGCTGCCGTGCCGGGTGCGGCGTGCGGCCGTCCGCGCAGCCTGTCGAGGAGTCCCATCAGCCCTCCGTCGATGCGCGCGTGACGAGGGAGGCGATCTCCTCGGCGTAGCGCCGCCGGTCACGGTGTTCGAGGTCCAGGATGTCCTCCAGACTCCAGTGGAAGTGGTAGGCGACGTACGCGATCTCCTCGTGAATACGGTCGGCCGCGTACGTCACGATTCCCCCAGGCGGCTCCCGCCCAGCTCCACCTCGAACGGCTGCTCGCAGTGCGGGCAGGTCACTCCCGCCCTGGTGTGCCCCTCGGCGTTGACCTGACGGTAGAAGTCCTGGAGGAAGGCCAGGTCGGAGGCGAACATGTTCTCCACGACGCCGTCGTGCACCTGGGGCAGCGTGCCCAGCCGGGTGATGACCCGGCCGAGCAGCACCACCGACAGATAGGCGGGGTTCTCCTGCACCCTGATGTCCCGCAGCGGGACGAGTTCGTCCCGGGCGGTCGCCAGACGCATGGAGCCGCTGCGGTGCACGGTGCCGGAGTCGTCGACGTAGCCGCGCGGCAGCTCGAACGCGAACTCGGTGCGCAGCCGCTGCTCTTCGGGCTCCGGGGCCGTGGCCTGCGGCACGGCCCCGGGGGTCTCGTCCGTGGCGGCGGACGGGTCGGCCGCCACGGACGAGCGGGTGGTCGTACGGCGCATTACTCGATGACCAGTTCTTCGAAGGTGATGGTGACGCTCTCGGTCAGCGCGGATGCCTCGCCGGCCTTGACCGTGCTGGTGTCGACCTTGCTGCACCAGGCGTTGCGCATGTTGTAGCGCTTGACCGGGTTGTTCATGTAGTCCATCACCATGATCGTGGCGTTCTTGCGGGCCATGTCCATCTGGCCGTTGACCGACTGCGTGATCCACTGGTTGAACGCCGCGGACTGGGTCATACCGCGTACGACGGTGCAGGTGCCCGCCTTCTTGACGCCGGGCAGCTTCTTCGTGACGGGCTTGCCCTGGCTGGAGACCTGCTGGTACTCGATGACGTCCTGTTCGATGCTCAGGCCGCTGACCTCCTGCAGGTACTCGACCATGACGCCGTCGATCTGGAGGCCGAAATTGTGTGAGGTGAGAGCGTCACCGGGCTGAAGGCTCATGAGGCGCTGTCCGTCCCTTTACTGCGTGGTCCGTCCGTGGTGGTGGACGGAGAAGTGGTGAAGTGGCTTGAAATCAGGCGATGTTGAGGGCGGGAGGGCCGCTGTTGCGGCGCGTCCGCTGTGCGGGGCGGCCGGGGTCGCCCCCGGCGCGAACCGCTACTCCTCCAACTCGCCGCTGCCGCTGGAGAACTGGGCCAGACGGAAGATCACGAACTCGGCGGGCTTGACGGGCGCGATGCCGATCTCGCAGATCACCCGGCCGAGGTCCACCGACTCCGGCGGGTTCGACTCGGCGTCACACTTGACGTAGAAGGCGTCCTCCGGGCGGGAGCCGAACAGCGCGCCGTTGCGCCACTCGTTGACGAGGAAGGCCGACACATTGCGCCGGATCCGGGCCCACAGCGCCTCGTCGTTGGGCTCGAACACCACCCACTGGGTGCCGATCAGGATCGACTCCTCCAGGTAGTTGAAGTACCGGCGGATGTTGACGTAGCGCCAGGCCGGGTCGGACGACAGGGTGCGGGCACCCCAGACGCGGATACCGCGGCCGGGGAAGGCGCGGATGCAGTTGACGCCGATCGGGTTGAGCAGGTCCTGCTCGCCGCGGGTGATCTGGGTCTCCAGGTCGACGGCGCCGCGCACCACCTCGTTGGCCGGCGCCTTGTGCACGCCGCGCTCGAAGTCGTTGCGCGCCCAGATACCGGCCACGTGCCCGCTCGGCGGGACCAGCTTCGACTGGCCGCTGGCCGGGTCGAAGACCTTGACCCACGGGTAGTACACGGCCGCGTACTTGGAGTCGTAGCCCGCGCCCTCCTGCCGCCACACCCGGATGTCACGGGCGTTCAGGCCGGGCGGCGGGTCGATGAGGGCGACGCGGTCGCCCATCAGCTCGCAGTGCGCGATCAGCCCGAGCTGGACGGCCTTGACCGACTCCAGGTCGATGGCGCCGCGCTGGTAGGCCGCCATCAGGTCGGGAACGGAGACCATCGCGATCTCGTCGACCGCCTCCAGGCCGCCGAAGCCGGTGCGGTCGGCGGAGTCGCCGAGGTACTGGGCGGGGCCGGGGTGGGCGCTCTGCGCCGGGGCGGGCACGGCGGGTGCGGCGGCCGGTGTGGCACGGCCGAGCGCCACCGTCTGGTTCTCCGGCCGGGCGAGCTGCCCCGCGGGCGCCGACTCCTGGACCGTGATCAGCCGGGAGCGCTCCTTGACCTGCGTGACGACGTAGTTGCGGTTGCCCTTCTTGGCCGTCACGTCGAAGGACTCGGCGACCTTCTCGCCGTCCTTGACGATCAGCTTGAACCGCTCGGCGGGGCCCTCGCCCTCGGGGTCGGCGACCTCGACGCTGAGCGGGCCGCCGGTACCGGCGGCGATGGCGCGCACCGCGAAGGTGCCAAGCTCGGTCGGGTCGCCGGGGGTCAGCTCGGCGGGCGCGGCCGAGGCCCCGACCGCGGCCGGCGCGGCGGCCGTCGGGTTCTCCCCGTCGGGCGCGCCGCCGACGCGTACCACGTACGCGGCGGAGCCACCGTTGTTGAAGAAGCCGTAGACGGAGTGCGCGAGGTAGTAGCCGTCGGTGAACTCGCCGAAGGCTGCGACGTACTGGGACCAGTTGGTCACCAGCGTCGGCTGGTTGAGGGGCCCGGTGGGCGCGAGCCCGACGAAGGCCGCCACCGAGGTGCCCACCCCCTCGATCGGACGTGAGCCGCTGGCGACCTCCTCGACGTAGACGCCGGGCGACAGGTACGACGGCATGTTCTGGTTCTCCTCGGGGTAGGACGGCCGTGCGAGTTTCAGACGCTCTTCACTTTTGTCCGGCGGAGCGGAAGCGGGAAGGTCTCTCCGGGCCTGGCCGGGGGCACAGCCGGTGCCCCAAGGGGCAGCTTGTGCTGTGCGGATGAGGTTCCGGGCGGCCGTGACAGGGCGGCCCGGACGTGGCAGAGCGGGTGCGACGGCTGTTCTCGGCCACCGGTGGGCGGACCCGTCCACCCTCCTACGGGAAGGAAGTGAGGGACGGAAGGACCGTACGGGCAGACCCCCCGGGCTTCCGGGGCACTCAAGGAGTCCGGTGGCGCGGGCCGGGCTGCCGGGAACCCCGGTGGCGACGGCCCGGTTGCCCGTGTGCCGCCCCGGAGGGCAGCTCATTGCGTACCTTCGGGCAACGCACCGTGCCCTGTGGCCTGCGACACGTGTCAACACCCGCCATAGCCTGGGCATATGAGCCTGTGGACCTCCCTCGAACCCGCCTCGACCACTGTGGACCCGGGCGGTAGCACCACCGTGCGGCTGCGGCTGCGCAATACCGGCGATGTCGTCGACGAGTACCGGTGCGTGCCGGTCGGCGATCTGGCGCCGTGGACGACGGTCGAGCCGCAGACCATCCGGCTGTACCCGGGCACGACCGGCGCGGTGGAGCTGACGTTCGCCCCGCCCCGCACCCCGGACGCCGCCGCGGGCCCGAACCCGTACGGGGTGCAGATCATCCCGACGGAACACCCGGAGGCCACCACCGTCCCCGAGGGCAACGTCACCATCACGCCGTTCAGCGAGGTCCGCGCCGAACTCGTGCCGCAGACGGTCAAGGGCCGGTTCCGGGGGCGCCCCAAGCTCGCCGTCGACAACTTCGGCAACGTCGCGCTGACCGCCTCCATCAACGGCAGCGACAACGGCGACCAGATCTCGTACGACATCCACCCGGCGAACGTCCAGATCCAGCCGGGGCGGGCCGCGTTCATCAAGGCCACGCTGAAGCCGCGGCAGATCATCTGGGCCGGCGCGAAGCAGTCCAGGCCCTTCACCCTCGGGGTGCAGCGCTCCGGCGCCGAGCCGCTTCCGGTGCGCGGTACCTACATCCAGCCCGGATTGCTGCCCCGCTGGCTGGGAGTGGTCCTCAGCATGGTGCTGGCGCTGGCCATCGCCTTCCTCATGATCTGGCTGACCTACAAGCCGACCGTGCAGAGCAAGGCGCAGGAGAAAACGGAGCAGGAGGCCGTCCAGAAGGTGCCGACGCCGGATCCCAAGCCCACGCCGAGCGAGCCGAAGGCCCCGGATCCCGACCCGAAGCCGACCCACGGCGGCAACGGGGACGGTGGGGCGAAGGCCAAGGCGAAGGCGAAGGCCGAGCGGGAGAAGTTCTTCAACGTCCTGCTGCGGAACGGGACGACACGGAAGTGCGCCAATCTCCCCGGCTACGGCAGGGGGACGATCGGCGGCCCGGTCAACCAGCTGACCTGCAACGGAAACCCCGAGCAGGAGAACCAGATCTGGAATCTGGAGCTGATGCCCAAGGGCAAGGGCGCGGGTCCTGGCAACAAGGACCTCTACCAGATCAAGAACGTCAAGGACGGCTACTGCATGGACCTGCCGGACAACGGTCCCGCTCCGAAGGAGACGCACATCACGGAGGGCCCCTGCACCGGCCGG
Organism: Streptomyces sp. NPDC050161; assembly: GCF_044460025.1. Lineage (NCBI taxonomy): Bacteria > Bacillati > Actinomycetota > Actinomycetes > Kitasatosporales > Streptomycetaceae > Streptomyces > Streptomyces sp. NPDC050161. Next base: position 225,144 of record NZ_JBITJM010000007.1, on the reverse strand, counting down.
AGCGACGACAACCAGGGCTGGTGGCTGGAGAAGCGGGAGACGACCAACCTGTGGTGGATCCACAACTACACCAGCAACAACCTGTGCCTGGACGTCTCCGGCTACGCGGCAAAGGGCGATGACATGGCCGACAACAAGGCCCTCACCATCTTCGACTGCAGTGACACCGACGATCAGGGTTGGTCCGTCGACAAGCAGTGAGGGGCGCCGTACCCCACGAGTGAGGCCCGGCCGGGACCGTCAAGGACCTGGCCGGGCCTCGCCCGTTCCTTCATCTGCCGGTGCCGTTCACCAGCCCATGTCGTCGAGGACGAGGCGGCCCGCCTTGCGGTACTCGCGGCGGGCGCCGGCCAGCAGGTCGGCGTCGCTGACCGGCTCGCCGCGCCCTGCCGCCGCGTAGGCAGCGGTCACCACGGCACTGCGGATCGAACCGCCGGCCAGCTCGAAGTCGCGGGCGCAGGGCCCCGGATCGATGCCATCCGCGCAGGGCACGTGGACCAGGCTGTGCCGCCACAGGGCGAGCCGCTGCTCGGCGTCGGGGAACGGGAAGTCGACGATCAGGTCCAGGCGGCGGGTGAAGGCGTCGTCGATGTTGGCCCGCAGGTTGGTGGTGAGCAGCGCGATGCCGTCGAACGCCTCCAGCCGCTGGAGCAGGTAGGCGCTCTCCAGGTTGGCGTAGCGGTCGTGTGCGTCCTTGACCTCGGAGCGCTTGCCGAAGACGGCGTCGGCCTCGTCGAAGAGCAGCACGGCATCGGTACGGTCGGCCTCGGTGAAGATCCGCTCCAGGTTCTTCTCGGTCTCACCGACGAACTTGTCCACGACCGACGACAGTTGGACGACGTACATGTCCAGGCCCAGATCGGCGGCGACCACCTCGGCCGACAGGGTCTTGCCGGTTCCGGAGTCCCCGGCGAACAGCGCCAGCACCCCGCGGCCACGGCCGCCTCCGGCGCTCAGCCGCCAGTCGCCGAGCACCCGGTCACGGTGCCGGGCGCGCAGCGCCAGCTCCCGCAGATACGTCAACGGCCCGTCCGGCAGCACCAGATCGTCCCAGCCGACGTCGGGCCGGATCCGCCGCGCGTGCCGTTCCAGGCCGGACGCGGACTGCTGCCGGGCGGCGAGCCGCAGGTGATCGGCGGTCAGCGGGCCGCCGTCGAGTGCGGCCAGATCCCGCGCGGCGCGGGCGGCGCGGCGGATCCGGTCGCTCCCGAGGCGGTAGGGCGCGACGGCATCGGCCAGGTCGAAACCGGCGTCCAGGTCCGTGCCGATGCCCAGCTCCGCCGCCCACGCGTCCGTCGCGCCCGAGCGCAGCCGCGGCGCGTCCAGCACCAGCGGGTCCTGGTCGCACCACTGCGGGTCGTACGGGCGGGTTCCGCCGAACAGGACCTGTACGTCGGGCGCCGCCAGCGCCCGGATCAGCGGTCCCGGCCGTTCGGGCAGCGGCGACACGACGATCGCGCAGTCGCGGAGCCGTGCCTCGCGCAGCAGTTGGGGCACCGGGCCCAAGGCCGCAGGTTCGGTGTGGCCGGCCCCTTCCGGGTTGCCGTGCGGGTCGTGCGCGGCGGCGGGGGCGGTGTCGGCGGGGCTGAAGTGGAGGGCACCTCGCCCGGCGGCGCTCAGGGCCGCGGTGGCGCAGGCGAGGCCGTCGCCTTCCCGGTGTTCGCGCAGGTAGACCGTGAGCGGCCCGGCATCCAGGCGCGCGGCCAGCTTGCCGGCCAGCGGGTCGTCGACGGCCGCGGGCGCACCGGGCGCGGGCAGCGCGGTGACGTATCCGGCCAGCGCGGCGTCCGCGGTGTCGTCGCCGAGCAGGTGGGCGGCGACGCGGTCGGGGACGCGCAAGGAGCGGCTGAGGAAGGGGCGTTCGGTCTCCTCGACGAGGAGCAGCCCGTGGCCTGACAGCGGCGCCGACGGGTGGAACCGGCCGCGCGCCCCCGAGTCGGCGGCGCCGGGAGCGAGCAGCCCGCACAGGTCGAGGGCGAGACCGGTGGTGGCCCGTCGGCGGCTGACGTCGTCGTTGAGGTAGCCGTAGAGCGGCTCGAATCCGCGGTCGAGGTCGGGGGCCACGGCGATCAGCAGGATCGTGGTGTCCAGCGCGGTCAGTCCGAAGCGGTGGGCGAGCCGGCCGAGCCGGTCGCCGTGGTGCGGTTCCGCCGCCTCGTCCGCCTCGTCGCCTTCGCCCGCCGGGTCTTCCTGCGGGCGGGAACCGGCGGGCTGCCGCAGGTGGTGCCGTACGGCCTCGTCGGACAGGTAGAGGCCGCGCAGCGGGTCGGCTGCGGTGGGGTCGCCGGCGCTGCGCGCGTCGACCAGGGTGCCGACCCGGTCGCGCAGCCGGGCGAGCCGGGCGAGCAGCGGCCCCACCGGGTCGTCTGCGGCGCCGTTCCCCTCCGCGGTGGGCGCGCTGCCGGTCATCGGGCCGGTCATCGGGCCTCCTCCGCTTCCCGGGTGTTCGGCGCGGGCGGGGTGGCGCCGGTGAGATGGCGCGGCAGGTGTGCCCGCTCGTCGTCCGGCGGCCCCTCGATCTCGCGGGCGCGCACCACGGCGCCTTCGGTGACCGGCGGCCCCGCGTCGTAGTCGGGGAAGCCGGGGAACGGCACGGTGACGACCAGGTCGAGCGACGGCTTGAGTTCGCCGCCGAGCGCCGACCAGACCTCGGACATCGACCGGGAGTCGGTGTGCAGCCCGCCGACGGTGAGCGGCACGCTGAGCCCGAGGGCGGCGAGCGAGTCCGGCAGGCTCTCGGGCGGCAGCAGTTCGTTCGGCAGCAGTGTGGCCAACGCCGCCGACAGCAGGCGGTGTTCGTCCTGCGGGCGTTTGGTCCAGGCGGTGACGAGATACGACAGGCGGAACCAGCGGGGCGGCCGGCGGCGGCGTATCACGATGCCCCGGTCGTCGTGGACGGGGAGGGAGCCGCGTTCGCGCCGCTTGACGTCCTCCCGTATGTCGTACAGATAGGCGTTGAGGGCCGGTGCGTTGCGGCGTGCCGCCCACTCCCGGGTCGGTGCGTCGAAGGCGACCTCGATGTCGGTGCCGGCCAGCACGCCGCCGGTCAGCAGACCTTTGAGTACTTCGTCGACTTCGTGGATCATTGCGGTTGCTCCTGTCGGCCGGTGGCGGCCCTCACGAGATGTATCCCTCGCGCAGGGCGTACGCCACGGCATGCGCGCGGTTGCGCAGGTTCAGACGGGTCGTCAGGCCCTGCATGATGTTCTTGACGGTGCGTTCGGAGTAGGCCAGCTTGCGGGCTATTTCACCGGTGTCCATCCCTTCGGCGACCAGCCGGAGCGCGTCGACCTCCCGCTGGTTGAGCCCGGACGGGCGACCGCCGGGGGCGCCCACGGTGCCGGGCCGCAGCGCGCCGACCTGACTGATCAGCCGCCCGAGCAGGTCGGACGGCAGATCGCCGTCGCCGCGGTGGGCGGCGAGTACGGCCTGCAGCAGCCGCTGTCCGGTGGCCTCGCGCCGCCAGACGATGGCGCCCACCCCGCATTCGATGATTTCCAGCAGTTCCGCCTCGCGTATCAGGCTGACCACCAGGACGGCGTGCAGCCCGTCGCTGCGCACCAGCCGGCGCAGCCAGGAGAACATCGTCTCGTCGAGGGTCTCGGTGAGCAGGACGGCGACGCCGCCGCCCTGGGCGTCCGCCTCGTCGACGAGATCGATCACCGGGTGCTGCCGCAGCTGGCTGATTGTTCCTTCTCGGGAGATCGGATCCGGCGCGTGGACCACGACGGGAATCCGTTTCGCGGGTTCCGCCACTGCCGTCCGGAAAGAGCCGCGCAATTGTCCTCCCATGCCCATCGCCGTCCTGCTCAAGTGCTCATGTCGAGTCGGCTGATGCTGCATTTCCTCGCTTCGTGTCCCGTAGCTTACCGAGCCCAAGACGTGGCCCTTCGCGAACCCGGTTGCCTTGGTGGTCCGTTGTAACTGAATTGTCGAAAAGCGGGCGCTGGGGGGTGTTGTGCCGTGGCATGGTGGCGTACCGTGCCCGGGAATCGGATGTGACATACCGTCAATTACACGCTGTAAAAGAGCGAATGAGTCAAATCGAGAGATCCGCGGGAAGGTGCGGGCACATGGGCCACCCGTGTTGCCGTACGGACTCGAAATGGGCACGCTTCTGTGCCGGATCGCCGAAATGGCGCACCGGTCACGGGTGAAGAGCGCCGCGTTTCTTGCCCAGGTTTTTGCCCAGCATTCCCTGTCGCCTGTTGTTGCCGTGAATATTCCTCCGGTGGTGCGGTGACGGAAGGTCAGGGAAAGGGGAATCCGCCGCCGGTCCGCACGCCGTGCGCCGAGTGCCGGTGCCGGCGGGCGGACGGGCCCGGCGGCGGATGTATCCGTACTGCGCAGGACGTACGCGTACGGGCGTTCGGTTGCGGTCCGGTGCGTACGGATCACCGGCGCCCCGCCCGCCGCGCCCTTGCCGGGCCGGGGAGTTCGGGTCAGGGTGGGGCGTGGCGGCCGGTCCGTGGCCGCCCGACCGGCCGTCTGCTGTCTGGAGCGCGCGTGGCTTCCTTCGTCCTCCCTCATGTCCTGCACGGCGACGGGCCGCACAAGGTCATCGCCGTACACGGCTGGTTCGCGGACCGGTCCGCCTTCGACGCGGTGCTGCCCGACCTCGACCGGGACGCGTTCCAGTACGCGGTGGTCGACCTCCGCGGCTACGGCGGGGCGAAGGACGAGCCCGGCGCGTACACCACGGCCGAGGGCGCGGCCGACGTCCTGGCGCTCGCCGACCGGCTGGGCTGGGAGCGGTGTTCGCTGATCGGGCACTCGATGGGCGGCAGCGTCGTCCAGCGGGTGCTGGCCGCGGCGCCGCACCGTGTCCGCAGGCTCGTCGGCATCTCACCGGTGCCCGCATCCGGGGCCGGCCTGTCACCGGAGCAGTGGGAACTGTTCGCATCGGCGGCGCACGCCCCGGAGAGCCGGCGGGCCATCATCGACCTCACCACCGGCGGGCGGCGCCCCGCCGCCTGGCTCGACCGCATGGTGCGCAGGTCCCTGGAGCGCAGCGACCCGACGGCGTTCCGCACCTGGCTGGACTCCTGGGCGCTGGAGGACTTCGCGGCCGAGATCGACGGCTCGCCGGTACCTGCGCTTGCGGTCGCCGGGGCGCTCGACCCCGCGCTCTCCGCCGACGTGATGCGCGCGACCTGGCTGCGCCGGCACGCCGCGGCCACCCTGGTCGAACTGCCGGGCGCCGGGCACTACGCCATGGACGAGACCCCGCTGGAACTGATCCGCACGGTCGAGGACTTCCTGCGCGCCGACGGAGACGGCGGACCGGCAGGGCTTGCGGCGCGCACCGGCGACGGGCCGGACGCCGCATGACGCGCCCGGCGGCCGGCGGAGCACCGGCGGCGCCCGGCACACCGGACCTGCCCGACGTGCCGGACGTCTTCGACCCCCGTATCTACACCGGCGGCCTGCCGCACGCGGCCTACCGGCGGCTGCGCGACCGGCATCCGGTGGCCAGGCAGGAGGAGCACGAGGTACTGGGCTGGCCCGCGGGCCCCGGCTTCTGGGCCGTCACCCGGCACGCCGACGTCGTCCGCGTCCTCAAGGACGCCCGCACCTTCTCCTCCCGCCTGGGCGCCACCCAGATCCGCGACCCCGACCCCGCCGACCTGCCGTTCATCCGCCGGATGATGCTCAATCAGGACCCCCCGGACCACGTCAGGCTGCGCCGGCTCGCGGGCCGCGCCTTCACACCCCGTCGCATCGCACGGTTCGAGGACGGGGTGCGCGAGCGGGCCCGCGCCCTGCTGACGGCGTCCGTCGCCGCCGCCCGCGACGGGGACGGCGTCCGCGATCTCGTCGCCGACGTCACGGACGAGTACGCGCTGCTCAACCTCGCCGACCTGCTGGGCGTCCCGGCCACCGATCGCGGCCTGCTCCTGGAGTGGACCCGGCGCGTCATCGGCTACCAGGACCCGGACGAGGCAGGGCCGTCCGCCGCCGGGCAGGACGGGCCGCCCGCCGATCCGCGTTCCCCGGCGATGCTGGGGGACATGTTCGGCTTCGCGCGGGACCTGGCCGCCCACAAGCGGCGCCATCCGGGCGACGACCTCATGACGGTCCTCGCGACCGACCGCGAACTGGCCACCACCGAACTGGAGATGTTCTTCTTCCTGCTGACCATCGCGGGCAACGACACGGTGCGCAGCGCGGCACCCGGCGGCCTGCTGGCGCTCGCCCGCCACCCCGGCGCCTACCGTGCGCTGCGTACCGGGGAGGCGGCGACGGCGACGGCGGTGGAGGAACTGCTGCGCTGGCATCCGCCGGTGCTCAGCTTCCGCAGGACCGCCGCCCGCGACACCGAACTGGCGGGCCGCCGCATCAGGGCGGGCGACAAGGTGGTCGTCTTCCACGGCTCGGCCAACTTCGACGAGCGGGCCTTCGCCGACCCGCACCGGCTCGATCCGGCCCGCACCCCCAACCCCCACGTCTCCTTCGGCGACGGCCCGCACGTCTGCCTGGGCGCGCACTTCGCGCGCCTGCAACTGCGGGTGCTCTACGAGGAGACCTGCCGCCTGCTGCCCGCCCTGGCCGTCGGGGGCCCGCCGCAGCGCCTGGTGTCGAACTTCATCAACGGCCTGAAATCGCTGCCGCTGCGCCTGACGGACGTACCGCACCGGAGCTGAGCCGCACGGCGGGGACCGCGCCAGGTCCCCTGCTACCAGGGCGCGATGGGCCGCACGCCGATGCGGCGGCCTTCGTCGTCGAGCAGATGGCCCATGCGCTTGACGGTGTGCAGGCCCACGATGCGGTCGGTGACGGTGAGGGTGGGGAGCCGCGCGCACAAGGCGGCCTCGCGGCGCTGGATGTCGCCGATGTCGTGCACCCAGAGCGTGGCGAAGATGTTGGCCGACCCGGTGACACCCGCCACCAGACGGCACTCGGGGGAGGCCGCGAACGCACGGTGGACGGCGTCGATGTCGCGGGCCGGGGCCCGGCCCAGGAGGGAGACCGGGACGGGGCGGCCGGCGAGCGGTGTGGCCAGGTCGCAGCGGAAGGTGAGGACCCCGGCGTCGGTCAGCCGGTGCAGGCGGCGGCGGACGGTGGCCGGGCTGGTCGCGGCGCGGGCGGCCAGTTCGGACCAGCCGAGGCGGCCGTCGCTGACGAGCTGGTCGATCAACAGGCGGTCCACGGCGTCGAGTTCGACGGCGCGTATCCCGTTCGGCGCCGGGTGCGCGGTGGCGCCGAGCGCGGTGAGCTGGGCGGGGTCGAGGGAGCGCAGCCGCCAGCGGCTCCCCTCGACGTACAGGGACGTGGCGAACAGGCAGCTGACCGCGGTGATGCCGGGCAGTCGGTCGAGCTTCCCGGTCAGGAAGCGGCCGAGCGCGGGCAGGTCCGGGGTCAGCACGTCGAGCAGCAGGTCGGCGCTGCCAGGTCCGGTCACCTCGATGGTGACGGCCTCCGTGCACCCGCTCAGCTCCGCCGCCAGGTGGGACCTGGCCTCGGGACGGCAGCGGAGCAGCACGAACGCGGTGCAGCGGCTGCGGGTGAACTCCCGCCCCGGCGCCGCGTACACCCACGCCAGACCGGCCTCGGTCAGCCGCTCCCAGCGCCGCGCCAGGGTGCTCGGGGTGACGCCGAGCAGCGGCGCGAGGTCGGCCCAGGAGGCTCGGGGCCGTAGCTGCAGGGCGTTCACCAGCGCGAGATCCAACTCGCTCGCGGTGACCGTTTCTTGCATCAGGTGTGCTCCGTACGTCCGAATCCGTCGATTTCCGCGCCCGCTCGTACCCCGGCCCGCACAGTAACCACCACTGTCGGTTTCCGGCCACCGGATGAGGTGAGACTGTGTCCACTCCCGAGTCGTCCCCCAGGCCACGGGCGATGCGTTCCACCGCCCTGCTCGGCGCGATGGCCGTCGTGGTGCTGTGCAGCGGGATCGTGCAGGGCTACCTCACGCCGCTGCTGCCCGCGCTCGGCCCGCTGCTGCACCTCAGCAGCGTCGGCCAGAACAACATCTACCTGCTCTCCCAGCTCGCCTTCGCGGTGCTGACGCCGCTGCTGTCGCGGCTCGGCGACCTGTACGGGCACCGCAGACTGCTCCGGATCGCGCTGGCCATGGTGGCGGGCGGCTCGCTGCTGATGGCGGCCTGGCCCTCCGCGGCGACGCTGGCCGTCGGCGTGCTGCTGCAAGGCGCCCTGGTGGGCTTCTTCCCGCTGCTCGTGGGCATTCTCAGGTCCCGCGCGCCGGAGCGGAACCGCACCGGGATCTCGCTGCTCGTCGGCGTGCTGCTGATCGCGATCGGCGTGGGCGGCCTGGTGGCCGGGGTGCTCAGCGAACGGCATCCGGCCGCGGGGCTGTGGACGGCGGTACCGGTCGCCGTGCTCGCCCTCGTCGCCGGTCTGCTGCTGCCCGACAGCGACGTACCGCACGGCGGACGCTTCCACTTCGGGGCGGCGGCGCTGCTCACCGTGGGTCTGGTGGCGCTGGTGCTGGTCCTCGCGCAGGGCGCCGCCTGGGGGTGGGTGTCGATACCGACCCTGGGGCTCGCGCTGGTGGCCGTGGTGGCGCTCGCCGCCTGGGTCGCGGTCGAGCGCCGCGCCGCGCATCCGCTGGTCAGCGTGCGGATGCTGAGCAACCGGCGGCTCGCGGTGGTCAGCGGCTACACCTTCTGCGCCGCCTTCGGCACCATCGGCTTCCTCGGCGCCAACGCCCTCTTCCTGGGCGCCTCGCCTGCGGACGCGGGCTACGGCATGGGCCTGGGGCCGCAGGCCATCGCCACCGTCTCGCTCGGCATGGTGACCGCCGGGTTCGCCGGCTCCGCGCTCACACCGCGGCTGGCCCGGCGGGCGGGCGACCGCGCGGTGCTCGCGGCCGGCGGACTGCTCGCCGCGCTGGGCTTCCTGGGCATGGTGCTCTGCCACGGCACCCTCCCCTCGTATCTGACGTGCGCCCTGGTCGTGGGCCTGGCGACGGGGGTGTTCGAGTCGATCGGCAGGACCCTGTCGGCCGAGGTCGTCGACGCGCAGCAGACCGCGCTCGCGGTCGGCATCAACGAGTTGGCGCTGTCGCTCGGCGCGGCCATCGGCGCCGCCGTGACCGGCGCGTTCTTCGCCGCGCACGCGGACCGGGGCACCGGGCACATCGCCCTGTCCGGCTACCTGTGGAGCTGGAGCTGCTGCGCGCTGGTCGCCGTCCTGGGCACCGCCCTGGCACTGCGCTACCGAGGCCCGCGCCCGGCCGTGGCCGATCCGGCGCCACAGGCCGTCCCGCAGACACCGGGCACGAAGCTCGCATGACGGACGGACCGACGCACGGACCGACCGGACGCGGGACACCACGCACCGCACCCGCAGTTCGCACCCCGCACACCCCGCACAACCGCACACACCCCACAGGAATCGGGAGGCCCGTATGAGCACCGGGGCACCGCACGGCACCGGAACCGACGACGCGCGGCGCGCAGTGGCCGCTGCGGTCCGCGACTGGCGCGACCGGCTGCTGGCGCTGAGCCACAGCCTGCACGACGAGCCCGAGATCGCGCTCGCCGAACACCGCTCGGCCGCGAAGATCGCGGACCTCCTGGCGGACGCGGGGTTCACGGTCACCCGGGGCGTCGCGGGGCTGCCCACCGCCCTGGTGGCGGCGCGGGGTTCGGGCGACCTGGTGGTCGCGTTCTGCGCCGAGTACGACGCCCTGCCGGACATCGGCCATGCCTGCGGGCACAACGTCAACGGCGCCGCGGCGGTCGGCGCGGCCATCGGCCTGGCCGCCGTCGCGGACGAACTGGGCCTGACCGTCAAGCTCATCGGCACCCCGGCCGAGGAGGACATCGGCGGCAAGGCGCTCCTCCTGGAGGCCGGGGTCTTCGACGACGTCGCCGCGGCGATGATGGTGCACGCCGCGCCGGACGACACCGTGGGTGCCTCGTCGCTGGCCATCGGCGCCTGGGACATCACCTACCGGGGGACACCGGCGCACGCGGCGGTCGCCCCCTGGGAGGGTGTCAACGCCCTGGACGCGATGACCCTCGCGCACACCGCGCTCGGACTGCTGCGGCAGCAACTGCCGCCCGGCGCCGTGGTGCACGGCATCGTCACCGACGGCGGCCAGGCCGTGAACGTCATACCGGCGCGCACCGGCGCCCGCTACGAGGTCAGGGCCCCGACGCTGGAGGAACTGGCCCGGGTGCGGCAGAAGGTGCGGGCCTGTTTCGAGGCGGGCGCGCTGGCCACCGGCGCCGAGCTGGAGCTGCGGGTGCACGGCCGGGACTTCGCCGAGCTGTGCCAGGACCCGTACCTGACGGACGCGTACGTCAGGGCGGCCGGCAGTCTGGGCCGGTCGGTGGCCTCGCGGCAGGGGGAGACGCTGGCCTCGACGGACATGGGCAACGTCTCGCGGCTGCTGCCCGCGATCCACCCCACGATCGGCTACGACACCGGCGGCGCCAAGCAGCACACCCCTGAGTTCGCCGCGTACGGGAAGAGTCCGGGCGCCGACCTGGCGGTGCTCGACGGCGCCACCGCGCTGGCCCTGACCGGCGCCGAGCTGGCCGGGTCCGCGACCCAGCGGCGCCGCCTCATCGAGGGGATGGCTGCCCGGCGGACGCGCCCCTGACGCCGCCGCGCGCTGCGGCGACACCGCAGTCCCGATGCGCACGAACCGACCACGGCGCCACCAACACCCCCTACTTCCCTAGGAGTTGATGAACCGCGATACCCGAGGGAACGGCGATTGACCTGCCCTTGATCCGCCATTTGCGATTAGGTTAGGCTAACCTAATCCTTCTGGCGGGTTTTGTTCGGTCCGATCCGGGCCCGGCGGGGCCGCCGGCCCGTGCGCGCACTTCGGCATGCCCATAGCCGAGGGGCTGCACGGTCCGGCGGCTCGCTGCGTCCCGCTGCCGTCACTCGTCCAAGCCGGTTCCCCTGGCGGGAACTTCGCAGAAAAGGAGCCCCCGTGCCGACCGCACCCCACGTCGCCCCGCACATCCCGCCGACCGGTCCGGCGCACCCCGCCGTGGGAGCCGCCACCGGACTCCTGGACGCCTACGCGCCGGGCGACCGCTTCCTGGCCACCCCCACCCGCACCCTCCTGGCCCGCGGAGTGCACCGCGAAATACCCCATGACGAGAGACCGTTGCCCCAGCGGGTGGCGGACTCGCTGGAGGCGGCCCGCGCCGCAGGGTGCAGCGAACCGGTCGCCATCGGGGCCACCCCCTTCGACCACACCGCCCCCTCGGCCCTCGTGATAGCCGACGAGATGCGCAGCGGACCGCCGCTCGCCGCCGACCCGCTCATCGCGCTCCCCGCCGACGCGCCGTCCGGCACCGACTGGCAGATCCGCCCGCGCCCCGCGCCCGAGACGTACGGCGCCGGCGTCGCCTCCGCCGTCGAGCGCATGTGGCGCGGCGAGTTCAGCAAGGTCGTGCTGGCCCGCACCCTGGAACTGAGCGCACCCGAGCCGCTCGACATCCCCGCGATGCTCCAGCGGCTGGCCCGCCGCGACCCGTCCGGCCACACCTTCGCCCTGCCCACGGCGCCGGGACGCACCCTCATCGGGGCCAGCCCCGAACTCCTCGTCTCCCGGCACGGCAACCGCGTCGTCGCCAACCCGCTGGCCGGCTCGGCGCCGCGCAGCACCGACCTCGCCGAGGACGTACGCCGCGCCGCCGCGCTGCTCCAGTCCGCCAAGGACCTGCACGAACACGCGGTCGTGGTGGACGCGGTGCAGCAGGCGCTCGCCCCGTACTGCACGGCGATGCAGGTGCCCGCCCGCCCCACGCTGATCCGCACCGCCGCCATGTGGCACCTGTCGACCACCGTCCAGGGCACCCTCGCCGCGCCGGACGCCTCCGCGCTGGAACTGGCCTGCGCGCTGCACCCCACCCCCGCGGTCTGCGGCACCCCCACCGAGACCGCGCGTCAGGTCATCGGCGAGACCGAGCCGTTCGACCGCGGCTTCTTCACCGGCATGGTCGGCTGGGGCGACGCCCGCGGCGACGGCGAGTGGGTGGTGACGATCCGCTGCGCGGAAGCCGAGGAGAAGGCGCTGCGGCTGTACGCGGGCGCCGGCATCGTGGCCGCTTCGGAGCCCGCCGCGGAAATCGACGAGACGGCCGCGAAGTTCCGCACCTTCCTGCACGCGGTGGGAGCCGAGCTGTGAGCCACACCCCCACCCCGTCGTGGCCCGCCGCATACGCCGAGCGGTACCGCGCCGCCGGCTGGTGGCGCGGCGAGACCTTCGGGCAGATGCTGCGCGAGCGCGCCGCCGCCCACCCGGACCGCACAGCGCTTGTCGATCCGGCCGCCGGATCCCGCTGGACCTACGCCGAACTGGACGAACGGGCCGACCGGCTCGCGGCCGGCTTCGTCGCGCGCGGCATCGCCCCCGGCGACCGCGTCGTGGTCCAGCTCCCCAACACCGCCGAGTTCTTCGAGGTCGTCTTCGCCCTCTTCCGGATCGGCGCCCTCCCGGTCTTCGCGCTGCCCGCGCACCGCGAGACCGAGATCACCTACTTCTGCGCCTTCACCGAGGCCGCCGCCTACGTCATCCCCGCCGAGCACGGCGGATACGACTACCGCGAACTGGCCGCGAAGGTCCGTGCCGAAGTCCCCGGCCTCGGCGCGGTGTTCGTGACCGGCGGCGACCCCGGCCCCTTCGAAGCGCTGGCCGACGTGCCCCGCGACCCGGTGCCGCTCCCCGGGCCCGCCCCGCACGACCTGGCGTTCCTCCAGCTCTCCGGCGGCAGCACGGGCATCCCCAAGCTGATCCCGCGCACCCACGACGACTACCTGTACTCGGTGCGCGGCTCCAACGAGCTCTGCGGCGTCGACGAACACAGCGTCTACCTCTGCGTGCTGCCCGCCGCGCACAACTTCCCGCTGTCATCGCCCGGCACGCTCGGCGCGCTGTACGCGGGCGCCCGCGTGGTGCTCTGCCCGCAGCCCAGCCCCGACGTCGCCTTCCCGCTGATCGAGCAGGAGCGTGTCACCCTCACCGGCGTGGTGCCGCCGCTGGCGCTGGTGTGGACGGAGGCCGCCCCGTCGACGACGTACGACCTCAGCAGCCTCGACGTCCTGCTGGTGGGCGGCGCGAAGTTCAGCGAGGAAGCGGCGCGGCGGGTGCGTCCGGCGCTCGGCTGCACCTTGCAGCAGGTCTTCGGGATGGCCGAGGGCCTGGTCAACTACACGCGCCTGGACGACCCCGAGGAGACCATCGTCACCACCCAGGGGCGCCCCATCTCGCCGGACGACGAGATCAGGGTCGTCGACGACGAGGACAACGACGTGCCGCCCGGCGCGCCCGGCCATCTGCTGACCCGCGGCCCGTACACCATCCGCGGCTACTGGCGGGCGCCCGAGCACAACGCCACCGCCTTCACCGCCGACGGCTTCTACCGCACCGGTGACATCGTCCGGCAGACCCCGACCGGCCACCTGGTGGTGGAGGGGCGGGCCAAGGACCAGATCAACCGCGGCGGCGAGAAGATCGCGGCCGAGGAGGTCGAGAACCACCTGCTCGCCCACCCGGCCGTGCACGACGCCAACCTCGTCGCGGAGGCCGACCCCTACCTCGGCGAGCGCACCCGCGCCTACGTCATCCTCCGCGCCGGCGCCGAGCCACTGAAGCCGGCCGCGCTCAAGGCGTTCATCCGCGGCCGTGGCCTGGCCGCGTACAAGGTGCCCGACCGGGTCGAGTTCGTCGAGGAGTTCCCGCAGACCGCCATCGGCAAGATCTCCAAGAAGGACCTCCGGGCGGCGGCCGTCCGCGGGATGCAGGAGGCGGCGACGCCCACGGGGGACTGACCGGACCGGATCGACGAGAACACGATCCGCTGGACCTGGTTCGTGCCTTCATGGAACCGGGTGCTTCACGGCACATGATCTTCCGGCCTGCACAAACACCCCCTTCATGGGGGGGTGTTTGTGCAGGATTTCCCCGCGATCATCATCGGGTTTCCGCTGGTCAAGTCACTGCGGGCCCAGTGTTGTCCATGCGTGGGGCACGTTGCCGGGACATGGATCAGAGCGCGACCCCGGAGAGCTTCGACAGCCTGACCAGTTCCGGATTGCTGCGTCGGTGCAGGGACGACACGACCCGGAACGCCTCCCGCCACATAGGGTGGATGCGGGCCATCTGGGGAGCCGCTTCCCAGGCAACAGTCAGGTTCTCCAGAGCCCCGTCACGGTCGCCGAGGTCGAGTTGTGCCCGCGCCATGTTGATATGCGTCGGAGCGATCCGGGTGGGCGGCAGTCCCTCCAGAACGGTGTCGATGTCCTCGGCCGCGCTCAGCGCCTCCCGAGGTTTGCCCAGGTCCAGCCGGGTGGCCAGCACATGGGTAGCCGTGTTCCGAGGCCCGAAGATCATGTGGTGACGGTTCCAGTCCCGATCGAACCACTCGGCCGCCTCCGCCGCGGACCTGATGTGCCTTTCAGCCTCGCGCTTGCCCTCCGCCTTGTCTTTGAGCCGCCCGGCCAGGGTCATACCCCGGAGGTTCAGCACACCGACCGCGAATGCGCGTTCCTGGCCTGACAGGCGGCTCTGAGCCGCAGCGATGGCGCGGTCAACCATGGTCAGCCCCGCTTCGAAGTCTCCACCGTTGAGGTATGCCCCGGCGCGGTCCCGTGCGGCGAGAGCAGCGCCCAGGGGGTTGGCCTGCTGTTCGATGGCCCATCGCTGACGTGTCACCGCCAGGTCTGCCATATCCATCCAGCGATGCCGCGCGGCGACCCAATAGACGGTGCTGTAGACGTCCGAGAGCGCCGCCCAGGCTTCTGCCGTGTTGGCGGCATGCGCGTAGGCCGTGGCGTCCCTCAGCAGCTTCGGGAGCATCCTCAGGAGCCGGGTCACCTGCACGTCGTCCCGGAGCCGGCCAACTGTCTCCAAGGTGGCCTCGATCTGGCCTTCGTGGACTTCCCGGGCTCCGGGCAGGTCATAGTCCCTCACAGCCGACCGCAGCGCTGACAGGTCCGCCTGGGAGTCCTGTCGCACGGCGACTTTGCCCAGGACTTCCGCCATGGTGAGCCCGAGCGGCTCGGCCAGAGCAGCGGCGACGGCAGGCGTCAGGGTCCTGTCCCCCTCTCAGCTGTGCAAACTCTGTGCAAGTTCCTTATCCGGCAACCGCGTTGACTGAAGCAGGCAGGGGAGTGGCAGCCCGGTACGGCCGCCGCGCCGGCGAAGCGCTACCGCACGTGTGCGGCCTCGTGATCCTCCGAGGCAGGAGATGAGCCGGTTACGGGGCTGCGTGCGGAAGGCGGTTTCAGCGCACCACTCAACCGAGAGAAAGGGATCACGGTGACAACAGCAGTGAAGCTCAGGGATCCACGGGCGTGCGTAAGCCCCGAAGTCTGGGAACGTGAGGTGCGGCTGATCATGCGGGACCACCGCATGGACCGGGAGTTGGCCGAACGCACCTTCGGTCAGACCGTGGCCTACCTGGTGACGTCGGTTGAACGCCCGCATGTGGACATGGGACCGGCCCGACGCGTAGATCTCGGTGTTCACACGTTCGTGCTCGACACGATCAACTACACGGACTTCTGCAGCATGGTCGCCGGACGTTACATCCACCACGTCCCGCACATTCCCGAGCAGAACTCCGGTGGACGGTACGTCCTGCGGGACACGGTCGAAGCCATCAAGGCCGCTGGGTTCGCCATCGACCGCGAACTGTGGAACGCCGCGGAATCGGACTGTTCCCAGTGCCACGCGGGATGCAGCGACAGCCCGGTCGGCACGTAGCAGGACGCGCCATACTCGGTGGCTCCCTCCGATCCTGGGGGAGCCATCCTGCACGAGAGGAACGGCATGGAAGCAGTCACCGCAGTGTGGGAGCGGTACGCGGCGGGCCGGACCCCCAGAAGAGCCGTGAACGCCGCCGGAGCCACCACGTGGCTCAACTGGACTCAGCACGCCGACCACGGCCCCAACGAGTCCCTGCTCGGCCCTGTATGCGGGCGCCGGGTGCTGGAGCTGGGGAGCGGTACTGGCTGTAACCTCGCCCACTTGGCACAGCTCGGAGCCAGGTGTGTCGGTATCGACATCGCACCGAGTCAACGTGACAAGGCGGAGGCGCGTTGGGGAAGCGTCCCCGGCCTCATCTTCCGGACGGCAGAGGCAACGGAGTTCCTGACCCGCCACCCCGACAGCTTCGACGTGGTGTTCTCGGTCTTCGGCCCGGTGTGGTTCACAGATCCCGCAACGCTCCTGCCGCTGGTGCGGCAGGGCCTGGCTGAGGGCGGAGTGTTCGCCTTCAGCCACAAGCCACCGCAGGCTGATCCGAGACCTGGGAACCCGCTCCGTGAAGCGCGGGCGGTCTCACGCTGGGACCACTCACCCCAAGAGTGGACGACCCTCTTGACGTCAGCCCGCTTCACCAACATCACGACGGAGATCATCGATCCCCCGGACGGGGAATCCGAGGGAACACTGCTGGTGCGTGCCGAAAGGTGACACGGCGGCTACCGCAGACAAAGAAGCCCCGGCCTGCGCGGGGCCCCTTCGTGCACCCGGCCGGGCCGCGCGGTGAGGGCGGCGGCCCGGTCGGACGGTGTTACTTCGCCATGGCCGACTTGATGTCGTCGAGCACCTTCTGCGCGGCGATCGGGCCGCCGGAGCTGTTCCAGGCGGCGCCTTCGACGACCACCACGTGGTGGTCCTTCTCGGCCTTCAGCTTGCCGAAGTTGGGTACCTTGCGGGCCTCCTGGTACGCCTGCTCGCCGGACGCCTTGTCGCCGAGGGCGCCGAAGAACAGCCAGTCGCCGTCGATGGTGGCGAGCTTCTCCAGGCTGACCGGCTCGCTGTGCCCGACGCTCTCGCCCTGCTGGTTCGCGGGTCGTTCGAGGCCGAGTGCGGAGAGGGTGGAGCCGACGTGGCCCTTGCCCTTGCCGACGACCGAGGGGGCGCCGTCCTGCCAGCGGACGACGCTGGTCACCGCGCCGGCGTTGCCCTTGAGGGAGGACTTGGCCGCGGTCACGTCCTGGTCGAAGCGGCCCAGCCACTTCTTGGCGTCCGCCTTCTTGTTGAGGGCGTCGGCGGTGGCCGTGAAGGCCGTCTTCCAGTCCTCGTTGAGCTTGGCGGTGAGGACGGTGGGGGCGATGCCCTGGAGCTTGTCGAGGACCCGCTTGGAGCCGACGGTCTCGTCGAGCAGGATCAGGTCGGGCTGGAGCGAGGCCAGCTTCTCCAGGTCGGGCTCGGCGACGCTGGCGACGATCTGCGCCTTGTCCGCCTTCTTGGCGAGGTAGGCCGACACGCCCTTCTGGCCGCGGCCCGCGGTGGCGCCGATCGGCTCCACGCCGAGGGCAAGCGACGCGTCGAGGGTCGGCTCGCTGAGCGTGACGACCTTCTTGGGCGCCGTCGGCACGGTGACCTTCTTGCCGAGCGCGTCGGTCACGCTGCGGGTGCCGGACGACGCGTTCTTCGACGAGCCGTCGTCGCTGCCGCAGCCGGTCAGCACGAGTGCTCCGGCGAGCGCCGTCACCGGCAGCACCACGGCGGCGCGGCGGGCGGGTCTGCGGGAGGGGGAAAGGCGGGACACGGGGGCTCCTTGAGGTGAGAGGGGGAGAGGGGGAGAGGGGAGGGGCCGGGTGGTCCGGCCCGGGGGAGGGGCGGTTGAGGCCGGTGGGTCAGTGGCCGAGGAAGGACACCAGGCCGTCGGCCAGGCCGCCGCGCCAGCAGGCGTAGTCGTGCCCGCCGTTGAACTCGGTGCGGGTGACCGGGTAGCCGCGGCGGTCCAGGACGTCGTGGAGGGCACGGCTGTGATCGACCATGGCGCCTTCGTGCAGGCCCACGTCCAGGTGGACGCGGATGTCCCGCTTCTCGGCGTCGGCGAAGTGCTGCGCGAGCCACGGCGTGCCGCCGGCGGACTGCTTGGGCACCTGGTGCGGCAGGCCGGGCCGCCACCACAGCGAGGGCGACTGGGCCAGCGCGTTGCCGAACCGTTCAGGACGCAGGAAGCAGGCGTACAGCGCGGCCATGCCGCCCAGGCTCTGGCCCGCGACGACGGTACGGGCGGGGTCGGTGGTCAGCGGCCAGCGTGCCGCGGCCCAGGGCAGCAACTCGTCGGCCAGGAACGCGACATAGGGGTCGCGGGCGCCCAGCTCCCGCCACCGGGTCGCGCGGTCCACCGACTCCGGTGCGAGCACGGCGAGCGGCGGGACGGCGCCGTCGGCGATCAGCGCGTCCAGGGTGTGCCGGGTGTCCAGGCCGCCGAACCACATGTCGCCGTCGCACAGCACCAGCACGTCGAGCGCGGCCGTGGCGCCGCCGGGCGGCAGGTAGACCTGGACGGGGCGGTCGGCGCCGAGCGCGGCGCTGGGCAGCGTGTGCCGCTCAACGGTGCCCTGCGGCACTCCGGGGCGTGCCTCGCGCCACGGCTGCGCGGGCGCCTGGTCCAGCTCGAACAGGGAACTCCCGGCCTCTTGCCAACGGCCGTTGAGGGAGCGGCGGTTGAGCGGGTCGGGCACCGCGTGCGAGGTGAGCGCGCGCAGCCGGTCCTGTACGGCGGCGGGGGTGGCGGGCTGCGGCCCCGTCGAGATGTCGGCGACCATCCGGTACGAGCCCCGGTGGTCGGCGCGCAGCCGGTAGGTGCGGTACCAGATGTCGGTGTCCGGCAGCCGGTCGAGCAGCGAGCCTGCGAGGTGGTCGCGGTCCATGAGGCGGTTGGCGAGCAGCAGGACCTGGCGGGTGGCGCGGTGGCCGCGCCACAGGAAGGTGACGGCGCGGTGGCCCGGGTCGCCGTCCAGCGGCTCGACCAGCGGCGTGCCGCTCTCCTCGACCGCCGCCCAGAACTCGGCCACCAGGGCGTCGCGCGCGTCGGGTACGGCCGCCGCGAGACGGTCGGCGAGGCCGGTGAGGCGGGGGCTTTCGGCGGGCCGGGGGAGCGGCCGGGCGCCGTCGGCCGCCGGTCGCGCGGACGCGCTGGGTGCGGCGCCGCTCATCCGGAGTTCCCGTGGCGGCGGGCCAGCTCGACCAGGCGCGGGACGAGGTCGGCGGGGCTGGGCATGGCGGCCATCTCGGCGGCTGCCGCGCGGGCTTCGGTGCGCAGCCCGTCGTCGGTCAGCAGCCGTTCGACGAGCGCGGGGGTGAGGTCGCCTGGGCCTTCGGGTACCAGTCCGCAGCCGCGGTCGCGGACGGCTGCCGCGTTGGCCGGGCGGTCGGCGCCCTCGCCGAGGACGATCTGCGGCAGTCCGGAGTCCAGGGCGGTCAGGGTGGTGCCGGCGCCGCCGTGGTGGATGACGGCGTCGCTCGCCGCCAGCAGCGCGTTGAGCGGCACCCAGTCCACCGGGCGGACGTTGCCGGGCAGCGGGCCGAGGTCGCTGAGGTCGGCGCCGCCCAGCGCGAGGACGAACTCGGCGTCGGTGGCGCGGGCCGCGTCGACCACCCACTGCACGGGCGAGACGCCGTCGACGACCGGGCGCACAGTGCCGAGCGTGACGGCTATCCGCGGGCGTGCGGTCGGCGCGTACAGCCAACCGGGCAGTTCGGCGCCGCCGTTGTACGGCACGTAGCGCTGGAACCAGCGGTCGGGTTCGGTGGTGCGGCTCATGCCGGGCGGGGTGACGTCGAGCCAGGCGGCAACGGGGTCCGGGCCCTTCAGGCCGTGCCGGTCGTAGGCGTCGGCGAGTGCGTTGTTCATCATGCCGACGTGCGCGGAGGTGTGGCCGAAGCCGACGGCGTGCAGGACGGACGGGATGCCGAGCTTCGCGGCGACGAGCTGTCCGACGACGCCGTTGGGGGTGTGCACGACCAGGTCGGGGCGCCAGTGGCCGGCGATCTCCGTCATCCGGTCGGCCATCTCGTCGCTGAAGAAGGAGAAGCCCTGGCCCCGCGCGGGCTTGCCGCGCTCGCCGGGGGACGGCGGCTTCTTGCCTTGGCGGTCCTTCTCCAACTGTGCGTAGAGCGCGTCCGGGTCGATGCCGGGCGCGCAGTCGACGGCGGGCAGGCCGGCCCGTGCGGTGTGTCCCACCGCGGCTCCGCAGGTGGCCACGAGCACGTCGTGGCCGGCCGAGCGGAGCGCCTGGGCCAGCGGAACCATCGGGTAGAGCAGCCCGAAGAAGGGCGGCCCGGCGAACAGGACACGCATAGTTCCCCATCTCTGATGTGCCGTCAAAAGTCATTCGCGGCCTGAGGGTGGCCGGGATTTCGCCCGTTTCGTCCGACGGAATCGGGCCACCCCGGAACAATCACTACTTAGCTTAGCCTAAGCTAAGTTCGTGCTTACCGGATCAGCAACGCCACCCGGCTGGATACGCAGGCTCGCCGCCGCCTGCCGCCGCCACCCCCTGCTCCTGACCGCCGTCCTCCTCAGCTCCGTCTTCGGCACCGGGCTCGAAGCCTTCGGACCGCTGCTCGCCGGCCTCGCGGTGAACGACGCCGTCCAAGGCCACACCGACCGCATCGGCCCGCTCGTCGCCCTGCTCGCCGCCCTCGCCCTCGTCCAGTTCGGGGCCGAGTTCACCCGCAGGTTCGCCGCCGGCAAACTCGCCCTCGCCGTCCAGCACCGGCTGCGCACCCAGGTCTTCGGCGCGGTGCAGCAGTACGACGGTGTCCAGCAGGACGCCCTGCGTACCGGCCAGGTCGTCTCCCGCGCCAACAGCGACCTGCAACAGGTCCAGGTCCTGCTCGGCATGCTCCCCATCCCGATCGGCGTCGGCGCCCTCTTCCTGGTGTCGGCCTGCGCCATGCTCTGGCTGTCCGCGCCGCTGACCCTGGTCGCACTGACCGTCGTCCCCACCCTCGCGTTCACCGCGGCCCGCAGCCGCACCCGCCTGGTTCCGGCCACCCGCGGCGCGCAGGCGCAGGCCGCCGCGCTCGCCGAACACGTCGAAGAGACCGTCACCGGCGTCCGCGTCGTCAAGGGATTCGGCCAGGAGGAGCGCGAGACGGACCGGCTCACCGCCGCCGCCCGCCGCCTCTTCGCCCACCGCATCACCGTCTCCCGGCTCCAGGCCACCGCCACCGCCACGATGGCCGCGCTGCCCGCCGCGGGACAGGTCGGCATCCTCGCGTTCGGCGGCTGGCTCGCGCTGCGCGGCAGCATCGACGTCGGCACCTTCCTCGCCTTCGCCGGCTACCTGACGCTGCTGGCAGGCCCCGCCCGGCTGCTCGCCAACTTCACCGTCACCGCCCAGCAGGCCCGCGCCGCCGCCGAACGCGTGGGCGAACTCATCGACGCCAGGCCCGACGTCACCGACGCACCCGACGCGCTGCCGGTGCCCGACGGGCCGCTGGAGATCGAACTGCGCGACGTGACGTTCGGCTACACCCCCAGCGACCCCGTCCTGCGCGAGCTGTCCCTGACCGTGCGGGCCGGCGAGACCCTCGCCGTCGTCGGCCCGCCAGGATCCGGCAAGTCCACCGTCTCGCTGCTGCTCAGCCGCTTCTACGACCCCCAGTCAGGCAGCGTCCGCCTCGGCAGACCCGGGGCGGCCACCGACCTCACCGGCCTCCAACTCGCCTCGCTGCGCTCCGCCGTCGGCACCCTCTTCGAGGACCCGTTCCTCTTCTCCTGCTCGATCCGCGACAACATCGCCTACGGCCACCCCGACGCCACCGACGACGAGGTACGCGCCGCCGCCGAAGCCGCCGGCGCCCACGCCTTCATCAGCGAACTGCGCGACGGCTACGCCACCGAGACCGGCGAGCGCGGCCTCGCACTCTCCGGCGGACAGCGCCAGCGCATCGCCCTCGCCCGCGCCCTGCTGTCCGCCCCGCGCGTCCTGGTGCTCGACGACGCCACATCCGCCGTCGACCCGGCCACCGAAGCCGCCGTCCAGGCCACCCTGGCCGCCGTCGCCGAAGACCGCACCACCGTCCTGATCGCCCACCGCCGCGCCACCCTCGCCCTCGCCGACCGCATCGCCGTACTCGACTCCGGACGCCTCGTCGACTGCGGAACCCAGGACGAACTCACCGCCCGCTGCGCCGTCTTCCGCGAACTGCTGGCCGGCACCGGCGGCTCCGTCGACGAACGCACCCGCACCCGGCAGCACACCGACGAGGGCGTCACCCCCGAACTCTGGCCCGAACAACAGGACCAGGACCCCGCGGGCCGGGCCGGCGCCCCCGACCACGACCCGGACCTCGCCCCCGGCCCGCTGCGCGCCCCCGACCCGCACATCTCGCTGCGCCGGCTGCTGCGCCCGGTACGGCTGCCGCTGCTGCTCGGCCTCGCCCTGCTCGCCGTCGACACCGCAGCCGGGGTCGCCCTGCCCCTGCTGGTGCGCCGCGGCCTCGACGACGGCGTGAGCGCCCACGACGGCACCGCGCTGACCGTGTCCGCCCTGCTGGCCGCCCTCGCGGTGGCCATCGCCTGGGCCGCCTTCACCCTCCAGGGCCGGATCACCCGACGGGCCGGCGAACGCGTCCTGTTCGGCCTGCGGGTCCGCGCCTTCGCCCAGCTCCAGCGGCTCGGCATGGACTTCTACGAACGCGAACGCGGCGGCGCGATCATGACCCGCATCGTC
The DNA here is from genome assembly GCF_044460025.1 of Streptomyces sp. NPDC050161. NCBI lineage: Bacteria > Bacillati > Actinomycetota > Actinomycetes > Kitasatosporales > Streptomycetaceae > Streptomyces > Streptomyces sp. NPDC050161. The sequence goes on along the minus strand of NZ_JBITJM010000007.1, from coordinate 202,719 downwards.
AACGACATCGACGCGCTCGCCTCCTTCCTCCAGACCGGACTGCTCACCTCCGTCGCCTCGCTCGCCACCGTCACCGGCGCGGTCTGCGCGATGATCGCCGTCCACCCGCCGCTGGCCCTCGCCGCGCTGGCCCTGCTGCCGGTCCTGCTCATCGCCACCGCCGTCTTCTGGCGGCTGTCATCGGCCGCGTACGACGAGGCACGCCGCCGCATCGGCGAGGTCAACTCCAGCCTCCAGGAGAACGTCAGCGGCCTGCGCACCGCCCAGGCCCAGTCCAACACGGCAGGCTCGGCACAGGACTTCGACAAGCTCTCCGACGCCTACCGCGCCAGCCGGCTGCGCGCCCAGCGCTACGCGTCCGTCTACTTCCCCGCCGTCAACCTCTGCGCCGAACTCTCCCGCGCGCTGGTCCTGCTGGTCGGCGCGGGCCAGGTCGCGTCCGGCGCGCTGAGCCCCGGCGTGCTGGTCGCCTTCATGCTCTACCTCGGGATGTTCTTCGCCCCCGTCCAGCAGCTGTCCATGGCCTTTGACAGCTACCAGCAGGCATCCGTCGGCCTGCGCCGCACCGTCGAACTGCTCCGCATCCCGTCCACCGTCGCCGAACCCGACGAACCCGCGCCGCTGCCGGGCCGCCTGACCGGCGAGATCGTCCTGCACGACGTCACCCACACCTACCCGGGCGCCGACCGGCCCTCGCTCCACCCCACCGGGCTGCGCGTGGCGCCCGGCGAGACCGTCGCCCTGGTCGGCGCGACCGGCGCGGGCAAGTCGACGGTGATCAAACTGCTGGCACGGTTCCACGACCCCGGCACCGGACACATCACCGTCGACGGCACCGACATCCGCCGCTGGCCCGCCGCCGGCTACCGCAGGCTGCTCGGCTACGTCCCGCAGGAAGCCCACCTGTTCACCGGCGACCTCGCCGACAACATCCGCTACGGACGCCCGGACGCCACCGACGCCGAGGTGGAGGCCGCGGCCCGCGCGGTCGGTGCCCTGGACACCGTCGTCGCCCAGCCCCACGGCTTCCGCCAGCCCGTCGGCGAGCGCGGCCAGTCGCTGTCCGCCGGACAGCGCCAGCTGATCGCCCTCGCCCGCGCCGAACTCGTCGACCCCGGACTGCTGCTCCTCGACGAGGCCACCGCCTCGCTCGACCCGGCCACCGAAGAGGCCGTCGCCCGCGGCATGGAACGGGCGGCTGGCCGCCGCACCACCGTCGTAGTCGCCCACCGGCTGGCCACCGCCGCCCGCGCCGACCGCATCGTCGTCCTCGACGGCGGACGCATCACCGAAGAGGGCACCCACGAGCAGCTGCTCGCCGCCGGCGGCGGCTACGCCGGACTGTGGCAGCACTACACCGCGGGCGCCGCCACCGACGCCCCGCACACAACGGGAGTGAACCAACCGTGAAGGCACTCGTCCTGGCAGGCGGCACCGGCAGCAGACTGCGGCCGATCACCCACACCTCCGCCAAACAGCTCGTCCCCGTCGCCAACAAACCGGTGCTCTTCTACGGCATCGAATCGCTGGTCGCGGCAGGCATCACCGAGATCGGCATCGTCACGGGCGACACCGCACCCGAGATCGAGGCGGCGGTCGGCGACGGCACCCGCTTCGGCGCCGAGATCAGCTACCTGCCCCAGGAGCGCCCGCTGGGCCTCGCGCACGCCGTCCTCATCGCCCGCGACTGGCTCGGCGACGACGACTTCGTGATGTACCTCGGCGACAACTTCATCGTCGGCGGCATCACCGAACTCGTCGAAGGCTTCCGCGCCGACCGCCCCGACGCCGGGATCCTGCTCACCAAGGTCGCCGACCCCACCGCCTTCGGCGTCGCCGAACTCGACACCGAAGGCCGTGTGACGCGCCTGGAGGAGAAGCCCGCCGCGCCGCGCAGCGACCTGGCACTGGTCGGCGTGTACCTCTTCACCCCCGCCGTGCACGACGCGGTACGGGCCATCGGCCCCTCGGCCCGCGGCGAACTGGAGATCACCGACGCCATCCAGTGGCTCGTCGACCAAGGGCACACCGTCAGCCCCACCGTCATCAGCGGCTACTGGAAGGACACCGGCAACGTCACCGACATGCTGGAGGTCAACCGCTCCGTCCTGGAGGACGTCGACCCCGCCAGGGACGGCACCGTCGACGCGGACAGCGAACTCATCGGCCGGGTACGGGTCGAGGCCGGCGCCCGGGTGATCCGCTCCCGCATCGTCGGCCCCGCCGTCATCGGCGCCGGCAGCGTCGTCACCGACGCCTACGTTGGCCCCTCCACATCGGTGGCCGATGACTGCGTGATCACCAGCAGCGAAGTCGAGTTCTCCATCGTCCTCAGCGGCTCGCACATCGCCCACGCCGGACGCATCGAGGGCTCCCTGATCGGCCGCGGCGTCCGCGTCACCGGCGCCGACCGGGCACCGCGCGCCCACCGCCTCGTGCTCGGCGACCACAGCCACGTCCGGCTCACCACCTGACCGCCCCAAGCGAAAGCCCCCACATGCGCCTTCTCGTCACCGGCGGGGCCGGCTTCATCGGCTCCCACTTCGTCCGCACCCTGCTCGGCCCCGCCCGTACCTCCGCGGTCACCGTGCTCGACGCCCTCACCTACGCGGGCAACATCGCCAACCTCGCCCCCGTACTCGGCCACCCCTGCCTCGACTTCGTGCACGGCGACATCAGGGACCGCGCACTGGTCGACGCGCTGCTGCAGCACCACGACGCGGTGGTGCACTTCGCCGCCGAATCCCACGTCGACCGGTCCATCGACTCCGGCACGGAATTCACCTCCACCAACGTCCTGGGCACCCAGACCCTCCTGGAATCCGCCGTCGCCGCCGGCGTCCAGCGCTTCGTGCACGTCTCCACCGACGAGGTCTACGGCTCCGTCGCCCACGGCTCCTGGACGGAGACCGAACCGCCGGCGCCCAACTCGCCCTACGCCGCCTCCAAGGCGGGCTCCGACCTCCTGGCCCTCGCCTACCACCGCACCCACGGCCTGGACGTCCGCGTCACCCGCTGCTCCAACAACTACGGCCCGTTCCAGCACCCGGAAAAGGTCATCCCGCTGTTCACCACCCGGCTCCTGCAAGGCAGGACCGTCCCGCTCTACGGCGACGGCAGCAACATCCGCGACTGGCTGCACGTCGACGACCACTGCCGCGCCCTGCGCCTGGTGCTCGACGGCGGACGGCCGGGCGAGATCTACAACATCGGCGGCGGCACCGAACTGACCAACACCGAACTGACCGGCCGGCTGCTCGACGCCTGCGGCGCTTCCTGGGACCGCGTCGAGCACGTCACCGACCGCAAGGGCCACGACCAGCGGTACTCCGTCGACTGGACCAAGATCCGCACCGAGTTGGGCTACCGGCCGCAGCACACCTTCGACGCGGGCCTCGCCGAAACCGTCGACTGGTACCGCACCCACCAGGACTGGTGGCAGCGGTGACCGGCTGGCTGATCACCGGCGCCGACGGCATGCTCGGCAGGGAAGTCACCGCCCTGCTGCGCCGCACCGGGCAGCCCGTCCTGCCGCTCACCCGCGCCGACCTCGACCTGACCAGCCCCGACGCGGTACGCCGCGCCCTGCGCTGCGCCCGGCCCGCCGTCGTCGTCAACTGCGCCGCCTGGACCGACGTCGACGGCGCCGAGAGCGCCGAAGCCGCCGCGCGGGCCGTCAACGGCGACGCGGTCCGCACCCTCGCCCGCGCCTGCGGCGGCGTCCGCGCCCGCCTGCTGCACCTGTCCACCGACTACGTCTTCGCGGGCGACGCCGACACGCCCTACGCCGAGGACGCGCAGCCCGCACCCCGCACCGCCTACGGCCGCGGCAAACTCGCCGGCGAACAGGCCGTGCGCGCCGAACTCCCGCACCTGGGCACGGTGGTGCGCACCGCCTGGCTCTACGCAGGGCACGGCCGCAACTTCGTGACCACCGCGGCCCGCAAGGCGGCGGCGGGCGAGGGCATGCGGGTCGTCGACGACCAGCACGGACAGCCCACCTGGGCCCGCGACGTCGCCGGCCGGCTGCTCGCCCTGGGCCGCCTGCCGGCCGACCGCGCCGCCGGCGTCTTCCACGCCACGGCCGCGGGCCGCACCACCTGGTTCGGCCTGGCCAGGGAGGTCTTCCGGCTGACCGGAGCCGACGAGGAACTGGTCAGGCCGATGCCCAGCACCGAACTCCAACGTCCCGCACCCCGGCCCGCGTTCAGCGTCCTGGGCCACGCACGCTGGGAGCAGGCCGGACTCACCCCGCCCCGCCCCTGGCGGACCGCACTGGCCGAAGCCCTCGCCGACCCGCCCCCCGCACCTACCCCGTCCGATTCCGCAACCGATTCCGCGGGCGCCCACCGGCCCGCGTCCGAAAGGGGGGCCCGATGCGCCCGTTGAGCATCGAAGGCGCCTGGGTGCGCACACCCGCCGTCCACCACGACGAGCGGGGCAGCTTCCACGAGTGGCTGCGCGCCGACGAGTTCGGCGAGGCCGTCGGCCACCCGCCCAGACCCGCCCAGGCCAACTGCTCCGTCTCCCGCAAGGGCACCGTGCGCGGCATCCACTTCACCGACGTGCCGCCGGGACAGGCCAAATACGTCAGCTGCGTGCGCGGCGCGGTCCTCGACGTCGTCGTCGACCTGCGCCGCGGCTCGCCCACCTACGGCACCTGGGAGGCGGTACGCCTGGACGCCGCCGAAGGCACCGCCCTGTACCTGGCCGAAGGACTCGGCCACGGCTTCTGCGCCCTGACCGACGACGCCACCGTCGTCTACCTGTGCTCCACCGGCTACCAGCCGCTGCGCGAACACGCCGTCGACCCCTTCGACGCGGACCTCGCCATCGACTGGCCGCAGGACACCACACCGCTGCTGTCACCCAAGGACGCCGCCGCACCGTCCCTCCGGGAGGCCGAACAGCAGGGCATTCTGCCGTCGTACGACGACTGCCTGCGCCTGCGCGGCGCCCTGCCCGGGGCGGAACGCACCGCATGACCACGACGACCGACCTGCCCGGCACCACCGACCGGGACGTGAACCCCACCCGCCGGCGCACCTCGCTGCGCGCCGGCGGGCTGCTCGTCGGAGTGCTGCTGCTGATCGCGGTGGCCGCCGCGAGCCTGGCCATCGGCAGCAAGCAGATCCCGCTGCACGACGTCTGGACGGGCCTGTTCGACCCGTCGGGCACCGAGAACGACGCGATCATCCGCAGGCTGCGGCTGCCCCGCACCCTGATCGGCATCGCGGTGGGCGCCGCGCTCGGCGTCGCCGGCGCGGTCATGCAGACGCTGACCCGCAACCCGCTGGCCGACCCCGGGCTGCTGGGCGTGAACGCGGGGGCTTCGGCCGCCGTGGTCACCGCGATCAGCCTGTTCGGGGTGCGGTCCTTCGACATCTACCTGTGGTGCGCGCTGGCCGGCGCGGCGCTCGCCGCCGTCCTGGTCAACATGCTCGGCGGCAGCCGCGCCGCCACCCCGGTCCGGCTCGCGCTGGCGGGTACCGCCGTCAACGCCGCGCTGTTCGGCTACGTCAACGGCCTCCAGATGGTCGACATGAGCGCGCTGGACACCATGCGGCACTGGGCCGTCGGCACCCTCGCGGGACGGGACGCCGGGCTGCTGGTCAAGGCGCTGCCGGTGCTGCTGGCCGGGGCGCTGCTCGCGATGCTCGTCGCCCGGCCGCTCGGCGCGCTGTCACTCGGCGACGACTCCGCCAAGGCGCTGGGCGCCAACGTGGCCCGTACCCGGGTGCTGGCCATCGCCGCCATCACCCTGCTGTGCGGCGCCGCGACCGCCGTGTGCGGGCCGATCGGCTTCATCGGCCTGATGATCCCGCACGCCGTACGGGCCTTCACCGGACCCGACCCCCGCTGGATGTTCCCCGCCTGCGCGGTGTACGCACCGGTCCTGATGCTCGCGTCCGACGTGGTCGGCCGGGTCGTGGTACCGCCTTCGGAGATCGAAGTGGGCATCGTCACCGCCTTCTTCGGCGGACTCCTCTTCATCCACCTGGTCAGGCAGCGGAAGGTGGCCCAGCTGTGACCCTGCTCAAAAACGTCACGGTCGCCCGCGACCACGTGCGCACCGGCTCGGGCCGCTCGCTCCGCTTCGACCGGCGCACCCTGCTGGTCTGCACGATCCTGGCGCTCCTGGCCGCCGTGGTCACCGTCCTGTCCATCGGCACCGGACGCTACGCGCTCGGCCCCTGGGACGTGCTGCGGACCCTGGTCGGCGACGGGCCGCCGGGCGCCCGCTTCATCGTGCTCGACCTGCGGCTGCCGCGGGCGCTCGACGGACTGCTGGTCGGCTTCGCCATGGGGACGGCGGGCGCGGTGTTCCAGTCGCTGTCCCGCAACCCGCTGGGCAGCCCGGACATCATCGGCTTCGGCAACGGCGCGTCGGCCGGCGCGCTGGTCGCCATCATCATCCTGGACGCCGGCGCACCGCAGACCGCGCTGGGAGCGGTCTGCGGCGGCCTCGCGACGGCCGCGGCTGTCTACCTGCTGGCCTGGAAGCGCGGGGTGCACGGCTACCGGCTCGTCCTGGTCGGCATCGGCGCGTCGGCCGTGCTGGGCGCGGCCACCAGTTTCCTCTACGTCCGCGCGGAGATCGGCAAGGCGGCGCAGGCCGCCACCTGGATGATCGGTTCGCTCAACGGCCGCGGCTGGAGCGATGTGTCCGTCGCCGCCCTGGGACTCGTCGCCCTGGTCCCGGTCGTCGTGCTGTACGCGCGGCGCCTGGCCCTGCTGGAGATGGGCGACGACACGGCCGCCGCACTCGGCATCGCGCCGGAACGCAGCCGGCTGGTGCTGCTGGCCGCCGGAACCGGGCTGACCGCGATGGCGGTGGCCGCGGCCGGGCCCGTCCCGTTCATCGCCCTGGCCGCACCGCAGCTGGCCCGGCGCCTGACCCGCTCGGCAGGACCCAACCTGCTGCCCGCGGCCTGGATGGGGGCGGTGCTGATCGCCGGAGCCGACTGGGCCACGCAGCGGATCTCCGGTTCGGCGATCCTGCCGGTGGGTGTGGTGACCGGCGTGGCCGGCGGCGTGTACCTGGCCTGGCTGCTGCTGCGGGAGCGCAGGTCGGGACGGCTGTAGGAGGCGTACGCCGACGGGCTGCGCGGCGGCCCGCCCCCGCCACCTGACGGGCGGGTATCCCGGAACCCTCCCATCCACTCCTGCGTCTCCCTCCGTGTTCCCTCGTCCCCCTCGTCCGGTCAACCGGGCGAGGGGGACGAGGGGTTGACGGACAGCAGCCGGGAGGGACCGGCCGGAACGGGATTCGAGGAGCATCGCATGAAGCGCATCGTCATCGCCCTGGCCGTGGCCGCCGTAGTGGCGGCCGGCGCGGTGAGCGTCTGGTGGAACATGACGGGCGACGGTGCGGTCGCCACCGCGAGCGGAGCCGGGCACGTGGTGCCGCGCGACAAGGTGGAGGAACACGCCGAGGACGACTTCGGCCGCCCCCTCTCCGGGGACGCACCGGACTCGGTGAGCTGCCCGCGCGGCCTGCACGCCGAAATGGGGGACAGCGTGCGGTGCACCGCCGTCTTCGACGGTGTGCGCAAGTCGATGACGGTGGAGGTGTCCGGAGTGGACGGCGACGAGGTGAACCTCGGCTTCGCCGTGCAGAGGAAGAGCGAGTAGCGGGAGCGGAAGACAGGCGGAAAGAAGAGCGCTGCCCGGCCGGCCCCCCGAGACCGGCCGGACAGCGCCCGGTTCCTCAACCGCGGCCGGCCTCCACGAACCGCAGGCACGCGGCGTACGAGGCGGGTCCGTACTCGGCGGCCCAGCCGGCCGGCACCGCGACGGGACACGGCCACAGGGACTGTTCGCCCAGGGCGTTGGCCAGCACCAGATGGGTGGCGGCGTCGGATTCCGTCGGGTCGAAGGGCGAGCTGCGGGTCATCCGTCCAACTCCTCAAGCCTGGCGGCGAGCCGCGCCGCGATCTCATCCAGATGGGGTGCCTGGGTCATCTGCGGATGCAGGCAGTCGATGTCGTGCAGCTGAAGGGCACCGTCGACGTACGGCTGCCAGGCGTCGGGGGTCAGCCAGTCCTCGGCGCGCGGCGCCGCCGCGGTGAAGAACAGCACATCGCCGTCGAAGACGCGGTGGTCGTGCGCCCGCATCAGCCGGGCATTGTTGATCACGATGTCCACGACCGCCGACAGGGTGCGCTCGGAAAGACCCGCCAGGGCACTGCCCTCGCGTTGCAGGGTGGCGAGCACGTTCGCGCGGGTCAGCTCACCGCCCCGCTCGAATCCCGCCATCCGCAGCAGCGCGGTCAGCGCGTCCGTCTCGTCGGGCACGGCCTGATCGCGCCACTGGTCCGAAGGGTAGGCGTCCAGCAGGGCCAGCAACTCGACGCGGGCGCCCGCCTCCTGGAGGAGTACCGCGACGGTGTGCGCGAGCACCCCGCCGACCGACCAGCCGAGCAGCCGGTAGGGGCCATCCGGCTGCACCCGGCGGATCTGCGCGACGTAGTCGGCGGCCATCTCCTCCATCGTCGCGGGCAGTTCCTCGTCACGGGCGAGACCGCGGGCCTGCAGGCCGTGGACCGGCTGGCGCGGCCCGAGCCGGGCGAGCAGGCCGGAGTAGCACCAGCTGATGCCGCCCGCCGGATGCAGTACGAACAGCGGGGTGCGGTCCCCGTGGGCGCGCAGCGGCAGCAGCACCCCCAGGGCGTCGTCCACGCCGCCGTCGCCCGCCCCCAGCGCGGTGGCGAGCGCGGCGGGTGTCGGCGCCCGGAACACGGTGCCGATGGTCAGCTCCGTGCCCAGCGCCGCCCGCACCCGGGTGACCAGCCGCGCCGCGAGCAGCGAGGTGCCGCCCAGGTCGAAGAACGCGTCGTCCACGCCGACCGACGGCAGGCCGAGCACGTCGGCGAACAGCCGCGCCAGGGTCTCTTCCTGATGGCTGCGCGGCGCCCGTCCGCCGCCCGCCGCACTCTCCGGCGCGGGCAGCGCGGCACGGTCCAGCTTGCCGTTCGGGCTGAGCGGGAAACCGTCGACGACCACGAAGGCGCCGGGCACCATGTGGTCGGGCAGCGCGGCGGCCAGCCGTCGGCGCAGCGCGTCGGGGTCGGGGTCCTGGCCGTCCGCCGCGGTCACGTAGCCGACCAGCCGCTGATCGCCTGGCCGGTCCTCGCGGACCAGCGCGCAGGCGGCGGACACCGCGGGGTCGGCGCTCAACGCGGCCTCGATCTCGCCCAGTTCGATGCGCAGCCCCCGCAGCTTGACCTGGTGGTCGGTGCGCCCCAGGTACGCGACCTCGCCGTCCGCCGTCCACCGGGCCAGGTCGCCGGTGCGGTACATCCGGGTGCCGGGCGGGCCGTACGGGTCGGCCACGAAGCGGGTCGCGGTGAGCGCGGGGCGGCCGAGGTAGCCGGTGGCGAGCTGGTCGCCCGCGAGGTACAGCTCACCGGCGATGCCGGGCGGGCACGGCGCGAGTGCCGCGTCCAGGACGTACAGCCGGGTGTTCCACACCGGCCGCCCGATCGGCACCGGCCCCTGGTCGTCCGGCCGGCAGGCGTGGTACGTCACGTCGACGGCCGCCTCGGTCGGCCCGTAGAGGTTGTGCAGCGGCACACCGGGCAGTACCCGGGCGAACTCCTGCGCCGTCTCGCGGGCCAGCGCCTCGCCGCTGCAGAAGACCCGCCGCAGCCCGGTGCACCCGGCGGCGTCCGGCTCGGCGAGGAACACCTGGAGCATCGACGGCACGAAGTGGCAGGTGGTGACGGCCTGTTCGCGGATGAGGCGGGCCAGGTACGCCGGGTCCTTGTGGCCGCCGGGCGCGGCGAGCACCAGGGTGGCGCCCTCCCGCAGCGGCCAGAAGAACTCCCAGACGGACACGTCGAACCCGGAGGGCGTCTTCTGGAGCACCCGGTCACCGGCGCCCAGCCGGTAGGTGTCCTGCATCCAGCGCAGCCGGTTGTCGATCGCGGAGTGCGGGACCACGACACCCTTGGGCTTACCGGTCGACCCCGAGGTGTAGATGACGTACGCCGGGTGCTGCGGCGTCAGCGCGCGCGGCGGGGTGAGGTCCGGGTGGCCCGACAGGTCGAGCCCTTCGATGACGACCTGCGGCAGGCCGGTGTCCGGCAGCCGTCCGGGCACGTCGGTCACCGCGCAGACTGGCGCGGCGTCCTCGGTCATGTACCGCAGCCGCTGTGCCGGGTAGTCCGGGTCGAGCGGCAGATAGGCACCGCCCGCCTTGAGGACGGCCAGCAGCGCCACGACCAGATCGGCCGAACGGGGCAGGGCGAGCGCGACGACCGTTCCGGGGCCGACACCCTGGCCGACCAGATGCCGGGCGAGCCGGTTGGCGCGCCCGTCGAGCTGCCGGTAGCTGAGGGTCAGGTCGCCGTCCACCAGCGCGGGCGCGTCCGGGGTGCGGGCGGTCTGCGCCTCGATGGGCCCGATGAGCGTGGTCGGCGGCAGCGGGCGTGCGGTGCGGTTGAACTCCTCGATGACCGTGGTGTGTTCGGCCGCGGTCGGCAGCGCGTGGGCCGCGAGGGGGCGGTGCGGGTCGCCGTCCGCGACCCGGCCCAGCAGTTCCAGGAACCGCTCCTGGTGGGCGGCGAGTTCCGCCTGCCCGTACAGCGCCGGGTTGCCGTCGTGGTCGATGCGGAGACCGGCGCCGTCGCCCCGGTCGTAGACGTTGACGGTCAGGTCTTCGACCGGTCCGGCGGAGAGGTTGTGCGCCTCGGACGGCGCGCCGGCGAAGTCGGGCCCGTAGTCGAAGGGCATGACGTTGACCAGCGGGCCGACCAGCGCCCTGCCCTCGCCGAGCAGGCCCAGGTCGCGGCGGATGTCCTCGTAGCGGTAGCGCTGGTGACGGCGGGCGGCGCGGACGCCGAGGACGACCTGCCGGGTCAGTTCGGCGAAGGTCGTCGCGGGGGTGACGTGCAGCCGCAGCGGCACGACGTTCATGACCATGCCGGGGATGCGCAGTGCCGCGGAGCCCATCCGGCCCATCATCGGCACGCCGAGCACGACGCCGGCGCTGCCGGTCGCGCGCGAGACGTACAACGCCTGGGCGGCCATGAGGACTTCGGGCCAGGTGGCGCGGATCTCGTCGGCCAGCTTCTCGATCCTGCCGGTGAGTCCGGTGTCGATCCTGGCGGTCTGCCGCAGGAAGGTCCGCTGCGGCAGCGCGGTGCGCCCGGCGAGGCCCGGCACGTCGGGGCGGTCGGCGAAGGTGTCACGCCAGTGGGCGCGGTCGGCCTCGCGCGCGTCGGACGCGCGGTAGGCGGCGTCATCGGCGACGAGGTCACCGAGCCTGCCGAACGGGCTGGGCCCCGGCGTGTCACCGGCGGCGAGCGCGCGGTAGACCTCGGCGGCGCGCCGGGCCACCAGGGCGTAGCCGAAGCCGTCGAGCACGATGTGGTGGACGCGTTGGTACCAGAGCCAGTGGTCGTCGCCGACCTGGAAGAGCGCGTGCCGGAACAGCGGCCCGGCGGCGAGGTCGAAGGGGCGCGCGAGATCGTCCCGCATCCAGGACCCGGCGACTGCCGACGGGTCACCCTGGTCGCGCAGATCGGCCGCGTACAGCGGGAAGCCGTGCCCCGGCGGCTCGATGTCGATGGCGAACTGCCGCGGCCCGTCCGGGGTTTCCTCGATGCGCACGCGCAGCGCGTCCGTCTCGCCGACGGTGCGGTGCAGCGCCTCGGCGAAGAGCACCGGGTCGAGCGGCCCGCGGATCTCCAGACACTCCGCGGTGTTCTGCGCGGGACTGCCGGGGTCGAGGTGCTGCGCGTACCACATACCGGCCTGCGCGGCGGTCAGCGGCAGGCTCCGCACCTCGGGTGGGGCGGCCGGGGCCCAGGTCACGAGGTGACCCCCAGGACGGCCGCCCAGGTCTCGATCGACGGGTGTTCGGCGAGGTCGACGAAGGCCGTCTCGACGCCGTGTTCGCGGCGCCAGCGGCCGATGAGGGTCATGATGCGGATCGAATCGAGGCCCAGGTCCACGAGGTTCTCGTCGTCGGGGACGTCGGCCGGGTCCTCGCCGAGCGTGTCGGCGACGTCCTCGCGTATCTGCTGGAGTGTCAGCGCCATGGCGGTCAGACCCCCTCGGTGTGCCGGATGAGCGTGTCGGTGGTGGTGACGACGGCGCAGGTGCCGGCCGCCCGGCGCAGCGCCTCGTGGTGGTCGGCCGCGGAGAAGTCGGCGACCGCGTCGGCGGCGACGAACGCCTGGATGTCCCGCATCCACGCGTCGCAGGCGGTCATCAGCACGCCGATGTGGGCGTAGACGCCGACCACGACGAGCTGGTCGCGGCCCTGGGCCTGCATCCGCTCGGCGAGGTCGCTGCGGACGAACGCGCTGTACTTCCACTTGGTGAGGACCGTGTCGCCGTCCTGCGGGGCGACCGGCGCGGCGATGGCCGCGGCGTCCGGGTCGTCCGGCAGGCCGGGGCCCCAGAAGTCCTGCTGGAGCCCGCGCTCGGCGGGTGTCTGGCCGCCCGGCTGTGCGGAGTAGACGACGGGGATCCCGGCGGCCCGGCAGCTCGCCGCCAGCCGGCCGACGTTGTCGAGGAGTTCGGTGACCGGCGCGGCCCCTTCGGTGAAGGCGCGCAGGAAGTAGTTCTGGAGGTCGTGGACCAGCAGGACGGCTCTGCGGGGGTCCACGGTCCAGTCGACCCGGTTCGCGGGCAGGTCGTCGGGCGTGGGCATGGGGTAAGGAGCGATGGCGGGGAGCGCCATGACGGGCGGCCTTTCGGTGAAGCGGCAGGGGAGGGGCGGGGCGGACGGTCAGGCGCGCAGCGTCGCGCCGCCGTCGACGTACAGGTCGTGCATGGTGATGTGGCGGGCCCGGTCGGAGACGAGGAAGCCGACGGCCTCGGCGATGTCGGTGGGCTCGGCGATCCGGCCGAGAGGTATGCCGACGCGGTAGGCGTCGAGGTCGCCTTCGATGACGCGGTCGCGGGCGTCGGGCCCGTTCCACAGCTGCCGCTGCATGGGGGTGTCGGTGGAGCCGGGGGAGACGACGTTGCAACGCACGTTGCTGCGGGCGAGTTCGAGGCCGAGGCACTTGGTGAAGAGCGTGGCGGCGGCCTTGGAGGCGGCGTACGCGGCCATCCCGGCGCGCGGTACGCCCGCCGCGTTGGAGCCCACGGTGATGATGCAGCCGGAGCGGCGCTCGGCCATCTTCCTGGCCGCGGCGCGGGCGAGTACGAAGACGCCGGTGGTGTTGACCGCGAACGTGTCGTCCCAGTCCTGGTCGTCGAGGTCGACGACGGCTCCGGGGCGCAGCACGCCGGCCACGTTGACCAGGATGTCGAGTGCGCCGACGGTCTGTTCGGCCTCGTCCACCAGGGCGTTCACGGCGGTGCGGTCGGTGATGTCGACGGCGCGGGCGGTGATCCGCTCGGGCCCGTAGGCGGTTTCCAGGGCGGCGATGCCGGCCAGGTCCCGGTCCACGGCGACCACGCGCGCCCCTTGATCGGCCAGCAGTCGCGCCACGGCCTGCCCGATGCCCCGGCTCGCGCCGGTGACCAGTGCCGTCCGCCCGGAGAGTTCGGTTTCCCGCACGCCGGATCCCCTCAGTGAGTGAGTGTCAATTAGGTAAGGCTAACCTAACACGTGCTGGTGGGGGAGGTGCCGGGCCACCGGACGGCCGGGGCCGGGCACGGCTCGGTGCCCCCGACTTCCGTACGGGGGCACCGAGTTGCGCGACGGCCGGCGCTCAGGCGGGCTCGGCCTCGATGAGGGAGAACCGGCTGGGCGCGGGCAGCGGAGTCACGCTCCGGACGGCGAAGCCCGCGCCGCGGCACAGCTGCGTGAACTCGTCGCGGGTGCGCTCCCGGCCCCCGACGTTGACCAGCATGTTGAGGTCGCTGAGATAGATGCCGGCGACCGCCGGATCCACCGCGTCCGGCAGCACGGGCTCGATGATGAGCAGCCGCCCGTCGTCCGGGATGACGCGCCGGCAGTGGCGGAGGATGTCCGTGCACCGCTCGTCGTTCCAGTCGTGGATCACGCTCTTGAGCATGTAGAGGTCCGCGCCCTCCGGGGCGCCGGTGAAGAAGTCCCCTGCCACCAGCGAACACCGCCCCTCAAGACCGGCCCGCTCCAGTGTCGCCCCGGCCTGTGCCAGCCCCTCCGCGCGGTCGAAGATGATGCCGTGCAGCGCCGGATGTGCCCGCAGCACCGGCGCCAGCAGGGTGCCGTCGCCGCCCCCGATGTCGGCCACGGTGCGGAACCGCCCGAAGTCGTAGGCCGAGGGGAGGGCCTCCGCCGTGCCGCGGGTGACCTGGCTCATGGCGGAGTTGAACTGCTCGGACAGCTCCGGCCGTTCGGCGAGATGCGCGAAGAAGTCGGCGCCGAAGATCCCGTCGAACGACGTCTCGCCGGTCCGTACGCTCTCGTCCAGCAGCTCCCAGGCGCGCAGCACGACCGGGTCGGTGAACAGCCGGACGAAGGCGTGCAGCGAATCGGGGTGGCGGCTGTCCAGCGCCTCCCCGGCCGGTGTGACGGCGTACCTCCCGGGCGTCCGTTCGGCGAGCACGCCCAGCGCGGCCAGTGCGCGCAACAGCCGTCCCATGGCCTGCGGTTGCGCCGCACAGGCGGCCGACAGCTCGTCGGCGGTGCGCTCCGCGTCGCCGATCTTCTCGACGATCTCCAGCCTGGTGGCGGCGCCGAGCACCTGAGCGGCCATCGCCCCGACGGCGAGCTGTGCCACCGTCCTTGGCGTCCCGGCCTCCGCGGAGACCTCGTACGACGTCGACCCGTCCGATGCCATGGGGGCACCCTTCTGCTCGGCAGTGTCGCGGGCAGAGCCCGGCGGAGGCACGGCGACTCCCTGCGGCGCCCGTCCCACCTGCTCCCGCGCTGGTTAGGGTAGCCTAAGTTACGGTCAACTCGTCTGCAACGACCGGCTGTTCGCCGCATTCCGGAGTCCCGGGTGAGACGGGTCGCGCCGCCGGATTCCACCCCTACGCGTCGCCGTCCGGTTCCTGCTTCCCGCCGTTCGTCGCGGCCCGTGCGAGGGCGCGGCTGGCGCGCCGGGCTGCCGCGATGACGTCGTCGGGCCCCGCGTCCGTGCCCTTCGCGGCGAGGAGTGCGGCGGCGGTGGTGTCGAAGGTCATGCGGATGAGGAGGCGGTCCACTGTGCTCGCGTCCTCGCCGGCGAGGAGGTCGACGACGGTGTCGAAGGCCGAGCGGACGTCCTTGCCCTCGCCCGCGAGCCGCCGCATGAGGGGCTGGTTGGCCTGCGCGAGGCGCATGGCCTGGAGGTGCTCGGTGGTGGTGTCCGTCATCCACCGCAGGGCCGCGCGCTGCGGCAGATCCGGGGTCCTGGGCTGCGCGGTGATCCATGCGACGAGCGCGTCGAGGTCGGCGCGGCGCCCGGCCATCAGGCTCACCACGATCTCCTCCTTGTTCCGGAAGTGGTAGTAGAGCGCCGACTTGGTGAGCCCCAGGGCTTCCGAGATGTCCCGGATCGAGGTGGCCTCGAAGCCCTTCTCGGTGAACAGTTTCAGGGCGACGCGAAGGATGTCCTCGCGGGTGCGGGCGCCGGAGCGCCGGTCCTTTCCGGCGGGGGTCGTCATCGTTGCTGGTCCTCTCGTGGCCGCCTTTTCCGCGCCCATCCTACTTGCTTACCGACCGACCGTTCAGCTAACTTCAACTTACCGACCGCCCGTTCAGTAAGCGCGGCTCTCCGGCATGCACCGCTCCCGCCGAACCCTCAGGAACGGGCCGATCGCGACGCCCTCCCACGGACCACACCGATCCGGGCCCGTGCCACCACGCCACGACCACCACCCAGCGCAAGGGAACCCACCGTGAAGACCACACCCACCCCCCGCACAGCCATCGTCGGCGCGGGCCCCGCGGGCCTGCTCTGCGCCCGCGTCCTGCAACGGCACGGCATCGACGTCACGGTCTACGACGCCGACGCCTCCCTCGACGCCCGAGACCCCGGCGGCACCCTCGATCTGCACGCCGACTCCGGGCAGATCGCCCTGGAGGACGCCGGGCTGCTCGACGCGTTCACCGCGCTGGCACGGCCCGAAGGCCAGGTCAAGACCAGGCTCGACCACCACGGCACCGTGCTCGGCTCCTTCGCCCCCGACGACGGCGACGAAGCCGCCCCCGAGATCGACCGCGGACAGCTCCGCGCCCTGCTCGCCGCGCACGTCGCACCCGGCACCGTGCGCTGGGGACACAAGCTGCTCCGCGCCGTCCCGCTCGGCGGCGGCGCGCACCGCCTGGAGTTCGCGGGCGGCGCCACCGCCGAAGCGGACCTGGTGATCGGCGCGGACGGCGCCTGGTCACGGGTCCGCCCACTCGTGAGCGCCGCGGTGCCCCGCTACAGCGGCGTCTCGTTCCTCGACGTCCGCTTCGACGACGCCGAGCGCCGCCACCCCCGCATCGCCGAACTCGTCGGTGACGGCCACCTGTTCGCCAACGACGGCGACGGCAGGGCCGTCATCGCCCAGCGCAACAGCAACGGCCACATCCGCGGCTTCGTCGCCCTGCGCACCGGCCTCGATTGGCACACCAGGGCCGGCCTCGACCTCGGCGATGCGGTCGCCGTCCGGGAATTCCTGCTGCGGGAGTTCGACGGCTGGGCCCCGCAGCTGCTGCCCTTCCTCACCGACAGCGACGGCGGATACCTGAACCGCCCGATCCACACCCTGCCGGCCCCGCTCACCTGGCCGCACACCCCCGGCGTCACCCTGCTCGGCGACGCGGCCCACCTGATGTCCCCGTTCGGCGGCTTCGGCGCCAACCTCGCCATGCTCGACGGCGCCGAACTGGCCGGTGCGCTCGCCGCGGAGGCCACTGTCGACGACGCCGTCACCCGCTACGAGGCGGCCATGCTGCCCCGCTCCGGCTCCCACGCCACCGCCGCCAACGACGCCATCGACCGGTTCTTCGCCATCGGCGGCGCGCACCCCGGCGACCTGCCCGACCACGCGGCCGAGCACCGCCGCTACCGGGAGGCCGCCGCCGCGTACCGCCGCGGGGAGCCCCTCCGCGCCCCCGAGCAGGCGGCACCGGCCGGGGGGCCGGACGGCGGGGGAACGGTCGCGTCCGCACGGCAGAGGGGAGCATCATCGAACCCGTGACTGTCCCGCGTCCGATCCTCTTCCTCGACGTCGACGGCCCGCTCAATCCGTGGCGGGCGGATCAGGAACGGATCGAGCGGGCCGGCTACCGCACCCTGGCCATGCGCCCCACGGGCTGGGAGCCACCGGCCCCGGCGCTGCTGGTCCGGCTCGACCCGCGGCACGGCCCGCTGCTGCTCGGCCTCGGGTTCCGCCTGGTGTGGGCCACGACCTGGAAGGCCGACGCCAACACCTGGATCGCCCCGGTGCTGGGACTGCCTGACCTCCCGTACGTGGAGTGGCCGCCGCTGGGCCGCGACGACGGGGAGGAGGTGCACTGGAAGACCCGCCGCCTCGTGGAGGTCGCGGCGGGCCGCCCGTTCGCCTGGGTGGACGACGAGATCAGCGCGCACGACCGCGACTGGGTCGCCCTGCACCACGCGGGCCGCGCCCTGCTGCACCGCGTCGACCCGGCCGTCGGCCTGCGCCCCGGCGACTTCGGCGCGCTGCGGCAGTGGGCGGCGGGCCCGGCAGCGGACGGCGGGCGGCGGGGCGGCTGACCCGGCGGCTCACCCCACCAGGTCCAGAGCCGGGCGCAGGCCGTCCGGACGCCGCTCGACGGGCAGCGGATCGACCGGCAGATAGCCGCAGCCCAGTGCCGTCGCACCGCCGTCGGCCCGCCGGTCGTCGCCGACCATCAGGGTGTCGGCGGGCGCGACCCCCAGCTCCCGGCAGGCGACGCCGAAGAGACGCGGGTCCGGCTTCTGGACGCCGTGCTCGAACGAGAGCACGCACGACCCCAGGAAGCGGTCCAGGCCGTGGGCGCGCAGCACCGGCCGCAGGTCCCAGCCGATGTTGCTGACCACGCCGATGCGGATGCCGCGCCGGTGCAGCTCCGCCAGGACACCGACGGCATCCGGATAGGGAAGCCAGGCGTCCGGCGTCCTGTGACGCTCGTAGAGCGCCGGGTACAACTCGGGGGCGGGCAGCGGGACGCGGCGTGCCAGTGCGGTGTACAGCGCACGGTGCCGGGCGGCGTCACTGTCGCGGGTCGCCCACAGCTCCGCCAGCTCGTCCGGGACCTCGACGGGAGGGACATGACCCGGCAGGGCACCCGCCCGCTCCAGTTCCGCGGTGGCACGGCGGATGTCCGCTTCCGCCATGGCGGTGCCGGTGGCGCGCAGGGCCGCGCGCAGCCAGGAGTCCACGGACTCGATGTGCAGCAGCGTTCCGGAAAAGTCGAAGAGCACGGCCTCGATCGTCATGCCCGCCATCCTGCCCGCCCCGCCGAGCCCGCCGGTCAGGTTCCGGCCGCTTCCCCGCGGCCCGCCGCGCCCCGTCGGCGCTCGTACGCGGCGTGGGCCGCCACCGAACCCGCGGCCACCGCCCCGCCCAGCAGCCACCCACCGACCACGTCGGACGCCCAGTGCACCCCCAGGTGGACGCGGGTGAACCCGACGCCGAGCATCGACACCCCCACCGCCACCGCTGCCGCTGCCCGGTACACCCGGGCGGCGCCGTGCCGGTGCAGCAGCCACAGGGCCAGGCCGCCCGCGACCGTCAGCGACAGGGCGTGCCCGGAGGGGAAGGCCGCGTAGTGCGCCGACGCCACCGGGTCGGGCCAGACGGGGCGGGCCCGGTCCACCACCGCCTTCAGGCCCTGCTGAACTGCCGTGCCCACCAGCGAGGTTGCGGCCACCCAGACGCCGAGCAGCCACTCGCCGCGGCGCACCAGCCACCCGACCACCACCGCGAGACCGGCCCGCACGGTCCAGGGATCCCACAGCCAGTCGGTGAGCAGCCGGCTGGCCCGCGTCCAGCCGGGCGCGTCGACGGCCGCGCGGTGCAGCCCGTTCGCGAGGGCCGTGTCGCAGGCGAGCAGCGGCTGCCAGCGGACCACGACGAGCAGCAGGACGAGGGCGGCGGACGCGGCGCATGCCACGGCGACCGCAGTCACGGGTCGGATCACGGCGGCGGGGTGCGGCGTCGATACCATGCGCCGATCCTCGCCGACAGCGGTCACCGTCCGCCACGGCGCGGGCGTGCCGAACGCTTCTCCGGGAGCCGTTTCCAGGGCGTGCCCGCGAACGTCCCTGGTCAGTGGGTCAGCGCGCTGAGCCCCGGCACGAACGTGATCAGCAGCGGCACGGCGGGCACCAGGGCCGCACAGGCCGTCATCCGGATGCGGCGGCCGGGGGTGAAGCGGGCCGCCGGGGCCAGCAGCCGGTCCACCCGCTGCGGCACCTGCGCGTGTTGGGTCGGGCAGGGCCCGAACACGCCGCGGTCCTCGTTGAGTTCGACCAGCGCCAGGGCGATGGTCAGCCGGCCGAAGCGGCGCGACGCCACATCGTCGGCGGCGAGTTCGACCAGCCGGTGGACCTGGTCGCGGAACGCGGCGAAGACCGGGATCTGCGGGAAGCCGACGGCCAGCGCCGACGCCGAGTGCAGCAGCAGATCGTGCCGGGCGCGGGCGTGCCCCTGCTCGTGGGCGATCAGCGCATCGAGCTGACGCCCCTTCAGGCGCCGCAACGCGGAGGTGGTGATGACCAGTTGGGGCGAGGAGTGCGGCAGCCACCAGGCTTCCGGGCGGTCGCCCTCCAGGACGATCAGACGGTCGCCGGACCGCTCCTCGCCCGGCAGCAGCGGGGAGCGCCGCAGCAGATCGGCCCTGCGCTGCCTGCGGCGGGCCCGCACCGCGCGTACCTCGCGGGTCAGCACCAGGCCCGTCCACGCCGCGCCGCCCGCCAGCAGCAGCGCCAGCGATCCGGCCCACGGTCCGTACGCGTTGAGCGCGTACGCCTCCACGACCACACGCGGCGCGAAGCCGAACACCGGGCCGCGCACGGCCTCCCACGCGGCGGCTGCGCTCAGCGACATCGCGAGCGCGCAGCACAGCAGGACACCGGCGACCACGCACTGCCACACCCACAGGGCGAGTACCGGTTCGCGGTCGGGCCAGTCGGAACGGGCCATCAGCCGCGGCGCCATCGACGCGGCCAGCACGCCGAGGATCATCAGCGCGAGGGGGACCATCATGCGGCCAGCCTATGAGCGCCCGGCTACCGGGTGGTACGGCCGTGCACCGGAAGTGACGTACGCCACCCTCGTGGTGCGTGTGGCCTGCCCGCCGGTGAGGCACGGGCGCCGACGGGGCAGGACCGGGCGGTCGCAGCGGGCGGGCGGCGGCCGTCAGAGCGTCATCAGCATCGCGAACATGCCGATTCCCATGGCGATCCCGCACGCGCCGACCACGTCGGACCGCCCCGCCGACCCCACGGAAACCGGCGGCGATCCGGCCGCCACCGCCCCCGCCGCCACGGGCCCCGCGCCCGCCACCAAGGAGTCCGCCGGTATCAGCCGCAGTCCGGCGACGATCACGAACACCGCGTAGTAGCCGAGCAGCAGGCCGGTCAGCAGCGGCAGGCCGCCCGCCGCCGCATGCCCGGCGTGCGCCGCGCCACGGGCCGGCATCCCCGCCATCGGCACCGTCGACGCCATCGACAGCGCCATGTAGACCATCGCGGCGGAACCGATCGCATGGTGCGGATGCCGGTGCCACAGCTCCCACAGCGCCGCGGCGCCGAAGACCACGGTGTACCCCCACGGCAGCCAGGCAGGCTGCGCCACCACCGAAGCGGGCAGCGCCATCACCGCCATGCCGAGCCCCATCAGCGCCCCGCCACGCGCCTGGGTCCGCTGCGCGGCGGTGCCCGTACGCACCCGCGCCAGGCAGTACCCGCCCGTGGCGGCGCACAGCGCCACCAGCAGCCAGCCGGTCACCGACGATCCGTGCACGGTGCCCCCTTCGCGCCCGCCGCCCGGACCGGCGCGGCCACGGACGCAGCGGGCATCGATCCCGTACGTACGCCCGCAGGATGCCCGGACCCGGCCCGGCACACGGGAGCGCACGGGGGTAGCGGGGGAGCGCATGACGGGCCGCCCCAAGGGGAGCGCGGTGACCCCGGTGGTCCGGGGCGGGGGCCGGGGCCGTCAGGGGCGGTAGCGCAGCGGATGGCCGGCGGGGACCTCGGTGACCGCGATCCGGTGGCCGTCGGGGTCGGCGATCCACATCTCGATCAGCCCCCACGGTTCCTTCACCGGGGGCCGCAGGATCTCCACGCCGCGTCCCGCCAGTTCCTTGTGCACGGCCGCCGCGTCCGCCACCTGGATCCACAGCTGGAGGGTGCCGCTCGCGGGCTCCGCGGAGCGCCCGGAGACCTCCAGGAAGCCGCCGCCCAGGAAGTAGACGGTGCCGCGCTCCGGCCCCGTGCCGAACTCCCGGTAGACCTCCAGGCCCAGCGCTTCCCCGTAGAAGGCCCGCGACCGCTCGGGATCGGACGGCCTCACCAGCACCCTGCTGCTCAGTACGTGCACCATGCGGCGGACCCTACGCCCCGCGCCCCGCAGGCCGGTACGGGCGGGCCGGGCGGACAGTGGACGAAAGGCCCTGACGGCGGGGCCGCGCCTCTTGTTAGCCTCCCTTCCAACCGGCCCTTCGGACGCTTCGCGCCCCCGATCCGCGCCGTCCGCACGCCCCGAGAGGACCCCGCACACCATGCCCGTCAGCCCGCTCGCCTTCCGTTCCGCCACCGACGCCGACATCCCCGGGCTCGTCGAGCTGATCGAGTCGGCATACCGGGGCGACGCGAGCCGGGCCGGCTGGACCACCGAGGCGGACCTGCTGGAGGGGCAGCGCACCGACCCCGACGGCGTGGCCCGCGTGGTCGGGCAGGAAGGCAGCCGACTGCTGATCGCCGAGCGCGAAGGGGCCCTGATCGCCTGCTGCCAGCTCGAACACCGCGATGACCACGCCTACTTCGGGATGTTCGCGGTACGCCCCTCACTCCAGGGCAGCGGCCTGGGCAAGGTGATCATCGCCGAGGCGGAGCGCACCGCGCAGGCCGACTGGGGCGTGCGCGAGATGCGGATGACCGTCATCCGGCAGCGCGAGGAGCTGATCGCCTGGTACGAGCGCCGCGGCTACCGGCGCACCGGCGAGCTGAGCCCGTTCCCGTACGGCGACGAGCGGTTCGGCATCCCGCTCCGCGCTGACCTGGCGTTCGAGCTGCTGGTCAAGCCGCTCGACTGACGCCGCGGGCCGGGGCGCGTCCGGCGCCAGGTGCCACCGCCCCGGCGCCCGCTACAGCCGCCCCGCCTGGATGATCCGTTGCAGGAACTGCTGGGTGCGTTCCTCGCGCGGTGCGCCGAAGAGCTGTTCCGGAGCGCCGCGTTCCAGGATCACCCCGCCGTCCAGGAAGCAGACCTGATCGGCGACCTCGCGGGCGAACCCCATCTCGTGGGTCGCCAGCACCATCGTCATGCCCTGGTCCTTGAGGTCACGGACGACGGCCAGGACCTCGCCGACGAGTTCCGGGTCGAGCGCCGCGGTGATCTCGTCGAGCAGCAGCAGGCGGGGGCGGCAGGCCAGCGCCCTGACGATGGCGACCCGCTGCTGCTGGCCGCCGCTGAGCCGGTCCGGATAGGCACCGGCCCGCCCGCCGAGCCCCAGCCGTTCGAGCAGCTCGTGCGCCCGCGCCTCGGCCTCGGCACGCGGGATCCGGTGCACCCGGCGCGGCGCCAGCGTGATGTTGTCCAGCACCGTCATGTGCGGGAAGAGGTTGTACGCCTGGAAGACCACGCCGATCCTGCGGCGCACGGCGTCCACGTCCGCCCGGGGGTCGGTGATCTCCGCACCGTCCAGGAAGATCGCGCCGTCGTCGATCTCCTCCAGCAGATTCGCGCAGCGCAGCAGCGTCGACTTGCCGGACCCGGAGGCCCCGATCAGCGCGGTGACGGTGTGCGGTGCGACCTCCAGGTCCACGTCCCGCAGCACCACCGCATCCCGCCCGTACGTCTTGCGGACCGCATCGAGCCGCAGCACCGGAGCCGTCCCCGCCGCCCCGTCCTCCGCAGTGGCCCCGGCCGTCTCCACGGTCCCGCTCATGTGACCCCTCCCTGGGCGCGGCGCCGGTCCATCCGGGCCGTCACCCAGTCCGTCAGCCGCGTCATCGGGATCGTCAGGGCGACGAAGACCAGCCCGGCGACCACGTACGGCGTGTAGTTGAAGTCCTTGCCCGCGATGATCTGCGCCGCGTACACGGCGTCCACCGCGCCCGCGATCGACACCAGACCGGTGTCCTTCTGCAGCGACACCAGGTCGTTCAGCAGCGGCGGCACGACCCGCCGCACCGCCTGCGGCAGCACGACGAAACGCAGCGCCTGGCCGCTGGAGAGCCCCAGGGAACGCGCCGCTGCCCGCTGCGACGGATGGACCGACTCGATGCCGGCCCGGAACACCTCGGCCACGTACGCCGAGTAGGTCAGCACCAGCGCCGAGCCGCCGAGCACCACCGGGTCGGTGGTGACCCCCTGGAGCCGCAGCGCCGGGACGCCGAACACCACCATCAACAGGCAGATGATCAGCGGCAGTCCGCGGAAGAAGTCGGTGTACGCGGTCGCCAGCGCGCGCAGCGGGAAGAACACGGGGCCACGCAGGGTGCGCGCCACCGCCAGCAACAGCCCGATCACCAGCACCGCGGCCCCGCACACCACCAGCAGCCGCAGGTTCAGCAGCAGCCCCTCCAGCACCTTGGGCAGCGCCTGGCGCGCGTAGTCGGCGCTGAAGAACGTCTCGCGGGTGCGCGGCCAGCCGGGGGAGCGGGTGATGACGAGGAAGAGGACGACCGCCGTGACGAGGGTGCTGAGCGTGGCGACGGTGGCGGCGCGGCGGGCACGGACCCGCCGGAAACGCTCGCGGTCGAGACGCCGCTGCGAGGGCACGTACCCGTCGTCGGCGCCACCGGCGGCGGCCGGCCGCTCCCCCTTCAACACCCCCTTGCCGGACGTCACTTGAGCACCGGGGCGTGGGCGGCGTCGGCCAGCCACTTCTTCTCCAGGGCGGCGAGGGTGCCGTCCTTGCGCAGCGCGTCCACCGCGGCCGTGACGCAGCCGGTGAGGCGGCTCTCCTTGTCGAGGACGAGCCCGAACTCCTCCTCGTCCCCGCCGGTGGCCGGGAACTGTCCGACGACCTCGGCGTCCTTCACCTCGGCCGAGGTGATGTAGAAGGCCGTCGGCAGGTCGATCACGATCGCGTCGACCTGCCCGTTCTTCAGGGCGGACTTGGCGAAGTCGTTCTTCTGGTAGACGGCGGGCCGCCGGCTGGGCTTGATGGTGTCGTTGATGACGTCGAGGCTGGTGGTGCCGACCTGCGCGCCGAGCCGCGCCCCCTTGAGATCGGCGACGCTCTTGGCGCCCGCGGCCTTGGAGCCCTTGCGCGCGACGATCGCCTGCCGTACGTGGTAGTAGCCGGAGGAGAAGGCGACGGCCTGCTTGCGCGCGGCGCTTATCGAGATCTGGTTGATGTCGAAGTCGAACTTCTTCTCACCGGGCGCGAAGGCGTTGTTGAACGGCACGGTCTGCCAGGCCACCGCGTCCTTGGCGTAGCCGAGTTTCCCGGCGACCGCGTACGCCACCGCCGACTCGAAGCCCTTGCCGCTGCCGGGCTCGTCACCGACGAACCACGGGGCGTACGCGGGCTTGTCGGTGCCGACGGTGAGCTTGCCCGACGTGACGGTGGCGAGCTTGCCGCGCGCGCAGCTCTGCTTGCCCGGCCCGGCGGCGCTCGGACCGCCGGGCGCCGCGTCCTGCGGGGCGCAGCCGGCGGTGGCCAGCAGCACGGCGACGGCACAAGAGGCGAAAGATACGGGACGGTTGGCGAGGCGCATGGCGGGAGAGTGGCAGTGCGCGGGGCCATCTGTCGAGATCACCGGGGCGAACGTCCGTATGCTGGAAGGTCGTTGCACGCCTGTGAACTGCGGGTTTCGCCACCGCCCCGGCAAGTGCCCGACACCCGCCTCACGCCGTGAACCGCACCGCCCGCCGGATCTCGGGACGGTCGGTCACCACGCCGTCGAGGCCGAGCCCGCGCGCGATGCGCAGCTGATCGTGGGTGTTGACGGTCCACGCCAGGACCTTGAGCTGTGCGGCACGGGCGCGTTCGACCAGCTCGATGGTGAGGTGGCGGATGTTCAGCGAGAGCATCGTGGCACCCACGGCCCGCGCGCGGTCCACCACGTCGTTGCCGTACCGGTCGGCGACCAGCGCGGTCCGCACCCCGGGAAGGAGCGTGCGGATCGCCGCCAGCGCCTCGTCGTGGAAGGAGATCACCTCGACCCGGCCGGTCAGATCGCGGTCCCGCAGGACCTCGGCGAGCGCCTGCGCCGCCGCCACGTCCTTGATCTCCGCCTGGAGCGGCGCCCCGACCGCCTCCACGACCTCGTCGAAGACCGGGATCCGCTCGCCCCGCCCGGCATCCAGCTCACGCAGCTCGGCCAGCGTCCGCTCGCGGATCGGCCCGGTGCCGTCGGTCGTCCGGCTCACGTCCGCGTCGTGCATCACCACGAGCGCGCCGTCCTTGCTCAGGTGCAGGTCCAGTTCGATGACGTCGAGGCCCTCGCGCTCGGCGCGCACGAACGAACGCAGGGTGTTCTCCGGCTCCACGCCCATCATTCCGCGGTGCCCGATGGTGAGAAAGGACAAGGCTGCCTCGCTTCTGTCGGCTCGGTACTGCTGTGACTGGGTGGTGCTGCGGGTACTGCGCTGCGCCTGCGGCAGCCGCCGTCGCGGCGCAGGACGGACGCCGCGGCCGTCGGCACAAAGCCGTACGAAATGGCGCACAGCCTAACGGGCCACGCCCCCGGCCGACCGCCCGCAGGGGGCACGCGTGGTACGTCCGGTACGCGTACCCGCCGCGTCCCGGATCAGGCCCCGGAGGGCGGAGCGGACAGGGGCGGCACGGGTGTTCACGGGGGCTCCTTCCCCGGCGGAGGCGGCGCGTGGGGGCGCGCACGCTGGTACCTGTCCGCCCGGAAGGCCCGCGAACCGGCTCACCCGTGCGTGGGCGAGTCCCCGGCGGGCTGACGGGCCCGCCCCGGCGCGCGAAGCCGGATCCGGCCATGAACACCCGCGTGTACGCCGGCCCCGCGCCCGGCCACCGGCCGTGGGGCGGGAACCACGGCCCCGGCAGGTCACCGGGGCCGGATCGCGCCACGTCCCCGGGCGCCGGTGCCGACGGCACATTTTCCCGGCATGCTCCACGGCCTGCCCATCCCGCCCGAAGTGCCGGAGAAAGCGCGTGCGAATCGACCCGGACTGTCAGAACGTATCGTCGAAACCCATACCGGCAGGAAAAATGTTCGTGAGCAGGGGGCGTCGACAGAATAATTTTCAGATCACCCTCTTGAGCGAAAGAACATGGCTGGTTACGGTGGGTCCACCACACGATCTACCGCCGGAGGGCAGTCATGACGGAAATCCTTTCGCCTGTGGGTGCTCAGGGGAGTGCCGGGAGCACGAGCACGGAACGGGTGGTCGACCACCCGGCGTGGCCGATGCTCAAGGACGCGGTCGAGACGCTCCGCCCCTGGCAGGCCAAGGACGGCTCCATCGACCTGGCCGCCGAGGGCGCGCCGTCCGCCGCCGCGGTCCGCCAGGAGGTCGACCACGCGATCGCGGCCATCGGTGAACTGGCCCCGCTGCTGCCGCACAACGCCGCCTACCACGAGGCACTCGTCTCCGACCTGTTCCGCTGGGCCGACAACGGCTACGGCGTCCCGGACTTCCTCGACTCGCTGCTCGCCTTCCAGCCCGCCCGGCAGCGCGCCGACGGCCTCCAGCACCTCGTGCTCTTCCCCATGTACACGCAGAACGGCAACCCGGACCGCAACTTCGAAGCGGTCGTGCTGCGCATGGTCTGGCCGGACTGGCTCGCCGAACTGGAGCGCACCCGCTACGACAACCCCCTGTTCTGCGGCATCACCTTCGAGGACTTCACCGCGGGCTACGACACCAACTCCGCGGTCCTCTTCCCGGAGACCATCGCCGTGCGCGAGGCCCCCGAGCGGTTCACCTGGGGCGGCATCTTCTGCGACCGTGAGGCCGCCCGCTTCCGCCGGGTCGCCGGGGCCGCGATCGAGACGCTCGGCATCGAGATCCCGCAGGAATTCCGCGACATGCTCGGCGACCAGGAACGCTGCCAGCAGGCGTTCGTGCTCTGGGACATGGTCCACGACCGCACCCACAGCCACGGCGACCTGCCGTTCGACCCGTTCATGATCAAGCAGCGGCAGCCGTTCTGGATGTACGGCCTGGAGGAGCTGCGCTGCGACCTCACCGCCTTCCGCGAGGCCGTGAAACTGGAGACCGAGGGCTACCGCCAGGCACGCGACGTCCAGTACGCGGTGCTCTTCGACCGGATGTTCCGCTTCCCCGTCACCGGCGAGCGGGCCCGCAATTATGACGGCCTCGGCGGCCAGCTGCTCTTCGCGTACCTCCACAAGCATGAGGTCGTACGCTGGACGGACAACACGCTCCACATCGACTGGGAGCGGGCGCCCAAGGTCACCAACGAGCTGTGCGGCGAGATCGAGAAGCTCTACCGCGACGGCATCGACCGGCCCAAGCTGGTCCACTGGCTCGCCGCGTACGACCTCGTCTCGACCTACCTGGCGCCGCACCCGGGTTCGGTCTGGGCGAAGGGCCCCGACGCCCTGGACCTGGACAAGCCGCCGCGCAAGCTCGTGGACGACGTACTTCCCGACGAGTTCCCGCTCAGCATGTTCTACGAGGCACTTGCCAAGAAGCTCCGCACAGTGATCGCCTCCACCAAGGGCATCACGGCCGCGCGTGAAGCGCCGGTGGCGGCGTGAGGGCCGGCCGGGACAGCGGACGGAAGGCCGTCCAGGAGAATGAGGAGGCGACGGAGATGACTACTTCGACGGGCGGCCAGGGGCCGCTGGAAGGCGCCGTCATCGCGGTGGCGGGCGCTGCGGGCCCCGCGGGACGGGCCACCCTGCTGCGGCTGGCCGAGGCGGGCGCCACCGTCGTCGGCTCCGACGCGGACGCCGCGCGGCTGGCCGAAGCGGTCGACGCGGCCCGTTACGCGCACGGCGGCGCCACGGTGATCGGCGACACCGTCGACCTCCTCGATCTTGAACAGACCCGCACCTGGGCGGACCGCACCGAGAAGGAATTCGGGCGCATCGACGGCCTGGTGCACCTGGTGGGCGGCTGGCGCGGCGCGAAGAGCTTCGCGGGCGCCGATCTCAGCGACTGGGACCTGCTGCACAACCTCCTCATCCGGACGGTCCAGCACACCTCCCTCGCCTTCCACGAGGGCCTCGAACGGAGCGGTAACGGCCGCTATCTGCTGACCAGCGCGGCCGGTGCCAGCAAGCCCACGGCGGGCAACGCCGCGTACGCGGCCTCCAAGGCGGCGGCCGAGGCGTGGACGCTGGCGCTCGCCGACGCGTTCCGCAAGTCGGGGGGCGAGGAGGGGCCGCGCGCCGCTGCTGCGATCCTGGTCGTCAAGGCGCTCGTCAACGACCAGATGCGCGCCGAGCGACCGAACGCCAAGTTCGCGGGCTTCACGGACGTCACGGAGCTGGCCGAAGCCATCGCCGGGGTCTGGAGCCGGCCCGCACGGGAAGTGAATGGAAAGCGTCTGTGGCTGACCCCCGAGCCGTGAGCAACGACAAGACCGATGCCCGGCAGCACCACGACCCCCAGGTACGGGGCTTCGCCAGCGACAACTACGCGGGCGCCCACCCGGAGGTCCTGGCGGCGCTCGCCCTGGCCAACGGCGGCCACCAGATCGCCTACGGCGAGGACGACTACACCGCGCACCTCCAGCGGATCATCCGCAGCCACTTCGGGCAGCGCGCCGAGGCGTTCCCGGTCTTCAACGGCACCGGCGCCAACGTCGTCGCGCTCCAGTCGGTCACCGACCGCTGGGGCGCGGTGATCGCCGCCCAGTCGGCACACATCAACGTCGACGAATGCGGCGCCCCCGAGCGGGTCGGCGGCCTCAAGCTGCTCACCGTGCCGACCGACGACGGCAAGCTCACCCCCGCGCTCATCGACCGCGAGGCGTACGGCTGGGACGACGAGCACCGCGCCATGCCGCAGGTCGTCTCGATCACCCAGAGCACCGAGCTCGGCACCCTCTACACACCCGACGAGATCCGGGCGATCTGCGAACACGCCCACGAGCGCGGGATGGTGGTGCATCTCGACGGCTCGCGGATAGCCAACGCCGCGGCGTCCCTGGACGTCCCGATGCGGGCGTTCACCAACGCCGTGGGGGTGGACATCCTCTCCCTCGGCGGCACGAAGAACGGCGCCGTCTTCGGCGAGGCCGTCGTCGTCCTCAACCCCGACGCGGTGCGCGCGATGAAGCATCTGCGCAAGCTGTCCATGCAGCTGGCCTCCAAGATGCGTTTCGTCTCCGTGCAGTTGGAGGCGCTGCTCGCCAAGGACCTGTGGCTGCGCAACGCCCGGCACGCCAACACCATGGCGCAGCGCCTGGCGGCCGGCGTCCGCGGGATCGACGGCGTGGAGATCCTCTACCCCGTCCAGTCCAACGCGGTCTTCGCACGGCTGCCGCACGACGTCAGCGAGCGGCTCCAGAAGCGCTACCGCTTCTACTTCTGGGACGAGGCGGCCGGCGATGTGCGCTGGATGTGCGCGTTCGACACCACGGAGGATGACGTCGACGGCTTCCTCACGGCGCTCCGCGAAGAGATCGCCCGCTGACGAGGGCTCCCTGTAGCTGAATATTCATGCGCCCGACCGAAGTCCATTGACTTCCGGCCGGGCGCATCAGCATGCAGACGGTGAATGGAGGGCGCTCGATGGCGCCGACGCGTTCCGCCTCGATCGTGAGCAGCTGGCCTGGCCGGTCCGCCAGGAGTGCAATGAAGTGGACTCGCCAGTGCTGTTTGCTGAACCGTGCCCCGTCGTGCTCCAATGCCTCAAGCGGGCCGTCGACCGGCCGCACCTCTGGCAGACGCTTCCCACCGAATTCTGAGGCACCCCACCCCATGACTCGTACCCTGCACGTCTCCGACGACGTACGTGCCCTCGCGCCGGGCTTCGCGCACCTCGTGATCGAGGCGCACGGGCTGACCAACGGGCCCAGCGACGCGGCGACTTCCGGTCTGCTGGACGAGGCGGCCGGGCGGCTCACCGCGCGGCTGGCCGGCGGCGCCGTTCAGGACGACCCGCACATCGCGGCCTGGCGCGCCGCCTACTCCGCCTTCGGCACCAAGCCCTCACGCACCCGCAACTCCGCCGAGGCGCTGGCCCGCCGGGCGCTCGCCGACGGCCAACTGCCGCGCATCAACCGCCTCGTCGACCTCTACAACGCCATCAGCGTCGCCCACCTCGTCCCGGTGGGCGGCGAGGACCTGGACCGCATCAAGGGCGGTATGCGGCTGCTGCGGGCCACCGGCGACGAGCCGTTCGCCACCGCGGCCGGCGGCGTGGAGATTGTCGAGCACCCCGAGCCCGGCGAGGTCGTCTGGTGCGACGACGAGGGTGTCACCTGCCGCCGCTGGAACTGGCGGCAGGGCGTCCGCACCCGGCTGACCGAGGAATCCGTCAGCGCCCTGTTCCTCCTGGAAGGGATGGCGCCGATGTCACACGACGAGCTGCGGGCCGCGGGCGCCGAGCTCGCCGAGAACCTGGAGAAGACCTGCCCCGGCGCCCGCGTCGAGATCGGCGAGGTCCGGCACGGCTGATCCGCCGGCTGCTACGCCGCGCCTCCGGGCGCGGCAGGGGCGGTGCCGCCCAGATGGGCCGGGATCCACCAGGTGTCATCGGGGCCCTTGGGCCGCACCGGATACGCGCGCTGGGCGGCCTCCAGCAGGTCCTGCACCCGCGCCCGCAGCCGGTCGGTGATCTTCTCCGCCTGCTCGGCCGGATCGGCCTCCAGCGGCTCGCCGACCCGGATCGTGATGGGGTAGTGGTGACGGCCGAGATCGCGCTTGTGGCCCTTCGTCCACAGCCGCTGGGTGCCCCACAGCGCCATCGGCAGCAGCGGCACCCCGGCCTCCTGCGCCAGCCGCGCCGCCCCCGACTTGAAGTTCTTGAGCGTGAAGGACTCGGAGATCGTCGCCTCCGGGAAGACACCGATCACCTCGCCCGAGCGCAGCGCCGTCAGGGCGTGCCGGTACGCGTGCACACCCTGCGAGCGGTCCACCGGGATGTGCTTCATGGCGCGCATCAACGGCCCCGACACCTTGTGCCGGAACACCGACTCCTTGGCCATGAACCGCACCAGGCGCTTGGCCGGCCGCGCCGCGAGACCGGCGAAGACGAAGTCCAGATAGCCGATGTGATTGCTCACCAGCACCGCACCGCCGCGCCGCGGAATATTGTCCGCGCCGGCGATGTCGAACTTCAGGTCGAGCGACTTGAAGATGGTGCGAGCGGCACCGATCACCGGCGGATAGACGAGCTCTGCCATGTCGGAGGACCCCATTTCTGTGCCCGGGGAGGGTTCTCCCGGCGGAAACCTACGCAGCCGTAAGTGTGCGGCTGTCGGGTGATCGTGCCCGATCAGGGCCCCGGCGGCTACCGCGAGGCCCGCCAAGGCCGGGAGATTCTCGTCACGTGAGGGTCTGCTCAGCGCGCGCCTTCCCCGTTCAGAAGGTACACGGCCCTCCGGAACGCGACGGCTCCGGGAATCTTTACGCGCCGCCGCGCGCTGCATCCCAGGACGACTGGACACGGGGGCCGCAGGACCGAGGCGCGCCCCCACCGCCGCGACGGAAGGCAGATCGGTGCGCGCACGCGAGGACGGACAGCGGCTCGGCGCCGCGGACATCGGCACGGAACCAGGGGAGCGGGCCACCCTCGTACAGTTCTCCAGCGCCTTCTGCCAGCCCTGCCGCGCCACCCGCCGCACCCTCACCGAGGTCGCCGCGATGGTCGAGGGGGTCACCCACGTCGAGATCGACGCCGAGGCCCACCTCGGCCTCGTGCGCACCCTGGGCATCGAGCGCACGCCGACCGTCCTGGTGCTGGACGCGGCGGGCCGGATCGTGCGCCGCGCGGCGGGTCTGCCGCGCAAGGCGGACGTCATCGCCGCACTCGGCGAGGCGGTCCGTGATTGATCTCCCAGATACCGGGCGCCACTTGACGCTACGCCCGGTGAATCGTCACTCTGACGTTATGCGCCCAGGAACCCTTTTGTACGGACGCGTGCACGTAGACCTTCTGCGGACCGCCAGCGCGCGCTGTCCGCGCGTGTGAGCGGCGACGACACCTCCGCAGCCGGCGGCGCAACGCCCGCCGGCCGCGCTGCCACGGCTCGTACCCCCCTGCAGAAGGACAATTCCATGACGGCATCGCCCGACCTCGGCACGCCCCGCACCGCCACCCCCGACCTCCTGCGCGCCGTCTTCCGGCAGCACGCCGCGGGGGTCGCGGTGATCACCGCACAGGGCGCACGCCCCGTCGGCTTCACCGCCACCTCCCTCACCTCGGTGGCCGCCGACCCGCCGCTGCTCTCGTTCGGCGTCGGCACCGCCGCCTCCAGCTGGCCGACGCTCGCCGACGCCGAGCACATCGGCGTGCACATACTCGGCGAGCACCAGCAGGAGCTGGCCGCCACCTTCGCCCGCAGCGGCGCCGACCGCTTCGGCCCCGCCACCTCCTGGCGCGAAGGGCCCGAGGGCGTGCCTCTCCTGGACGGTGTCCTGGCCTGGCTGGTGTGCAAGGTCATCGCCAGGGTGCCGGCCGGCGACCACCGCATCGTGCTCGCCCAGCCGCTCGTCGGCGACCCGGCGGGGCCCGGCCGTCCGCTCCTGTACCACCAGGGACGCTTCAACGCGCTGCGCGACTGACGGGTTCCCGTAACGCTTCGTCATTGCCGGGTCGGGGCCGTTGGGTAGGTCACAGTTCGACGGCCTTGATTCCGGGGACGAGACTGGTTGTACTGGTGAGTAATATCGGTGTTGGCGCGGGGATCCCGAACCGACCCGGAGCCGCCCCAACAGGCGCCTATGCTGCCAGCACAAGGCAGTTCTGAAGAGACGAAGCAGGTAGGAGAGCCGGCGTGAGCTTGAGGATCGTTGTCTGTGTGAAGTACGTGCCCGACGCCACCGGCGACCGGCACTTCGCCGAGGACCTGACCGTCGACCGCGACGACGTGGACGGCCTTCTCTCGGAACTCGACGAGTACGCCGTCGAGCAGGCCCTGCAGATCAAGGAAGCGAACGACGACGCCGAGGTCACGGTCCTGACCGTCGGCCCCGATGACGCCAACGACGCGCTGCGCAAGGCGCTGTCGATGGGCGCCGACAAGGGCGTGCACGTCGAGGACGACGACCTGCACGGCACCGACGCCCTCGGCACCTCGCTCGTACTCGCCAAGGCCATCGAGAAGACCGGCTACGACCTGGTCGTCTGCGGCATGGCCTCCACCGACGGCACGATGGGCGTGCTGCCCGCGCTGCTCGCCGAGCGGCTGAACGTACCCCAGGTCACCCAGCTCTCCGAGGTCGCCGTCGCCGACGGCAAGGTCACCGGCCGCCGCGACGGCGACACCGCCAGCGAGCAGCTGGAGGCCGCGCTGCCGGCCGTCGTGTCCGTCACCGACCAGTCGGGCGAGGCGCGTTACCCCTCCTTCAAGGGCATCATGGCCGCCAAGAAGAAGCCGGTGGAGTCGCTGGACCTGGACGACCTCGACATCGAGGCGGACGAGGTCGGCCTGGAAGGCGCCTGGACCAAGGTCGACGACGCGACCGAGCGTCCGGCCCGCACCGCAGGCACGGTCGTCAAGGACGAGGGCGAGGGCGGCAAGCAGCTCGCCGAGTTCCTCGCGGGCCAGAAGTTCATCTAGGGCTCTCAGGCCGGGAGTTCACGCCGAGCGCCCCGGCCGGCCGTTCCTCAACCGCCTTCTTTTCTTCCCGCAGGAGAGTCATCTCATGGCTGAAGTCCTTGTCTACGTCGACCACGTGGACGGCGCCGTCCGCAAGCCCACCCTCGAACTGCTCGCCCTCGCCCGCCGGATCGGCGAGCCGGTGGCCGTCCACCTCGGCGCCGGTGCCGACGCCGCCGCGCCGGTGCTCGCCGAGCACGGCGCCGTGAAGGTCCTGGCAGCCGACGCCCCCGAGTTCACCGAGTACCTCGTCGCCCCCAAGGTCGACGCGCTCCAGGCCGCACACGAGGCCGTGTCGCCCGCCGCCGTGCTGCTGCCCTCCTCGGCCGAGGGCAAGGAGATCGCGGCCCGCCTCGCGGTCCGCATCGGCTCCGGCATCATCACCGACGCCGTGGACCTGGAGGCCGGCGACGAGGGCCCGGTGGCGACGCAGTCCGTCTTCGCCGCGTCCTTCACCACCAAGTCGCGCATCACCACCGGCACCCCGGTCATCACCGTCAAGCCCAACTCCGCCGCCCCGGAGGCCGCTCCGGCCGCCGGTACGGTCGAGCAGCTCGCGGTCACCGTCGCCGAATCCTCCAAGGGCACCAAGATCGTCTCGCGCACCCCGCGCGAGTCGACGGGCCGCCCGGACCTGACCGAGGCCGCGATCGTGGTCTCCGGTGGCCGCGGCGTCAACGGCGCCGAGAACTTCCCGGTCATCGAGGCCCTCGCCGACTCGCTCGGCGCGGCCGTCGGCGCCTCGCGCGCCGCGGTGGACGCCGGCTGGTACCCGCACACCAACCAGGTCGGCCAGACCGGCAAGTCGGTCTCGCCGCAGCTGTACATCGCGGCGGGCATCTCCGGCGCGATCCAGCACCGCGCCGGTATGCAGACCTCGAAGACCATCGTCGCCATCAACAAGGACGCCGAGGCACCGATCTTCGACCTGGTCGACTACGGCGTCGTCGGCGACCTCTTCGACGTCGTCCCCGCGCTCACCGACGAGGTCAAGACCCGCAAGGGCTGACCCG
This sequence comes from Streptomyces sp. NPDC050161, assembly GCF_044460025.1. Classification (NCBI taxonomy): domain Bacteria; kingdom Bacillati; phylum Actinomycetota; class Actinomycetes; order Kitasatosporales; family Streptomycetaceae; genus Streptomyces; species Streptomyces sp. NPDC050161. The sequence goes on along the minus strand of NZ_JBITJM010000007.1, from coordinate 167,940 downwards.
CTCCGGCTCCCCGGAGCCACCGGTCCGCACGGCCGAGGCCCCGCACGCAACCGGCGTGCGGGGCCTCGGCGTTGAGGTGCGGGCGCACACGGGCGGCCGGAAGGGCCGACGCCGAGGGGCGGGCGGTCACGACGCCTACCCCGCTTCCGCCAGCCCGTCGAGCGCCTCGGGCAGATCGCCGGTGTGCAGCACCCCGAGCCGCTGGGTGGCGCGGGTCAGCGCGACGTACAGATCGCTCACCCCGTACTCGGCCGGTTCCACGACCAGCACCGTGTCGAACTCCAGCCCCTTCGCCTGCCGCGCGTCGAGCAGCACCACGTCCCGGGTGAGGTCGGGCGCGGGCCCGTGACCCGCGTCCGGCAGCTCCGCGAGGAGCGACGCGTGCAGCCCCGCCGGAGCGACGACCGCGACCCGGCCCCCGTCCCGCGCCGCCGCGGCCTCCCGCGCCACGGCGGCGGCGAGACCGCCCGCGGCGACCCGCAGCGCCCAGGGCCGCACCCCCGTCGACCGCACCGAACCCGGCGGCACGAACGACGGGTCGTGCGCCCGCAGGAACCCGGCCGCCACCTCCATGATCTCGGCGGGCGTACGGTAGTTGACCCCCAGCCGCACGTGCTCCCAGCGGTCGCCCACGTACGGCTCCAGGATGCGCTCCCAGGAGCCGAGGCCCGCTGTTTCCGCGGTCTGCGCCGGATCCCCGACGAGCGTCATGGAACGCGTCGGAACGCGCCGCATCAGCAGCCGCCAGGCCATCGCCGACAACTCCTGCGCCTCGTCGACGACGATGTGGCCGAACGCCCAGGTCCGGTCGGCCGCCGCCCGCTCGGCCGCGCTGCGGCGGTCGGCCTCCTCGTGCCGCTCGGCCATCCGCTCGGCGTCGATGACGTCGTGCGCCGCGAGGACCTCGGACTCCTCGTCCTCGAACTCGTACGTCTCCGATCCTGCGGACAGCTCCAACACGCCCTGTGCGTAGGCGATCCGCTCCTGGCGCTCGGCCTCGGCCGCGGCGCGGGCCGCACTGTCGTCCTCGCCCAGCAACTCGGCGGCCTCGTCGAGAAGCGGCACGTCGGCCGGGGTCCACGGCCCGCCCTGCCGCCGGATCAGCCCGGCCGACCCGTCGTCGAGATGCACCGGATCCGCGAGGAAGTCCGCGACGAACTCCTGCGGGGTGAGCTGCGGCCACAGCTCGTCGACGGCCGCGTGGACCTCCCGGCTCGTCGCGATCTCCTTGCCCAGCTGGGCGATGTCGTCGGGCCCCAGCAGATTGGGCCCGCCGAACGGGTCGGCGCCGATCCGCTCGGCCAGTTGCGCGGTGAGCGCGTCGATGAGGTGGAACGTGAAGACGGGCCTGGCCAGGTTGTGGGGCAGCTTGCTCTCGCGGGCCCGCGCGCGGGCGTCCTCGGCCATCGCCCGGTCCAGGTGGAGCGTCCCGTATCCGTCGTGGTCGATCTCCGTCGCCCGCTCGGGCACGGTCTGCCGGTCCCGCAGCGCCTTCGCCAGCACGTCCGCCATCGCGGCGCGCCCCTTGACCTCGGCGGCGGCCGGACCGTCGGTGCCGGTGGCGCGCACACCGGGGAAGAGTTCGCCGACGGTGGCCAGCAGCACCCCGGTCTCGCCCAGGGACGGCAGTACGTCACCGATGTAGCCCAGGAAGGCCGGATTCGGGCCGACGATCAGCACGGCGCGCCGGGCCAGCAACTCCCGCTGCTCGTACAGCAGATACGCCGCCCGGTGCAGTGCGACGACGGTCTTCCCGGTGCCGGGGCCGCCCTCGACGACCATGACGCCCTGGTGGGGCGCCCGGATGATGCGGTCCTGCTCGGCCTGGATGGTGCGGACGATGTCGTGCATCCGGCCCGTGCGGGCCGCGTCCAGCGTGGCCAGCAGGACCTCGTCGGCGTCCGCGCCCTCGTGGCCGGTGCGGGTCGGGTCACCGAGGTCCATCAGCTCGTCGTGGAGCGCGGTGACGGTGCGCCCCTCGGTGGTGATGTGCCGCCGTCGCCGCAGACCCATCGGAGAATGACCGGTGGCCAGATAGAAGGGACGCGCCATGTCCGCCCGCCAGTCGAGCACCAGAGGCGTACGGGACGGATCGTCCTGCCGAATTCCGATGCGCCCGATGTGGTGGGTCCTGCCGTCCCGGAAGTCGAGGCGTCCGAAACAGAGCCCGTTTTCCCCCGCGTGGATCGCATGGAGCAGCCCGGACTGCTCCGCCACCAGCACATCCCGCTCAATCCTGGCCTGAAAACCGCTCCCGACCTGCACGAGCGCGCCACGCACCGACTCCTCGGCCTGCTCCCTGAGCTGATCGAGCCTGGCGTAGAGGCCGGTGATGAATTGCTGTTCCTGCCGTATTTCCTCGGTTGACAATTCCACTCCTGACGCGATATGCTTCTCGCATAAGACTTCTTTTCATGCTTTAATCGCAAAGGCATGAAGGATTGAATATACGCAGGAACAAGCCCCGGATGCCAATTCATCCGGGGCTTGTCTTTTTGCGGAATCACTGCTCCCGAGCGGGGGCGGCGGGACGGCGGCGCGGCACTCCGGCGAACGACCTGCTCGACGGGCCCCGGGCTAGGCCCTGTCGTCAAATTCCCGTCTGCCTCGCGACGCCTGGCACGCACGCTCGCCGCGTTGTCGGGCTCTTCCCGGTACGCCCAGTACCGGGAAGACCCTCCGCCTTGCGAGCGCACGCACCAGACGCCGCGGGGCCTGCCCTCCGGGCAGACGACGGGAGTTTGACGACAGGACCTAGTAACCGGCCGCGCCGTCGATCCGCTCGCGCAGCAGATCCGCATGGCCGTTGTGCCGGGCGTACTCCTCGATCATGTGGGCGTAGATCCAGCGCAGGTTGAGGTCATGGCCGCGCGTCGTCGAGAACGCCTCGTCCAGGCCGCGGTCCGCCACCGCCGCGTCGCAGGCGGCGATCTCCTCACGGAAGACCGCGAAGACGGACTCGGCCTCCGCCGGGTCGACATCGTCGAAATCGGAGTCCAGATTCTCCTCGGTGATGTAGTGCGAGTGCAGCCGCTCGCGGGCGAAGCGCTGCCGGAACCACGCGCGCTCGACGTCCGTCAGGTGGCGCACCAGACCGAGCAGGGTGAGCGTGGACGGTTCCGCGCTGCGCCGGGCGAGCTGTTCGGCGGTGAGTCCGGCGCAGTTGGCCAGCAGGGTGTCGCGGTGCCAGTCGAGCCAGCCCTGCAGCATCTCCCGTTCGCCCGCCGCCTGCGGCTGGGGGCGGCGCTCTATGTGTGGTGCGGTCCAAGTCATACGGGGAGTCTGGCGGCGCGGGCCGCGCCGCGCCACGGACTTTTGGGGGCCGTGACCTGCGGGTGTCCGTCGCGGGGGTGTTGACCTGGGTACCCGGCCCAGTTAGCTTCGCTATACGGATTGTTGATTCCGTGAAGCGGAAACGCCCGAGGGTCGGGCGGAAGCACCGGGAGGGTGTCGAATGGGGCAGCAGGAGACCGTGGCGACGAGCCTTGCGCACACCGTACGTGAGGGAATCGGAGCCTCCCTCGCCGAGGTCGACGCGGACCTGGCACGGCGCTACCCGGGCGACCCCGGCACCCGTCAGCCCGTCCACACGGTCTACGTACCCGGCGACGCCTTCACCGCCGACACCGTCCGCTCCTGGGGTGACCAGGCCATCGCCGCCCTCGACGAACACGCCCCCGACGCCGACGCGTTCGCCGGCGTCCTCGGCATCCCCGAACACCTCGCGGAACAGGTCCACGACCGCGTACGCGCCAAACTGCGACGCGAGCCCGTTGAAGACCTGCGCATCGACTTCGAGGACGGCTACGGCCCCCGCCCGGACGCCGAAGAGGACGAGACCGCCGCCCGCGCCGCCGCCCTCGTCGCCGCCGCCCATCGCGACGGCACCGCCGCCCCGTACACCGGCATCCGCATGAAGTGCATGGAAGCCGCCGTACGCGACCGCGGCATCCGCACCCTCGACATCTTCCTCACCGGCCTCATGGACGCCGGCGGCCTCCCCGAAGGACTCGTCCTCACCCTCCCGAAGGTGACCTACGCCGAGCAGGTCACCGCCATGGTCCGACTCCTGGAGGCGTTCGAGAAGGCCCGCGGCCTGGACAGCGGCCGGATCGGCTTCGAGATCCAGATCGAGACCACCCAGTCCATCCTCGGCGCCGACGGCCGGGCCACCGTCGCCCGCATGATCGAAGCCGCCGAGGGCCGCGCCACCTCCCTCCACTACGGCACCTTCGACTACAGCGCCTCCTGCGGCGTCAGCGCCGCACACCAGTCCCTCGACCACCCGGTGGCCGACCACGCCAAGGCCGTCATGCAGGTCGCCGCCGCGGGCACCGGCGTCCGCCTCTCCGACGGATCCACCAACGTCCTGCCCGTCGGCGCCACCACCCAGGTCCACGATGCCTGGCGGCTGCACCACGGCCTCGTCCGGCGGTCACTGGCCCGCGCCTACTACCAGGGCTGGGACATGCACCCGGCGCACCTGCCCACCCGCTACGCCGCCGTCTACGCCTTCTACCGCGAGGGCCTGGAACAGGCCGCGGCCCGGCTCACGGCATACGTCGCCAAGGCCGGCGGCGCCATCGCCGACGAACCCGCCACCGCCAAGGCACTCAGCGGCTACCTGCTGCGCGGCCTGGACTGCGGCGCCGTCGACACCGCCGAAGTCGCCCGGCTCACCGGCATGACCCGCACCGACCTCGACGCACTGGCCGGCAGGGCGACAGCGGTGCGGGGGTGAGCGACGGGCCGAAGAGCTGAAGGCGGCTTGGGGCGGGGGTGGTTGGAGGGGCGGGAGGCGTTGGAGGGGGCCTGGGCAGGCTCCCCCGCCCGTGCCCTCCCCCCCGTGCGTGCGGCGGTGGACATGCCGTAGTACTCCTGGGGACACAGAGACACGCTTGCTCTCGTTTGGAGTCGTCGATGGCCGTTCGCCGTGTCGTGCCCAATATCCAGTCGGATGCCGCGCAGGAGAGCCGGGAGTTCTATGGCCTGTTGGGCTTCGATGAGGTCATGAACCACGGCTGGATCATGACGCTCGCCTCCCCGTCCAGCCCATCAGCGCAGATCAGCGTCATGACCGAGGACAAGACCGCGCCCGTCACCCCCGATATGAGCGTCGAGGTGGACGACGTGGATGCGGCATATGCGGTCATGCGGGAGAGCGGTGCGGAGATCATTCACCCCTTGCAGGACGAGGAGTGGGGCGTGCGGCGGTTCTTCGTCCGCGATCCCGGCGGACGGGTGGTCAACGTGCTGGGCCACCGCTGACGGTCCTCCCGCACCCCCTCGCCTCACCGCACCCCCACCTCACCCCCGGATCTCCCCCGACCCGCGGGCGATCAGGCGGGTGGGTATCTCCACCCGCCGCGGGGCCTCGTCGGTGCCATCCAGGCGGCGGAACAGCAGGCCGGCGGCGGTGCGGCCGATGCGGGCCGGGTCCTGGGCGACGACGGTGATGGCGGGGCGTACGAGGTCGGCCAGCTCGAAGTCGTCGAAGCCCACCAGCGCGACGGGGCGCGGGTGTTCGCCGAGTACCCGGACCACGGTGACGGTGACGCGGTTGTTGCCCGCGAAGAGCGCGGTGACCGGCTCCGCCGCCTCCAGCATCGCAGTCGCCGCCGCGCGGACCCGGCCGGGTCCGGTGGCGCCGAGGGAGACCCAGGAGTCGTCCACCGGGAGCCCGGCGGCGGCCATCGCGGTGCGGTAGCCGCGCAGCCGCTCCCGCGCGGTGTGGATCCGCGGCCGGTCGCCGATGAAGCCGATCCTGCGGTGGCCGTTGGCGATGAGGTGGGCCACCGCGTCCTGGGCGCCGCCGAAGTTGTCGGAGAGCACGACGTCGGCGTCGATGCGGCCGGGCGGGCGGTCGACGAAGACGGTGGCGACCCCGGCGGCGATCTCCGGCTCCAGGTAGCGGTGGTCGTCACCGGCCGGGATGACGACCAGGCCGTCCACCCGCCGGGCGCACAGCGCGAGCGCCAACTCCTGTTCGCGGGCCGGGTCTTCGGCGCTCGACCCGTTGATGAGCAGCGCGCCGTGGCTGCGTGCGACCTCCTCGACCGCGCGGCTCAGCGGCCCGTAGAAGGGGTCGGCGAGGTCTTCGAGCACGAGGCCGATGCTGGCGGTGCGGCCCTTGCGCAGGGTCCTGGCGGAGTCGTTGCGGCGGAAGCCGAGCGCCGTGATGGCCTCCTGGACGCGGCGTTCGGTGTCGGGGGTGACACCGGGTTCGCCGTTGACCACCCGCGAGACGGTCTTCAGGCCGACCCCGGCGCGTGCCGCGACATCCTTCATCGTGGGCCGGGTGCCGTAGCGGCGGGAGTTGCCCCGGGCGGTGTCGGTCACGGTGCGAGGTCCTGTTTCTGTCGGCTGCGGCGGTGGCGTCGAGCATAGCCTCTAGACAACGTTGTCAACTGCGGGAAGACTGACGTTCCCAGACCGGGCCTGTCCCATGGCTCCCCGCCCTCACCAGGAGATTTCGACACCGATGCACACGGACCTCAGCGCAGCGCTCGACATCGGCGGTACGAAGATCGCCGGCGCTCTGGTGGACGGACACGGCCGGCTGCTCGTGCGGACGTCCAGGCCCACTCCCGCGGACCAGGACGGCGCCGTGGTGATGCGTGCGGTGGCCGAGGTGATCGGGGAACTGACGGCGGACCCCGCCTGGCAGCGGGTGGCCGCGGTCGGCATCGGCAGCGCGGGCCCGGTGGACGCGTCGGCGGGGACGGTCAGCCCGGTCAACATCCCCGGCTGGCGGGACTTTCCGCTCGTCGCCGGGGTGCGGGCGCTGGTCGGCGACCGTCCCGTCGTGCTGGTCGGCGACGGTGTGGCGATGACGGCGGCCGAGCACTGGCAGGGCGCGGCGCGCGGGCGGGCCAACGCGCTGTGCATGGTGGTGTCCACCGGCGTCGGCGGCGGTCTCGTCCTCAACGGGCGCTTGCACACGGGCCCCACGGGCAACGCGGGGCACATCGGGCACATCAGTGTCGACCTCGACGGCGAATCCTGCCCGTGCGGTGCGCGCGGCTGCGTGGAACGCATCGCCAGCGGCCCGAACATCGCCCGCCGCGCGCTGGCCAACGGCTGGCGCCCGGGTGCCGACGGGGATGCCAGCGCCGCGGCCGTGGCGGTCGCCGCGCAGGCCGGAGACCCGGTGGCGCTCGGCTCGTTCGAGCGGGCCGCGCAGGCGCTGGCGGCCGGCATCGCGGCCACGGCGACGCTCGTCGAGATCGATATCGCGGTCATAGGCGGCGGCGTGGCAGGCGCAGGAGACGTCCTGTTCACCCCGCTGCGCCGGGCACTCCGCTCCTACGCCACGCTCTCCTTCGTGGCGGACCTCACGGTCGTGCCCGCGCAGACGGGGACGGACGCCGGTCTGGTCGGCGCCGCGGCAGCCGCGCAACAGTCACGTCTCGATGCGGTCGTTCCGCTGCCCTGAGTCACCACGTGCGGCCTGTGCGCACCGTAGTCTGGTGCCGCTCGTGAACAGGCGGGCAGGGACGACGGTGGCGAGGGGATCGGTGACGTGGCATCGGGGGAGCGTGAGCAGCGCGGGGCGGACGACGACAGGGGTGCGGACGCGGTGACCGGCTCCGGCCGGCCGGACGACGGTGCGGCGGAGGGGCAGGGGCGGCCCGGCGGAGCGGACGGCGCGGCGGTCCGGAGCAGCCGGGCCAGGGACGGCGACGACGACCTGAACGGCCGTGTCCTGGGCGGGCGTTACCGCGTCACCGGACGGCTGGGACGCGGCGGCATGGGCGTGGTCTGCCGCGCCGTCGACGAGGTGCTCGGACGCGAGGTCGCCGTCAAGGTCCTGCGTGCCTACACCGACGCGTCGGCGCCGGAGCTGGCCGACCTGCGGACCCGCATGCAGCGCGAGGCGCGCGCGGCGGCCCGCATCCGGCACTCCGGCGTGGTCACCGTCCACGACGTGATCGACGAGGCGGGCCGCCCCGTCATCGTGATGGAGCTGGTGGACGGCCCGTCCCTGGACGACGCGATCGAGCGGCGCGGGGCCATCGACCCGCGGGAGATCGCCGGGATCGGCGCCCGGGTCATGGACGCGCTGGACGCGGCCCACCAAGTCGGTGTGCTGCACCGCGATGTGAAGCCGGGCAACGTGCTGCTGGACCGCAGCGGCCGGGTCGTCCTCACCGACTTCGGCATCGCCAGCATCGAGGCTCCGGACGACGGCGCCGCCACCAACATCACGCGCAGCGGCGAACTGGTCGGCTCCCTCGACTACTTGCCGCCCGAGCGCGCGCAGGGCATGGAGCCGACCCCCGCTTCGGACATCTGGTCGCTGGGCATGACGCTGTACGCGGCGGTCGAGGGCGGCGGCGCGCCGTTCCGCCGTACGTCGGTGTGGTCGACACTGACCGCGATCGTCACCGAGCCGCTGCCCGAACCGCAGCGCGCCGGGCCGCTCGCGCCGGTGCTGCACGTACTGATGGCGAAGAACCCCGCCGACCGGCCGAGCGCGGCGCACGCGCGGGAGCTGTTGCAGGCGGTGGCCGACGGACGCGACCCGATGGCCAGGCCGCTGCCCGGCGCACCGCACCTGCCGACCGCGACGGACGTCCGGCCGCTGGGCCCGCCCCCGCCGCCGAAGCCCCTCGGCCCGGAAGTCTCCGGAGGCGTCAACGCGGCCGGGGCACCGGCGAGTTGGCTGTCGGGCCCTGGCCCGTCCGGCGCCCCGCACGCCGCGCCGTCCGGCGCCGGAGGCGGAACGGGTACCGGTACGGGCGCCGACACCGGCGCGGGCATCGGATATCAGCCCACGACCGTGGTGCGCGGCGGGCCGCCGCCCGGCGCCGGCGGCCCGTCCCAGGACCCGCAGGCGCGGGAGCCGGCCGACAGGCGCCGCCGGGTCGGCCTCGCGGTGGCCGCCGTGCTGGCCGTGCTGGCCGCCGGTGGTGGGGTGACGTACGCGCTGGTCGGCAAGGGTTCCGGTGAGCCGGTCGCGCAGGGCGGCCCGGCGGCGACGGCCTCCGGCAGCCCGACCCGTGCCGCCGAGCCGAACGCCCCGGCCGACGGGGGCGCGGACGGGACGGATGGCGAAGGCAAGGGGAAGGACGAGGGGAAGGGCGAGGGCGAGGAGGGCCCGAGTACCTCGCCGTCGCCGACGCGGGAAGCGTCGGACGGGCCCGCGTCGCACGACCCCAAGCCCGGTGGCGCGGGCGGGAGTTCGGGTCACCACGGCGGCGGCGGTACGAGTGGCGGCGGCTCGCACGACGGCGGGTCCGGCGGGTCGGGCGGCAGCGGCGGTTCCGGTGGCGGGGGCACCCCCACCGAGAGCACCTCGTGCGCGCCGGGCGACGCCGGCAAGACCAACTGCCAGGTGTGGCGCGCCGCCACCTCGTACACCCAGTCCTTCCAGCAGGTCGGCACGCTCAACAGCGGCCCGAACTACTTCTACTGCCAGGCGAAGCTGGGCCGCCGCGAGACCTACGGGAAGTGGACCAACGTCTGGTGGGCCAAGACCGACGACGACAGCGGCAACGCCGGTGTGTACATCAGCGTCGTGTACCTCACCGGCGGCGGGAACGACCAGCCCATTCCGGGGCTGCGGGTCTGCTGAGTCCGCGGCGCGACGGGTGCGGGTGAGGTCCGGCGCGCCGCGGCCGGTTCAGGAGCCGGCGCGCCCGGTGCCGCCGGTGGCCTTCCCTTCGGCGGAGATCCGGTAGACGACGGTGCCGTGCGGCGGGACGTCCGCGGCGATGTCGCCCGTGGTGTGCAGGTCGTCGTGCTGCCACAGGTCGCGCAGCCGGTAGCCGTCGGCCTGCGGCAGGCCGGTCGCCGTCGCGCTGGTGGTGATCCGCTGAGCGGTGTCCGTTTCGTTGAACAGGGCGACCGCGCGGTCACCGTTGGCCAGTTCCTTGACCAGCGTCCAGCGGCCGTCCGTGGACTCCAGCACCGTCGCCTGCTTGCCCAGCGGGTCCTGGTCGAGGGCGATGACGTCCTTGTTGTCCAGGATCTCGTACGTCGCCGGGGTCGCCGTGCGCAGGTCGGAGCCGATCAGCAGCGGCGCGGACATCATCGACCAGAGGGAGAAGTGGCTGCGGTACTCGGTGTCGGTCATGCCGCCGTTGCCCACCTCCAGCATGTCCGGGTCGTTCCAGTGCCCCGGGCCCGCGTGCGGCGCCAGCGGCAGGTTCTGCTTGAGGATGTCCAGCATGCTCGGCCAGTTGTCGCTGATGTCGCCTGTGGTGCGCCACAGGTGGCCTACGTCCGCCGCCCATTCCCAGGGCTTGTTCTCGCCCCATTCGCAGATGCTGTAGACGACGGGGCGGCCGGTGGCCTTGAGCGCGTCGCGCATCGCGACGTAGCGCTGCCGGGCGTCCACCCCCTGGTTGTTGCAGTTGTCGTACTTGAGATAGTCCACGCCCCAGTCGGCGAACTGCTGCGCGTCGGAAGCCTCGTGGCCCAGCGCTCCGGGGAAGCCGATATCGCTACAGGTCTTGGTGCCGGCGCTGGTGTAGATGCCGAACTTCAGGCCCTTGGAGTGGACGTAGTCGGCGACCGGCTTGATGCCGTGCGGGAAGCGCTGCGGATCGGGGACGAGTTTGCCGTCCGCGTCCCGTTCGGGCAGCGCCCAGCAGTCGTCGAGATTGACGTACTGGTAGCCGGCGTCCTTGAGGCCCTTGTCGAGGAAGAGGTCGGCGATGCCCTTGACCATCTCCTCGTTGAATTCCGGGCGGCAGTGGGTGGAGTTCCAGTTGTTGAACCCCATGGGGGGAGTGGCGGCGAGGCCGCCGGGCAGCTCGGGTGCCCCGCCGGGGTGTGCGGCGGGCGCAACGCCGTGGGCGGCGGCAGGCAGGGCGGTGGCTCCGGAGGTGCACAGCAGCGCGGCGAAGACCGCTCCGACGAGGGTCCGCCGGCGCCGTCGTGGGGTGGTGCGCGGGTGCAGGTGCATGATCGCGTTCTCCGTCCTCGGGCGAGGTGCAGGGAAGTGCGGGGAAAAACGGGGGAGATGCGGGGAGGTGCGGTGGCCCCGAGTGTTGCCATGTACCGGTCACTGTCGAGTGCGTGATTACGGTAGAGCGTGTTGGAGTCTGTTGGAAGAGCTGGGGCGGGGTGGCTGGAATGTGTGCCGACGGGCCATACCGCGGGGGTGGGAGGGGCGACTGTCGGGCGGATCGGCTGCGGCGTCGTTCGGTTCTGTTGGATTCGGGGGGTGGGGTGTGAGGCGGACGCGGCGGCCAAGCGCCGAGGGCGGAGCCCCCTCGTCTCTCCCGCCCCTTCGGCCCGTAGGCCCCTGCCGGGTACCGTGCCGAACGGACCGTGTGACGGGTGCCGGAGACGGATATCCGGGTGTTCTCACCGCACTTCGGTGGATTCCCGTCCGCTGCATTCCGCAATTCCCTTGGCGGTAACGGAAATTCAGCATGGATTCCCTGCTGCGGGGAAGGCGTGCAGACCGAGCGGAAGGCCGTTCGGGCGGACGATGGGCCGCCGTCATATGCGGAGCCCGTCATGCGTGATGCCGGTATGCAGGCGGGGGTTTCGGTATGGGAAGCGTTGGGGAGCGCTTGTTTGCCGAGGGCTTCGCGGGGCGGGATGCGGCGGATGACATCCCCGCCGTGGCGCATTCCACGACCGGCGCGCGCACGGGGGCCGCGCAGTCCCCCGCGTACGCACCGCCGCCGGAATTGCGCGCGGTCCCCGGTTGCGCGTGCGGCCCGTGATGCGCAGCGATTGCGTGGCAGGGTGGTGCGGGCAACTCACCTGGGTCTAGGGAAGAGGGGAAACCGTGATCGTCTGGCTGAACGGCACGTTCGGTGCGGGCAAGACCACTACGGCTCAAGAATTGCTCGACCTGCTTCCCGGAAGCACGCTCTACGACCCGGAACTCCTCGGATACGGCCTGCGGATGATGCTGCCGGCCAAGCGCCTCGCGGAGGTCGACGACTTCCAGGACCTGCCGGCCTGGCGCCGGATGGTCGTGGACACCGCGGCGGCGCTGCTGACCGAGGTGCCGGGGCCTTTGGTGACGCCGATGACGCTGCTGCGCCAGGAGTACCGCGACGAGATCTTCGGCTCCCTGGCGGCCCGCCGTATTCCGGTGCAGCACTTTCTGCTCGACGCGGGGGAAACGATCCTGCGCGAACGGGTCGCCCGCCGTGAGGAGAGCGCGGGCGACGACGGGAACACCTCGTCGCTGCGCCGCTGGAGCCTGGACCACCTGGGCCCGTACGCCGAGGCGTTGAGCTGGCTCAAGGACGACGCGCACGTCGTGGACACCGGGCTGCTGACGCCCCGGCAGACCGCCGAGCAGATAGCCGAGGCGGTCCGCTCGGGCACCGGTGACTGCGGCATCGTGCAGACACCCGAACCGACCGCCGAAACCCTCGCGGCAGGTGTGCTGCTCTTCGACGACGAGGACCGGGTACTCCTCGTCGATCCCACCTACAAGCCGGGCTGGGAATTCCCCGGCGGCATCGTCGAACACGGTGAGTCGCCCACCCGCGCCGGCATCCGCGAGGTCGCCGAAGAGCTGGGCCTCCGGCTTCCCCGTACGCCGCGCCTGCTCGTCCTCGACTGGGAAGCGCCCGCCCCGCCCGGATTCGGCGGCCTGCGGCTGCTGTTCGACGGCGGCAGGCTCACCGAAGACCAGACCAGCGCCCTGCTGCTGCCCGGCTCCGAACTGCGCGACTGGCGCTTCGTCACCGAGGCCGAGGCGGAGCACATGCTGCCGCCGGTGCGCTTCCACCGCCTGCGCTGGGCCCTGCGCGCCCGCGAACAGGGCTGCCCCCTCCTGCTGGAAGCCGGGGTGCCGACCGGCGGCTGAACCGCCCGCCCGGCGCCGCCCCGACGGGCCGGGAGGCCGCCCCCGTTGCCTGGGAGGCGGCCCCGGCCGGTACGTCCGTCAGCCCCGGCTCGCCGCGTACTCCTGGAGGAACAGCGCCTCGGCGAGGGACAGCCGCTCCAGCTCATCGGGGGAGACGCTCTCGTTGACCGCGTGGATCTGCGCGTCCGGCTCGCTCAGCCCGATCAGCAGGATCTCCGCCTCCGGGTAGAGCCCGGCCAGGGTGTTGCACAGCGGGATGGAGCCGCCCATACCGGACGTCTGCATCTCCTCGCCGTCGTACGCCTCGCGCAGCGCCGACGCCATCGACGCGTACGCCGGGCTGCCGGTGTCGGCGCGGAACGCCTGGCCCTGGCCGATCTGTTCGGTGGTCACCCGCGCGCCCCAGGGAGCGGCGTTCTCCAGGTGGGCCAGGAGGAGCTTCGTCGCCTCGCCCGCGTCGGTGCCCGGCGGCACCCGCAGGCTCACCAGCGCGCGGGCGCCCGCCTGGACGGACGGGGTGGCTCCTATGACGGGCGGGCAGTCGATGCCGAGCACGGTCACCGCGGGGCGGGCCCAGATCCGGTCGGCGACCGAGCCCGAGCCGATCAGGCCGACACCGTCCAGCACCTTGGCGTCCTTGCGGAACTCCTCGTCCGGGTACTGCAGGCCGTCCCAGGTGGCGTCCGCGGCCAGCCCGTTCACGGTCGTGGAGCCGTCTTCGGCGCGCAGCGAGTCCAGGATCCGGATCAGCGCGGCCAGCGCGTCGGGGGCCGCGCCGCCGAACTGACCGGAGTGGAGGTTGCCGCCCAGGGTGTCGACCGTGACCCGCACCAGCGTCATGCCGCGCAGCGTCGCGGTCACCGTCGGCAGTCCGACGCGGAAGTTGCCGGTGTCACCGATGACGATGGCGTCGGCGGCCAGCAGCTCGGGGTGCGCCTCGGCGTACCGCTCCAGGCCGCCGGTGCCCTGCTCCTCCGAACCCTCCACGATCACCTTGACGTTGACCGGGACGCCGCCGTGCTCCTTGAGCGCGCGCAGCGCCGTCAGGTGCATCAGCACCCCGCCCTTGCAGTCGGCGGCGCCGCGCCCGTACCAGCGGCCGTCCCGCTCGGTCAGCTCGAACGGCGGCGAGAGCCAGGCGGCTTCGTCGAGCGGCGGCTGCACGTCGTAGTGCGCGTACAGCAGCACCGTCGGCGCCCCGGCGGGGCCGGGCAGGAAGCCGTACACGGACTGTGTGCCGTCCGGGGTGTCCAGCAGCGCGACGTCCTGGAAGCCGTCGGCGCGCAGCGCGTCGGCGACCCACCTCGCCGCCGCCTCGCACTCGCTCCGGGGGAACTGGTCCGGGTCCGCGACCGACTTGAAGGCCACCAGCTCGGCCAGTTCGGCCAGGGCGCGCGGCTGAAGTGAGGCGACGGTGTGGGCGAGCGGGCTGTCAGACATGGAACGCTCCTTGTGGGCGCGGCGTTGGACAGACGGAACGTCCGGCGGGGTGCCGCGGGACGGGCCGGACGTGCAGGCGTGAATGCTCCCGATGTTCCCACAGGCGGTCCGCGCGGCAGCGGCCCGTAGGATGCGGGCGGTAGGCGCAGCGGAATCGAACAGGAGCAGAAGCACAGGTGAGCAGCGAGCAGGCAGCCGAGGACAACGAGCAGGTGTGGGACGTCGTGGTGGTGGGCGCAGGGCCCGCGGGCGCCTCGGCGGCCCACGCGGCGGCATGCACGGGACGCCGGGTGCTGCTCCTGGAGAAAGCGGAACTGCCCCGCTACAAGACCTGTGGCGGCGGCATCATCGGCCCCTCGCGGGATTCCCTGCCACCCGGCTTCGAGCTGCCGCTGCGGGACCGCGTGTACGCCGTGACGTTCTCGCTCAACGGCAGGATGACCCGCACCCGCAGGTCCAAGAACATGCTCTTCGGCCTGATAAACCGCCCCGAGTTCGACGAGGAGCTGGTCAAGGCGGCGAAGGACGCCGGAGCGCAGATCCGTACGGGCGTCGCGGTCTCGCGGGTGGAGCAGCACGGCACCGCGGTGCCCGACCGGCGGACCGTCGCCGTGGTGCTCGCCGACGGCGAGGTCATCCTGGCGCGGGCGGTCGTCGGCGCCGACGGCAGCTCGGGCCGGATAGGCGCACACGTCGGCGTCAAGCTCGACCAGGTCGACCTGGGGCTGGAATCGGAAATTCCGGTGCCGCCGACGGTCGCGGACGACTGGGCGGGCCGGGTCCTCATCGACTGGGGTCCGCTGCCAGGCAGTTACGGCTGGGTCTTCCCCAAGGGCGACACCCTCACGGTCGGCGTGATCTCCGCCCGTGGCGAGGGCGCGGCCACCAAGCGGTATCTGGAGGACTTCATCGGCAGGCTCGGCCTCGCCGGTTTCGAGCCGAGCGTCTCGTCGGGACACCTGACGCGCTGCCGCTCCGACGACTCGCCGCTCTCCCGCGGCCGGGTGCTGGTGGCGGGCGACGCCGCGGGGCTGCTGGAGCCGTGGACGCGGGAGGGCATCTCCTTCGCGCTGCGGTCCGGGCGGCTCGCGGGGGAGTGGGCGGTCCGCGTCTCCGAGGCGCACGACGCCGTGGACGCCCGCAGGCAGGCCCTGAACTACGCCTTCGCCATCAAGGCGGGCCTCGGCGTGGAGATGAGCGTGGGCCGCCGGATGCACGCCGTCTTCTCCCGCAGGCCCGGCCTGCTGCACGCCGTGCTCACCGGCTTCCGGCCCGCCTGGAACGCCTTCGCGAAGATCACCCGCGGGACGACCACGCTGGGCGAACTGGTCCGCACCCACCCGCTGGCGCGGCGCGCCCTGGAGACGATGGACCGGCCGTGAGGCCGCGCGGGCGGGCCGGGTGCCTCACCCGGCCCGTACCGCGGCGCCGTGATCACGACTCGGTGATCACGACTCCGTGATCACGATTCGGTGATGCGGAAGACGGGGTGGCGGGGGGCCGCGGCGAGGAGTTCCTCGTCGCTGGATTCGGC
Organism: Streptomyces sp. NPDC050161; assembly: GCF_044460025.1. NCBI lineage: Bacteria > Bacillati > Actinomycetota > Actinomycetes > Kitasatosporales > Streptomycetaceae > Streptomyces > Streptomyces sp. NPDC050161. The sequence continues at coordinate 152,179 of NZ_JBITJM010000007.1, read as the reverse complement.
GGTGATCCCGCCGAAGAACGACCTCACCTCCCAGCCCCAGCGCTGGAGATAGGCCCGCAGCAGTGCGGGGGTCTCGGCGGGCGGCAGCTCCACGGCGGTGAACGTGCGGGTGCGGCGGCCGACCTGTAGCCGGCCGCCGCCCGCGGCGCGCATGTTGCGCACCCAGTCGGAGTCGCCGCGCGCCGAGACGAGGTAGCGGCCGTCGCCGAAGGTCATCGGGTTGACCGGGATCCGCCGCCAGGTGCCGCTCGTGCGTCCGCGTACCGCCAGGTCGGCCGAGCCGGCCAGGCTGATGCCCCGGCGGGCCAGCCAGCCGATGACGCTGTTGAGACGGGCGGACAGGCGGCCTGGCTTGAGGTAGTGGGACATCCGGCCCTCCGGGGCGTGGTCGTGGTCGGCTCCCGCCGTGCTGCTGCGCGGCGGGGCGGGGAGCGGTGGCTCCCCCGTAACGAGAGCGGTGCTCTCTCTTGTGAGCAGTGTGCGCCATGAGGTCATGGCGTAGCAAGAGCAGTGCTCTCTTTTTTGTGCGGTGCTCCGATCGGTGGCAGACTGCCGTCCCATGACGGCGATCCGAGGGGCCAGGGCACGGGCCCGCAGCGACATCACCGCGGCCATCAAGGACGAGGCCCGCAGGCAACTCGCGGCCGAGGGCGCGGCGAAGCTGTCGCTGCGCGCCGTCGCCCGCGAGCTGGGCATGGCCTCATCCGCGCTCTACCGCTACTTCCCCAGCCGCGACGACCTGCTCACCGCGCTGATCCTCGACGCCTACAACGCGATCGGCGCGGCTGCCGAGGCGGCGGATCCCGAGGCTGCGGATCCCGGGGCTGCGGATTCCGGGGCGGCAGGACGGTCCCCCGGCACGGGCACCGGGGAGGGCGCCGCCGACACCGCAGCGGAGGCCCTCGTCGGCCGCTGGACCGCCGTCTGCGCAGCCGTCCGCTCCTGGGCCCTCGCCCATCCGCACGAGTACGCGCTGATCTACGGCTCGCCGGTCCCCGGCTACCACGCGCCGCGCGACACCGCGGCCCCGGCGGGCCGGGTCGTCTTCGCGCTGATCGCGGTGGTCCGTGACGCCCATGCCGCCGGTGCGCTCCAGGAACCGGCCGGGCCGCTGCCCGACGCGGTGGCCGCCGAGGCGCGGGCTCTCGCATCGGAGCTGGAGATCGAGCTGCCCGCGCCCGTCACGGCGGCCCTCGTCGCCGTCTGGGCGCAGCTCTTCGGGCTGATCAGCTTTGAACTCTTCGGCCAGTTCCACCGCGTGATCGAGGACCGGGACGCCTTCTTCGCGCACACCGTCCGCCGCCTCGCCGCCGACGTCGGCCTGGCCGCCCGCTGACCCCGCACCGCCCGCCCGCTACTCCCGCGGGAGTACGCCCGTTCACCGCGCCGGGCTGACGCCCCGCGCCCGACCGCCGTCTAGCGTTACGGGCATGGACGACGCACGGCCGCCGCGGGCGCGGCACCGCCCGGGGGCGGAGCGGTGGTTCCGGCCTCCGGACGAGGAGCGACGGGGCCCGGCCGGCACCCGTCCGCCCTGGCTCTCCACGCTCCTGGTGACCGCGGTCGTGCTGATCGGCTCGGGGTTCGCCGGGCGCAACCAGCCGCAGCGGGTGCCGCTCGACCACGTCGGGTACGCCCTGCTGTGCGCCGGCGGCGTCCTGCTGCTCTTCCGCCACCGCTTCCCGCGCACCGTCACCTGCGGGACCGCGGCGATGACCGCCGGCTACCTCGCCGCCGGATACCCGTACGGGCCGGTGTTCGCGATCACCGCGCTCGGGGTGTTCGCCGGGATCGTCGGCGGGCACCGGCGCGTCGCCTGGGCCGCGCTCGGCGGCCTGTGGCTGAGCCACCTCGTCCTCGCCCACTGGCTCTACGCCTGGCTGCCGCCCGCGCACGACCACGCCGCCCCCTGGGGGCAGGAACTGATCGTCACCGCCTGGGCGGTGGCGGTGGTCGCGGTCTCCGAGCTGGTGCGGGTACGCCGGGAACAGCTCGCCAAGGTACGGGCCGAGCGTGCCGCGGCGGCCCGCCGCCGGGCCGACGAGGAGCGGCTGCGGATCGCCAGGGAGCTGCACGACGTCCTCGCGCACAGCATCTCCGTCATCAACGTCCAGGCGGGGGTCGGGCTCGCGCTGCTGGACGACGACCCCGAGCAGGCACGGACCGCGCTGACCACCATCAAGGCCGCGAGCAAGGAAGCGCTCGGCGAGGTCAGGCACGTCCTGGACACCCTGCGCGCGCCGGGTGACGCCCCGCGCTCGCCGGCCCCCGGCCTCGACCGGCTGCCTGAGCTGACCGAGCAGGCCAAGGGCGCGGGACTGGCCGTCGATGTCACCACCGAAGGCGGCCACACGGCCCTGCCGCCCGGCACCGACCTGGCCGCCTTCCGCATCGTCCAGGAGGCGCTGACCAACATCGTCCGGCACTCCGGCTCGCGGACGGCCCGCGTCCTGCTGCGGTACGGTCCGCGGTCGCTGGAGATCGGGGTGGACGACGACGGGCCGGCGACCACCGGCCAGGGGGAGCCGGCGGGCGGCGGCAACGGCCTGGTCGGGATGCGGGAGCGGGCCGCCGCGCTCGGCGGGACCGTCGAGGCAGGCCCCCGCGCGGACGGCGGTTTCCGGGTCCGCGCCCGCATCCCGCTCGCCGCACCGCCGGGCCGGGCCACCGGTACGGATACGGTGACCCCGGACGCCACCGAGGAGGAGTCGTGATCCGGGTACTGCTCGCCGACGACCAGGCGCTGGTCAGGGCCGGCTTCAAGGCGCTGCTGGACTCCCGGCCCGGAATCGGGGTGGTCGGCGAGGCGGCGGACGGCCGGCAGACGCTGGCCGCGGTACGCGAACTGCGGCCCGACGTCGTCCTGATGGACATCCGGATGCCGGTGCTCGACGGGCTGGCCGCCACCCGCAGCATTGCTGACGACCCGCAGCTGGCCGCCGTGAAGGTCGTCATGCTGACCACCTTCGAACTGGACGAGTACGTCTTCGAGGCGATCAGGTCCGGCGCCTCCGGCTTCCTGGTCAAGGACACCGAGCCGGAGGAGTTGGTGCGTGCGGTGCGTGCGGTCGTCGACGGGGACGCGCTGCTCTCGCCCGGCGTCACCCGCCGGCTGATCGCGGAATTCGCCGCCCGCTCCAAGGAGCCCGCAGCCGCCGGCACGCTGTCCGGGCTGACGGACCGGGAGCGCGAGGTGATGGCGCTGGTCGGCATCGGTCTGTCCAACGACGAGATCGCCCGCCGACTGGTCGTCAGCCCGCTGACCGCGAAGACGCACGTCAGCCGCACGATGGTGAAACTCGGCGCCCGCGACCGCGCCCAACTGGTCGTGCTGGCCTACGAGTCGGGGCTGGTGCGCCCCGGCTGGCTCGGCTGACGACCGGGCCGCGCAGGCCACTCCCCGCACCCGCCCCGTCACGGGGAACGGCCTCGCCCGTCCGTACGGCTGCCACTTCGCCGCCCCTCCCGTCATGGCAGCATCGGGCTTCCCCCCCCGGGTCCGCCGCGTGACGTGCGCCCGCTGCCCTGCCGTCAGATGCCGCCGCGCTCCTGCCACAGACGCACCAGGGACTCGTCCCCGCTCACCGACAGGCTGTCCCAGGGCGTGCGGTTCCACAGGGCGAGGTAGAGCGCCTCGGCCGGGCCCTCGACCGTGCAGTCCGCCGGCTTCGCCGCGTCCTGCCCGGCCTCGGCGCCTTCCGCGTCCGCGGAACGCACGGTGTGCGGCGGCTCTTCGGACAGCCGGACCGACCATTGCGCACCGGCCGTGTCCGTCGCCCGCAGCCGCAGCGTCCGCGGTACGTCGCTGCGCACCCGGCTGCGGGCCTGGGAGTGGATGCCGGCCAGCAGTTCGTCGACGCCGTCCGCCGCGAACGCCCGTGGCAGCGGCGTGAGTCCGACACCGAGCGCCTGCTGGGCGTCCACGCGGTGCACGGACGTCTCGTGTGCCTGGCGGCGGGCCCAGAAGGCCAGCGGGGAATCCGCCGGCAGGAACGTCCAGGCCGACAGGTCCTGCGGGGCGGTGTGCAGTGCCACGACGAGGTGGTGATGGCCCTCGCGCAGCCACGGCACCAGTTCCTTGTCGGTGAGTTCCGGGGCCTCGGGCGGTCTCGACGCCCGGTCGGTGCCCTCGGTCACGTACTGCGTCGCCCAGCGGTGCACGCGCCCGACATGGGTGACCAGATCGCGCATCTGCCACTCCGGGCATGCCGGAATCCGGGCGTCGGGCCCGGCCTCCTCCGCGGCCTCCGCGAGCAGCGCTCCGTCCAGCCGCAGTGCTTCGACGAACTCAGTGATCTCCATACCGACGAGTGTGCCAGCCACCACTGACAGCGGACCCCCGCGGCCCCCACCGGCAGGCCGGAGCGCGCGTACCGGATCCCGGCAGCGGCACGTGCGCCACCACCGCACCGGCCGCGCCGCTCGCCAACCACCCCTCAGGGGCGGCGGCTTCACCCGTACGAGCGGTCTCACGTCCGCCCGGTGTGGTGCGCCCCGCGCGTCACGTACGCGATGAGCACGGCGACGGCGGAGAGCAGCGCGAGCGTCGTCAGCGCGGCCGGGAGCCCGAACGCCTCGGCGAGGAATCCGATGGCGGGCGGGCCGAGCAGCATCCCGCCGTAGCCGACCGTGGAGGCGGCGGCGACGCCGCCCGGCCCGCCGGCCTCACCGGCCCGTGCGATGGCGATGGGGAAGATGTTGGCGAGCCCGAGACCGGCCACCGCGAAGCCGAGGCAGACCGCCCACGCGGCGGGGGCGAGCGCGCCGAGCAGCAGCCCCGCGGTCGCGGTCGTGCCGCCGGCGACCAGCGCGCGGGCCGGGCCGATCCGCTGCACCACCGCCGTGCCCGACAGCCGCCCGGCCGTCATGGCCAGCGCGAAGACCGCGTACCCGGCGGCCGAGAGCCCGGGGCCGGCGGCCAGATCCTGCGACAGGTGCAGCGCGCCCCAGTCGGCCATCGCGCCCTCCCCGTACGCGGTGCACAGCGCGATCAGCCCGAAGACGAGCACCGGCCGCCGCGTGCGGCCCGCGCCCGACGGGCCCCGCGGCCTCTCCGGGCCCCCGTCCGCGGGCAGTTGCTCGGGGGCGGCGGGGGCCGGGTGGGTCAGCAGTGTGCGTCCGGCGACGGCCGTCACCAGTAGGCCGATGACGGCGAGGAGCAGCAGGTGGACGGTGGGGGAGAGCCCTCCGGCGATCAGCCCGCCGAGGCCGGCGCCGACCATTCCGCCCAGGCTGAAGGCGGCGTGGAAGCTCGGCATCACCGGGCGCCGCAGCGCCCCGATCAGGTCGACGGCCGCGCTGTTCATGGCGACGTTCAACGAGCCGTAGGCGGCGCCGAACACCAGCAGCACCAGGCCCAGCGCGGTCGCCGAACCTGTCAGGGGTGGCAGGATGATGCTCAGCGCCATCGCGCCGCCCGACCAGACCGTGACCGCGTGGCTGCCGAACCGGCGGCAGAGGCGGCCGGTGAGCATCATGAACGCGACGGCGCCCGCGGAGACCCCGAGCAGCGCGAGCCCGAGCGAGCCCGCGCTCGCGCCCGTCTGTTCCTTGATCGCGGGGATGCGGACGACCCATCCGGCGAAGAGGAAGCCGTCCATCGCGAAGAACGCGGTGATCGCGAGGCGGAGGGCGGCGAGGCGGGGATCGGTGGATTCCTGGGGACTGGCCCACGAAAGGGCCGAGCGTATTTTGTTTAGCGTCGGCACAAAGCCAGAATAGGGGCGTGACCCAGACTCGGACAACCAGGCTGGAGCGGGGCCGTGGTGCTCTCGGACCCGCACTGGAGCTCGTACACACCGGACGCGCCCCCACCCGCGCGGTCCTCACATCGGAACTCGGCGTGACCCGCGCGACGGCCGGCGCGGTCGCGGCCGAACTGGAAGCCCTAGGGCTGATCATCGTCGACTCCCGGCCGACCGCGTCCGCCGGCTCCCAAGGGCGGCCGTCCCACCGCCTGTTCATCGACGAACGCGGCCCCGTCGTGCTCGCCGCGCAGATCCACGCCGACGGCTTCCGCGTCGCCCTGGTCGGCCTCGGCGGGCGCATCGTGGCGACGGCATCCGGCTGCGGCACCATCCCCGCCGACCCGGCCCATGTGCTTGCCGAAGCCGTCGCCGCCGGATCAGGACTGCTGGCCGAGAGCGGCAGACGCTGCCTCGGCGCCGGCCTCGCGGTGCCGTCGGCCGTCGCCGAACCGGACGGCGAGGCACTCAACCCGCTCCACCTCGCCTGGCCGGCCGGCGCCCCGGTACGGGCGCTCTTCCTGCGCGCACTGGCCGACGCGGGCATCCCAGGCGTGACCGAGGAGATCGGCTTCACCGGCAACGACGTCAACCTCATGGCACTCGCCGAGCACCGGCACGGCGCCGGCCGCGGCGCCCGCGACCTGCTCTGCGTCGCCTCCGGGCACCGCGGGGTCGGCGGCGCGCTGGTCATCGACGGCCGCCTGCACAGCGGCAGTTCGGGCCTGGCCCTGGAGGTCGGCCACCTGACGGTGCACCCCGAGGGCGCGCCCTGCCACTGCGGAAGCCGCGGCTGCCTGGACGTCGAGGCCGACCCGCTCGCCTTCCTCGGCGCCGCGGGCCGCGCCCCAGGACCCGAGGGCTCGCTGCTCCACCAGGCGGCCGGGCTGCTGCGCACCGAATACGCAGACCCGGCGGTACGCGCCGCGGCCGACCTGCTCATCGACCGCCTCGGCCTGGGCATCGCGGGGCTCGTCAACATCCTCAACCCCGACCGCATCATCCTGGGCGGGCTGCACCGCACCCTCCTGGAGACCGACCCCGAACGGCTGCGCGCGGTGGTCGCCGACCGCAGCCTGTGGGGCCGCAGCGGCGGGGTGCCGATCCTGCCCTGCAGCCTCGACCACAACAGCCTCGTCGGCGCCGCCGAACTCGCCTGGCAGCCGGTGCTCGACGACCCGCTGGTCGTCCTGGAGCGCTGAGACGCATCCGTGACGTCCCGCCATCCGGCCTCCTGGCGGCGGGACTTCACGGACACACCCCGGGTGCGCCGCGGGCCGATGACCGACCCGGCCCGCGGCCCCCTTAGGCTGCCGCCCATGATTCCCGACGCCCTGGCCCGCAGCCACTACGTCAGCCTCGTCACCCACCGGAAGAGCGGCGCGCCGGTGCCGACCCCCGTATGGGCGGTGGCCGACGGGGACGAACTCCTGGTGTGGACGCGGGATGACAGCGGGAAGGTCAGGCGGCTGCGCCACGACACCCGGGTGACCGTCACCCCCTGCGACGTACGCGGCAACGTCGCCGACGGCGCGACCACGTCCGGGGGTACCGCGCGGCTGCTGGAGAGCCCCGCCGAACTCGCCCGGGTGCGACGGGCGTTGGCCGCCAAATACGGGCTGAGGTTCCGGTTGCTGGACACCGGGGGCGCGCTGCTGCGCCGCGGCAGGCGTCCGCACGTGGGGATCGCCATCACATTGGAGCGGTAACGACGGGCAAACGCTCCGGGCGGGCCCCGGCCCGCTCCGCGGCTCCACCGGACCCGCCGGACGGGCCGCCCGCTCAGCGGCGCCACCGCGCCGCGAACGCGCGGGCCGGGTTGCAGGTCAGGATCTCCTCCACCAGCTCAGGACCCACTTCGGCGGCCAGCCGCGCCCGTTGACGGGTCAGCAGATACGGCATCCCCGGCCCGCCGCGCACCGACCGCGCACCGGCCGTCGTGGTGTCGCCGCCCAGCAGGAGCTGCCCGCCGTGCCCCGCGTCGGCGAGCGCCCGCAGCGCGTCCGGCAGCCGCCAGTCCGTCGCGTGGTGCGCCCGCGACGGCCCGTCGAACGCCAGGAACGCGCCCGTCCGCGCCGCCCATCGGTGCACGGTCGGATCGGGTGAGCGGTTGAGATGCCCCAGGATCACCCGGTCGGGCGGCACCTCCAGCGTCCCGCAGAGCAGGTCGAGCACGTCCTGCGCGCCCGTCCCCAGCTCCAGATGGACGCCGATCACCGCGCCGGTGGCGTGCTGTGCCTCCGCCGCTGCCTCCATCGTGTGGCGCGCGTGCCGGTCCAGGCCGTGGAAGCCTCCGGCGACCTTGATCAGGCCGGCCTGTACGCCGGTGTCCCCGATCCCGTCCGTGAGTTCGGCGACGAACAGCTCCGCCAGACCGGACCTGACCCGCTCCAGCACATCCGGCGGGTAGTGCACGGCCTGGTGCAGCCCGGTCGCCGCGACGATCCGCACACCCGACTCCCGTGCCAGACGCGGGAGTTCGGCGGCGCCGCGCCCCATGCCGTACGGCGTCCACTGGATCACCGCGCCACCGCCTGCCGCCCGGAAGGCGTGCAGTTCCGCGGCGGCGGCCTCCGGGTCGGACAGTTCCTGGCCCGGCAGTTGCGGGCTGCTCAGGAAGAGGTGGTCGTGCGCGTCGCAGACCCCGAGCGCGGCGGGCTCGATGTCGCCGATGACGGTACGGACGGCGCGGTCGGGGCCGCCCGGGGCGCCCTGGTTCACCACTGCCGCCCGGTGGCGAGCCGCCCGATGCCGGGGGCCGACAGGTGCAGCACCTGGTAGCGGGCGCCGACGGTCTGTGGCGCCGCGTCCGCCCAGAGGGTGAAGTGGACCAGCTCCCAGTGCCGGGGATCCAGGGCCAGCGCCGTGGTGTGCACCCCGTCCGTCCCGGCCAGCTCCTCGTGTCCGGCCAGCGCGCCCGCGATGGCGGTGGCCGGATCGGCGTCGGCGGGGAGCGGTGTGGTCCGCCGGGAGAAGGCCAGCGGAGGCGTTGCGCGGGCCGGACCCGCGCGGTGGAAGAGGCCCTGCCAGTGCTGGACGACCGGCCGCCCGAAGTCACGGATCACGCCCCGGAACCCGTCGCCGGTCAGAAACCGGTTCATCGCCTGCGGATCGGCCCACAGGTAGAACGGCGCATACGCGTTGACCGGCGACCCGTCGGTGCCGCGCTCGCGGATGCCGTACGCCTTGAGCCCGAGCCCGTCGAAGTCGTCCAGCAGATGCCCTCTGGACCGCACCCGCTCCCGGATGATCTCCATGTCGTAGTCGGCGGGCAGGGTGATCTCGTACTGCATGGCGTGCATGACGGACTCCGGGGTGGGGACGGGCGGCGGTGGCCGGATCAGTGCGCGGGGGTGGTGACCTGGGCGGCGAGGAGGGCCAGTACGCCCTGGACCGCCGCGTCGAAGGGCTCGGGGGAGTCGGCCGCGCGGGCGAGCACATAGCCGCCCTGGATGACGGCGGCGACGGTCGCCGCGGTCGCCACCGGGTCGAGCGCCGCGGCGAGTTCACCGCGGCGCACCCCTTCGCCGAGTACGCCGGCGATGCGCTCCTGGAGCCAGCCGAACATCTCGTCCAGCGGCTGCCGCAGCGCGCTGCTGCGCACCACGTCGCGGTCCTGCGTCATCCGGCCGACCGGGCAGCCGCGCAGCACCTGCCGCTCGCGCAGCAGATAGCCGGCCACCCGGTCGTACGCCGTGCCGGGGCCGGACAGGCACGCGTCGGCGGTCTCCTTCATGCCGTCGGCGGTGCGCCGGATCGCGGCGAGCGCGAGGCCGGACTTGCCGTCGAAGTGGTGGTACATGCTGCCCTGGCCGACGCCTGCGCGTTCCAGGATGGCCTTCGGGCTGGTGCCGACGTAGCCGCGTTCCCACAGCAGTTCCTGAGTGCTCTCGACGAGCCGTTCCCGGGCGTTCATGAGCGCCACTGTACATACCTGTAGTTACATAATTCAAGGTCAGGGGAGTGGCGGAGGGTGCGGCCCCGGCGTAGTCGTGCCCGCTCGGTGTACTTCCCGAGCGGTACGGGTGATGCCGTCGGCCGTACGACGACGTGCGGGCCCCGGGGGGCGAGGCTCGGTAGGGACAGCGAACGTCCCTACCGAGGAGCTGAATCCCATGTTCGAGCTGGCACACCCCTGGAACGGCGGCGGACCCGGCCCCTGGATCCTGTTCGTTCCGGTGATCTGGGCGCTGGTCGTCCTCGGCGTGGTGCTCGTGCTGCGCCGCACCGTATGGCGCCACCGGGGCCCCGGCCGGGCCTTCCAGGGGCCGCGGCCCGCCGCCGATGCGCCCACCCCGATCGCCGTGCTCGGTGGCCGCTTCGCCGCCGGCGAGATCGACGAGGACGAGTACCGGCGCCGGATGGCCGTCCTGGAGGACCACTTCGGCCCCGGGTTCAAGGGGAGCGCGGGGTGACCGTCACCGCCGCCGCATCCTCAGCCGACCCCCGCGCTCCGCATTCCGGCGCGGGGTCCGGCCGTGGTGGCGGCGTCCGCCAGGGACGTCCCGTACCGGCCGGCGCCGACCGGGACGGCCTTCTCCGGTACGCGACCCGGCGCGGGAAGGGTGAACCACACGACCTTGCCCGAACCGTGCGGGCGCACCCCCCAGCTCTCGCTGAGTGACGCGATCAGGGCGAGGCCGCGCCCGCAGGTCTCCCATGTCTCGGCGGCCCGGACGCACGGCAGTCGCGGATCCCTGTCGTGCACCGAGACCGTCAACTGGTCGAGTAGGACCCAGAGTTGGACCGTGCACTGCTTGCTGGGCCGGGCGTGGCGGTGCACATTGGCGAGGAGTTCGGTGACGCCGAGCGCGGCGGGATCTATCAGCGGATCGAGGCGCCAGTACCGCAGTTGCGCCGAGACGATCCGGCGTACCTGGCCGATGCGGGCCGGAAGGGCCTGGAGTTCCACCGTGCAATGCCTGCTGGGCTGCCTGATCACGACCGCGACTCCCTGGTGAGGCCGGGCGCTCCCGCCGGGCAGGAGCGAAGATCGGATCCAGCGATGCCGATGCATGCCACAGCGTCACCGCTGGTGAACCCTCTGTGATACAGATCCAGGGTCGTCCCCGCAGTGCACTCCCGCAACCGCAGCCCGCCCGGCGGCAGCCCGCCGCGCTCCTGCCCCCGCCCCCTTCGCGCGGCGGGCCGCGGCCCTCAGGTCCGGGGTGTTCTGGCTGCCTGCACCGCGTCCAGGAAACGGTCGGGTGCGCCGAGCGTCAGCGAATACCGGTGGCCGTTCAGCCTGGCCAGCGCCCGGTCGCGGGCCGCGAACAGCGGTTTGTGTGCCTGCACCGCCTGGAGCGGCGCGCTGTCGATCTCGGTGCCGTAGCTGGTCAGCAGCGCGAGCCTGCCGTCGCGGATGACGACCTGCCCGGCCCTCGTCAAGGACCTCAGCCATCGCTCGATCCGTACGCCGGTCATGTTGAACTCCGGCTCGGCCATGGCCCCCACCTCCTCGGTGATCGGGCAGGTGCCCCTCACCGCCCCTTGAAGGGCAGTGTGCACGGCCTTCGCCGGTCGCACCAGTGCCTCTGGTGCCGGGGGCTGTCGTTCGGGTCGGGGTGAACGACAGCCCCCGGACGGCGCGAACAGCCCCTTCCCAGGCTCCCCTTGGGGGATGTCAAAGTGATGTTTATGCAGGTGAGAAGCGTGTGGGAGGTGGCTATAGTCGGGGTCGGCCCGGCGTTCGCGCGGGCTTCGTCCCCCTCTAGGAGCCCGCCGGTGAGCACCGCACAGCAGCCGCCAGGACCGCCCCGCGACGGCGCCGCAGGCGCCCCCCTGCCGACCGTCGACGTCGACCGCACGGATCCCGCCTACCGCGGCTGGCTCAAAGAGGCCGTCCGCAAGGTCCAGGCGGACGCCAACCGCACCGCCGACACCCACCTCCTGCGCTTCCCGCTCCCCGAGGAGTGGGGCATCGACCTCTACCTCAAGGACGAGTCCACCCACCCCACCGGCAGCCTCAAGCACCGGCTGGCCCGTTCCCTGTTCCTCTACGGGCTGTGCAACGGCTGGATCCGCCCCGGCAAGCCGGTCATCGAGTCCTCCAGCGGCTCCACCGCCGTGTCCGAGGCGTACTTCGCCTCGCTGATCGGCGTGCCGTTCATCGCCGTGATGCCGGCCACCACCAGCCGCGAGAAGACCCGGCTGATCGAGTTCCACGGCGGCACCTGCCACCTCGTCCAGGACCCGCGCACGGTCTACGAGGTGTCGGCGCAGCTCGCCGCCGAGTCCGGCGGTCACTACATGGATCAGTTCACCTACGCCGAACGGGCGACGGACTGGCGCGGCAACAACAACATCGCGGAATCGATCTACCAGCAGCTCCGTCTGGAGCGCTACCCCGAACCTGCCTGGATCGTGGCGACCGCGGGCACCGGCGGCACCTCGGCGACCATCGCCCGCTACGTCCACTACATGCAGTACGACACCCGCGTCTGCGTCCCCGACCCGGAGAACTCCTGCTTCTTCGACGGCTGGCGCACCGGCGACGCCGGCATCGGCTGCGCCACCGCCTCCCGCATCGAGGGCATCGGGCGGCCCCGGATGGAACCGAGCTTCGTGCCCGGCGCGATCGACCGGATGATGAAGGTCCCCGACGCGGCGAGCATCGCCGCCGTACGCGCCCTGGAAGCGGCGATCGGCCGCAAGGCGGGCGGGTCGACCGGCACCGGGCTGTGGAGCGCCCTGAAGATCGTCGGCGAGATGGTCGCCGCGGGACGGACCGGATCCGTCGTCACCCTGCTCTGCGACCCCGGCGACCGCTACCTCGACAAGTACTACTCGGACGACTGGCTGGCGGCCCAGGGCCTCGACATCACGCCCTACGCGCGCACCCTCGACGCCTTCCTGGCCGACGGCGTCTGGCCGGACTGAGGCGCCTGCCGGGCCCGTGTCAGTACCCGGCCGACCGGCGGTCCAGGGCCCGCGCCGATGTGCGGAAGGCGCGGCCCAGGCCCGGCCGCGCGAGCAGCAGGGCGCAGCGGAGCGGGGCCGGCCCGTCCGCGGCGAACAGCCACCGCACGCGGGTGCCGCGGCCGGCCGGGGTCAGCCGCCAGTCCTCCAACAGGGCCCGCAGACCGGGTGCGTTGGTGCGGTCGACGCGGTAGGCGTACCGCGCGCCCGGCTCCGTGGCCAGCACCGTCTCGGCGAAGCGGGTGCCGCCCGTCAGACGGATGTCCCGCCCCCTGCCGCCGTCCGTCGGCGCCGAGCAGGTGACGCCGGTGAACCAGCCGGACCAGCCCTCGACGTCATCGGCCAGCGTCGCGTACACCGCATCGGGCGGCGCGGCGACCTCCGCCGTGAACACCAGCCGCAGCGGCGCGGACTCGGCGAAGTCCAGCTCGACGGGGCGGAGTCGATGCGTCATGGGACGAGCACCCCCTACGGGAACGGCGAAGAGGTCCTGTGCCGGAACCTGCGGCGCACACCATAGGCGCCGCACCGTCAGATGTCTGCGTCCTGCCAGGGTTCGCCCGCCACCAGGAGTTCGGGCGGCAGCTCCGCGAACTGCTCGCGCATCCCGTCGGCCAGACCGGAATCCGTCACCAGCACATCCACCTCCTCCAGCGAGGCGAACGAACTCAGCCCCACCGTCCCCCACTTGGTGTGGTCGGCGACCACCACGACCCGCCGCGCCGACCGTACGAAATGCCGGTTGGTCTCCGCCTCGGCGAGGTTCGGTGTGGACAGCCCCGCCTCGACCGATATGCCGTGCACCCCGAGGAAGAGCACGTCGAAGTGGAGCGAGCGGATCGCGGCATCGGCCACCGGCCCCACCAGGGTGTCCGACGGCGTACGCACCCCGCCCGTCAGCACCACCGTCGCCGCGCCCGCGCGCGGGCCAGCGCCGCCGCTCGCCGCCGCCCGCTGCGCCGTGTAGAAGACATCGGCGACCCGCACCGAATTCGTCACCACGGTCAGGTCGGGCACCTCCACCAGCTGCTGCGCCAGCGCGAACGCCGTCGTGCCGCCCGCCAGCGCGATGGCGCTGCCCGGGGCCGCCATCTGTGCCGCGGCCTCGGCGATGTCCTCCTTGGCGCTCAGCTCCAGCGCCGACTTCACCTCGAACCCCGGCTCGTGGGCGCTCGGCTCGCCCACCGGCACCGCGCCGCCGTGCACCTTCTCCACCATGCCCTGGCGTGCCAGCGCGTCCAGATCGCGGCGTACGGTCATGTCCGAGACGCTGAGTCTGCGGGTGAGTTCGTTGACCCGCACCCCGCCGCGCCGCCTGACCTCGTCGAGGATCAGGGCCCGCCGCTGCTCGGCCAGCAGATTCTGGTTGTCGCTCACCCCGGTCCATCCCTTCCGCCGGGCCGCCGATCCGGGCCGCCCACGCCACTGCCACCCGTCGTCCCGGGTTTTCCTCATCCTCGCACGGGGCACCGACAGCGGGGTCCGTCGATCCCCGCGGACCAGGGCGGTCGCCAGGACCGGCAGCCCCGGAGGCGCGTCGGCCCGAGCCCGCCCCGCGCCCGGCAGGAGCGCCTCGCGGCGCCGACCGTCCCGTACGCGCCCGCGACCCCGTCCCGTACGCGCCCGCGAACTCCGGCCCACGCAGCCGCACTTCGCGCCGACGCCCGACGCCCGGTGCCGGTCACCGCCTGCCCGTCGCCCACGCAGGCCACCTGGAGAACGCGGGGAGACGCGGCCATGGCGCACGGGAAGACCGAGGGTTTCCGGCAGAAAGTGACCGGCCAGTAGGGGAGTGAAGCCATCATCGGGGTAAGGGAGATGCTGGGACAATGCCCGGCGCCGGAGAGCGCCACGGACAACGGGGGAACAGCAGTGGAGACCGCGGACACCACACCACCCGCGCGGCCGACGCGCAACCGAGCACCGGACGATGCGCCGGACGACTCGATGGCACCGCAACTCGCCCTGGAACTGCTGGTGCACGGCGTCGGCGGCACCACACCCCAGGAGATGCTCGGCGACCCGCGCATCTCACTGATCACCGGCGACGACACCGCGGCCTGCTACCGGCGGACCGAGGACGCCGACGCCGAGGAGCGCCCCGACGCGTACCGCGGCGAACCGGTCCGCGAGGCGTACTGCTGGTCCAACCTCACCTCGGGCAACGGCGCCCGCGCCCTCTGGCTGATCCTGCTGCCCTTCATGGTCGCCAACCTCGCCCACTGGATGCGCCCCGCGGCCCCGCAGAACCACCCCGCCCAGCGCCTCTACGACGTCCTCGTCCGCGTCCTCGCCCTCAGCCTCACCGTCCTGCTGGCGGCTGCCGCCTGCGAGGTCGCCCTCGACCTCACGGCCTGGCAGTGCGCCGGCACCCCGGTCTGCGTCACCGGCAAGTCCTGGATGGGCTTCGTCAACCCGGCCGACGGCGGCTGGTGGAGCCTGCCGGGCCGCCGCCTCGTCCTCGCCTCCACCCTGCCGCTGCTGCTCATCGGCTTCCTGTGGTGGCTCTCGCACCGCACCTGGAGCGCCTACGAATCGGCGTCCCCGCCGCCCCGCCGCCCCGGCACCTCGCGCGACACCCCGCCCGCCGAACGCACCGCGCTCAGCCTCGACGGCTTCTGGTACGGCCGCAGGCTCGTCGCCCGGCTGCGCGCCGCGCACTCCACCGCCGGTGTGCTGACCATCGCCGCCGCCCTCCTCGTCGCCACCCGCAAGGCCGACGCGCGGGCAGGCCACGGCGCGAGCCTCGCGGCCACCGGCGACGTCCTGGCCGCACTGCTCGTCCTGCTGGCCGCCACCACCCTCGTCATCGTCTGGCGCACCGCCCGCAGCGAGGCCGCACCCGACGACACGACCGACCGCCCCGTCGTACGGGCCCTGCCCTACGCGGCCGTCGGCCTGCTGGCCGTGACCGCCGTGTACGCAGCCTGGGAACGCCCCACGGGGCACAGTTCGGGACCGCTGCCCGGCGCCGCCGCGTTCGGCGCCATCGCCGTGCTCCAGGGCGCCCTGGTACTCGCCCTCGCCGTCACCGCCGGGATCCTCCAGCGCGCCGCGCCCAACGGCCCCCGCACCGCGCTGCGCGGCATGGGAGGGCCCGCGGTCGCCCTGCTGGCCTGCGCGGTCGGCGGGGTGCTGTCCGGGGGCGTGGCCCAGCGGTTCGCCGACTGGATGGACGGCGACGCGACCCCTGGCCAGAACGGCGCCCCCATGGCGGGCCCGCCGGTCCTGCTCTCCTGGCAGGCCGCGGTACTCCCCGTCCTGCTGGTCGTGGTCGCCGGCGTCGCCGTGCTCGCCGCGCTCCGGGTACGCGCCGTACGCCGCAGCGTCATGCCCGACATCCCTGGCCTCTACGACAGCAGGGAGAAGCCCGACGAGTGGCGCACCCGCAAGATCGCCGGGACCATCGCCCGCGCCGGGCTCACCGACGCGGCACCCGTACTCGCCGCGGCCATCGCTGCGGTCACCCTCGTACTCGGCGCCGGGGCGGTCATCGGCGCCTGGCTCACCGACCGGGCGCCAGGACCCGCCACCGAAGGCGCGCCGCCTGCCGTGCACGCCGCCGCCGAGACCGCAGCGGCACTCGGCTCCTGGCTGATGGGCGCCGGCGTCATACTCCTGCTCGCCACCGGCCGCCGCGCCTACCGCGACCACTCCGCCCGCCGCACCATCGGCATCCTCTGGGACGTCGGCACCTTCTGGCCGCGCGCCGCCCACCCCTTCGCGCCCCCCTGCTACGCCGAGCGCGCCGTCCCCGACCTCACCTGGCGGATGGCCACCTGGACCGAGCGGTTCGACGGACGGCTGGTGATCTCGGGCCACTCCCAGGGCAGCGTCCTGGCGGCGGCTGCCGTCTGGCAGCTTGACCTGGTCACCCGCAGCCGCGTCGCACTGCTCACCTACGGATCACCTCTGGAGCGGCTCTACGGGCGGTGGTTCCCCGCCTACTTCGGCCCGCCCGCGCTCACCGGGCTGCACCGCGAGATGGACGACTGGCGCAACCTCTGGCGCTTCACCGACCCCATCGGCGGCCCCATCCGCCTCACCTGCGAGGACGGCCGGCGGATCGACGAAGGCCCGCTCCGCGACCCGCTGGCCTTCGGCCGCAGCCTGCGCAGCCCGCTGCCCGCCCAGATACTCGGGCACGGCGACTACGCGGCTGACCCGGTCTTCGGCAGGGTCCGCGCCGAGCTGATCGCCCGGCTCGGACCGCAGCTGCCACGGCAGCGCCCGGAACCCGATGCCCCCGCGGACTGCGGCCAGGATCAGGGGAGTTCGGGCAGATCGTCGGCGTAGAGCAGGGTGAGGTCGTCGGTGCTCGGGTCGGTCAGCTGCGCCACCCGGCTCGCGTGCCGCTCGACCATCGCCTCGAACGTCTGCCGCGCGGTCCTGCCGTTGCCGAACGACGGCCCCTTGGGCAGCGCCGTGAAGTACTTCAGCAGCGCCTCGTCCGTCCCCTCGCCGAGCTGGTACTCGTGCTCCTCGCCCTGCTGCTCGACGATCCGCAGCAGTTCATCGGCGCCGTAGTCACCGAAGGTGATGGTCCGTGAGAAACGGGATGCCACACCGGGGTTGACCGCCAGGAACCGTTCCATCTCGGAGGTGTAACCGGCCACGATCACCACCACCGCATCCCGGTGGTCCTCCATCAGCTTCACCAGCGTGTCGATGGCCTCCCGCCCGAAGTCCCGGCCCGAGTCCTCGGGGGAGAGGGCGTACGCCTCGTCGATGAAGAGCACCCCGCCGCGCGCCCGGTCGAACGCCTCCTGGGTGCGGATCGCCGTCGACCCGATGTGCTCGCCCACCAGGTCGACCCGCGACACCTCGACCAGGTGCCCGCGCTCCAACACCCCCAGGGCCGCCAGGATTTCGCCGTACAGCCGGGCCACCGTCGTCTTGCCGGTACCGGGGGAGCCGGTGAAGACCAGATGCCGGCGCGCGGACGCGGCCTTCAGGCCCGCCTGCTGCCGCCTGCGCCCCACCTCGATCATGTTGATCAGGCCGCGCACCTCACGCTTGACGCTGTCCAGGCCGACCAGGGTGTCCAGTTCACCCAGCACCTCGTCCGAAGGGCGCCGGGCGGCCTCCGGTTCGGCGGCTGCCGCCGGAGCCGCAGCCGTCCGCTGCGCGCTCTGCGAGGGCACTCCGCCCAGCAGCCCCGCCGTCTGCGTCGCCTGCTGCACCCCGGGCCCCGCCGCGACCGGCGCGGGCGGTACCTGCGCCGCCCGGCTCTCGTCGCTGGTGCAGTCCTCGACCAGCGGGCCGCCGCCGCTGCCGTCGCCCGCCGTCCCCTCGGCGAACTCGTAGCCGCCCCGCGCACACCGTTCCGTACGGCACCGGGAAAGTGTCGTACGGCAGCCGTCTATGACGTGGAAGCCGAACCCCGAACTGCCCGTCACCCGGCAGCTGTGGAACGTGCCGCGCCCCTCGGCGGAGACGTAGAAACCCGCCTCGGCCGGTGAACTGACCGTGCAGCCCTCGATGGTGGGGTCGGCGCCCTTGGTGACGATGACGCCGGTCTGGGCGCCGTCGATGGTGCAGTTGGCGAGGGTGCCGCCGCTGCCGTGGTCACGGAACCAGGCGCCGGTGGACGCCTCCCGGATCCGGCAGTCGTCCAGCTGCACCGTCGCGCCGTCGCTGACCGACACGGCGGTGTTGCGCACCTGGGAGAGGTCGCTGTCGACCACGTCGGCGCGCGAGCCACGGTCCAGGACGAACAGGGCGTCCGGCACGTCGTGCACCCGCGTCGAGTCCAGGACGACGGTCGCGCCGTCGCTGACCCACACCGCCGGGTAGTCGCCCGTACTGTCGTGGATCTCGGACTGGTTGGCGTCCGCGCGGGTGCCGGGATCCCAGACCGACAGGCCGTTGCGGCCGAAGTGCCTGACCGTGCTGCGGGTCAGCGTGAGCACCGAACGCGACCGCAGGTCGATGGCGTTCTCCGGGATGTCGTGGATGGCGCAGTCGGCGAGCGTGAGCACCGCGTCGGTGTCCAGCGTGACGCCGTCGGCCGAGGTGCGGTGCACGGTGCAGTCCGTGAAGTGGCCGGTGGCCCGCGCCGCGACCTGCACGCCGGTGCCCTTGATCTCGTACACCTCGCAGCCCACCGCCTCCAGCGCGCTGCCCTCGCCGTGCAGCGACAGGCCGGCTCCCGACGCGTGGTGGACGCGGCAGTTCTCCAGCCGCGGATGCGCCCCGTCCCGCACCGAGACGCCGGCCTGCCCGGCGGCCACCACCTCGCACTCCTCGAAGACGCCGCCGGCGCCGTCCAGGACGCTGATGCCGATGCCGCCGGCGTTGTCGACGGTGCAGCGCCGCACGGTCGGCCGGGCGCCGCCGCGCACCTCGATGCCGGCCGCCGACCGCGTCACCACCCGCAGCCCCGTCAGCTCCGGGGTGCCGTCCTCCACCAGCAGCGCGGGCGACGCCGAATCCGTCGCCTCCAGATGCAGGTCCTGGACGGTCGCCGAGGCGCGGACCGTCAGCGCGACGCCGTCCGCAGGGGCGATCCGCACCGAACCGCGCGCGCCGTCCGCGCCGCGCAGCGTCACCGCGCGCAGCAGCACCAGGTTCTCGCGGTAGGTCCCGGCGGGCACGGTCAGCACATCACCGTCCCCCGCGGCCTCCAGAGCGGCGGCGAGCGAGCTGTACTCTCCCGTACGGCGTCGCCAACGCGACGTTCCGGAGTGCGTCACCTGGACCGAGCCCTGTGCCATGGCGCTGTCGTGCCCCCACCTCGTGCGGCTGTTGACGGCCCGGCAGGTTCCGTCCGCTGATGTCCGCTTTCGGGTGCGCCAGGCCCCAGCCGAGTGGCTGGCTGCACCACCGTAGCGCGCCCGGCGGGCGGTAGTTGACATGGTCAGGCACTCCCGGACAGCTCCCGCGGCACGGCGCCGGACATGGCTGAGCACCGCCGCACCGTGGCCCGGCGGCGGCCCGCGCGGCGCCGCGTCAGCTGCCCGCGCCGGCCCTGCCCCAGTCCTGGTACGCGCGCTCCCACGCCTCGTCCCAGCGCCGGTGGCGGCGGGCCGTCATCCGCCGCATCACCAGCCTGCGGCAGCCCTCGATCAGGCCGCCGACCGCCCCGGCGACGCCGAGCCCTGCCAGCACCGCGTGCGCGCCCGCGGTGCTGGTGTCCATCGGGCGCGGCATCACCCTGCCGCGGCCGTCGGTCCAGATCCGGAAGCGGGCGCCCGGCTCCACCAGCCGCGGCGCACCGACCTGTCCCAGGTGCGAGCTGCCGTCCCGCGCCGTCCAGCGGGCGATGACCCGCAGCCGGGAATCGCGTGGTGTGGACGTCTCCGGGTCGGGGTCGAGGGGAGCGCTGGGGGCCGCCCGGTCGACCGTGGCCCACACGAGATGCCGCTGCGCGCGCTGGCTGCGGACGGTCTCCAGGAGGGTGTCGTACGCGGCGCCGCCCGCCGCCGTGCCCGCGAGGGGCGCGCCCAGGGCGATCAGCAGGACGGTGAGGGCGGTGAGCCAGGACTCGATGCGGTCGGTCGTGCGCCGCAGCGGATTGTGCCGCCGGCGCAGTGCCCCTGCCTTCGCTCGCTTCACAGAACCCCCTCTCCCTCTCCCTGAATACCTCATCTTCCGCCGCTCATGCGTGAGTTCGGCGAAGAGAGACCCGGTTCACTCCGTATGCGGAGAACCGCCGGGGGGCGAGTGACGGGAGTGCGGGCGGAGGTGCGGGCGGGGGTGTGCGGGCGTCGCGGACCCGTCCGGTCAGTCGAGCACCTCGAAGGCGTCGCCGACCCGGATCGTGCCGGTGCCCTGCGGCACCAGGTTCTGGCCGAAGACCAGTTGGCCGGTGGCCTGCCGATGCCGGGCGAGGGTGCGCAGCGGCTCCTTGCCGCGCTCCGCGGTGCGCTGGTCGGTGGTGGTGACGACGCAGCGCCGAGAGGGCTTGGCCACCCGGAAGACCACCTCACCGATGCGGACCGTGCGCCAGGTGTCCTCGGCCCACGGGGCGGTGCCGTCGACGGTCACATTGGGCCGGAAACGGTTCATCGGCAGCGGGCCCTCATCCGCGTGATCACCCTGCGCGATGAGGGAGTTGAGCGCGTCGAGCGACGAGGTGGTGGTCAGCAGCAGCGGAAAGCCGTCCGCGAACGAGACCGTCTCGCCCGGCCGCGCGTACGCCGCGGCGATCGGCCGCAGCTTCCCTGGCGCATCGAGATGCACCAGCTCCACCGGCGTGCCCAGATACCCGCTGAACCACTCGGCCGCCGCCGCGTCGGCCGGTACCGCGTCGACCGTGTCCCGCCAGATCTCGACCGCGACCGTCTCCCCGGACCAGGGCACCTCGACGGTCAGCGGCGGCATGCCGGGCGCGGTCAGCCGCACGGCGTTGCCCGGCAGTTCATCGGCGGCGGCCAACGCCAGCTTCGGGTGCAGCCGTTGGCTCACCATCTTGTGCTGCGCGTCCACCAGCATCCAGCGACGGTCCCCGGCGAGCCCCCACGGTTCCACGACCGCCTCGCCGGGTCCGGACCCCGCAATGGATTTGACCGGATACACATGGATGGCGTGGAGCGCTGACTCGGGCATGGCCCCATCCTGCCAGCCGCCCGGAAGCGCCGGTCGAGCGGTCAGTACCCCCGCGAGGGGTACTGGCGGCCGTACGGATCGTCGTACGGAGCCGCGGCACGCTGCGGCGCGGGCGCCACCGGGGCGGCCGGACGCATCGCTTCGTAGCCCGTGCTCATCCCCGTACGCGGCGGCTGCGGCGGCTGCGGGGCCGGGTAGCCGCGGGTGCCCGCCTGCTGCGGGATGTACGGCGCGGGTGTGTGCTGGAGCGGGGCGACCGGCTGCGCGGCGGCGCCGGGATATCCCTGCGACGGATGGGACGGGGCGGCGGGCAGTGCCGCGGGGAGCGCCGGCAGGTAGGACGAGCCGGTGTCGTACGGAGCCGGAGAGACCCGGATCGGAGCGATCTGCGGTGTACCGCGTTCCGCGACGAGGCTGTCGTAGATCGGGGTGTCCGGGAAGGACGGCGAAGCGTAGTAGCCGCCGCCGTAGGTAGAGCGGGGGGAGGTCATACCTCTTAAGTTAAGCCCACGATGTGCCGATTGGGGAGCCTGGGAAGGCGGTTGTTTCGCGGGTGTCTGACGGGCTCGGCTCACCAATGTGAGCGAACGTGCGAAAATCGGTCGAGATCGACCGTAGAAATCGTGTAAAGACCGCGCTTCTCGCAGGTGAATGGGGGGCGTTCGGCGTCCTCAGGGCCAAGTAGGTTGGGGTGCGCCGCTGCTGACGGGGAGACGTGTGGGACGGATGTGTCTCATGGGATCCCGGGGCCGCCGGAACCTGCGGCCGGCGGGGTGGCTGCGGCGGTCGGCGCCGGGTCGCGGAAGCGGGTCCGGTGGAACGGGAGAAGCGACGAGAGAGGGGTGCGGCGATGTCGATGCGCAAGGGCGGGAACGTTCCGGTACCGGCCGGGGCCGTGCGGGTGGAACTGGGGTGGCAGGCAGTGCCGGGCGCCCCCGACGTGGACGCCTCGGCTCTCCTGCTGGTGTCGGGCAAGGTGCGTGACGACGCCGACTTCGTCTTCTACAACCAGGCGGTGCACGCCTCCGGCGCCGTAAGGCACGAGGGGAAGCGGCAGGTGGGCGGCGTGCTGACCGACACCGTCGCGGTCGATCTCGCCGCCGTGGAGGGCCCGGTGGAGACGGTGGTGCTCGCGGCGTCCGCCGACGGCGGGACCTTCGGCCAGGTCCCCGGGCTGTACATCCGGGTGCTCGACGCGGCGGACGGCGCCGAGATGGCCCGCTTCGACAGCCAGGACGCGTCCCGCGAGACGGCCTTCGTCCTCGGCGAGCTCTACCGCCGCCAGGGCGCCTGGAAGTTCCGCGCGGTGGGGCAGGGCTACGACACCGGGCTCGCCGGTCTGGCCACCGACTTCGGGATCAGCGTGGAGGCCGAGCCCGAACCGCAGGCGCCGACGGAGGCGACGGCACCGGGCCAGCCGCCCGCCGCCCCGCCGATGGCTCCGCCGCCCGGACCGCCCGTGCCGCCTCCCGCGCCGCCGATGCCCCCGGCCGCGCCCCCGTTGACGTCAGGTCAACCCGTGGCGTCAACCCCGCAGCCCGGATACCCGGCGCCCGCGCCCGCCTCCCCTCCCGTCCGCCTGACGAAGATCACCCTGACGAAGGAAGCCCCGGCCGTCTCATTGACGAAGCAGGGCGGCACGTCAGGCGCGATGCGGGTGAACCTCAACTGGACCGGCGCCAAGGTCGGCAAACGGCTCGGCAAGAAGATCGGCCGCAAGGCCATGGAGGCGCTCGGGGCCCGCGGCGCGCTGCTGCCGCAGACCGGCGACCTCGACCTCGACCTGTGCGCGCTCTACGAACTCACCGACGGCAGCGCGGGGGTGGTGCACCCGCTCGGCAACAGCTTCGGCGCCCTGCACGCACCGCCCTACGTCCAACTCGACGGCGACGACCGAACCGGCGCCGTCACGTCGGGCGAGAACCTCACCATCAACCTCGACCACCAGGCGCGGATCCGCCGCATCCTGCTCTTCGTCACCGTCTACGCGGGCGCCCGCAGCTTCGAGGGCCTGAACGCGTCCGTCACCCTCCAGCCGCAGCACGGCGCACCGGTCGAGTTCACCCTGGACGCCTGCACGGTGCCGTCGCCGGTGTGCGCCCTCGCCCTGATCACCAACACCGGCAGCGAACTCGTCGTCCAGCGCGAGGCCCGCTACCTCGTCCCGCAGCCCGGCGTCAGCCCGCAGCGCACCGTCGACCACGCCTACGGCTGGGGCCTGGACTGGTCACCTGCCAGGAAGTGAGCGAGGGGCCGGACGGTCAGGGCGCCCCGTACGTCCGGCCCTTCCACGCCGCCCCGCGCCCGCGGTGATGCTGCACCGCCGAGTCCACCGTCATCAGCAGATACAGCAGCGCGGTAAACGGCAGCAGCAGCGCCGTCCACAGCGGCTGCCGGTAGTAGCGCAGCATCGGGCAGAACGTCCCGGCCATCACCGCCCACGCCGCGCCGCCCGCCACCGCGGCCTGCGGACTGTCGAGCGCCGCCCCGGCCAGCAGCACGACGGGCGGCGCCAGATAGACCAGCGCGAGACCCAGGACCGTGCCGAGCAGCAGCAGCGGCTGGTGCCGCAGCTGGGCGTACGCGCTGCGCGACACCATCCGCCACAGCTCGGCGAGGCGCGGATACGGCCGCACGCTGTCCACCCGGTCGGCGAGCCCGAGCCAGATCCGCCCGCCCGCCGACCGCACCGCCCGCGCCAGCGCCACATCGTCGATCACCGCGTGCCGGATGCACTCCGGAACCCCGGCCCGCTCCGCCGCGTCCCGCCGCAGCAGCACACAGCCGCCGGCCGCCGCCGCGGTCCGCGCGCCGGGCCGGTTGATCCAGCGGAACGGGTACAGCTGCGCGAAGAAGTAGACGAACGCCGGGACGATCAGCCGCTCCCAGGGCGTCGCCACCCGCAGCCGCGCCATCTGCGACACCAGATCCAGCCGCGCGGAGCGCGCCGCGGCCACCAACTCGCGCAGGCTGTCCGGCTCATGGGCGATGTCCGCGTCCGTCAGCAGCAGATACTCCGGGTCCATCCGCTCGCACGCCAGCGTCATGCCGTGCCGTACGGCCCAGAGCTTGCCCGTCCAGCCGGGCTCGGGCTCCCCTGGCGAGGTGATCGTCAGCGCCAGGCCGTCCCGCTCCGCCGCCAGCGACCTGGCCAGCGCCGCGGTGCCGTCCGTGCTGCCGTCGTCGACGAGGAACACCTCGGCCCGGCCCGGGTACTTCTGCGCCAGCAGCGACGGCAGGCTCACCGGCAGCACCTCCGCCTCGTCCCTGGCCGGCACCACCACGGCAACCGAAGGCCAGCGCTCCGGATCCCGCCGGTGCGGCAGCCGCACGTCCGTACGCCAGAAGAAGCCCTGCCCCAGCAACAGCCACAGCCAGACCAGCAGCGTCCCGGCACCGATCCACTCCATCGCTCCCACGGCCCGCAGTCTGCCGCACCGCGGGCGGCGGGAGCGGGCGATCGGCGCGGTGTCCCGGGCCGGCGTCGCCGGGTGCGCGGCCGGTGCGCGGGTTCCGGCCACGGCCCGGCCGGTACGACCTCCCGGTATGACAAGTCGGGCACCCGGCTGAGTAGAGTGTCCGGGTGAAGATCGCGCTCATGGATTCCGGTGCCGGGCTGCTCGCCGCAGCCGCCGCCGTGCGTCGGCTGCGGCCGGACGCCGATCTGGTCATCTCCTGCGACCCCGACGGCATGCCCTGGGGCCCGCGTACCCCCGACGACGTCACCGCGCATGCGCTGGCCGTGGCCCGCTCCGCCGCCGCGCACCGCCCGGACGCCCTGATCGTCGCCTGCAACACCGCGTCCGTGCACGCCCTGCCGGCGCTCCGCGCCGAACTGGAGCCCGCGATACCGGTCATCGGCACGGTCCCCGCCATCAAGCCGGCCGCGGCCGGCGGCGGGCCCGTCGCGATCTGGGCCACCCCCGCCACCACGGGCAGCCCCTACCAGCGCGATCTGATCGCCAGGTTCGCGGACGGCCTGGACGTCACGGGCGTGCCCTGCCCGGGGCTCGCCGACGCCGTGGAGCAGGCGGACGCCGCCGCGGTCTCCGCCGCCGTGGCCGCCGCTGCCGCGCGCACCCCCCGCGACGTACGCGCCGTCGTCCTCGGCTGCACCCACTACGAACTCGTCGCCGAAGAGATCAGGGACGCGCTCCAGCAGCCCGGCGCCCCCGCTCTGGTCCTGCACGGCTCCGCCGACGCGGTGGCCGCCCAGGCGCTGCGCCGCATCGGTGCCGAGCCGGCGCCCGCCGCCGCGCCGACCGGCGGCCTCCGCGTGCTCCTCAGCGGTCGCCCCGGCGAGCTGCCGGACGTCGCACTCGCCTACCCGGAGGGCCGCCTGCTCGCCGGATCCGGTGACCGCCGGGCGGCGGCGCTGCCGCGCTGAAGCCCGGTGCGTCCGCCGCTCCGGAGCGTGCTGCGCGAAGCCCGCGGCACGCTTCCGGAACGCGGCGGACGGACGGGCCGCACGGGGAGCCAGGCACCCTGCCCCAGCGTGCAAAGGCGCGTACGCTGCGTCTCATGAGGGACCACCCCCACGACGGGGCAGCCACCCCCGATCGGCACACCGGCGCCACCGGCGCGGGAAAAGGCGCACGGCCCGCCTCGGGCGCCCACCCGGAGCTGCCCGAGGTCTGGCAGGGCAGTGCCACCAACCGGGTGCAGTGGCTGCTGGCCGCCATCGGAGCCGCCTGCCTCGCCCTGGGCGTCCAGCTCGCCGTCGACAGCACCTGGACCTCCAGCCTGGTGCCGCTGGTGATGGCTGTGGTCGGCTGCGTCGCGGCCGGTCTGCTGGTGCTGTTCGGCACCCTCGCCTTCGTCCATGTCGCGGTGCGCGTCGACAAGGAGTGCCTGGAGGTGCGCTGCGGCCACATCGGAGTGCCGCGGCGCCGGATCCCGCTCGACCTCGTCGTCGATGTGGCGATCGCCCAGCAGGTCACCCCGCGTCACTGGGGCGGCTGGGGCTACCGCTGGCGGCCCGAGCAGGGCACGGCCGTGATCGTACGGCGCGGCGAGGCGCTGGTGCTCAAGCTCGGTGACGGACGGACCTTCACGGTCACCGTCGACGACGCCGAGGGCGCGATGCGCTACATCGTCGGGCGGATCGGCCTGCGCGGGGGCAGTCCGGCGGGTGCCTGAGCGCCGGGCGGGGGCGGGACGTCCTCTACAGTTCAGGACATGGCGACACCCGATTTCATCCGCGACCTCCGGACCTCCATCGGCCATCAACTGCTGTGGCTGCCCGGCGTGAGCGCCGTCGTCTTCGACGACGAGGGCCGGGTTCTGCTGGGCAAGCGCGTGGACACCGGGAACTGGTCGGTCATCGGCGGCATTCCCGAACCGGGCGAGCAGCCCGCGCAGACCGCGGCGCGTGAGGTCTTCGAGGAGACGGCGGTGCGGGTCGTGCCGGAGGGTGTCGTCCTCGTCGAGGCGATGCAGCCGATCACCTATCCCAACGGTGACCACTGCCAGTTCATGGACGTCACGCTGCGCTGCCGTGCGATCGGCGGCGAGGCGGCGGTCAACGACGACGAGTCGCTGGCGGTCGGCTGGTTCGCGATGGACGCCCTGCCGGTGCTCGACGACTACTCCCTGACCCGGATCAAGCGGGCCCAGGAGGCAGGCCCCGCCTGGTTCCAGGGCATGGGCGAGGAACCCGCAGCCCCGTAGGGTCTGTCGTCCTCACAGCTCTTCGGTCGACGGCTCGTCCATCGGCGACGACGGCTCGTCAGGCAGCGGCGGCAGCCGGCTCTCGTCCGGGGCGCTCGGCTCATCGGACGGGTCGGTGCCGTCCCCGGACGGCTCCTCGGTGTGCATCTCCAGCCGGTCCTTGTGGCAGCTGCTGATCCAGGTGCCGGTGGGGCCGCTCTCGTACCGGCAGAACCAGCCCCGTACGGCCAGCGTGCCCGCGTCGTCGCCGGAGTCCTGCGGCGCCCGCTCGAAGAAGTCGGCCATCACGTCGTGGGCCTCTTCGCAGCCCACGGTGCCGTCGGCGCCGGGGTCGGCGAAGAGCGTGACGCTCTCCGACGTGCCGAGTGCGTCGCGGATCTCGCCGCAGTCCACCGGCTGGCCGGGGACCGTGGGCGTCGGCCCGGCGGAACGGGGCGCGCCGGGCGGCGACGACGGGCTCGGCGCCCCGGATCCCTCGGAGACGGCCGCGGGGGTGTCCGCGGTCCGGCCGCCGGTGCAGCCGGCGGCGGCCAGGGCGAGCAGCACGGTCGGCACGGCGATGAGTCGGCGCATTCGGACTCCCTGGTGTCGGCGGCGCGCAGGCGGCGAGCTGCGTCTTAGGACGCTAGAAGTCCGGCGGCGCCCCGGCGATCCGGGGCGGCCGTTCGAGTGAGGCGGCGCGGCGCGGGGGACGCGCTCTAAGGTGCGGTCATGACTGCGATCGGTACACCCGGGCCCGTCTCCCTCGACCTCGAAGGCCGCACCGCGCTGGTGACCGGCGCGGCCGGCGGCATCGGGCGCGCCTGTGCGCTGCGGCTGGCGGCGGCGGGCGCGACGGTACGCGCCGTGGACCGCGACGCGGAGGGTCTCGACCGGCTCGCGGGCGAGGTGCCGGGCGGCGTACCCGGAGCCGTCGAGCCGCGCCCGCTGGACCTCACCGACCTGGACGCGGCGGAGCGGGCGGCGGCCGGCTGCGACCTGCTGGTCAACAACGCGGGCATCCAACTCGTGCGGCCCATCGAGGAGTTCCCGCCCGAGGTGTTCCACGAGGTGCTGACGGTGATGCTGGAGGCGCCGTTCCGGCTGCTGCGCGGCGCGCTGCCGCACATGTACGCGGGCGGCTGGGGCCGGATCGTCAACATCTCATCCGTCCACGGCCTGCGCGCCTCCCCGTTCAAGTCCGCCTACGTGGCCGCCAAGCACGGCCTGGAGGGCCTGTCGAAGACCGCGGCACTGGAGGGCGCCCCGCACGGTGTGACATCGAACTGCGTCAACCCCGGCTACGTCCGCACCCCGTTGGTCGAGCGGCAGATCGCCGACCAGGCGGCGGCGCACGGCATTCCCGAGGAGCGGGTGCTCGCCGACGTCCTGCTGGCCGACTCCGCACTCAAGCGGCTGGTCGAACCGTCGGAGGTGGCCGAGGCCGTCGCCTACCTCTGCACCCCGCAGGCGTCCTTCATCACCGGCACGTCGCTGCGGCTCGACGGCGGCTGGACCGCGCACTGACCGGGCCCGGCCCGGCCGCGCCCTACCGATGGCGGCCTCCGGATGCGGGGCGGCGGGATGCGGGGCAGCGTGGTGCCGTTCCGTCCCCGACCGACCGGACAAGGGAGTGCGCCATGGGTGACAAGAGCGGCATGGACAAGATGAAGGGCAAGGCCAAGGAGGCCGTGGGCAAGGCCACCGGCAACGACCGGATGGCCGCCGAGGGCCGTACCGACCAGGCCAAGGGCGAGGCCAAGCGCGCGATGGGCAACGCCAAGGACAAGGCGGAGGGGATGAAGGACTCGCTGAAGGGCCGCCGCGACCGCGAGTCCTGACGCCGCGCTCCGGGAAAGCGCCGTGCCCCGGTCCTGCCCTCGCGGGCGGGCCGGGGCACGGCGTACGTGCGTCGCGGGTCAGTGGCCTGACCAGGGGTGGCGCAGCCGGATCCAGAGGTCACGGGCCCGCCGCCCCGCCTGCGTACGGCTGAGGGCGACCAGTTGCTGGGCCTGTTCCTCGTTCTCCACCATCGGCCCGGAGCCGCGCAGCGGCTTGCCCGCCGTCTC
This sequence comes from Streptomyces sp. NPDC050161, assembly GCF_044460025.1. NCBI lineage: Bacteria > Bacillati > Actinomycetota > Actinomycetes > Kitasatosporales > Streptomycetaceae > Streptomyces > Streptomyces sp. NPDC050161. Next base: position 123,249 of record NZ_JBITJM010000007.1, on the reverse strand, counting down.
GTGGAGGAAGAAGCTGGCGACGAGTCCGATGACCCCGGCTGCCATCAGGTAGTACGCGGGCACCATCTCGCTGCCGGTCGCCTGCACGAGCGCGGAGGCGATCAGCGGGGTCGTGCCGCCGAAGAGCGACACGGAGATGTTGAACGAGATCGACAGGGCGCCGTACCGCAGCCGCGTCGGGAAGAGCGCGGGCAGCGTCGAGGCGGAGGTACCGGCGAAGCAGACCAGCAGGAGGCCCAGGATCAGGCATCCGAAGGCCGGCAGCAGGATGCCCCCGGCGCGGATCAGCAGCACCGCGGGCGCCGCCAGGGCGATCAGCGCGATGCTGCCCGCCATGAAGACCGGCCTGCGGCCCCAGCGGTCGGACGTCCGGCCCACGGTGGTGATGGTGAGCACCACGACGATCATGGTGCCGAGCACGAGCAGCTGCGCGGTGAGGGCGTCCTCGCCGAGGGTCTCGGACATGAACGTCGGCAGGTACGAGGTCACCATGTAGTTGGTGACGTTGTAGAGCAGCACCAGGCCCATGCAGATCAGCACGGCTTCCCAGTGCTGGGTGAAGATTTCCTTCAGACGCCCGTGGCCGGACTGGCGGGCCACCTCCACCGGGTCCTCGCCGCCTTCGCTGCGGGCCTTCTCGGCTTCCTCGTGGGCCTGTTCGGCCTCGCGCTGGAACGCCGGTGTCTCCTCCAGGCGCAGGCGCATGTAGAGCCCGATGAGTCCCAGTGGTCCCGCGACCAGGAACGGGAGGCGCCAGCCCCACGACACCATGCTGCCCTCGCCGATCACGGCCGTGAGAATCGTGACCATTCCCGAGCCCAGCGAATAGCCGACGAACGTGCCGAAGTCGAGCCAGCTGCCGAGGAATCCGCGGCGCTTGTCGGGCGCGTATTCGGCGATATAGGTGGTGGCCCCCGCGTATTCGCCGCCGGTGGAGAATCCCTGTACGAGACGGCAGATGAGCAGCAGAATCGGTGCGCTGAATCCGATGGCCGCGTAACTGGGCAGGAATCCGACGGCGAAGGTGCTGATCGCCATCATGATCATGGTGGCGGCCAAGACGCGTTTACGTCCGATGCGGTCGCCGAGCGGCCCGAAGACCAGCCCGCCGAGCGGCCGGACGAGAAAGGCGGCGGCGAAGGTGGCGAAGGTCGAGACGACTTGGGCGCCGGGCGAACTCGACGGAAAGAAAACCTTTCCCAGGGTTCCGGCCAGATAGGCGTAGACGCCGAAGTCGAACCATTCCATCGTGTTGCCCAGAGCGGCTGCGGAAACCGCGCGGCGCACTTCGGGTTTGTCGGTGATCGTCACGTCATCGGCGGTGAGTGACTGTTTGCGGCGGCGCAACAGGATACGGAGCAGGCGGTCGTTGGCCGCGGTTCCTCCACGGGCCGCTGTCCTGCTGTGCCGGAAGTGCGACGGATTTCGGCGTCGAGGGCTCATGTCACCCCGTCCAGGGCGGTGTTGGGGGCCTCATTGTTCCGCGATTATTCCCCGAACATTCCGCCTGGGGAGCAGGCACACGGGCACCGCGTGTCGCCCGCGCCGGGCGGCCGTACGGCGGTCCGGCACGGGCGGGACACCTTGTTGCCTATGGCAAGCTCTTGCGTGCCTGTGGCAATAAGGAGCGAGGCGTCAGCCGCTGCCCCTCGGCGTTCGGCAGTCGGGCGCCGCGACGGGAGACCGACCGAGGAAAGGTGCGTCATGAGCGAGACGATCACGCGGGTGGACTGGCAGTCCTGGCAGGACAGCTGGGACCGGCAGCAGGAGTGGTACATGCCCGACCGCGAGGAGCGGTTCCGGGTCATGCTCGACATGGTCGAGGCGCTGGCAGGACCCGCCCCTGCGGTGCTCGACCTCGCCTGCGGCACGGGCAGCATCACCGGCCGGCTGCTGAAGCGCCTCCCGGACGCCCGCAGCACCGGCGTCGACCTCGACCCGGCCCTGCTGACTCTCGCCCGCGGCCACTTCGCCGGTGACGAGCGGGCGGAGTTCGTCACCGCGGACCTCACCGACCCGGCGTGGCGGGACGCGCTGCCGCACCGTTCCTACGACGCGGTGGTGACAGCGACCGCGCTGCACTGGCTGGAAGCGGAGCCGCTGCGCACGCTCTACGGCGACATCGCCGGTGTCCTGCGGGAGGGCGGCGTCTTCCTGAACGCCGATCACATGGCCGACGCCGCCGCCCCGCGGATCAATGAGGCGGTGGCGTCCTTCCACACCCGCCGCAAGGAGCGGGAGCAGGCGGCCGGGGCGCTCGACTGGGCCGCCTGGTGGAGCGCGCTCGCCGACGACCCGGTGCTCGCGGAGCCCGCGCGGCAGCGCTTCGACCTGCTCGGCGATCCCCGGGAACCGGCAGGTCCCCAGGACGGCGACCGGCCGACGGAGACCCACTGGCACCTGGAAACCCTGCGCGCGAGCGGCTTCGCCGAGGCCGGGCAGGCGTGGTGCTCACCGAGCGACGCCCTGGTCGTGGGGCTGCGCTGACGGCCGTGGGCAGCGGCCTCGGCCCTGCGCCCGTCCGGCGGGGCGCAGGGCCGGGTGCTCAGTCCTGTGCCTCGGCCGCGACCGGCTTCGGGATCAGGAAGGACGCCGCGATGGCCGCGGCCAGGATGACGACACCGGCGATCATGCCCGCCGTGTAGCCGCCGGAGGAGGCGGCGTCCGCGGGCTTCGCGGCGGTCTCGACCGCGTACAGCACGGCGAAGCTGAGCCCCGCGCCGAGGTTGAAGGCGCCCGCGTTCAGGCCGGGCAGGAAGCCCGGGTTCTCGCGCGGTGACAGCACGATGCCAAGACCGTTCAGCACGATGTTCGTCACGCCCGCGTACACCACGCCGATCAGCAGCGACAGCAGCAGCAACAGGATCCGGGACTGGCCGTGCAGGGTGAGGATCATCAGGACGACCGCGGCGACCGACCCGACCAGGCCGCAGCGCAGGATCCGCCCGTAGCCGTAGGTGGCGGCGAGGCGGCCGGCGACCGGGCCCATGGCGAGCCCGGCGAGCGCGTACGGCGTCAGCGTCCACCACGCGGACTGCTCGGCGGACATGCCGAGTCCGGCCTGCGCGTCCTGGGCGAACGCCGGGATCAGCCCGTTCATGACGGCGAACACGCCGGTCATGGTGAGCACGGTGGTCAGCAGCGTCGCCCAGGTCGCCCGCTGCTTGAGGTGCCGGGTGGCGACCAGCGGGTGGCCGCTGCGGTTCTCCGTACGCCAGAACAGCGCGAACGCGACGGCGGCCAGCACCACCAGGCCGGCGATCAGCGGCCAGTTGGCGGCGGCGAGCTTGCCCGCCTCGTTGAGCGCGATCAGCAGCGAGCCGACCGAGACGACCAGCAGCACGACCCCGGGCCAGTCCATCCGGCTCGTCACCGGCGCCCTGGACTCGGGGGTCAGGGTGGCGACCAGCACGGTGGCGACGGCCGCGACGCCTGCCATCGCCCAGAAGACCGAAGCGAAGCCGTGGTGGTCGGCGAGGTAGCCGCCGGCCAGCGAGTCGACGCCGGCGATCCCGCCGTTGACCGCGGTGATCACCCCGAGCAGCGTGCCGTACCGCTTCGGTTCCTTGACCTCGACCCGCAGCATGATCAGGCACAGCGGGACGACCGGACCGCTCACCCCCTGGATGATGCGGCCCACGAACAGCATCGGCACGCTCGTCGCCAGCGCGGCGATCACACAGCCGACGACCATCAGGCCGAGCATTCCGGCCAGCACCTTGCGGCGGCCGATGACGTCGCCGAGCCGCGGCAGGAAGAGCGAGAACAGCGCCGCCGAGGTGAAGAACGCGGTCTGGGTGAGGCCGATCTCGGCGGATCCTGCGCCCAGTGAGTCCTGGATGCTCTTCAGCGCCGGGCTGAGCATGCTGGCGTTGAGCTGGAAGGCGAAACAGGCCGCGAGCAGCGCCGCGACCAGGACACCCACCCGGACCCCTGAACCGCCCGGCGTCACGGCGCCGTGCGGTGCGGTGGAGACACTCATGCCGCGCCGTCGCCGATCCGCTCCAGCGCGTCCACCACGAGGTTCCAGAACCGCTCGTGGTCGAGGGCGACCGCGACCTGCGTGGTGCAGTCGGCGGGGGCCGGCGCACGGAAGTCGGCGACGGTCATGCCGAGGGTCAGCCCGCCGCGCAGCTCCACGTCCACCGGCGCCTTGCGCACGGTCATGACGTCCGGGTCGATGACGTACGCGACCGCGCACGGGTCGTGCACCGGCGGGAACTCGAAGCCCTGGTTCTCCCGGTACGCCTCACGGAAGAAGTCGAGGAGTTCCAGGACGAAGGTGGCCGGCTTGGTGCCGACCGCGGCGATCTTCTCGGCGACCTCGGGGGTGGCCAGCGCCTGGTGCGTGAGGTCGAGGCCGACCATGGTGACCGGCCAGCGCTCGTTGAAGACGATGTGCGCGGCCTCGGGGTCGATGATGATGTTGAACTCGGCGACCGCGCTCCAGTTGCCCTCGTGGTAGCCGCCGCCCATCAGGACGACCTCACGGACCCGCTCGGCGATCCGCGGCTCCTTGCGCACGGCCAGCGCGATGTTGGTCAGGCCCGCGGTCGGGACGATGGTGATCTCGCCGGGCTCGTGGGACATCACCGTGTCGATGATCAGGTCCACGGCGTGCCTGCGGTCCAGCTCGATGTCGGGCTCGGGCAGCTCGGGCCCGTCGAGACCGGTCTCGCCGTGGATGTCGGGCGCCGTCTCGATGGCACGCACCAGGGGGCGCGGGCAGCCGGCCGCGAACGGCACACCGGTGATCCCGGCTATCCGGGCCACGGACAGCGCGTTGCGGGTCACCTTCTCCAGTGTCTGGTTCCCGACCACGGTCGTGACGGCGACCAGCTCGACGTCGGGGTTGCCGTGGGCCAGGAGCATGGCGATCGCGTCGTCGTGCCCCGGGTCGCAGTCGAGGATGATCTTTCTGGCCAACGGAAGAGCCCCTTTGCTCTGGTGCTTCGGTCTGCCGCTTCCCGGGCGCGGTCCTGACACCGGGCGCGGGCGCCGCCGCACCGGTGGCGGACGGCGCGGGCGCGAGGGGCGCCGCCGTCGGCCCCGGGCGTGGGCTCGGGACACTTCACGGGAAAACGTTCTCCGGAAACTTGACCCATGAACCAGCAGCTTGTCAATGACTCATATCGCATTCTTCGGGGCGATTTCCCGGCATCTCGCCGGTAGATGGCGCCGCCGAGCCGCTCCCGCACACCGGACGGGGACAACGTTTGCCGCACCACGTACGGGGCGTATGCTCCGTCCGGCCCGCACGGGCCGTACGCGTCGAAGGAAGGGGGCCGGGAGACGGTGGTCGAAGTCACCCTCAAGGATGTCGCCCGCGCATCGGGCTGTTCCGTCGCCACGGTCTCCCGCGTCCTGGCGGGCACCCGCCCGGTCGGCGCCGAGACCGCCCGCAGGGTGCGGGACGCGGCCGAGCGCCTGGGCTACCGGCCCAACCACGTCGCCCGCGCCCTGCGCAGCCGCTCCACGGGCACGGTCGGCCTGGTCCTGCCGCAGATCACCAACCCGTTCTTCCCCGCCCTCGTCAGGGAACTGGAGCACGCCCTGCACGCCGAGGGCAGGGCGCTGCTGCTCGCCGACTGCGACGACGACCCGGAGACGGAGGCCGCCAGGATCGGCGCCCTGCTGGACCGGCAGGTCGACGCGCTCCTGGTGGTACCGGCCGACGAGCGGCGCAGCCGGCCCGCGGTGGCCGCGGCGGCGGCCCGGGTGCCGCTGGTGCTGCTCGACCGCGGCTGCGGCGCCGGTGTCGCCGATTCGGTGGCCGTGGACAACGCCGCGGGCATGGCGCTGGTCCTCGACCACCTGGCCGCGACCGGCCGCCGCAGGCCCTGCTTCGTCGGCGCGGCCGGGACGGCGTCGACGGCGGTCGAACGGCACGCGGCCTACGAGGCGGGCATCGGCGTCCTGGGCCCCGACGTCCCGCCTCGGGCCGAGTTGGGCGACTTCTCCGTGGCCTGGGGGAGGGCCGCCGTGGACCGGCTCTGGCCGTCCCGGCCCGACGCCCTGGTCTGCGCCAACGACCTCATCGCGGCCGGCGCGCTCCAGCAGCTGCGCCGGCTGGGCGCCGACGTGCCGGGCGAGGTCGCGGTCACCGGCTTCGACGACATCCCGCTGGCCGGCCTCGCCGACCCGGCCCTGACCACCGTCCGCCAGCCGGTCGCCGAACTCGCCGCGGAGGCCGCCGGGTTGCTCGTGCGCCGGCCGTCCGCAGCGGCCCCGGCGTCCCGCCGCGCGGTCCGTCTCGCGCCCCGGCTCGTCGTGCGGGGCTCCAGCGCGCCGGACCCGGCGGCGTCCGGGCGGTCCTGGACGCCCGCCTGAGACGGTCGGGCGCACAGGCGAAGGCCGCCACCACAGAGTGTGGTGACGGCCCGTTTCCGTGTGTGACCACTGCCCGCCGGCTGTTACCAGTTGCCGTCGATGGAGCCGCCCTCACAACCCTGGAACCACACCGGGTTGCCCTCCAGGACGGCTGCGCCCTGCAGGCACTTGAAGTACTTGGCGCTGAGGCCCGAGTGGTCGTCGTGGCCCCCCGCCATGGCGGTGCCGGCGCCGCTCAGGATGATGGTGGCGGCGAGAGCGGTGGCCGAGATGACGGCGCGGATGCGCATGGATACTCCTCATGGGTTCGCGGAGATACTGGCATGGACAGAGATCACCTTCGCGAACCACTTCAAAACGCCCACTACGCCGATCGTGTGAGCCGCCCGGTCAGCGGAAATTGACGCACCGTCAACGACGGGCCGCCTCCTGCTCGGCCTCGGCCCGCACCCGCAGCAGCTTCTTGTCGGGCTTGCCCGCGTCGGTCAGCGGCAGCGCGTCGGTGAAGGTGAGGTGGGCCGGCTCGTACATGGCGCCGCGCTCGGCGCGCACCATGTCGCGCAGCTGCTGCGCGTCGACGTCGCCGCCCGGCGCGCGGACCACGACCGCGTGCACCTGCTCCATCCGGTCCGCGTCCCGGACGCCGAAGACGGCGCTCTGCTGGACCTGCGGGTGCGTGTTGAGCAGGTCCTCCAGTTCGGTGGTGTACACGTGGCCGCCGACCACGACGATCATGTCCTTGATGCGGTCGACGATCGTCAAGTAGCCGTCGGTGTCGAGGAATCCGATGTCGCCGGTGTGCACCCAGCCGTCCCGCAGGACCTCGGCGGTCAGCTCGGGCTGCTTCCAGTAGCCCTTCATGATCATGTCGGAGCGTACGCAGACCTCGCCGTGCCCGCCGGGCGGCAGGTTGCGGCCCTGTTCGTCGCGGATGGCGACCTCGACGCCGGGCAGCACCTTGCCCGCGGAGCGCAGCCGGTCGGGCCGCTCCGGGTCGTGGTCGTCGGGCAGCAGGATGCTGATGGCGCCCGCCTCGTTCTGGCCGTAGCCCTGCATCAGGACCGGGCCGAAGGTGCGGATCGCGTCGGCGATGCGGGTGGGGGACGCCTGGCAGCCGCCGTAGGTCAGCCGGCGCAGGCTGCTGGTGTCGGTGTGCTGCGCGTCCGGGTGGTCCATCAGCTGGTAGAGCAGCGGCGGCAGCATGAACAGGTCGGTGATCCGCTCGCGTTCGATGGCGGCGAGGGCGGCGGCCGGGTCGAAGTCGTCGAGCAGCACGACGGTGCCGTCGGCGTTCAGGGTGGAGTCGGCCATGATGCCGGCGGCGTGCGCGAGGGTCGTGCAGACCAGCTGACGGGGCGGCTCGGCGTCCTCGGGGATGGCCCGGTGGAACCAGCGGGACTGCGAGAAGGTGCTGCAGATGCCCTTGGGGTGGCCGGTGGTGCCGCCGGTGTGGCGGATGGTGCAGACGTCCTCGGGCCGTGCGTCGCCCGCGAACGGCTCGGCGCTCTGTCCGGCGGCCAGCTCCAGCAGGTCGGTGCCGGTCTTCGCGGGGCCGAGCGCGAGGATGGCCGGGACCGGCGCCAACTCCGTGACCTCGATGGCCCGTTCGGCGTAACGGGGATCGACGATCAGGGCCTGGGTCTCGACGTCGCGCACGATGGCGGCCTGGGACTCGGCGGAGAGCTTGTTGTAGAGGTGGTTGACCCGGCAGCCGATGAGGTTGGCCGCGTAGCGCGCGGCGATGGTTTCCGGCGCGTTACCGCTCAGCAGGGTGACCGTCCGGCCGCGGCCCACGCCCTGGGTCCGCAGTGCCCGTGCCATCCGGTAGACGAGATCGCGCAGCTCACCCGCGGTGACCCGGCGGCCTTGGTGGACCAGTGTCGGACGCCCGGGGTCGGCGCCGAGCGCGTCGAGGTTCTCCTCCACGTAGGTGCGGAAGGACTGGGCAGCTGCTGGCATGGCGGGATTCCTCCTGGGACCGGGTGGCCCTGGCCGGGCGGTCCGGTGGGCGGTATACAGGCATTTAGTTGCTGGAGGCAACTAATCTCACGGTAGCGGTTACGGATCAACGACTCCAACCCGATGGACGGGATCCGGACGTTGTGCAGCAGCCGCCGAACGGGCCCCGGAAGGACCGGATCCGCAGTGGCGCGAGGGCCGCCGCAGGGGCGCTCGACGGCGCCCGGCGCCGGGCATGGCCGAGTCGTGCCGCGGGAGGGATGATGGTGCGCAACGGCAGCACGGCAGGAAAGGGCCGGTGTGCAGGAGCGCCACGGCTGCCGGCGGCCGGGCGCCGGCGGAAGGAGTGCCTGGATGGGTGCGACCGACGCGTTCCCCGACGACGTGGGCCCCGTCGGGGCGGGCCCGTCCGGCCCCGGCGGCCTGCTGGACGCGCTGGGCGTGGCCGCCGTGATGCTGGACGCGAACGGCCGGATCGCCCTGTGGAGCCCGCAGGCGGAGGAACTGTTCGGCTGGAGCGCGAAGGAGGCGCTCGGTGTGCCGGCCGCCAAGCTCCTGGTGCCGCCGGACCGCCACGACCTCGTCCTGGACCTGTTCGCCCAGGTCATGGCCAGCGGCGAGACCTGGGCCGGAGTCTTTCCTGTGCGGCACAAGGACGGCGACACCCGGCTCGTCGAATTCCGCAACATGCGGCTCACCGACGAACAGGGCCACTCCTACGCACTCGGCCTCGCCACCGACCGGAGCGTGCTGCGCCGCGTCGAGCAGGATCTGGCGCTTTCCGTACGGCTGGTGGCCCAGTCGCCGATCGGCCTCGCGGTCCTGGACACCGACCTGCGCTACGTCATGGTCAACCCGGCCCTGGAGCGGATCAACGGCATGCCCGCGTCCGCGCACGTCGGCCGTGACGCGCACGAAGCGCTCGGCTTCCTGGACACCGCCACCATCACGGCCAGCATGCGCAAGGTGCTCGCCACCGGCACGCCGCGGCTCAACCAGTTCCTCGTCGGATACCCGCCCGACGACCCCGGCAACGAGCACGCCTGGTCGGTGTCCCACTACCGCCTTGAGGACCCGGGCGGCAGGGTGCTGGGCCTGGCGACGTCGGTCGTGGACGTCACCGAGCAGCACCGGGCCGCATCCGAAGCGGCGCGGGCCCGCCGCAGGCTCGCCGTCATCGCCGACGCGTCGGCCACCGTCGGGACCACCCTCGACGTCGACCAGACCGCCCACGAACTGGCCGACGTCATCGTGCCCGAGCTGGCCGACCTCGCCGCGGTCGACGTGCTCGACGCCGTCCTGGACGGCAGGCGCCAGGCCACGCTCGGCCCCGGCGACGCCGCCCGCTTCCGCGCGCTCGCAGTGGCCACCGCCTTCCCGACCGACGCCGCGCAGGCCGCCGACCCGGCGGGACAGATCGCCTCCTACGACGCCGACCGCGTCATCACCCGCTGCGTGACCACCGGCCGGCCCGTCCTGATGGCGCGGGTGAGGGACGAGGACCTGGAGCGGATCGCCGTCGACAGCCGGGGCGCCGCGCTCCTGGCGCGGGCCGGGCTCCGCTCCTACCTGGCGGTGCCGCTGACCGCACGCGGTGAGGTGCTGGGCGCCCTCTCGCTCTACCGCGTCCGCAACGAGCTGCCGTTCGACGAGGACGACGTGGTCCTCGCCGTCGAGCTGTCCGCCCGCGCCGCCGTCGCCATCGACAACGCCCGCTCGTACCAGAGCGAACGCCGCACCGCGCTCACCCTCCAGCGGCACCTGATGAGCCATGCACCGCCGCAGCCGGCCGGCATGGAGATCGCCCACCGCTACCAGCCGGCCCGCGCCGCGGGCGAGATCGGCGGCGACTGGTTCGACGCCATCCCGGTGGCCGGCGACAAGACGGCCCTGGTCGTCGGCGACGTCATGGGCAGCGGCATCAACGCCGCCGCCACCATGGGGCAGTTGCGCACCACCACCCGCGCGCTGGCCGACCTCGACCTCGAACCCGCCCAGCTCCTGCGGCATCTGGACCACATCGCCGCCGGGCTCGACCCGGCCTTCGCGACCTGCGTGTACGCCGTCTACGACCCCCGCCGCCAGGAGTGCCGGATCGCGAGCGCGGGACACCTGCCGCCCGTCGTCGTCCGGCCCGGCCGCCGCCCCGAACTCCTCGACCTGCCGACCGGTGCCCCGCTCGGCGTCGGCGGCGTCCCGTTCGAGCAGACCGTCGTCGCCCTGCGCCCCGCCGACCAGTTGGTGCTCTACACCGACGGGCTGGTGGAAACCCGCGACGAATCGATCGACACCCGCCTGGAAGCCCTCGTCGACCTGCTGGCCGTCCCGCGCGACGACCTGGAGGAGCAGTGCGACCGCCTGCTGGGCGCCCTGCGGCAGCCGCACGGCCACGACGACGTGGCCCTGCTCATCGCCCGCGCCACGGGGGCCGACGCCGTCCGGTAACCCGCCGCACTCCGGTGTGCGGTGCGCCTCCCTGCCGCGGGGTTTCGGCCCGCGCCCACCTGGAGATGCGCAGGTGCACGGCAGCGTACGGAGGCGACATGGCTGAGGACGAGGCGGACGGCACACCCGCGATACCCGATGAGGAAACCCCGGCCGGGATACCGGTCCCGCGTACGGCGGGCGGGGCGCGGCGGCCCGCCCGCCGCGCTCTGCTCGCCGCCACCGCGGCGGCCGGCGTCGGCCTGCTCGCCGCCTGCGGCGACACCGGGAGCCGCGCCGACCCGGCCCCCGGAGCGGAGCCGCCGCGCGGCACGGGCCGGGCGTCGCCCGCACCGTCGGGCACAGGACCGGCGCCGGGAAAGACTGCGCGGCCGGGGAGGAAATACCCCGAACTCCCGCGCGGCGGACGGGAATTGTTCCCCCGCCACCGGCTGGTGGGCTTCTGCGGTCTGCCCGGCGCCGCGGCGCTCGGCAGGCTCGGGACCGGGGATCCGGGCGAGCGGGCCGACGAGATCGAGAAGCGGGCCCGTGCGTACGCAGGGGACCGCGAGGCGCTGCCGGTACTCGAACTCCTCGCGGTGGTCGCGACCGCGGCGCCGGGTCCTGACGGCCGGTACCGCTCGCGGACGCCGGACGCGACGATCCGCCGCTTCCACCGGATCGCGGCCGGCCATCGGGCGCTGCTGCTGCTCAACATCCAGCCGGGCCGCGCCCGGGTGCTCGACGAGGTCGAGGCGCTGCGTCCCTGGCTGCTCCGCCCCGACGTGGGGCTCGCGCTCGACCCGGAGTGGGAGATGGGGCCGGGGGAGGTGCCTGGCGACCGTTTCGGCCGTACCAGCGGACGCGAACTGACCGGCGTGGCCGACTACTTGTCCCGCCTGGTCGCCGCGCACGACCTGCCCGAGAAGCCGCTGGTCTTCCACCAGGTGGCCGCGTCCGTCCTGCGCCAGGAGTCCGCGCTGCGGCGCAGGCCGGGAGTCGCCCTGATCAAGAGCGCGGACGGGATCGGCTCCCCCGACCTGAAGCGGGCCACCTGGCGGCGGCTCGTCGGCAACCTTCCCGCCGGCGTCCACACCGGCTTCAAGCTCTTCTACGAGGAGGACGCGGAAGGCAGCAGCCGCCTGATGACCCCCGACGAGGTGCTGGCCCTGAGGCCGCGGCCGGAGTACGTGATGTACGAGTGAGCAGCGGCGGCAGCAGCGGCGGATGACCGGCCGCGGTCACCGTGGCGCAGGGCCGGCGGTGCCCCCGCGCGCCGTCCCGGGGCCACCGGGGGAGCAGTCCGCGTCGACCGGCGCCGCGTCCGGCCAGCCCAGCGGGTAGGGGTCGGACGCCGCGCCGGGTGCGGGGGGTTCGTCGCCCGCCGCGGCGAAGGCGTCCAGTGCGTCGACGAGCGCGGTGCGCTGCTCAGGAGCCAGCCGGCCGACGATGCCGGCGATCTCGCGGCGGCGGCGTGCGGTGACCTCTTCGACGATGCGCCGGCCCTGGCCGGTCAGCCCCAGCCGGGTCTCGCGGCGGTCACCGGGGTTGACCCGCCGCTCGGCGAAACCGGCGGTGATCAGCCGGTCGGCCATGCGCATCGCGGTGGACGGATTGACCCCCAGCCAGTCGGCGACCTCGACGAGCTTGGCCGTGCCGTGGCTGGACAGCGCGACCAGCAGCCGGAACTGCGGCAGCGTCACCCGGCCTTCCACCGCGGCCAGCGAACGGGCGGAGACCGCCACCAGGACGCGGGACGCGGTCAGCACCGCGCGGGTCACGGCGTCGACGTCATCGGGCTGCCCGGAGAGGGGTGCGGCTGCGTCCATGCCCCTGTTCTATCCCGGGGCGGCCCGCCCCGCCGGGCCGGGGTCGGCGGGCGCGGGCCGCAGCCCGGCCGCCGCCTCCCGGCCCGGGGCGGCCCGTTACTTCACCGCACCCAGGGACAGGCCCTGGACGAGCTTGTCCTGGGCGGCGAACCCGGCGATCAGCACCGGCAGCGAGATGACGGTGGCGGCGGCGCAGACCTTGGCGAGGAACAGGCCCTGGCTGGTGACGAATCCGGTCAGGAACACCGGCGACGTCCCCGCGACGATGCCCGTCAGGACGCGGGCGAACAGCAGCTCGTTCCAGCTGAAGATGAACGAGATCAGGGCGGTGGCGGCGATGCCCGGCATGGCGACCGGCGCGACGATGCGCAGCAGGGTGGTGCCGAGACCCGCGCCGTCGATGGACGCCGCCTCCAGCATCTCGACGGGTACCTCGGCGAGGAAGGACCGCATCATCCACACCGCGATCGGGAGGTTCATCGAGGTGTAGAGGATGACCAGCAGCCAGATGCTGTCCAGCATCCCGGTGTTCTGCGCGACCAGGTAGATGGGCAGCAGTCCCGCCACCAGCGGCAGCATCTTGGTGGAGAGGAAGAAGAACATCACGTCGCTCCACTTGCGCACCGGCCGGATCGACAGGGCGTAGGCCGCCGGCACCGCGAGGAGCAGGACGAGCAGGGTGGAAACGACCGAAGCGGTCAGCGAGTTGATCAGTGGCGGCCAGGGGCTGATGCCGGTGCCCGCGCCGAAGAACTCGCGGTAGCCGTGCAGGGTGAGCGGCGCGGCGATGCTCGGCGGGTTGGTCGCCGCGTCCTGCTCGCTGTGCAGGGACGTGAGCACCATCCAGGCGACGGGCAGGAAGAAGGCGATGCCGCACAGCCAGGCGACCAGGCCCAGCAGGCTGCCACGGCGGCGGCGCCTGCGCAGTGCGGGGGAAGCGGAACGGGTCGGGGACGCACTGCTCATCGGGTGACCTCCTCGCGCAGCAGGGACGACACCGCGCGCAGCGCGAACGTCGCCACCAGCAGCGAACACAGCACGACGACGACGCCCTGGGCGGACGCCCGTCCGTAGTCATGGGCCTGGTAGAAGGTCTGGTAGATGGTGTAGGGGAGATTGGCCGTTCCCAGGCCGCCCGAGGTGATGGTGAACACCGCGTCGAAGTTCTGCACGACGTACACCGTGCCCAGCAGGGCGGCGAGTTCGAGATAGCGGCGCAGGTGAGGAAGTGTCAGGTAGCGGAAGACGTCGAAGGTCGTGGCCCCGTCCATCCGGGCCGCCTCGACGGCGTCGGTCGGCCGGCTCTGCAGCCCGGCCAGCAGGATCAGCATCATGAACGGCGTCCACTGCCAGATCAGCGACACCTCCACGGCGGCCAGCGGCGCATCGGTCATCCAGTCGGGCTGCGGCGGGTTGTCGCTGCCGAACAGGCCCCATATCCAGGACAGGCAGCCGTTGATGAACCCGTACGACGCGTTGTACAGCGCGTGCTTCCACAGCAGGGCGGAGGCGACGGGCACCACCAGGAACGGCGTGATGAGCAGGGTGCGGACGATGCCGCGACCGCGGAAGCCGCGGTCGAGCAGCAGCGCGAGCCCCAGGCCGAGCAGCAGGCTCACCAGCACCACGGTCACGGTCAGCAGCACGGTCGTGCCGACCGACGCGCGCATCGCCGGGTCCGTGAACACCGCCGCGTAGTTGTCGAAGGCGGCGAAGCCGCGGTTGTCGGGGGCCAGCGCGTTCCAGCGGGCGAAGGAGATCACCACGGTGGCCACGAACGGCAGTTGGGTCACGATGATCAGGAAGACCAGTGCGGGCAGCAGGGGCGCACGGCGCGCCCAGTCCTTCGCGCGCTGCGCCCGCAGGCCGCGGGCGGTCTCAGCGGTCGGTGTAGGCACGTGCCACCTCCTCGGCGAGGCGCTGGCTGTTCTTCAGCGCCGCGGGCACGCTCTGCTTGCCCGCGATGGCCGAACTGACCTCCTGGGACACCTTGGTGCCCAGATCGGAGAACTCGGGTATGCCCACGAACTGGATGCCGGGCGCGGGCCGTGGCTGCACTCCGGGATCGTCGGGGCGGGCCGACCTGATGGCCTGCTCCGTCGCCGGCGCGAAGGCACCCGAATCCTTGAGGTACGCGGGGTCGCGGTAGAGGGAGGCGCGCTTGCCGCCCGGCGCCCGCGACCAGCCCAACTCCCGGGCCACCAGCCGCTCGTACTTCTTGCTCGACGCCCAGGAGACGAACTTCCAGGCGGCGTCCTGGTGCGTGCTCGCCTTCTGGATGCCCCACGCCCAGGTGTAGAGCCAGCCCGCGCTGCGGGTCCGCTCGACCGGCGCAGGGGCGTAGCCGACCTTGCCCGCCACCTTGGAATCGGCGCTCTCCAGCGAGCCCGCGCCGGCCGTCGCGTCGTACCACATGGCGACCTTGCCCTGCTGCATGTCGTTGAGGCACTCGGTGTAGCCGGCCTGCGGCGCGCCCGCCTCGCCGTGCTTGCGGACCAGGTCGACGTAGAAGCGGGTGGCCTCGGTGAACTGCGGGCTGTCGAGCTTCGCCTTCCAGTCCTTGGTGAACCAGGTGCCGCCGAAGGTGTTGACGACGGTGCTCAGCGGCGCGGCCAGCTGCCCCCAACCGGGCTGCCCGCGCAGGCAGATGCCCTTGAGCCCCTTCCGGGATCCGTCCAGCTTCGCGGCCAGCGCGGCGACCTGCCGCCAGGTCGGGTGGGCGGGCATGGTCAGCCCCGCGGCCTTGACGAGGTCCTTGCGGTACATCAGGAACGAGGACTCGCCGTAGAACGGCTCCGCGTAGATCTTGCCGTCCGCCGCGGTGAGCGACTCGCGGACCGGCTCCAGGATGTCCTTCTGGTCGAACTCCCGGTCCTTGGCGGCCCGTTCGCCCAGCGGGGTCAGCCAGCCGTTGCGGGCGTAGATCGGCGTCTCGTAGTTGCTCAGGCTCGCCACGTCGTACTGCCCGGCCTGGCTGGAGAAGTCCTGGCTCATCTTGTCGCGCAGATCGTCCTCGGGCAGCACGGTGAAGTTCACCTTGATGCCGGTCTCCTTGGTGAAGTGGGCGGCCGTCAGCCGCTGCAGATCCACCATCTGCGGGTTGTTCACCATCAGGACGTTGATGGTGTGCGCGCCGTCGTTGCCGACGTCACCCGCGCCGCGATAGCAGCCGGCGGTGGCCAGCGACAGGGTCAGGGTGACCGCGGTCAGCGCGGTGGCGCGGCCTCGGCTGCTGCCAGGGGATCGTGCTCTCACACTCGTACCTTTCTGGGGACATCCGTCGGCCCGGCGGCCGGTGCACGCCGGTCCGCGAGCCCGCGGCGGGCGCGGGGGACCGGCCGGCGGCCGTGCGGGCCGCCGACGCCGGTGGTGTGCGATGCGGTACGGGCCTGCGCTCCGGGCGGCCCGTACCGGTCAGACCCGGAGCACCTGCGGCCCCAGGAGGGAGTAGCGGTGGGCCTCGGGCCCGGAGAGACCGGCGTCGGTGACGATCGTGTCGACGTCACCGATTCCGGCGAAACGGCAGAAACTGCTCGCACCGAACTTGCTGTGCACACCGACCAGCACCCGCCGCCGCGACGAGCGGACGGCCTGTTCCTTCACGTCGGCGACGGCCGGGTCCGGGGTGGTCAGGCCGTGCTCACGGGAGATGCCGTTCGCGCCCAGGAACGCCAGGTCGATGACGAACCGGGCGAGCATGTCCCGCGCCCACGACCCCACCGTGGCCTGCGTGCCCGACCGCACCCGCCCGCCGGCCAGCAGGACGGTGGTGGAGTCGGAAGCCGACACCAGGGACGCGGTGCGCAGCGACGGCGTGATCACGGTCAGCGGCCGGTCGGCGGGCAGCAGCGCGGCGACCAGCTCCGGCGTGTAGCCCTCGTCCACGAACACCGTCTCGGCCTCGCCGACCAACTGCGCCGCAGCCGCGGCGATCCGGCGCTTCTCCGCGACCTGCTGGGTCTCGCGCCGGGCCAGGGTGGTCTCGAATCCGGCGCTCTCGACCGGATACGCGGCGCCGTGGGTGCGCCGGATCAGGCCCCGGCGCTCCAGTGCGCTCAGGTCGCGCCGCACGGTTTCCCGGGCGACCCGGAACTCCTCCGCGGCGTCCGCGACGTCGACCCGGCCGGTCTGCCGGGCGAGCACGAGGATCCGGTGCTGACGTTCCTCGGCCCTCATGGTGTTCTCCTGTGCATAGCGACGATCCGTTCGGTCACGGGCTTGCCCGTTTCTGCCCGCCCGAGGTTTATAGCAACCGTTCCCCCACCGTCGGCTGCCCGTGACCGCAGGAAAGATGCCTGTTTCTGCCCGCTGTGCGGCGCCTCGGACAGGACCGGGCGGACCAGGCATGCCCGTACGGGCCCCACGGGCGGCCCGCGGGCGTCCCGGTGTGTGCGATTCGGCCGGTGTCCGGTGGCCGAAAGAGCACTTGTTGACCGTTTCGGACCGGCCGGGGCGCTTCGGGATCACTCGCGAGAAGGGTTCGGTACGTCCCGAGAACGGCTCTGACCGGCGACGGACCACTGCTGGGGCACCACGGCGGGGCGTCCGGGCCGGGAACCGCCCCGCGTACGCCAGTGGCCGCAACGGTGAGGGTGGGCACGAGGGCGCTTAGGCTGGGCGGTATGAGTGCGGAAATGCGGTCGTTGGCGGTCACTGCGATCGCGCAGGGGGACGAGTGTGCGGTCCTGCGGGTGACAGGGGAGCTGGACCTCCGCACCGAGCAGGCTTTTCTCGCCGAGGCCAGGTCCGTCGTCTCGGCCGGTCATCGCTTCCTGGTGCTCGACCTGACCGCCCTGCGCTTCTGCGACTCCCGCGGCCTGAGCTGCCTGCTCGCCCTGGAATGGCTGTGCCGGAAGCTGGAGGGCCGGCTGTTCCTGGCCTCGCTCGGCGTACGGATGCTGCGGCTGCTGGTCGGCACCCAGTCCCTGAACGTCTTCTCCTGCTACCCCACCGTCGGCCACGCCCTGGCGGCGGTGCCCGACGGCAGCCGCCCGGCCTGGCCGCCGCCGATGGACGAGCCCGCGCCGACGGCAGGCGACGAGTCGGCCTGAGCCCGCCGGAACGGCCCCGCACCGCCCGGCGGCCGACACCGGACGCACCCCGGCGATTGCTACGCTGCGGCCACGACCGGACACGGTGAGAGGGGGCGCGAGGTGCCGGGTGCCGAGGCGGTGCGACCACGTCGCGGGCGGCCGTCCCTCCGCAAGGAGGTCGCCGACGAAATCAAGCGCCACATGCTCGACAACCGGATGCGTCCCGGCGACCCGCTGCCGACCGAGGCCGAACTCTGCGCGACGCTGCGCGCCAGCCGCTCCAGCGTCCGCGAGGCGGTCAAGTCGCTGGCCGCACTGGACATCGTCGAGGTCAGGCACGGGCACGGCACCTACGTCGGCACCCTGGGCCTGTCGGCGCTGGCCGAGAGCATGACCTTCCGCGGACTGCTCAGCCCCGGCGACGCCTTCCGCGGCTACGCCGACCTCGTCGACGTCAGGGAACTCTTCGAGCGGGGCAACGCCGAACGCATCGTCGGCGCGCTCACCCCAGGACACCTGGACAGGCTGGACGGCCTGGTGGCGGAGATGGAGCGGCACCGCGCGGGCGGCGACGCGTTCCTGGCCGCCGACCGCGCCTTCCACACCCTGCTCGTCGAACCGCTCGGCAACGACCTCATCAGCCAGCTGTCCCAGGCGCTCTGGGACAGCTACGCCGGCGTCGGACCCCACCTCGGCCTGATCACGGCCGAGGACGAACGGCACACCGTCGACGTGCACCGCCACCTCACCGACACCGCCAAGGCCGGCGACGCCGCCGCCTTCGCCGCCGCCGTGACCGACCACTACGCACCGGTGCGCCGACGGCTGGCGAAGGCCCGCACCGCGGCCGGGAACGGCACGTCCGCTACGGTGCCGTGCCGTCGCGCAGCGCGCCGATGAGCGCCGCCACCGACGGCCGCCGGCGCGACGCGGCACCGACGGCGACGACGAGCTGCCGCTCCACCCGGTCCCGCAGCGGCACCGCAGCGATGCCCTGCGACCGCAGCCGCAGCATCAGCTCCGTCAGCGGCGCGACCCCGAGACCCGCCGCGACCATCGCCAGCGACGTCGCCGTATCGGTGACCTCGTGCACCACGTGCGGCTCGAACCCGGCGCGGCGGCAGACCACCCGCATCGCCCGCCCGTAGTACGAGCCGGCCGCCGGCAGGATCCAGTCGAGACCGGCCGCGTCGGCCAGCTGCAGCGGGGCGTACGGCGGCCCGGCCTCCCGCGGCACCCGCTCGCCCGGCGGCGCGGCCCCGGCGGGCACGGCCAGCGAGAACCGCTCGGAGCGCAGCCGCACCACCTCCACGTCGCCGTCCCTGGCGAGCGGCGCGTCCGGATAGTCGAGGCCGAGTGCCAGGTCCACCCGCCCGGCGCACACCTCGGCGTACGCCTGGTCCACGTCCACCTCGCGGCTCACCACGCGGACCCCGGGGTGCCGGGCCCGCAGCCGGTCCAGGGCGGGCGGCAGCAGGGCGGCGGCTGCGGTACCGAAGACCCCGAGCCGCAGCCGCGCCACGACCTCGGCGCGGCCGTGCTCCAGGGCCGCCACCGCCTCCGCCTGCGCAGCCAGGATCCGCTCCGCGTGCCGCGCGAGGGTGTGCCCGGCGTCGGTCAGCTCCACCCTGCGGCCCGTCCGCCGCACCAGCTCCGTGCCGGTGGCCCGCTCCAGCGCGGCGATCTGCTGCGAGACGGCGCCCGGTGTGTAGCCGAGCGCCGCGGCAGCCGCGGTCATCGTGCCGCTGCGGGTCAGCTCCAGGAGCGTTCTGAGCTGAACTCCCGGAAATTCCATGGCAAGAGGGTAGAGGGCGCCCCGCAGCCGCGCCGCCCGCCGGACGCCGGGAGGAGGCGTACGACGGCGTGCCCGCCCCCCGGAAGCGGCCCGGCACGCCCCTCCCGCAGCGTTCCTGATAGATCACCTTGAGCAACTGTGCATGGACGCAGAGCAGCCCGGTGCCGCACCATCGGAAGGAACCCACCACGCACCGGCCGCCCGCCCCTCCCACCAGGGACGGGCACCCGCACCGCGGGCCACCGCCGGACGGCACCACCCCAGGAGCGGAGCGACCCCGGGAGAGAACCACCACACGACGGGAAGGCGGCCCCCGATGGCTTCCACCGCTGCGCGTGTCCCTGTCCCCGAAGAAGCCGACGTCGTGATCATCGGCGGCGGCGTGATCGGCGCGAGCATCGCATTCCACCTGGCCGAGGCGTCCGCCGGCCGCATCCTCCTGCTGGAGCGCGACCGCCCGGCCTCCGGCTCGTCGGGCAAACCGCTCGGCGGCGTCCGCGCACAGTTCTCCGACCCGCTGAACATCAGGCTCGGCCTGCGCAGCCTGGACGCCTGGCGGGACTTCGGCCGCCGCCCGGGAGCCGACCTCGGCCTGGAGAACGTCGGCTACCTCTTCCTCCTCGGCGACGCGGCCGAACTCGCCACCTTCGAGGCGGGAGTCGGCATCCAGAACGCGCTCGGCGTCCCCAGCCGCATCATCACCCCGCGCGAGGCGCACGCGCTGTGCCCGTACACCGACCCCGACACCCTGGTCGCCGCCGCGTACTCGCCGTCCGACGGCTACGCCCGCCCCAAATCCGCGGTGGCCGGCTACCTCCGGGCCGCCCGCCGCCTCGGCGCGACGGTCCGCACCCGGTGCCAGGTCACCGGCATCGACACCGCCCCCGGGCCCCCGGGCAGCGGGCTCCAGGCCGTGCACACGCCGTACGGCACGGTGCGCACCCCCACCGTCATCTGCTGCGCGGGCGCCTGGTCAGCGGCCGTCGGGAAGATGGCAGGCGCCGAGCTGCCCGTCACCCCGCTCCGCCGCCAGATCGCCTTCACCGGACCGCTGCGGCCCGCGCCGCCCAGGATCCCCTTCACCCTCGACTTCGGCTCCACCCTCTACTTCCACAACGACGGCGCCGACGGCCTGCTCATGGGCCTCTCCGACCCCGCCCAACAGGCCGGATTCGGGCGGCGGTTCAGTCGCGAGTGGCTGGGCCCGTTCCGCGCAGCCGCCGCCCGCAGGGCACCCGGCGTCGCCCGCCTCCCGGCCACCCGCGGCTGGGCCGGGCTGTACGAGATGACGCCCGACCGCAACGCGCTGATCGGCGAGGCGGAGCGCACGGCGGCACACAGGGGGCGTTTCCTGTATGCGACCGGCTTCTCCGGGCACGGATTCCTCCAGGCGCCTGCCGTCGGCGAGATCGTCCGCGACCTCTACCTCGGCCGGCCGCCGTTCCTCGACGTCACCCCGCTGTCCGCCGCCCGCTTCGACGGCCGCACCACCGCCAGGCCCGAAGCCCACATCATCTGAAACACCGGGCCCACCTCACCGTGAGTCCCGCACACACCGGAGGTCCGCATGGTCCCCACCTGGCGGCTGCGCGCCGCGTTCGCCCGCCGGCTGTCCGAGATGTACGGCACCGAAGTACCCGCCTACACCACGCTGCTGGCCGTGACGGGCCAGATCAACGACGAGGTCGCCCGCCGCGACGAGGACGCGGGACGGCTCGGCGGCATCGACCGGGTCACCGCCGAGCGGCACGGCGCCATCCGCGTCGGCACCCCGTACGAACTGCGCCAGGTCGCCCAGATCTTCGCCGCGTTCGGGATGCACCCGGTCGGCTTCTACGACCTGCGGGACGGCGGCGCGGGCGCGGTGCCCGTCGTCTCCACCGCCTTCCGGCCGACCGACCCCAAGGAACTGGAGCGCAACCCCTTCCGGGTCTTCACCTCCCTGCTGACCCCCACCGACCGCCGGTTCTTCGACGCGGAACTGTCCGCCAGGCTCACCACCTTCCTCGCCCGCCGCACGCTCTTCCCGCCGGAACTCCTGACCCTCGCCGAACGCGCCGAGACCGGCCGCGGCCTGCCGGCGGAGTCCGCCGCCCGCTTCGTCCAGCTCGCCGTCGCCGCCTTCGCGCTGTCACCCGAGCCCGTCGACCGCGGCTGGTACACCGAGCTGGAACGGATCTCCGCGGTCGCCGCCGACATCGGCGGGGTGGCCGCCACCCACATCAACCACCTGACCCCGCGAGTCCTGGACATCGACGCCCTGTACCGGCGGATGGGGGAGCACGGCATCACCATGATCGACCGGATCCAGGGACCGCCGCGCTGGGACGGCCCCGACGTCCTGCTGCGGCAGACCTCCTTCCGCGCCCTCGCCGAGCCGCGGGCCTTCCGCGAACCGGACGGCAGCGTCACCGAAGGCACGCTGCGGGTGCGGTTCGGCGAGGTCGAGGCCCGCGGCATCGCCCTCACCAGAGCCGGACGGGCCCGCTACGACGCGCTGACGGCCGAGACCGACCAGCGGTCCGACGACGGCGACGGGGCATCCAGACAGCGCACGGCCCGCGCGCTGTGGGAAGCCGGCTTCCCGCGCACCGAGCGCCAACTCGCCGCCGAACAGCTCGCGTTCTTCACCTACCGCCCCGCACCGGGACACCCGCGCGACGGCCGGCGCCCGCCCGCCGGGCTCACGGAACTCGTGGACCAGGGATGGCTCACCGCCGACCCCGTCGTCTACGAGGACTTCCTGCCCCGCTCCGCCGCCGGCATCTTCCGCTCCAACCTCACCGGCGACGGCGTCCACGACACCGACCGCACCGGCACCCCCTTCGACGCCCAGCGCCTCGCCGAGGCCATCGGACGCCCCGTACTCGACCCGTTCGTCCTCTACGCCGCGCAGCAGGACAGCTCGCTGCGCCGGGCGCTGCACACCATCGGAGCCCACGAAGCCCTCGCGTCCCTGGACAGCGGGGGCTGACACCGCGCCAGGCCCTGTCGTGGCGGACCGCCGCCCGTGTTCCGCCACCGCCCACCGACCGCGCCCACCAGGAGCCCGTCATGAGCCGTCCCACCCCGTCCGCAGCCGAACCGCTCCTCCCCACCACCGACGCGCTGCGCACCCGCGCCGTCGCGGCCCTGCGCCGCTGCGGCGCCGACCCCGCGGCCCTCGCGGCACTCGCCGGAGGCGGCAGCCCGGCACCCGCCACCCTCACCTCCCGTACACCGCTCACCGGCGGCACGCTCGGCGTCCTGCCCGCCACCTCACCGGACGGTGCCGACGCCGCGGTCGCCGAGGCGCACCGCGCGTTCCAGGAGTGGCGCACCGTGCCGGCGCCGCGGCGGGGCGCCCTGGTCAAACGGCTCGGCGAACTGCTCACCGAGCACCGGGACGACCTGGCCGACCTGGTCACCGTGGAAGCCGGAAAGATCAGGTCGGAGGCGCTCGGCGAAGTGCAGGAGATGATCGACATCTGCGACTTCGCGGTCGGCCTCTCCCGGCAGCTCTACGGACGCACCCTCGCCAGCGAACGGCCGGGCCACCGGCTCGCCGAGACCTGGCACCCGCTCGGCGTCGCCGGCGTCGTGACGGCCTTCAACTTCCCGGTGGCCGTCTGGTCCTGGAACACCGCCATCGCCCTCGTCTGCGGCGACACCGTCGTCTGGAAGCCGTCGGAACTCACCCCGCTCACCGCCCTGGCCTGCGCCGGACTCCTCGGCCTCGCCGCGGCGGACACCGGCGCGCCGCCCGGGGTGCACCGGCTGCTGCTCGGCGGCCGTGACTGCGGCGAGCGGCTGGCCGACGACCCGCGGGTGGCCCTGGTCAGCGCGACCGGCTCGGTACGGATGGGCCGCGCCATCGCGCCGCGGGTGGCCGCCAGGTTCGGCCGGGTCCTGCTGGAACTCGGCGGCAACAACGCCGCCGTCGTCGCCCCGTCGGCCGACCTGGACCTCGCGGTACGCGGCACCGTCTTCTCCGCCGCGGGCACCGCGGGACAGCGCTGCACCACCCTGCGCCGGCTGATCGTCCACGAGGACATCGCCGACCGTCTGCTGCCACGGCTCGTGCACGCCTACGGCCACCTGCCCGTCGGCGACCCCTTCGACACCGCCACCCTGGTCGGCCCGCTGATCAGCCCCGCCGCCCGGGAGGCCATGGACGCGGCCCTGGCCACCGCGCAGAAGGACGGCGGCACCCTGCTGGCCGGCGGCGAACGCCACCTCGCCCAACAGGCGCCGGACGCCGCGTACGTCCGCCCGGCGATCGTCCGCATGCCGGAGCAGACGGAGATCGTCCGCACGGAGACCTTCGCGCCGATCCTGTACGTGCTCACCTACCGCACTCTCGACGAGGCCGTCGCCCTCAACAACGGCGTCCCGCAGGGCCTTTCCTCCAGCATCTTCACGCGCGACCAGCAGGAGGCCGAGCGCTTCCTCGCGGCGGACGGCTCGGACTGCGGCATCGCCAACGTCAACATCGGCACGTCGGGCGCCGAGATCGGCGGCGCGTTCGGCGGCGAGAAGGAGACCGGCGGCGGCCGTGAATCGGGGTCCGACGCCTGGCGCGCCTACATGCGCCGGGCCACCAACACCGTCAACCACTCCGCCGCCCTGCCGCTCGCCCAGGGGGTCAACTTCCTGTGACCCGGCCCCTCTTGGCGCTCGGGGCGCGGCTCAGCGGGCCCGGCCCAGGTCCCGCACGAGCGTCGGCGAGGGGTGCGGGATCTCGCCGAAGTCCTCGTCGTCGCTGTCCACGGTCAGCCGGTTGATGACGTTCTCCAGCGCCGTGGGCAGCGTCGGCGCGAGGCCGCTGTGCCACTGGACGAGGAGGTTGTGGCGCGCGGAGTCGGGCAGCAGCTGCTGGTCGTCGAAGGCGGGCACGGTCCTGCGCTCCTCGTCGGGGGCGTGCGCCGCCTGCTCGCGCCAGTACGCGGCGTCCCGGAACTCGCCGTTGCGGCGGTGCGAGAGGTAGAGGCAGTAGGCGGCGGTCCTGCTGCCCGCGCCGGAGCCGAAGTGCCACCAGAAGTGCGCGGCCTCGGTGCGTCCCGTGATGTGCAGCAGGCACGCGAAGACCAGCGCGCCCTCCGGGTCGATGCGGTGGTCGTTCACCAGCCGTTCGAGGCTGGCCGCCGCAGCCGCCGCGTTGACCACCAGCGCGCAGGCCAGGTCGAGTTCGTGGGTGGCCTCGTCGCGGGCGCTGAGGTACGCGCTGGGCGCGCCGGCGTCGCTGCGCCGGGTGCGGACGGTGCCGGGCCCGGCCGCAGGCCACGGACCGCCGTCGTCCGCGGCGCCGTCGAGCCCGTCGAGCACGCCGAGATCGTCCAGGTCGGCGAAGCCGGCCAGGCCGGTGATGTCCGATACGTCGGCCGCGGCGTTCAACAGGGCCTCGACGGTGTTCCTGCGGCCTGCGGGATGGGTGGGTGCCATGCTCAGTTCCCCCTTGGGCTTCCTTGATCCATGCCGAGCGCGGCGGCGAGCTTGCGCTTGCCCCGGCTCGCGTGCGAGCGGACGGTGACCTCGTCGACGCCCAGCAGCGCGCCGATCTGCGCGTCGCTGTAACCGATCACGTGCCGCAGCACGATCACGTCGCACTGCCGCTCGGGCAGTCTGGCGATCGCCGCGTACAGCCCCAACTGGCTCTCCAGCAGCGCGAACTGCTGCTGGCATTCGCGCAGCAGGGCCTGGGTGACCACGGCGAAGGCGGCGGTCTCGGTCAGCGCCGTGGGCTGCTGGTGGTCGTAGAGCCACTCCACGACGCGTTCCTTGAGCACCGACCAGGCGTACGCCTCCACCGACGCCTGCCGCAGGGCGTGCGGCCACAGCGCGGCCAGCTGCCGGTAGGCGGCCCGGGTGACGTCGGCGGCTGCCGCCTGGCTGCCGGTGTGCAGGTAGGCGTAGGTCAGCCACTTGCGGGCGTGCGTGGAGTGGAACGCCTCAAAGGTGAGGGACAGATGACGGCTGCTCTCCCGTTCCGGTTCCGCGCCGGTCGTGCGCGGGGCGCTGTATCCGCTCATGTGCGCCTCTCCTGCGTCGGCCTTCCCGGTCGCCACCGCGCGCGGTCGCAGGCCAGGCGCGCACCGGTGACCGCGCGCGGGCGCCAGGGGAGTGCGGCCGATGCCGCTGGGCGGGCGTGCGCCTCCACACACGCCGGCAGGAGTCGGTCCCGGTCTGCGCTCACGAGCCGTCCTCGTTCCGTTCGCCGTGCGCCGTCGCACGGGGCACCGGGGGTGCCTGAGGCGACGGGAGGACGGTTGTCCTCTCTTCCAATGAACAGGAAAGGAGGGCCATTTGTGGCACCCGGAGCCAAGAAATCTTCCGTTGGGTATTCATATGACTACGGGTGGCCCCGTCATCTTCGCCCGGCATGCCCGTGCGCCAGGCGTACGCCGCCTCAACGCGCACCGCTCCGCGCGCTCATGCGCCCTGGGCATGATCCGGCGCCCGCGGGGCAGGGCTCTCCCCGCCCGCGGACGGTGACGTGCCCCGGAACCCGATGCCACAATCGATCATGGCCGCCGGTCCGTGCGGCCCGCCGTACCAGGGGAGGCAGCGCGCGATGAGCGACCACGAAAGGCCCGCGGTGGACCTGCAGTTGGACCGGGCCCACTCGTCCCGCATCTACGACTACTTCCTCGGCGGCAAGACCAACTTCCTCGCCGACCGGATGGCGGCCGGCCGCGTCCTGGGGGTCTTCCCCGCCGCACTGGTCGCCGCCCGCATCAACCGCGAGTTCATGCACCGCGCCACCCGGCTCCTCGCCGAATCGGGCATCCGCCAGTTCCTGGACATAGGCACCGGCATCCCGACCCCGCCCAACCTCCACGACGTCGCGCAGCGCGTGGCACCCGATGCCCGGGTCATCTATACGGACAACGATCCGATCGTCCTCGCGCACGCCGCGGCCCTGCTGCTCAGCACCCCCGAAGGCCGCACCGCCTACGTCCAGGCCGATGTCACCGATCCCACCGGCATTGTGACGGCGCCTCAGCTCCTGGAGACCCTCGATCTGGAGCAGCCGGTCGCGCTCAGCCTGAACGCGCTGATGCACTTCGTCACCGACGACGGGCGGGGCCGGGCGCACGCTATCGTCGAGTACCTCAAGGACGCGCTGCCCAGTGGCAGTGTCCTGGCCATGACCCACGCCACGACGGACTTCGCGCCCGAGGCGATGGGCAAGATCATCAAGATCTACCGGGATGCGGGCACCGAGCTGCAGTTCCGCAGCCGCGCCGAGTTCGCCCGCTTCTTCGACGGCTGGGATCTCCTGGAGCCCGGCATAGCCCTCTCCCACCAGTGGCGCCCCGACCGGCCCGAGGACGCCACCCACGTCACGGACGCGGAAGCCGCCTGCTACGCCGCCGTCGCCCGCAAGCCCTGAGCCGGTCGCGCGCCCGGGGCCCGCGGGCCGTGATGACGCCTACTCCTTGCGGTAGTCGTACGCCTCGCCCGCCGCTGCCGCCACCGCCGCCAGGTCGGCGCCGGCCGACGCGGTGACCACGGCGGCCACCGCGCCCTCGACGAACGGCGCGTCCACCAGCCGTGCGCCATCGGGCAGTTCGTCGCCCTCGGCGAGCAGGGCCTTGACGGTCAGCACCGCGCTGCCCAGGTCGACGAGGAGTGCCACACCGGCCCCGCCGTCCACGGCGTGCGCCGCCTGGACGATCAGCTCCGCGCTGGTGCCGAGGCCGCCGTCCGGGGTGCCGCCCGCCGCGGCGATCGGAGCCGTCGCGCCGCCGCCGGCCAGACCCGTGGCGAGCGCGGCGACGGACTCGGCCACCGGGCCGCTGTGCGACACCAGCACGATGCCGACCTGCCCGGACACACCGCCCGCGCCGCTCACCGGGCGACCTCCGCGAGGGCCGCGAACAGCAGCGCCGACGACGTCGCCCCGGGGTCCTGGTGCCCGACGCTGCGCTCCCCGAGGTAGCTCGCCCGGCCCTTGCGGGCCCGCATCGGCACGGTGGCCAGCGCGCCCTCGCCGGCCGCGGCTGACGCCGCGTCGAGCGAGGTGGCCAGCGCCTCGACCGCCGGGTCCAGCGCGTCGAGCATCGTCTTGTCGCCCGGCGCCGACCCGCCGAGCTGCCCCACCGCGTCCACTCCGGCGCGCAGCCCGGCGCGCAGCTCGTCGACGGTGACCCGCTCCGCGTCGCCGAGCGCCTTGCCCGCGCGCCGCAGCAGCGTGCCGTACAGCGGGCCCGAAGCGCCGCCCACCGTCGACACCAACTGCCGCCCGGCCGCCATCAGTACGGCCCCCGGAGTCGCCGGGGGCTCCTCCTCCAGTGCTGTGGCGACGGCGGTGAAACCGCGCCGCATGTTGCTTCCGTGATCGGCGTCGCCGATGGCGGAGTCCAGCTCGGTGAGGCGGTCGGCCTCCCGGTCGACGGATGCGGCGGACGCCGTCATCCAGCGGATGAAGAACGCGGCATCCAGGGCCGATTCGGACACGGACTGCTCCTCTGCTGCTCAGTTCATGGACAGGTGCGGGCGGACGGGGCCGGGCGCGGGGACGTCCGCCCGCCGCGCCGCCGTCCGGCTCGTCGGTCTCAGCGGCCCCAGCGCAGCCCCGGTGTCCGTACCGGAGCGTCCCACAGGCGGAGCAGCTCCCCGTCCACCTGGCACAGCGTGACCGAGGCCCCGGCCATGTCCAGTGAGGTGACGTAGTTGCCGACGAGCGTACGGGCCACCGCGACCTCGCGCTCGGCCAGCACCCGGTGCACCTCGGCGGTGAACCCGTACAGCTCCAGCAGCGGCGTCGCCCCCATGCCGTTCACCAGCACCAGGACCGGAAGCCTCGGCTCCAGGTCGGTGAGGACGGCGTCCACCGCCACGTCCGCGATCTCGTGCGAGGTCATCATGGCGCGCCGCTCACGCCCCGGCTCGCCGTGGATTCCCACCCCCAACTCCAGCTCTCCGGCGGGCAGTTCGAAGGTCGGGCTGCCCTTGGCCGGGGTCGTGCAGGGGGCGAGCGCCACCCCGAAGCTGCGGGAGCACGCGACGACCTGCCGGGCGATGGCCTCCACCCGCTCCAGCGGCGCGCCCTCGTCGGCGGCGGCCCCGGCGATCTTCTCCACGAAGAGCGTGGCGCCGGTGCCGCGCCGCCCCGCGGTGAAGGTCGAGTCGGTCACCGCCACGTCGTCGTCGATGAGCACGCTCGCGACCTGGATGCCCTCGTCCTGCGCCAGCTCCTCCGCCATCCGGAAGTTGAGCACATCGCCCGTGTAGTTCTTCACGAGGAACAGGACGCCCCGGCCGCTGTCGACGGCAGCCGCCGCGCGCACCATCTGGTCCGGCACCGGCGAGGTGAACACCTCACCCGGGCAGGCGGCGTCGAGCATCCCGGGGCCGACGAAACCGCCGTGCAGCGGCTCGTGCCCGCTGCCGCCCCCGGAGACCAGCCCGACCTTCCCCTCGACCGGCGCGTCCCGCCGCACGATCACCCGGTTCGCCACGTCCACGACCAGCTCGGGATGGGCCGCCGCCACCCCGCGCAGCGCGTCCGCCACGACGTTCTCGGCGACGTTCATGAGCATCTTCAACGGTTCCTCCTGTGCGGGTGCCGGTCAGGCCCCAGGGGCCTCACCCGACGTCGGCAAGCTCGTGGACACCCTCCAGTATCGAAGAGGCGCGCCCGATCGGGGAGCGACGCGTCGCGGACCGGCACCGACTCACCCTCAGCCCAGCCCGTCCGCGCCGATCCGCAGCGCCGACTCGTCCAGCAGGGCGTCGGAAACCGTCCGGGGCGTGCCGTCGAGGCCGAGAACCGGGGTGGCCTCCTTGTACCAGGATTCGATCACCGCGTTGCCCCAGAAGTCGCGGCGGCGGTCGTCGTGGACATTCCAGCGGTAGGTCTCGTGGTCGGGGTCGCCGGTGTAGTAGTCGGACGTGTAGATCTCCACGCGGTGTCCGTCGGGGTCGCGCAGATAGAGGTAGAAGGCGTTGGAGACGCCGTGCCTGCCGGGACCGCGCTCGATGTGGTGCTGCTTGCGCACCGAGCCGAAGAGGTCGGCGCAGCGCAGCACTTGATGGGACTCGTGGGTGGCCACCCCCACGTGGTGGAGGCGGGGCCCGGCGCCGCCGGTGAAGGCGACGTCGTGGACGGTCTGCTTGCGGTACATCCAGGCCGCGTACAGCTCGTGTGCGTCGCCCTCGATGGTCTCCGAGCAGCCGAAGCCGAGGGACGCGTAGTGGGCGTGGGCGGCGGGGATGTCGGGGGTGCAGATGTTGAAGTGGTCGAGGCGGGCGATCTCGGCGCCGTGGCGGAGGTCGTAGCGCTGGATGAGCCGCTCGGCGTGCTCGATCTCGTGGAAGAACTCGACGGGGAAGCCGAGCGGGTCGATGACGCGTACGGCGTCGCCCACGCCGCGGGTGCCGTGGCCCTGGGGAACGCGGCGCACCGGCAGGCCCCGCGCGGTGAAGAACGCCGCCGCCCGCTCGACGTCGTCCGGGGTGCGCACCCGGTAGGCGAGGTGGTCGAGGGCGGCGACCTCGCCCGTGCGCAGCACCAGGGAGTGGTGGGTCAGTTCGTCGGTGCCGCGCAGGTACAGGGAGGTGGCGTCCTCGTACTGGAGGTGGAGGCCGAGCATGTCGACCCAGAACCAGCGGGCCGCGGCGAGGTCGGTGACGACGAGCTGGGCGTAGGCGGCGCGGATGACGTCGGGGACGGGTGTGGTCACGAGGCGGCTCCGAAGCGAGGGGTGTGCACCGCGCCGAGCGCGACGTGCACGATCTTGGATTCGGTGTAGAAGTCGATGCTGTGGGCGCCGCCTTCCCGGCCGATCCCGCTGGCCTTGACGCCGCCGAAGGGGGTGCGCAGGTCGCGTACGTTGTGGGAGTTGAGCCACACCATGCCCGACTCCACGGCGTGCGCGATGCGGTGGCCGCGCTGGAGGTCGCGGGTCCAGATGTACGCGGCCAGGCCGTACCGCGTGGCGTTGGCCAGTGCGACCGCGTCGGTCTCGTCGTCGAACGGCGCGACGGCCACCACCGGGCCGAAGATCTCCTCCTGGAAGATGCCGGCCTCGCGTGGCACGTCGGCGAAGACGGTGGGCTGGAGGTAGTTGCCTTCGGGCAGGTGCGCGGGGCGCGTGCCGCCCGCGACGAGCCTGGCTTCCTGCCGCCCCGCCGCCACATGGCCCAGGACGCGTGCGTAGTGCTCGGTGTGGACGAGCGCGCCCACCTCGGTGGCCGGGTCGGACGGCGGGCCCACGACCACGCGCCCGGCCCGCTCGGCGAGGCGGCGGGTGAACTCCTCGTACAGCGGGCGCTCGACGAGCACCCGTGAACCGGCCGTGCAACGCTCGCCGTTGAGGGAGAACACCCCGAACACCACCGAGTCGAGGGCGGCTTCGACATCGGCGTCGGCGAAGACGACGACCGGGGACTTGCCGCCCAGCTCCATGGAGACGGTCTTCAGATGCTCGGCGGACGAGCGCAGGATGTGGCGGCCGGTGGCGGTCGAGCCGGTGAACGAGATCAGCGGCACGTCAGGGTGGTCGACCAGGGCCTGGCCCGCCTCGTCACCGATGCCGTGCACGAGGTTCACCACCCCGTCGGGCACCCCGGCATCGGCGAAGATCTCCGGCCAGAGCGAGGCGGACAGCGGGGTCCACTCGGCGGGCTTGAGCACCAGCGTGCAGCCGGCGGCGAGCGCGGGGGCGAGTTTCCAGCTCTCCAGCATGAAGGGGGTGTTCCAGGGCGTGATCAGCCCGGCGACTCCGACGGGCGTCCGTACGACGTAGCTGAACTGGTCACCGCCCTGACGGAACGCCTCCTCGCCGAGCGCGACGATGACGTCGGCGAAGTAGCGGAAGTTCTCCGCGGCACGCCTGGCCTGCCCGCGGGCCTGGGTGATCGGCAGCCCCGAGTCGTAGGACTCGAACCGCGCGAGCCGGTCGTGGCGGGACTCGACGGCGTCGGCGACGCGGTGCAGGACGTTCGCGCGGGCGCGCTGGGACAGTTGCGCCCACGGTGCCGCCGCGGCGCGGGCGGCGGTCACGGCCCGGTCGACGTCGGCGGCCGAGCCCCGCGCCGCCCGCGCGTAGGGGGTGTTGGTGACGGGGTCGGTGACGGGGAAGGTGCGGCCGTCGGCGGCGTCGGCAGGCTCGCCGCCGATCCAGTGCCGGATGACCGAGGGCAGACCCTCGGGGGTGTGGGACGTCATGCGGTTCCTCCGATCTGCGCGGTGAGGCCGCCGCCCGCGGCGAGCAGCTCCCGGATGCGGGTCAGGCCGGCGTCGGTGGGCGGGATGAGCGGGGGGCGTACGTGCGCGGACGCGATGCGGCCCTGCTGGGCGAGCACCCACTTCGCGGGGGCCGGATTGGTCTCGACGAACAGCAGGTCCACCAACGGGTGCAGGCCGTAGTGCAGCGCGCGGGCCGCTTCGAAGTCGCCCGCATCCCAGCGCTCGTACATGCGGGCCACGGCGGTCGGCGCGAGGTTGGCGACGGCCGACACGAATCCCGCGCCGCCGAGCGCGAGCAGCGGCAGGCACAGCAGCTCGATGCCGGACCACACGAGCAGGGACCGGCCGCAGGCGTGCAGGATGCGGGAGAAGTGCTCGAAGTCCTTCGTCGTCTCCTTGACGCCGACGAAGTTGTCGAACTCCGTGAACAGCCGGCGCACGGTCTCGGGCGCCAGGTCGACGGCCGTGCGCGAGGGCACGTTGTACGCGACGACCGGCAGGCCGGGGAACTCGCGGGCCACCGTGGCGTACCACCGGTACAGCGCCTCCTGGGTGGGGCGCGCGTAGTAGGGGGTGATGACGAGCGCCGCGTCCGCGCCCAGTTCCTGGGCGGCTGCGGTCATGGCGAGGGTCTCGTCGAGCTTGTGCGAGCCGGTGCCGGGCAGGAACGGCACCCGCTCGCCGATCTCGTCGGCCGCGGTGCGCATCCCCGCGATCCGCTCGGCGACGGACTGCGCGCCGGGCTCTCCGGTCGACCCGCCGAGCGAGATGCCGTGCGAGCCGGACTCCAGCTGGAAGCGGATCAGCGCCCGCAGGCTGTCGTGGTCGACGGCGCCTTCGGCGGTGAACGGGGTGACGACCGGGGCGATCGATCCGCGGATCGTGGCCGGGTCGCTGCGGAACCTCACTGGTGGCCTCCTTCGTCGGGTCCGGGTCCGGTGCTCCGGTCGTGCCGTGCGCACCAGGCTTCGTACGGGGCGCGCCAGGCGGGGCCGAGCGGGTACAGGCCGTCGATGCCGTCTCCTGCCGTCACCCGCTCGGTGATGAACCGTTCCTGGCGCTCCTGCTCGCGGCAGTCCGCGATCAGCTCGTCGGCGAGGTCGGGGGGTACGACCACCACGCCGTCGTCGTCGCCCGCCAGCAGGTCGCCGGGCTGGACGAGCGCCCCGCCGCAGGCGACCGGTACCCCCGTGTCCCAGGGCACGTGGCGGCGGCCGAGTACCGAGGGGTGTGCACCGCCGTGGAAGACCGGCAGGCCGGTGGCGGCGACCGCCGCGCTGTCCCGCAGCCCGCCGTCGGTCACCACACCGGCCGCGCCCCGCTTCAGTGCGCGCAGCGCGAGGATGTCGCCGAGGGTGCCCGCGCTGGTGTCGCGGCGGGCGTCCATCACCAGGACGTGCCCGGTGCGCAGCTCCTCGACGGCGCGTTTCTGGGCGTTCAGGCCCGTCCCGTGGCGCCGGAACAGGTCCTCGCGCAGCGGCAGATAGCGCAGGGTGTGCGCGACACCCACCATGCGGGTGCCGGTGGCGGCCGGGTGGACGCCGTCCACGGACATGTGGGGCAGTCCGCGCCCGCGCAGCTGCGCGCTGAGGGTGGCCACGGCGACCGAACGCAGTCCGGCGTCGGTGCGCGGGTCGAGCAGCGGCTGCGGCGGCTGTCCAGGGCCGTGGGCGGCGGCGCGCTCGGCCGGGCCGGACGCGGGCCGGGCGCCGTACGGGGCGAGCGGTCCGCCCGCGGCAACGCGGTTGCGCAGCCGCCCTGTTGAGGTGCTGCCGTCGGAGACCTCGACCTCCACCACGTCGCCCGGTGCCACGACGGACGCGCCCGCGGGGGTGCCGGTGAGCAGGACGTCGCCCGGCTCCAGCGTGACCAGCCGGGACAGGTCGGCGACGAGCTGTCCGAAGGGGAAGAGCAGCGTGTCGGTGGTGTCGTCCTGCACCGCGTCGCCGTTGACCCAGGTGCGCAACCGCAGGGCGGCCGGGTCGAGTCGGCGGGCGTCGAGCAGGCGCGGGCCGATGGGGGTGAAGCCGTCGGAGCCCTTGGCGCGGAGGTTGGAGCCGCGGTCGGCGTGGCGCAGGTCGTACAGGCCCGCGTCGTTGGCTGCGGTGACCCAGCGCACGTGCGACCAGCCGTCATCGGGCGCCACCCGCTGTGCGCGCTCGCCGATGACCAGCGCGATCTCCCCCTCGAACACGAGGAGTTCACAGCCGTGCGGCCGGACGATGGCGTCCCCGGTGCCCGCCAGCGAGGACGGCGGCTTGAGGAAGTAGGAGGGCTGGGAGGGGGTGCGTCCGCGTTCCTTCGCCCGGCTGGGGTAGTTGAGGTGCACCGCGATGATCTTCGACGGGGGTGTGCCCAGCGGGTGCGCCATCAGGAGCGCTCCAGGAACGCCTGGACCTTCGCCTTGTACGGCTCGCGGTCGTACGACGTCACATACGCGCCGGCCATCCGTACCGGGTCGCCGAAGAAGTAGTACTCGTACAGCGCCTGGCGGCCGGAGAAGGCCGAGATGCAGGTGTCCCAGACCAGCCGGAAGAGCTTGACGCGGTCGGGCCCGGTGAGCGTCGCGGACTGGAGGTACGCCTCGATGTCGGCGGCTGCCGGGCCGCTGAGGTCCAGCTCGGTCGGGGTGGCCATCAGGCCGGACGCACCGAGCTTGCGCAGGATCTCGGGGAAGCGCTGGTAGAGCTTGGGGTAGAGGTTGCGGGCGGCGTTGAGCGGGGCGAAGGCCGGGGTCAGCACGCCGTACGCGTTGATCTCGGCGTCGGCCTCCGCGGCCCGCAGGAAGGCGCGGAGCATCTCCAGGGTGGCGATGATCTCGGCGATGTCCCCCTGGACGTGCGGGAACTGCTCGATGCCGATGGCCTCGGTCAGCAGCGAGACCAGGCCGAGTACGTACTCGGTCTTGGCGGTGGTGCGGGTGACGACCTGGTGGGTCATGTGCACCACGGACGAGGTCTGCGCGTAGAAGCCGTTGCACAGCTCGGCGTCGCCGAGGGCGAAGCAGCGCTCGTACGGCACGTGCACGTCGTCGAAGACGACCACGCAGTCGGACTCGTCGAAGCGCGAGCCCAGCGGGTGGTCGTGGGCCGGCCGGCCGAGGTCGAGGGGCTCGCGGGCGAGGTAGCGCAGGCCCTTGGTGTCGACGGGGAGGGCGAAGGCGTACGAGTACGGCTTGTCCTCGGGGGTGCCGCGCAGCACGGTGGAGGGGAAGACGAGGATCTCGTCGGCGAACGGCGCGATGGTGGCGAGCATCCGGGCGCCGCGGATGACCACGCCGTTGTCGTCCTCCTTGACGATGCGCGCGGCGAGCTTGCCGCCGCCCTGCTGGGGGCCCGCGACCGAGCGGTTGACCTGCGGCGGGATGAGGGTGTGGGTGCACAGCAGGTCCGCTTCGCGCACCCGCTCGTAGTAGCGGCCGATGTTCTCGCCGAAGGCGGGGTCCGCCTGCGCGAACCAGTCGGCGGCCGAGGCCAGCGCCATCAGCGAGCTGTTCAGGAAGTCGCCGGTGCGGCCCAGCATGCCGTTGCTGTGGTCGGCCCACACCTTGAAAGCCTTACGGCGTTTGACCAGGTCGTCGGGGGTCCGCGGGGTCAGGAAGGACGTGCCGACGGGGTCGCCCGTGGTGGGGGACGGGTAGGTCAGGACGTCCTTGTGCGCGGGGGAGTGCTGGAGGTCGTACAGCTCGGCGTAGGTGCGGACCACGTTGCGGAAGGCGGGGTGGTCCTGGATGCCGCCGGTGCGGGTCTCGCCCTGGATGTGCACGGTGGGGCGGGAGGCGGAGAGTCGTTCCAGGAATTCCTTGCCGGTGCGTGCGGCCATGGGGGCTCCTCGAAGACGTGCGGGTGCGGGTCAGTTGAGGTGTTCGATGCCGTCGGCGGACTCGGTGGCGGTGCCGAAGCGGCTCCAGGCGTAGGTGAGGGCGTCGCCGTCGCGGTGTCCGGTGCCGGTGACGCGGCCGACGACGAGAGTGTGGTCGCCGCCGTCGTACGCGCGCCAGGGCTCGCAGGCCACCCAGGCGAGCGGACCGGCGAGGCGGGGCACGCGGGCGCCGGTCACCCAGCGGGGCTCGGTGGCGCCCGGGTTTCCGGCGAACTGCCGGGCCAGCGCCTCCTGTTCGGCGCCGAGCACGTTGACGCAGAAGGGCCGGCCGGTCAGCGGGCCGTGGCTGCGGGCCCGTCGGGCGACGCTGATCAGCACCAGGGGCGGGTCGGTGGACACGGAGGTGAAGGAGTTCATGGTGGCGCCCCGTGGGCTGCCGTCGTCGTCCGCGTAGGTCACGACGGTGACTCCGGTGGCGAAGCGGGACAGGCAGGCGCGCAGGGCGCCGGGGCTCGGTGGGGCGGCGAGGGTTTCCGGCATGGGTACTCACCTGTTTCTGGGAAAACGGGTGACACGGGTGAAGTGGAGGTACCGCGCGGTGGGTGGGGAAGGGGCCGGTGCGGCTGCTCCTGGCGGGCGGGCCGGGGACAACCGCACCGAAGAGACGATCAAAGCTTTGATTAATCGGCGACGTTACCGCCGGACGCCGTCGCTGTGAACCCCTCCGTACGAAGTTCCGCCCGGCCCGCCCGGCGGCCGTGTCCGGCGCGGCCCGGCCTACACTCCCGGTGTGCCCCAGGAACAGCCGGACAACGAACACTTGCACTTCTGGTCCTTCATCGACCACGCCGTGTCGCGCACCGCCCGCGAACTGCCCGGCGTGGATCCGCTCGCCATGCGCCTGGTGCTCACCCTGCACCGCGCCGCGAACATGCTCGTCTACGACCTGGAGTCCACCGTCCACCGGCCGCGCGGCTGGTCGTGGCCCGGCTTCCGGGTGCTGTTCGCCGTCTGGCTCGCAGGTCCCGTCGAGGCGAAGAAGGTCGCCGAACTGTCCGGGATGAGCCGCGCCGCGGTGTCCGCGCTGGTGAGCACCCTGGAGCGGGACGGCCTTGTCACCAAGGAACGCGCGCCGCACGACGGCCGCGCGGTGCACCTGGGGCTCACCGATGACGGCATGCGGGCCATCTCCGGCGCGTTCAGCGCCCACAACGAGCGCGAGCAGGAATGGGCGGGTTCGCTGAGCCCGGACGAACAGGCGACCCTGATCTCCCTGCTGGAGAAACTCACCGCCCACTCCACCCACTTCGAGGCCAAGCACCGGGCGTGACACGTGAGCGGCCGACGGGCCCCGGGGGAGGGGACCGCCGGCCGCGGGTCCGGTAGGTCAGTCCTGATGGCGCGCGGCGATCAGGGCGGCGAGGGCCGCACCGATGTGGGCCTCGGCCCGCGCCTTGTCGATGCCGAGGCCGGTGAGCACGCCGGCGCCGTCCTCCAACTCCAGCAGTGCCAGCAGGATGTGCTCGGTCCCGATGAAGTTGTGGCCCAGCCGCAGTGCCTCCCGGAACGTCAGCTCCAGGGCCTTCTGGGCCGCCGCGTTGTACGGAATCAGGTCGGGCAGCTCGCCGGCCGCTTCCGGCAGCACCGCGAGCGCCGCCTGCCGTACGGTCTCCAGCGGCACGTCCTGCGCCACGATCGCGCCGGCGCCGATGCCCTCCGGCTCGTGCAGCAGGCCGAGTACGAGGTGTTCGGGCCTGATCTTGTCGTTGCCGGCCGCGCGGGCTTCGTTCTGTGACGCCATCGCGACGTTCTTCGCCCGCTCGGTGAACCGGCTGAACCCCTGCCGGGGATCGAGGTCCGTCTCCCCTGACTCCTTGGTGACGAACCGCTTCTGCGCCGCCTGCCGGGTGACGCCCATGCTCCGGCCGATGTCGGTCCAGGAGGCGCCGGAGCGCCGTGCCTGGTCGACGAAGTGGCCGATGAGGTGATCGGCGACCTCGCCGAGGTGATCTGCGGCGACCACCGCGTCGGAGAGCTGGTCGAGGGCGTCGGTGTGCACCTTCTTGATGGCTTCGATCAGATCGTCGAGCCGGACGGGATGTGTCGTGCGTTCGGGATCCACCATGCGTCAACCGTAAGTTGACGCGCGAGGTGCGTCAACCCGCGGTTGACGATGAGATGGTGTGGCCCCGCCGCACACCCGGATCAGCCCCCGGCGGACGCCCCGTCATGGCCGAGATCGAGCAACTCCTCGTGAAAACCGCCGAAACCACGCGCCGGATCGACGAGATGGATCTCCAGAATCCAGTGACAGCGCTGCCCGGACCCGTCGGTGCGCCGCATCGGAAGGCGACTGCCCGGCGCGATGTACGAGTCGACCTCCGCACCGGCCACCCTCTCGTGCGGGAACTCGCCCACCAGATGCCCCGAGTGCGGACCGCCGAACTCCCAGCCGGCCTCCCGCGCCAGCCGTACGGCCTCGGCGTACAACTCCTCGCCCGTCACCTCCGGATGTGCCGCGAAGTACCGGCGGCCCGCCGCGAACAGCCGCGGCAGATCGTCCCGCAGCCGGTGCTTGACGGGATCGTCGCCGAGCACGAAGGTGCGTCCGAAATCCGCCTCCCACTCGTCGAAGAGCGGCCCGAAGTCGCAGAAGACGATGTCGTCATCGGCGATGACCCGGTCCGGCGGGTTCTCCCGGTAGGGGTGCAGGGTGTTCGGCCCGGCGCGGACGATCCGCTTGTGCCAGAAGCGGCGGATGCCGAACATCTCGTACGCCAGGTCGCGGACCGCGTCGCTCACCGCCCGCTCACCACGCCCAGGCGCCACCAGACCACGCCGCTCCACCTCGCCGAACAGGTCGGCCGCATCGGCCTGGGCCTTCAACAGCGCTGCCGCACGCGCGGATTCGTCCGTCATGCCGCTCAGGCTAGAAGTCCCGCGGCCCGTCGGCACCACGGATTCCGGCCGACGGGCCGCGCCTTCACACCACGTCCAGAAACCGCTCCACGGCCAGGTCGAGGACGGCGCGCGGCTCCTCGGCCCACCACCGGTCGCTGAGGATCTCCACCTCCGCGAGCCCCCGGAACCCGGCCCGCTCCACCCACCCGCGCATCCGCCGCAGATCGATGCAGCCGTCGCCCGGCATGCCGCGGCTGGAGAGCTGCCCCTCGATGGGGGTCACCCAGTCGGACACGTGGAAGCCGAGCAGCTGACCGGCCGCCGCGGCGATCTGCGCTTCCAGATCGTGCTCCCACCACACGTGATACGCGTCGACGATCACCCCGAGCTGCGGATCCCCGATCGCCTGCCGCAGCGCGTTGGCCTCGCGCAGGGACGTGACCGCCGAGCGGTCGGCGGCCATCATCGGATGCAGCGGCTCCACACCGAGCCGCACCCCGGCCGCCCGCGCGTGCCCGAGCACCGCCTCGATGCCCTCCCGGATCATCGTCCGCGAACCGGCGGGATCCCGCCCGGTCACCGGGCCGCACACCAGCACCAGGACGTCCGTGCCCAGCGCCCGCGCCTCGTCGATCGCCCGCAGGTTGTCCGCCACCGCCGCGCGCCGGCCCGCAGCGGTGGGCGCGGTGAACATGCCGCCGCGGCACAGACCGGAGACGGCGAGCCCGGCGTCCGCGATCATCCGCCCCGCCGTCGCCGCCCCGTACGGCGCGATCAGATCCCGCCACGGCGCGATGCCCGCGACCCCCAGCCGCCCCGCCTCACGCAGCAGCGCGGGCAGACCGAGGGCGCGCACGGTGACCGAGTTGATGCTGCAACGGCTCAGCTCCACCGCACTCACCCGATCCCGTGCAGCCGCAGATAGCCGGTCAGCCGCTCCGCCGCCAGCTCGGGTTCGGGCAACAGCCCGATGTCGTCGGCCCGTTCCGCGAGCGCCACCAGATGCAGCAGCCCACGGGCCGACTCCAGACCGCCGAGCATCCGGAAGTGCGACTGGAGCCCCGACAGATACGCCAGCCACGTCACACCCGTCTTGTAGTGGTAGGTCGGCGCCTCGAAGAGCGTCCGGCTCAGCGGGAGAGTGGGCGCGAGGAGCGCGCGGTAGCCGACGCGGTCCCCGCTGCCGAGCCGCCGCAGGGCCTCGGCCGCGTGCGGCGCGAGCGGGCCGAAAGCACCCAGCAGCGCGTCGCTGTGACCGTGCGCATCGCCCTCGATCAGGTCGACGTAGTGCAGGTCGTCACCGGTGTACAGGCGCACCCCCGCGGGCAGTTGGCGGCGCAGCGCCACCTCGCGGGCCGCGTCGAGCAGCGAGACCTTGATGCCGTCGATGCGGTCGGCGTGCCGCTCGATCAGCTCCAGGACCGTGCGCTGCGCCGCGTCGATGTCCGTACTGCCCCAGTATCCGCGCAGCCGCGGGTCGAACGCCTCGCCCAGCCAGTGCAGCACGACGGGCCGCTCGCTGTGCTCGCACAGCCGCCGGTACACGTCGAGGTAGTCCCCGGGGCCGCGGGCGCTCGCCGCCAACTGCCTGCTGGCCATCAGCACGGCACGCCCGCCGAGCCGCTGCACCCGCTCCAACTGCGCGGTGTACGCGGCGCACACCGCGTCCAACGTGCTGTCCCCGGCGGGCAGTTGATCGGTCGTCACCCCAACCAGCACCTCACCGCCCACCTCCGCGGCGGCGGCCAGCGTACGGGCGGTCAGCTCGCCGACGGCATCGGCGGGCAGCCCCGCGCCGCGCTGCGCGGTGTCCATGGCCTCGGCCACCCCGAGACCGAGGCGCCACAGCCGTCGCCGGACCGCCAGGGTCGCCTCCCAGTCGACGGCCCCTCCCGCGGCGCTCGTCCGCAGCGGGTCGGCGACCACATGGGCCGCCGCGTACACCTTGCGGGTGGCGGGCGCGGGCCCGCTGTGCGGGACGGCCGCCGGGGCGCGCAGTCGCCTGCGGTACGTCGATCCATCGGGCCGGGGGAGCAGGACGCTGACGGTCATGGCGAATCCTCCTGGGCGGGTGCCGACGGGATGCCCGCGGGGCCAGAGGCGGCAGCCGCATCATAGGGACGTACCGGCCAGGACCCGAGAGGGCCGGCCGGACCCGTGTGGCGGGCGGGCACCCCGGTGCCGGGGCCGGCGCCAGGACCCGGAGGTATCCTGATCACTGCGGTGCCCACGGGCGCCGCGCGGCGGTGGGGCCCGCCGTACCCGAACCGCGGCGACGACGCCGCCAACGGTCCCTACTTGCGATCAGGCGCGCCCGCAACCGGGCGCTCGGGGCGAGTAGGAGAGATACGTGGTGAAGGCCCGGATTCCCTTGGCGAACGAACCCACCGATCCCGATGTGGATCTCCGTGCGCCCGCGCAGCCGCACCGGACACCGCAGGGGCAGCGCGCGGTGCTCGGCGTGGTGGCGCTCGGCGGCGCGATCGGGGCGAGCGCCCGGTACGGCGCCTCGCTGCTGTGGCCCACCGCCGACGGCGCGTTCCCCTGGACCACCCTGGCCGTCAACGCCACCGGCTGCGCCGTCATCGGCGTGTTCATGGTGCTGATCAGCGACGTGTGGGCGGCCCACCGCCTGGTCCGCCCGTTCTTCGGCACCGGCGTACTCGGCGGCTTCACCACGTTCTCCACCTACGCCGTCGACATCCAGCACCTGCTGACGCACGGACGGGCCGCCACCGCCCTCGCCTATCTGGCGCTCACCCTGGTCACCGCCCTGACCGCGGTGTGGACCGCGGCCACGCTCACCCGCCGCGTCGTGGAGTGGAGGCAGCAGTGAAGACCACAGGACAGGCCCTGCGCGCGACGGTCTTCGTCGGCGAGAGCGACACCTGGCACCACCGGCCCGTCTTCACCGAGATCGTGCACCGCGCGCACGCCGCGGGGCTGGCCGGCGCCTCCGTCTTCCGCGGCGTCGAAGGCTTCGGCGGGCACTCCCTGATCCACACGACCAGACTGCTCTCGCTGAGCGAGGACCTGCCGGTCGCCGTCGTCCTCGTCGACAGCGAGGAGCGGATCCGCGCCTTCCTGCCGCGCCTGGACGAGGTGCTGGGCGACGGCCTGGTGGTCATCGACCCCGTCGAGACCATCCGCTACA
This sequence comes from Streptomyces sp. NPDC050161, assembly GCF_044460025.1. Lineage (NCBI taxonomy): Bacteria > Bacillati > Actinomycetota > Actinomycetes > Kitasatosporales > Streptomycetaceae > Streptomyces > Streptomyces sp. NPDC050161. Next base: position 81,827 of record NZ_JBITJM010000007.1, on the reverse strand, counting down.
CCCGCGAGACGCACGGCAAGGAGACGCAGTGAACTGGCTGCTCGTCATCATCGGCGCGGCGGTCGGCGCCCCGCTGCGCTACCTCACCGACCGCACGGTGCAACGCAGGCACGACACCGTGTTCCCCTGGGGCACCTTCACCGTCAACGTCACCGGCTGCCTCATCCTGGGCCTGCTCACCGGCGCGGTGGCGCACGGCGCCGCGTCCTCGCAGGTCCAGCTGCTGCTCGGCACCGGCCTCTGCGGGGCGCTGACCACCTACTCGACGTTCTCGTACGAGACGCTGCGGCTGGCCGAGGACGGCGCCCGCTTCTTCGCGGCGGTGAACGCCGCGGCGAGCCTGGTGGCGGGGCTCGGCGCGGCCTTCGCGGGGGCCGCGCTGGCCGGGGCCCTGTGGGCGGGCTGACGGCGGCCGGGTGCCCCGCAGGGTCACGGCAGTACGCCCGTCACGTTTGGGTAACCTGCCGGAAACCCTTGACGTTTCTCCTGACACGTTCTTAATCTCACTGCTAGTTCGTACTTTGCAGTTCACGTGCTGCGGCGCTTTCCGCAGTGTTTTGACAGGCACAGACATAGACCACCTGTCGGTGGTTTTGTCGTGCCTGTTTTTTGTGCTCTGCACACCGCCGGCGGGTCCTTCCCGAAGGCGGATTCATGGCACAACGTCCGAGCGTCAAAGGCGTCGCCGACGTCGTTGCGCTCATCGATGGGCTGGGGAAGATCTCCGGCCGGGCGCAGATCATCTGGTTCCTCGTGTTCGGCGGGCTGTTCCTCGACGCGTACTCGAACGCCGCGCTGAGTGCGGGGCTCGGACCGATGACGGCCCAGATGGAGCTGTCCAGCACCCAGGTCTCGATCCTCACGGCCACCGCCCCGGCCCTGGCGATCCTCTTCAACCCGGTCGGCGGCTGGCTGGCCACCCGCGTCGGCCGCGTCCCCCCGCTGCTGATCGCGAAGGTCTTCGCCATCGCCGGTGCCCTGCTCGCCGCGTTCGCCGGTGACTTCACCGTCGTCTGGCTCGGCCGGGTCCTGGTGGGCATCGCCTACGGCATCGACTTCGCCGTCGCCATGGCGCTGCTCGCCGAGTACACCCCGGCCAAGATGGGCGGCCGGCTGAACCTCTGGCAGGCCGTCTGGTACGTCGCCACCACCAGCAACCTCGCGCTCGCCCTGGTCTTCTTCCACCTCGACGCCGGTGCGGACATCTGGCGCTGGTCGGTGGGCTCGGCAGGCGTGGTCGCCGCCCTGCTGCTGCTCTTCCAGTGGCTGATGCTGGCCGAGAGCCCCACCTGGCTGGCGAGCAAGGGCCGGCTGGACGAGGCGGTCCGCAACCTGGACACCATCTACCGGATCAAGGCCGTCGCCGGTGCGCCCGACGAGGCCACTCTCGCCGCGACCGCCGCCCCGGCGATCGGGCTGCGCCAGGCCGGGCTGCTCTTCAAGGGCGCCTACCTGCCGCGCACCGTCCTGTCGTCGGTCATCTCGCTCGGCCAGTCGATGCAGTACTTCGCGGTCGGCTGGTACCTCCCGCTGATCAGCCTGTCGATCTTCGGTGAGAGCTTCGAGAAGGCGACCGTCGGCTCGATGGTGTTCAACGCCTTCGGTATCGCGGGCGGGCTGCTCTCCGCGTACGTCGGCCGCCGCATGGGCCTGCGGCTCAGCTCAGCCGCCGGATTCGCCGGGGTGTTCGTCGCCCTCGTGGCGATGGGGCTGACCTTCGAGAAGGTCCCGCTGGCCGTGGCGTTCCTGCTGCCGGTGCTGTTCATCCTCTGCCATGCCGCGGGCCCGGGTGCCAACGGCAAGTCCATCGCCGCGCTCTCGTACAGCAGCGACGTGCGGGCCCTGGGCACCGGCGTCACCGGGATGGTCGGCAGCTTCGGCAGCGTCGTCGGTCTGTACGTCTTCCCGCAGATCAAGGACGCGCTGGGCCTCGCCGACACCTTCCTGGTGCTCTCCGTCGTCCCGCTGCTCGGCATGCTCGTCTGCCTGGCGATCAAGTGGGATCCGACCAAGGACCACGCCGCGCCCGACGCGACGACCGCCGCCGCCGGGGACGGCGCCCCGCAATCCGCGCCCTCACCGGCCGCGCGCTGACCGGCCGCGCCGCCCGCCGCACCCCACGATGGTCCCCCTCCCCCGTACAGCTCGTGATGCTCGCAATGAAAGGGCTGCCATGACGCAGACGTTCCCCGGCGCCGCCGCACGGCGCGGAGTGCTGGCCATCGACGAGGGCACCACGGGCACCCGGGCCGGCGTCGTCCTCGATTCCGGCGCCGCCCACGAGGTGTTCTACCGCGCGATCGAGGTCAGCCACCCGGACGACCGCTCCGTCGAGCAGGACCCGATGGAGATCTGGACCGCCACCCTGGACGTCGCCCGCCGCGCCGTCGCCCGCGCCCACGAGGACGGCATCGAGATCGCCGCGGTCGCCCTCTCCACCCAGCGGGCCACCGCGATGCTGTGGGACAAGGTCACCGGGCGCCCGCTGCTGCCCGCCGTGGTGTGGCAGGACCGGCGGTACGCGCAGGAACTCACCGCCTACGAGGCGGAGTGGGACGCCGTGCTGCTGGCCCGCCAGGGACGGCCGGTCGGCGCCCGCGCCCCGTTCCTCTGGGCCGCCCGGCAGATCGCCGGGCACCCGGAGGTGGCCGCCGCCCACCGCGCGGGCCGGCTGGTCTTCGGCACCGTCGACACCTGGCTGATCTGGCGTCTCACCGGCGGCGCCGTGCATGCCACCACCCCCACCAACGCCGCCTCCACCGGCGGCTACCTGCTCAGCGCGCACGCCTGGGACGAGGAGTGGATCGGCCGCCTCGGCTTCCCCCTCGACCTGCTGCCCGAACTCCGCTCCGACGACGGCGGCTTCGGCACCACCGACCCGGACGCGCTCGGCATCCGCGTCCCGCTGGCCGCCTCCATGGGCGACCAGCACGCCGCCCTGATCGCACTCGGCGGCCTCGCCGCGGGCCAGGGCATGTGCGTGTACGGAACCGGCGCCTTCGTCGACGCCGCGACCGGCACCACACCCGCCCTGCCGCGGCCCGACATCACCGGGGTGCTCGCCCAGCCGGGCAGGCGGCAGGGCGACACCAGCCACTACAGCCTGGAGGCGTACACCTCCACGGCGGGCTCCGCGCTGCGCTGGCTCTGCGACGACCTGGGCCTGTTCGCCTCGCCGAAGGAACTGGGCGAGGAAGCGGGCCGGGTGCCCACCAGGCCGGGACGCACCCCGCGCTTCGTCCCGGCGCTGGCCGGGGTCCGTACGCCGGTCTGGCACCCGGAGGCCACCGCGGCTCTCACCGGACTCACCCTCGCCACCACCCGCGCCGACCTGGCCCGCGCCGTACTCGACGGGATCGCCCACTCGGTGTGCGACCTGATCGACGGGGTCGCCGACACCATGGGTGCGCCCTTCACCCGCCTGAGGATCGGCGGCGGCGTCTCCGGCAGCGATCCGCTGATGCAGATCCAGGCCGACCTGACGGGACTGCCGCTGGAGCGGGTCGCCGACTCCGCCACCGCGAGCCTGCGCGGCACCGCCTACCTGGCCGGTGTCGCCCAGGGCCTGTGGTCCTCGCTCGAAGAGGCCGTCGAGGCACAGCCGCGCGGCCGGATCTTCGAGCCGTCGGTCGACGAGCGGGAGCGGACCGCCCAACGGGCCGACTGGCGCGACCTGTTGGCGGCACATCTCAAGGACCCCGCACTGCAGCCCGACCCACCGCACACCCCCCACTGACGGCCCGTTCCGTCATACGGACGGCCGTCAGGACCCGACCCCGCGGCCGTCGCACCGAAACACCAGGAGTTGATGTTGTGATCACCATGCCCGCCCGGAAGCCGCGGCGCAGCGCCGCGGCGACCCGCCGGACGCCCCTGCTGCTCGACCGCGCGGCGACCAAGCGCCGGCTGGCCGACGACACCTACGACGTGGTCGTGATCGGCGGCGGCATCACCGGTGCGTACGCCGTGCTCGACGCCGCCTCGCGCGGCCTGCGCGCGGCCCTCGTCGAGAAGGACGACTTCGCCTCCGGCACGTCGTCGAAGTCCTCCAAGATGGTGCACGGCGGCCTGCGCTACATCGAGCAGGGCAACGTCAACCTCGTGCGCCACTCGCTCCTGGAGCGCCACCGCTTCCGCAAGAACGCCCCGCACCTGGTGCACCGGCTGCCGTTCCTCTTCCCGATCCTGGAGAAGGAGGGCATCTTCGACGCCCGCCTCGCCAAGGGATTCGAGGGCCTGCTGTGGACGTACGACCTGGTCGGCGGCTGGCGGATCGGCAAGCTCCACCAGCGCCTGACCGTCCCCGAGGTCCTCGCGCAGGCGCCGACGCTGCGCGCGGAGAACCTCAAGGGCGGGCTGATGTACTTCGACGCCCGCACCGACGACGCCCGGCTGGTCCTCACCCTCGTACGGACCGCAGCCGCGCTCGGCGCGACAGTGCTCAACGGCGCCGCGGCCGATGCCCTGCTGGTGCAGCACGGCAAGGCGGCAGGAGCCCGGATCATCGCCGACGGCGACCGCATCGACGTCCGGGCCCGCGCCGTCGTCAACGCCACCGGCGTGTGGGCCGACCAGGTCGACGCGATGGCCGACGACGGGCACCGGCCGCAGGTCCGCCCCGCCAAGGGCGTCCACATCGTGGTGCCGTGGGACAAGGTGCGGATCAACTGCACCGTCACCGTGCCGATCCCCGGCCGGGCCCGCCGCGCGACCTGCACCCGCTGGGGCAACAGCGTCGTCCTGGGCACCACCGACGAGGACTACCAGGGCTCCGTCGACGACGTGCACTGCACCCGCGAGGAGATGAACTTCCTTCTGGAGGGCGCCAACACCGCCTTCGATGGCAAGCTCACCCCGGACGACGTGGTCGGCTCCATCGGCGGCCTGCGCCCGCTGGTCGGCGGCAAGGAGGGCGCCACCCTCGACATGCGCCGCGACCACCACATCACCGTCGGCGCCACCGGCATGGTGACGGTGACCGGCGGCAAGCTCACCACCAGCCGGCACATGGGCGAGCTGGTCGTCGACAAGGTGATGACGGTCCTCGGCCGCAAGGGCGCGAGCCGCACCGCCAAGCTCCCGCTGCTCGGCGGCGCCGGCTACGACGCCGAAGCGGTCGCCGCGTCCGGCGGCATCGCCGCGCACCTGGGCGAGCGCTACGGCACCGAGGCCCGTTTCGTCGGCGACCTGATCGCCGACGACCCCGAGCTGGCCGAGCCGATCGTCGCGGGACTGCCGTACACCAAGGCCGAGGTCGTCTACGCGGCCCGCGCCGAAATGGCCCGCTCCGTCGACGACGTACTGTCCCGCCGGCTGCGCGCCCGCCTGTTCGCCCGGGACGCGTCCGCGGACGCGGCAGCCGCCGTCGGCGCCCTGCTCGGCCGCGAACTGAACCTCACCGAGGACGAGGTGGACCGCTCGGTCGCCGCGTACCTCGCAGACGTCCGTCACGAGAAGACCGTCCTCCTCGAAGGAGCAGCAGCATGATCAGCCGTCAGACCATCACCCACCCGTTCAACCGCGGCAACTACACCATCGGCGCCCCCAGCCGCGCCAAGTGGGCGCAGAACACCCCGATCGGCGACGGCGATGCCGCTCTCCAGGCCGACCCGGTCGAGGTGCCCGTGCCGGTGATCGAGGCGCTGCGCGGCGCCGCGCAGGCCGTGCACACCGCCCGCGACGAGGTCGTCACCCGGACCCGCGACTGGTGGGCCGGATCGATGATCGGCGAGACCGAGGGCCGCCCCGCGACGCCGGACGCCGTGATCGTCGAGGCGGCCGACGCCGACCAGGTCGCCGCCGTCCTGCGGATCTGCCACCAGGCCGGCATCCCGGTCACCCCGTCGGCCGGCCGCTCCAACGTCACCGGCGCGGCGCTGCCCGTCTTCGGCGGCGTCGTCCTGGACGTCTGCGCGCTGAACCGCATCACCGGCTTCGACCCGGTCTCGAACGTGGTCGACGTCGAGGCCGGCATGTTCGGCGACCTCTTCGAGAAGCAGCTCCAGGAGGAGTACGGCGTCACCACGGGCCACTGGCCCTCCGCGTTCGCCGTCTCCACGGTCGGCGGCTGGATCGCCTGCCGCGGCGCGGGCCAGCTCTCCACCCGCTACGGCAAGATCGAGGACATGGTCGTCGGCGTCGACGTCGTGCACGCCGACGGCACCCGCGCCACCTACGGCGACTACGCCCGCGCCGCGGTCGGCCCCGACCTGCGCCAGCTGTTCGTCGGCTCCGAAGGCACCCTCGGCGTCATCGTCTCGGCGCGGCTGCGGGTCCACCCGCTGCCGGAGTACGCGAACGCCGTCGCCTTCGGCTTCGACACCTTCGCGCAGGGCCTCGACGCCTGCCGCGAGATCATGCAGCGCGGCGCCACCCCGGCCGTCCTGCGCCTGTACGACACCCTCGAATCGGGCACCCACTTCGGCCACCCGGAGACCAACCTGCTGCTGATCGCCGACGAGGGCGACCCGGCGATCGTGGACGCCTCGCTGAAGGTGGCGGCCGAGGTGTGCGCCGCGTACGGCCCCGAGCTGGACAGCCAGGCGGTCTTCGCGCGCTGGCTGGACGAGCGGATGCTGGTCGGCAAGTCGTCGGACGGCTTCACCCCCGGCCCCGGGTTCGTCGCCGACACCCTGGAGATGGCCGCGTCCTGGGCCGACCTGCCGGTCATCTACGACGAGGTGGTGACCGCGATCGAGGCGGTGCCCGGCACCCTGGCGGCCTCGGCACACCAGTCCCACGCGTACACCGACGGCGCCTGCGTCTACTTCTCGCTGCGCGGCGACGTGGACCCCGCGGCGCGCCGCGACTGGTACCGCTCGGTCTGGGACGCCGCCAACGCCGTCCTCATCAAGCACCGGGCGGCGCTCAGCCACCACCACGGCTGCGGCCTGCTGCGCGGCCCCTACCTGGAGGAATCCCTCGGCGCCGGCTTCGCGACCTTCGTCGCCGTGAAGCAGGCCCTGGACCCGATCGGCATCCTCAACCCTGGCAAGCTGGGCCTTCCCAGCCGATTCGGTACGTCCCCGCTGCACTGATCCGGGCGGCGCGCACCCTCTCCCTCCCAGGCAGGCCCTTGCCATGAATCACTCCTCCCGGACCGCGCTCGACCCCCGGCTCTCCTCGGTCTTCGCCGAGGTGCCGGTCGTCGCGTCGGTGGTCGGCACCCAGCCGCTGCGGCAGTTCCTGACCGCACCGGCGAAGGTGGGCATCCTCGCGTCGTTCGCCGTGGGGCAGTTGCCCCAGGTCGTGCCGGCGCTGGGCCGGGCGGGGAAGACCGTGTTCGTGAACGTCGACAGCAGCCCCGGTCTCGCGCAGGACCGGGGCGCGCTGGAGTTCCTCAAGAACCTCGGCGCGCACGGTGTGGTGAGCACCCGGCTCTCCCTCATAGAGAAGGGGCGCCCGCTCGGCCTGCTGACCATGATGAAGGTGTTCGTCACCGACCGTTCCAACCTGCGCCGCTCCCTCGACGCGATCTCACGCGGGGCGCCGGACCTGGTCGAGATCATGCCCGCCCCGATCATCGGCCGGATGAGCGCGCAGGCGCAGCGCGCGATGTCCCCCTCGGTCGCCGCGGGTTTCGTGGAATCGCCCGCGGACGTGGCGTTGGCGCTGGCCCTGGGCTCGGCCGCCGCCGCCACGTCCGACCCCCGCCTGTGGCACCTGCGCCGCGACCAGCTGCCGCCGGTCCCGCCGTCCGCACTCAAACGACCCGCACCACCCCAGGAGTGACCCCTGTGACCTACGTCGTCCTAGCCCGCTACCGCACCAGGCCGGATGCGGAGCACACCGTCCTCACCCTCCTCGACGCGATGGCCACCGCCTCCCGCCAGGAGCCCGGCTGCCTCGGCTACCGCGTCCACCAGGGCATCGAGGACCCGCGCGCGGTCGTGCTGTACGAGGAGTACGCCTGTGAGGCCGACTTCACCGCGCACTGCGCCTCCGCCCACTTCCAGGAGATCGTGCTCGGCAAGGTCGTACCGCTGCTGGAGAGCCGCGACGTCCTGCGCTGCGCACCGCGTGCGGAGGTGGCGCAGTGAAGACCCGCGCGGTGGTGCTCCGCGGCACCTCGACCGACCGTCCCTACACCGGCAGCCGCCCCGTCGAGGTGGAGGAGCTGGACCTCGGCGCGCCCCGCCAGGGCGAGGTCCTGGTCCGTATCGCCGCCGCTTCCCTCTGCCACTCGGACCTGTCGGTGGTCAACGGTGACCGGGTGCGCCCGCTGCCGATGGCGCTCGGCCACGAAGCGGTGGGTGTCGTCGAGGAGACCGGGCCAGGCGTCGGCCGGGTCGCGCCGGGCGATCACGTGGCGCTGGTATTCGTCCCCAGCTGCGGCTTCTGCCGGCACTGCGCGGAGGGCAGGCCGGCGCTGTGCGGGCAGGCGGCGGCGGCCAACGGCAGCGGAGCCCTGCTGCACGGGCCCTCACTCCTCACCGACGCCGCGGGCGAGACGGTCCACCACCAGCTGGGTGTCTCCGCCTTCTCCGAATACGCGGTGGTGGCACAGGAATCGGTGGTCCCGATCCCGCGGGACGTCCCCTTCTCGGTGGCCTCCCTGTTCGGCTGCGCGGTCCTGACGGGCGCCGGCGCGGTCATCAACACGGCGGCGCTGCGGCCCGGCCAGGCGACGGTGGTGTACGGCCTGGGCGGCGTGGGCCTGTCCGCGGTGCTGGGCGCCCGCGCGGCGGGGGCCTACCCCGTCATCGCCGTGGACCCGGTACTCGAGAAGCGCGCCCTGGCCCTGCGGCTGGGCGCCACCCACGCCTACGATCCCGCCGACGCCATCGAGGCGATACGTGAACTCACCTCCGGCGGCGCCGAGTTGGCGGTGGAGGCGGTGGGCAGTCCCCAGGTGATGGCCGCGTGCCTGGCGGCGGTGGCCCGCGGCGGCCGGGTCGTCTCGGTCGGCCTGCCCGCCCCCGACCGGGTCCTTGAGGTACCGGCCCTGGCCTTCGCGGGCGAGGGCAAGTCCCTGCTGGGCTCCTACATGGGCGACGCGGTGCCGCGCCGCGACATCCCGCGCTTCCTCGACCTGTGGCGGGCCGGCCTGATGCCGGTGGAGGAGATGCACACCGGCACCCTGCCGCTGACGGACATCAACGACGCCCTGGAGGAACTCGCGTCGGGACGGGCGATCCGCCAAGTCCTCGACACGTCGGGGATGTTGGAGGGGTGAGGGGGGGAGGGTTGGGGGACGGAGAGGGCTGAGGGCCGCGCTCGGACCGTCCGGGGCGGGCGACCCTGGACGGCCCTCTCCGCCTCCGCCCTCTCCGCCCCCTCCGGCCGCGCCCTTGCGTACACATCCGGCCCGGCCCGGCCCGGCCCGGCCCGGCTCGGCGGATACGCCCGCACCCCCGGCGTCGCCACCCTCCGCACGCGCACCGTCACCCGGGTTTCCGGACGCCGCGCACCGGTAACCCGGGGCGGAGGACGCGCCGTCCCCGGCCCCGACCCGAAGGCGGGCCGGACCCGACCAGCGAAGGAGGCGGTCACCGTGACCGTGCCGCAGCCGCCGGGGCCGCCGGGCCCCACGCACCCCGACCCCGTCCCGCCCACCCCGGGACCGGGCCCCGGCCCGCCGGGCCCGACCCCCGGACCGACGCCCGGCCCCGCCCCCGCCCCCGGCCCCGACCCGGTGCCAGGCCCCGTCCCGACCCCCGAGCCCGACCCCATCCCGCCCCACCCGGCCCCGCCGACGCCGGGCCCCGCACCGGGCCCGCTGCCCGACCCGCTGCCCGCCCCGCACACCCGTCCGCCGGGCGGCTGACGGACGCCGCCCACCGGGCCGCCGCACCCCGGCGGGCGGGCGACCGACGGCACGGCGCCGGCCATCGGCCGCGCCGTCGTCGCCCCCGCGCGCACCCTTCCGCATTTCTGCAACGCGTTCTACTCTGCTGCCGATCCAGATCCGGTAACCGACGACCCGTCAGAAATCAGGCGGCGCAGGGCCGGAGACCGGGAGCGGACGAACTGGAGGGGCCGTGCACCTCGAATACACCCCCGAGCAGCAGCGGTTGCGCGCCGAACTGCGGACGTACTTCGCCGGGCTCGTGCCGGACAACGCCTACGCCCGCCACTTCGACCCCGCCGCCCAGAAACGGTTCTACCGCGACACCGTGCGGCGCCTGGGCGGCGACGGCTGGCTCGGGGTCGGCTGGCCCGTCGAGTACGGCGGCCGTGGCATGTCGCCGATGGAACAGTTCATCTTCTTCGACGAGGCAGCGCAGGCCGGAGTGCCGCTGCCGCTGATGGCGCTCAACACCGTCGGCCCGACGATCATGCAGTTCGGCACGGACGAACAGAAGGCGTACTTCCTGCCCCGCATCCTCTCCGGCGAGATCGACTTCGCCATCGGCTACAGCGAACCCGACGCCGGCACCGACCTCGCCGCCCTCAAGACCCGCGCACGGCGCGTGGGGGACGAGGAGAGCGGCCACTACCTCGTCAACGGGCAGAAGATCTGGACCACCAACGGTGACACCGCGGACTGGGTATGGCTCGCCGTACGCACCACGGAGCCCGCGGACGGCGTCCCGCCGCACAAGGGCATCACCATGCTGCTGGTGCCGACGTCGGACCCCGGCTACTCCTGCACCCTCATCAACACCCTCGCCTCGCACGACACCACGGCCAGCCACTACGAGAACATCACCGTCCCGGCCTCCCGCCGCGTCGGCGCGGAGAACAAGGGCTGGCGGATCATCACCAACCAGCTCAACCACGAGCGGGTCACCCTCGCCGCGCACGGCACGATGGCCATCCGCGCCCTGCACGACGTCCAGCGCTGGGCGGCGGCGACGACCCTCGCCGACGGCCGCCGGGTCATCGACATCGGCTGGGTCCGCGGCCGGCTGGCCCGCACCCACACCGTCCTCGACGCCATGAAACTGCTCAACTGGCAGATGGTCGACGCGCTCCAGCAGGGCACGCTCACCCCGCAGGACGCGTCGGCGGTCAAGGTCCACGGCTCCGAGGCCCGCCGTGACGCCTACGCCTGGCTGATGGAAGTCGTCGGCGCGGCCGGACCGCTCAAGGAGGGCTCGGCCGGCGCGGTGCTCCACGGCGAACTGGAGCGCGGCTACCGCTCCGCCGTCATCTTCACCTTCGGCGGCGGCAACAACGAGATCCAGCGCGAGATCATCTCCTGGATCGGCCTGGGGATGCCGCGCGTACGGCGGTGACCGGGCGCGCCGCCCGCCCGGTGCCCTACAAGCCCCGCCGCTCCGCCGCCATACTGGACGGGCAGGGCACGCAGGGGGAGCTGCGCGGTGGACAGCGCGGACGGGGGCGGTGGCGGACGATGGCGGACAGTGAGCTGATGCACGGGCGCTACCGGCTGCTCGACAGGATCGGGCGCGGCGGCATGGGGGAGGTGTGGCGGGCGCGGGACACCTCGCTCGGGCGTCATGTGGCCGTCAAGTGCCTCAAGCCGCTCGGCAGCCGGCGCGATCCGAAGACGCTGCGGGTGCTGCGCGAGAGGTTCCGCCGCGAGGCGCGGGTCGCCGCCGCGCTCCAGCACCGCGGGATCACCGTCGTCCACGACTTCGGTGAGGACGACGGCACCCTCTTCCTCGTCATGGAACTGCTCACCGGCCGCAACCTCAGCCAGCTCCTGGAGGACAACCGCCGCCACCCGCTGCCCGTCCCCGACGTCATCGACATCGCCGAACAGGTCGCCGCGGCCCTCGCCTACACCCACGAACACGCCGTCGTCCACCGCGACCTGAAACCGGCGAACATCGTCAGGACCGCCGACGGCACGGTCAAGATCTGCGACTTCGGCATCGCCAGGCTCGGCCACGACATCGGCTTCACCGCCCGGCTGACCGGCACCGGCATCGCCATGGGCACCCCGCACTACATGTCGCCCGAGCAGATCGACGCCGGAACCGTGGACCACCGCAGCGACCTGTACTCGCTGGGCTGCGTGCTCTACGAAATCGCCACCGGGGCCCCGCCGTTCGGCGATGGCGACGCCTGGGCGGTCCTCGTCGGCCACCGCGACACCGCCCCCGAACCGCCGCGCGCCCACCGGCCCGAACTGCCCGAACCGTACGAGCGGATCATGCTGGAGCTGCTCGCCAAGGACCCGGACGACCGGCCGGTGGACGCCGGTGAGCTGACCGCGCGCCTCGCGGACGCCCGCCGCGGTCACCACGGCAGGCAGCCGCGGGCGGCGCAGGACACGGTGCCGGCCGCCCGCACCCGGCGACTGCCCTCCTGGACCCGGGGGATGGGCATCGGCTCCCCGGCGGGCGGCGCGCGGTCGCCCGGACGCGGTGGCCCCGGTCCGGCCCTCGCACAGCTCACCGGCGCCTGGACGGGACCGCCGTCCCGCGGATCCGGGACACCGCCGGCCGGTCCGCCGCCGCAGGCCGCGTCCGCCGACACCATCGCCGGGCTCGGCGAGCGGCACGACGCGGGCATCGGCCTCGGCCGCCTGGGCCGCTGGGACGAGGCCGCCGCCGTGCACCGCGCGGTCGCCGATGAACGCGCCTGGCTCCTCGGGCCCGACCACCCCGACACCCTCGAAGCCCGGCGCCGTACTGCCGAGGCCCTGGCCCGGCTCGGCCGGCACTTCGAGGCGCACCAGATCCTCGCGGCGGTGCTGGCCGGACTCCGCAGGGCGCGGGGCGACGACCACCCCGGCACCCTCAGCTGCCGTCACGACCTCGCGGTCGGCCTGGGCCGGCTCGGCCGCCTGGAGGACGCGTACCGCACGGCCCGCGAGGTGGCGGGTGCGCGGGCCGCGGTGCTGGGCGAGCGGCATCCCGACACGTTGTGCAGCCGCGGCGAAGCCGCCTGCCTGGCGGGCCGTCTCGGCCGGTGGACGGAGGCGCTGGGGGAGTACCGGAAGATCGCCGACGCGCGGGCGGCGGCCTGCGGCGCCGACCACCCCGACACGCTCGCCGCCCGCTCCGACGTCGCCCTCACCCTGGGCAGGCTCGGCCGCGCGGCCGATGCGCTGGCAGCCCACCGCGAGCTGGTCGCGGGCCACACCCGGACGCACGGCCCCGACGCGGCCGTGACGCTCAGGGCCCGGCACGGCCTGGGTGTGGCCATGGGCCGCCTGGGCCGCTGGGAGGAAGCGCTCGCCGAGGCCGGGGAGGTGGCCGCGCGACGCGCCGCCACGCTCGGCTCCGGCCACCCCGACACCCTGGTCAGCCTGCGCGAGCGGGCGGTGGCGCTGGGCTGGCTCGGCCGCTGGGACGAGGCGCTCGGCCTGTACCACGAGGTCGCGGACGTCAGGGAACGGGAGTGGGGCCCGGCCCATGCCGACACCTTCGCCGCCCGCGCCGACGAGGCCCAGTGCCTGGAGCGGCTGGGCAGGACCGCCGAGGCCGTCGCCCTCCACCGCCGGGCCGTCGCGCTCCGCAGGGCAGGCGCGGAGCACCGGGAGCCCGCGGACCGGCCGTGGTGAGGCGGCCCCGGCGGCGACGGCAGGTCAGCCGTACGGTCAGCGCGCGGTGACGCGGTAGAGCACCGTGGCGTGCGGCGGGATGTCCTTCGCGGCGACGGCGCCGCGGCTGTGGGTGGTGCGTCCGGTGGTCAGGTCGCGCAGGCGGTAGGAGGCGGCGGGCGGCAGCCCGGCGGCGCTCGCGGTGGTGGACACCGTCCGCGGGACGTCCCCCGAGTTGAACAGCGCCACCGCACGGTCGCCGTTCCTCAGCTCCTTCGACAGCACCGCCGATTCCGCGTCGCGGTGCACCAGCACGCCCTGGACACCGAGCGGGTCCTGGTCGACGGCGATGATCTCCCGGTTGCCGAGCACGTCGAGTGCTGCGGGGGAGAGCCTGGTCAGGTCGGTGCTGGAGATCAGCGGCGCGGCCATCGTCGCCCAGAGCGCCATCTGGCTGTGGATCTCCGCCGGCGTCAGGCCCGAGTCGCCGGCCAGCAGGTAGTCGGGGTCGTTCCAGCGGCCGGGCTTCTGGAGGCCGGACAGCCGGGCGTTGTAGTCGAAGTTGTAGAGGACCGACGACCACTTCGCCGCCGGCGCGTGCTTCTCCAGGGCGATGTCGCGGCCCTCACGCCAGAGGTTGCCGACCTCGCCCGACCAGCCGATGACCTGGTGCCAGGTCCGCTCGTCGTCGTACTGGAAGTAGGCGGGAGCGGACACCGAGAAGGTGATGGGGCGGCCGGTGTCGCGCAGTGCCCGGCTCATCAGGCCGTAGGCGTCGCGGTAGGTCTGCTCCTTGGTGAGCCCCTGCCGGGTGGGCAGGTTGCAGCCGTCGAACTTGAGGTAGTCGACCTTCCAGCGGGCGAACAGCTCGGCGTCCTGCCGGTAGTGGCCCAGGCTGCCGGGGTACTTCTCGCAGGTGGCCGTCCCCGCGTCCTCGTAGATGCCGAACCGCAGCCCCATGGCGTGCAGTTGGCGGCCGATGTACGCCATGCCGCGCGGGAACTTCACCGGGTCGGCCACCAGCTCGCCCCGCGGCCCGCGCTGCTTGGTCATCCAGCAGTCGTCGACGGTGACGGTGTCGTACCCCTTCTTCGCCAGGCCGCTGCGCACCAGCGCCCTGGCGTTGCCGAGTACGGTCTTCTCGTTGATGTCGCACATGTAGTACGACCAGTTGTTCCAGCCCATCGGCGGGGTCGGGGCCAGGTTCGGATAGCGTCCTGCGGCCTGCCGGGCGCCGGACTTCCCGGGGGAGTCCGGTGTGGCGGAAGCCGGCTCCGATGCCGCGAGCAGGGCCGCCGTGCAGGCGGCTGCGGCGGTCAGTCCGGCGAGGGTACGGCCGATGCGGGAAACCGGAAGAGGGGGCACGGGTCACCTCAAGGGGTGTGCGGAGCGCGGCTCCTGGACGGGTGAGGTCCGGGTCCGCACCCGGCGGGGCGGGCTCGGACCCCACTCATCCAGGAGCCGCCCCCGTCCGGTCAAGACGCCCCGCTGGCATGGGGCGAGGATTCAGCCGCCTGCGCCTGGCGGCCGTGAACACCGCGTGCTACCAAGAGGGATGCCGCAACGGACTTCGTATGACGTGGTCATCGTCGGTGGCGGGCACAACGGACTGGTGGCCGCCGCCTATCTCGCACGCGCCGGACGCAGCGTGCTGGTGCTGGAGCGGCTGGACCACACCGGTGGTGCCGCCGTGTCGACCCGGGCGTTCGCCGGGGTGGACGCCCGGCTGTCCCGCTACTCCTACCTCGTGAGCCTGCTGCCGCCGAAGATCGTGCAGGACCTCGGGCTGCGCTTCGCGGTCCGTACCCGTCCCGTCTCCTCCTACACCCCCACGCTGCGCGACGGGCGGCCGACCGGCCTCCTGGTCGGCCACGGCCCAGACCGTACCCGCAGGTCGTTCGCCGAACTCACCGGATCCGACGCGGAGTTCACCGCCTGGCAGCGCTTCCACGCGGCCACCGGCCGGGTCGCGCGGCGGGTCTTCCCGACCCTCACCCAGCCGCTGCCCGACCGGGCCGCGCTGCGCGCCAGGGTCGATGACGACGCCACGTGGGAGGCGTTGTTCGAGCGTCCGCTCGGGGAGGCGGTCGAAGCGGCCTTCGCCGACGACCTGGTGCGCGGCGTGGTCCTCACCGACGCCCTGATCGGCACCTTCGCCACCGCGCACGACCCGTCGCTGCGGCAGAACCGCTGCTTCCTCTACCACGTCATCGGCGGCGGCACCGGCAGTTGGGACGTGCCGATCGGCGGGATGGGCGCGCTCACCGACGCGCTGGCCGACGCCGCCCGCCGGGCCGGCGCCGAGATCGTCACCCGCTGCCGGGTCACGGCCCTGGCGGCTTCCGCCAAGGGCGCCGAAGTGACCTGCGAAGCGGGCACCGTCGGGGCCCGGCGGGTGCTGGTCAACGCCGCGCCACGGGAGCTGGCCAGGCTGCTGGGCGAGCGCCCGCCGCCCGCGGCGGAAGGCGCCCAGCTCAAGGTCAACATGCTGCTGACCCGGCTGCCGCGGCTGCGGGACACCCGCGTCGACGCGCGCGACGCGTTCTCCGGCACCTTCCATGTCGCCGAGGGATACGGCCAGTTGGAGACCGCCCACCGGCAGGCCGCGGCCGGCCGGCTGCCCGCGGCGCCGCCGTCGGAGCTGTACTGCCACTCGCTGACCGACCCCTCGATCCTCGGCGCCGACCTGGTCCGCCGGGGCTACCAGACGCTCACCCTCTTCGGGCTGCACACCCCGGCCCGGCTGTTCGCGGGCGACACCCCCCAGCGCGCGGACACCCGGGACCTGCTGCTCGCCGCCACCCTCGCCGAACTCGACCGTCACTTGGCCGAACCGCTCGCCGACTGCCTCGCCCGCGACGCCGAAGGCCGTCCGTGCATCGAGGCCCGCAGCCCCCTCGACCTGGACCGCGAACTGGGCCTGCCGGACGGCAACATCTTCCACCGCGAGCTGGCCTTCCCGTACGCGGACCCGGAGGACGGGGCCGCCGCCACCGCCGCCGGACGCTGGGGCGTGGCGACCGGGCATCCGAACGTCCTGCTCTGCGGGGCGGGCGCGGTGCGCGGCGGCGGAGTGAGCGGCATCCCCGGGCACAACGCGGCGATGGCGGTGCTGGAGGACGGGTGAGGGGCGGGCCGTCGGCTGCGTCGGCCACCGCCGGCCGTCCGCCCGAAAACTGACGCAGCATCAGAAAACCTCTTCCCTGATACGGCACGCTGCGGCATCCTGCGCCCATGCAGACGGAGCTGAGCACCACGCTGGGCGTCGAGCACGCCGTCTTCGGATTCACCCCGTTCCCCGCGGTCGCCGCCGCGATCACCCGGGCCGGCGGCTTCGGCGTACTGGGCGCCGTCCGCTACACCGCCCCCGACGAACTCGCCCGCGACCTGGACTGGATGCAGCAGCACACCGAAGGGCTGCCGTACGGGCTCGACGTGGTGATGCCTGCCAAGAAGGTCGAAGGGGTCAGCGAGGCCGACGTCGAGGCGATGATCCCGGACGGGCACCGCCGCTACGCCGCCGAGATCCTCGCCAAGCACCACGTCCCGCCGCTCGCCGCGGGCGAGGCGTCCGGCTGGCGGATCACCGGCTGGATGGAGGAGGTCGCCCGCAACCAGCTCGACGTGGCCTTCGACTACCCGATCGCCCTCCTCGCCAACGCACTCGGCTCGCCGCCGCCCGACGTCATCGCCCGCGCCCACGACCACGGCGTCCGCGTCGCCGCGCTGGCCGGCAGCCCCCGGCACGCCCGCCACCACAAGGCCGCCGGCATCGACATCGTCGTCGCCCAGGGCTACGAGGCGGGCGGGCACACCGGCGAGATCGCCACCATGGTCCTCACCCCCGAGGTCGTCGCGGCCGTGGACCCGCTGCCGGTGCTGGCGGCCGGTGGGATCGGCACCGGTGAGCAGATCGCGGCCGGACTCGCGCTCGGCGCCCAGGGCGTCTGGCTCGGCTCGCTCTGGCTGACCTGCGAGGAGGCCGAACTGCACTCCCGCAGGCTCACCGCCAAGCTCCTTGCCGCAGGTCCGGGCGACACCGTCCGCTCCCGCGCGCTGACCGGCAAACCCGCCCGCCAGCTGCGCACCGAATGGACCGACGCCTGGGACGACCCGAACGGCCCGGGGCCCCTCCCGATGCCGCTCCAGGGCCTCCTGGTGGCCGAGGCCAACTCCCGTATCCAGCGCCACGAGGTCGAGCCGCTGCTGGGTACCCCGGTCGGCCAGATCGTCGGCCGGATGAACAGCGAACGCAGCGTGCAGGCCGTCTTCGACGAGCTCACCCGCGGCTTCGAGCGGGCCATCGACCGCATCAACCGCATCGCGGGACGCGCCTGACCCCTGGATGACGAAGCCCAGCTCCCGAGGAGGAAGCGCCATGACGGACAACTCCGCACCGCCGCCCGGCTTCTGGGCGCAGGCCGCGGCCGACCCGGACCGCACCGTGCTGATCGCCCCGGACGGCGAGGAGTGGACCGCGGGACGGCTGCACGCCGCGAGCAACCAACTGGTCCACGGGCTGCGCGCGGCGGGCCTGGAACGCGGCGACGCCTTCGCCGCCGTGCTGCCCAACGGCGTGGAGTTCTTCACCGCCTACCTCGCCGCGTCCCAGGCCGGCCTCTACCTGGTGCCCGTCAACCACCACCTCGTCGGCCCGGAGATCGCCTGGATCGTCGCCGACTCCGGCGCCAAGGTGCTGATCGCCCACGAGCGGTTCGCCGAAGCGGCCGGGGCCGCCGCCGACGAGGCCGGTCTTCCGGCCACCCACCGCTACGCCGTCGGGCACATCGACGGCTTCCGGCCCTACCGCGGGCTCCTCGAAGGACAGCCCCCCTCGCCCCCGGATGAGCGCACCCTCGGCTGGGTCATGAACTACACATCGGGCACCACCGGACGCCCCCGCGGCATCCGCCGCCCGCTGCCCGGCATCCGGCCCGAGGAATCCCACCTCGGCGGCTTCCTCGGCATCTTCGGCATCCGCCCCTTCGATGACAACGTCCACCTCGTCTGCTCGCCGCTCTACCACACCGCCGTGCTCCAATTCGCTGGCGCTTCCCTGCACATCGGGCACCGGCTGGTCCTGATGGACCGCTGGACGCCCCAGGAGATGCTCCGCCTGATCGACGCGCACCGGTGCACCCACACCCACATGGTCCCCACCCAGTTCCACCGGCTGCTCGCCCTCCCGCAGGAGACCAGGGACGGCTACGACGTGACCTCCATGCGGCACGCCATCCACGGGGCGGCGCCCTGCCCCGACCACGTGAAGCGCGCCATGATCGACTGGTGGGGCGACTGCGTCGAGGAGTACTACGCGGCGAGCGAGGGCGGCGGCGCCTTCGCCACCGCGGCCGACTGGCTCCGCAAACCCGGCACGGTCGGCAGGGCCTGGCCGATCAGCGAACTGGCTGTCTTCGACGACGAAGGCAACCGGCTGCCCGCGGGCGAACTCGGCACCGTCTACATGAAGATGAGCACCGGCGGCTTCAGCTACCACAAGGACGAGGGGAAGACCCGCAAGAACCGGATCGGCGACTTCTTCACCGTCGGCGACCTCGGCTTTCTCGACGAGGACGGCTACCTCTTCCTCCGCGACCGCAAGATCGACATGATCATCTCGGGCGGGGTCAACATCTACCCCGCCGAGATCGAGTCCGCCCTGCTCGGCCACCCCGCCGTCGCCGACGCCGCGGTCTTCGGCATCCCGCACGACGACTGGGGCGAGGAGGTCAAGGCCGTCGTCGAGGCCACCGAAGGACACCGCGCGGGCCCCGAACTGGCCGCTGACCTCCTCGCGTTCTGCGCCCGGCACCTGGCCGGCTACAAACGCCCCAAATCCGTCGACTTCATCGCCACCATGCCGCGCGACCCCAATGGCAAGCTCTACAAGCGCCGGCTGCGCGCACCGTACTGGGAGGACCGCGAGCGCGCCGTGTAGGCGACGGGCCCCTCCGTGCGTCACGCGCCGCCCCGTGCCGGTCCCTTGACCCGGCACAGGGCACGTCCGAGGATCACGCCATGACGCGAGCGCGGAGCAATACGGTCGACGGAGTGCTGCGGCGCAGCGCGCGGCGGGTGCCGGGGCGGACGGCGGTGCGGTACGCCGACCGGGCCTGGACCTACCGGGAGCTGGACCGCGCGGTGACCGCGGCGGCGCGGGTGCTGCGCGGCGCCGGACTCGCCGCGGGCGACCGGGTCGCCGCCTACGGACACAACTCCGACGCCTACCTCATCGGCTTCCTGGCCTGCGCCCGCGCCGGTCTCGTCCACGTCCCCGTCAACCACGCCCTCACCGGCGACGACCTGCGCTACCTCCTGGACCAGTCCGGCAGCGCCCTGGTCCTGACCGACCCGGGGCAGGCGCACCACCTGCCGCCGTCGCTCCCCGCCATGCCGCTGCGCGACGCGCCCGGCGCGCTGCTGGAACGGATCCGCGCGGCGCAGGCGGCGGACGCGGCAGAGCCGGACGAGACGGCCGACGTGCCCGACGACGCACTCGTCCAGCTCCTCTACACCTCAGGAACCACCGCGCTCCCCAAGGGCGCGATGATGACGCACCGCGCGCTGGTCCACGAGTACACCAGTGCCGTCGTCGCCCTGGACCTCAAGGAGACCGACCGGCCGCTGCACGCCCTGCCTCTGTACCACTCCGCGCAGCTGCACGTCTTCCTGCTGCCCTACCTGGCGGTGGGCGCGGAGAACACGATCGTCGACGGGCCCGATCCACGGCAGATCTTCGACCTGGTGGAGGCGGGCCGGGCCGACAGCCTCTTCGCGCCGCCGACGGTATGGATCGCGCTGGCGAACCACCCGGAGTTCGGCGACCGGGATCTGGGCGCGCTGCGCAAGGCGTACTACGGCGCCTCGGTCATGCCGGTGCCGGTCCTGGAACGGCTGCGGGCCCGCCTGCCGGGACTCGCCTTCCACAACTGCTTCGGCCAGAGCGAGATCGGCCCGCTGGCCACCGTCCTCGGTCCCGACGAGCACGAGGGGCGGATGGATTCCTGCGGGCGTCCGGTGCTGTTCGTGGAGGCCCGCGTGGTGGACGAGGCGGGCGCCGAGGTGCCCGACGGCGAGCGCGGTGAGATCGTCTACCGCTCGCCCCAGCTGTGCACCGGCTACTGGGACAAGCCGCAGGAGACCGCCGCGGCATTCCGGAACGGCTGGTTCCACTCCGGCGATCTGGCGGTACGCGACGCCGACGGCTATTTCACCGTCGTCGACCGGGTCAAGGACGTCATCAACTCCGGCGGAGTGCTGGTCGCCTCGCGCCAGGTGGAGGACGTGCTGTATGCGCACCCCGAGGTGGCGGAGGTCGCGGTCATCGGGCTGCCCGACGACCGCTGGATCGAGGCGGTGACCGCCGTCGTCGTCCGGCGCACCCCGGCAGCCGACGGCCCGGAGGCGACGGGCCCGGTGGGGGAGCAGGAGCTGATCGACGCCGCGCGGGCCCGGCTCGCGGCCTTCAAGGCACCCAAACGGATCCTGTTCGTGGACGCACTGCCGCGCAACGCCAGCGGCAAGGTGCTCAAGCGCGAGCTGCGCGCCCGCTTCGCCGACGGCTGAGCCCATAGGGCGGGGCCGAGGGCCGGGGCCGATGGCCGGGGTCGGCCGCGCGGGGCCGCGCCGCCCGGACAGCCGCGGTGCCGGGTGTACGGAGAGCGACTGTCAGTGCCCCCTGGCATGCTGAGAAATGGCCGGAACCCGCGCCGACGATAACTCTGTGTCACTGTCGGCCGGTTCGGCTGCACCACCGTTGGCAGCTCTCCGCGGGTCCGGACGGCACCACCCCGGCCCCGTACCGCACAGCGCCCCGCGCAGGACGAAGGACACCGGAGGACCACCCATGCTCACCACCGACTACGTACCGGGCACACCGAACTGGCTCGACCTCGGCGCCCCCGACACCGAGGCCGCGGCCGGCTTCTACACCACCGTCTTCGGCTGGACCTTCCAGTCGGCGGGCCCGGACGCCGGCGGCTACGGCTTCTTCCAGCTCAACGGCAGGACCGTCGGCGGCATCGGCCCGCTCACGGAGACCGGCGCGTCCTCCGCCTGGACGGTGTACTTCCAGACCCCGGACGCGGACGCCACCCGCAAGAGCGTCGAGCAGGCAGGCGGTTCGGTCCGCGTCCCGCCGCAGGACGTCTTCACCGCGGGCCGGATGGCGGCCTTCACGGACTCCACAGGCGCCGACTTCGGCGTCTGGCAGCCCGGCGACGTCCAGGGCCTGGAGACGGTGTCGGAGGCCAACTCCCTGTGCTGGACGGAGCTTTACACCACCGACGCCGACGCGGCGAAGTCCTTCTACCGCTCGGTGTTCTCCTGGGACGCGCAGGACATGCCGATGGGCGACGGCATCGTCTACAGCGTCGTCTCCTCGCCGGGCGGCGGCAAGAGCGATGACACCGGCCAGGGCGGCATCATGCAACTCCCCCAGGAGAACCGGGACGCCGGCTCGACACCCGAGTGGCACCCGTACTTCGGCGTCACCGACTGCGACGCCACCTTCACCACAGCCACCGGCGGCGGCGCGACGGTCCTGATGGCGCCGTCCGACGTCCCTGGTGTCGGCCGGATCGCCGCGCTCAAGGACCCGGCGGGAGCCCCGTTCTCCCTGATCACGGGCGACCCGTCCTGACATGGGCAGGACCGGAGGGGGCGGACCGACTCCTCGGTGGCCACCGGCCGTTCCGTGGTGCAGGAGAGCCGGATGATCAGCGCGTGGCGAACAGACGAGCGGCATGAGGCGGACGGCCCGCGGGTACGCCGAGCCCATGAGCGATGTACGGAACGTGCAGGTGGGCGAGGTGCGGCTGGCATACCGGGTGTGGGGCGACGAAGCGGCGCCCCCCGCCGTGCTGCTGCACTGTCTGGGGGAGGACGGCGAGGACTGGCGCGGCGTGGTCGGGCGGCTGGCGGGCACCCACCGCGTCTACGCCCCCGACCAGCGTGGCCACGGCGCCAGCGACTGGCCGGGCGAGTACGGCTTCGCCCGCTGGCGGGACGACGCGATCGGCTTCCTGGAGGCGCTCGGCCTGGAACGGGTGGTGCTGATCGGCCACTCGCTGGGCGCGGTCGCCGCGCTGCTGCTGGCCTCCGAACGCCCCGATCTGGTGGCGCGGCTGGTCCTGGAGGAAGCCGCGCCCCCGCTGCCCGCCGACCCGCCGCAGGACGCCCCCGAACCGCCGCCGGGACCGGCGTTCTTCGACTGGCGCGCCAAGATCGCGGTGGTGGCGGAGCGCAACGCCCCCGACCCGCTGTGGTGGGAGGCTCTGGCGCGGATCACCGCGCCCACCCTGGTCATCGGCGGCGGTCCGGCCAGCCACATCCCGCAGCACCACCTGGCAGCCATGGCCACGCGGATCCCCGACGCCAGGCTGGTGACCGTGCCGGGCGCGGGCCACCTCGTCCACGAAGAGCGCCCGCACGAATTCCTCGACGTGGTCGGCTCGTTCCTGTCCCGGCAGGGGTAGGGCGCACCGGCTCCCCCGTCCGCCCGCCGCGCCCGTCCGCCCGCCGCGCCCGGCCGGTCTCACTCCGGCCGGGTCGCGCTGCCGAGCAGGGCCACGGCCGGGAGCGCCACGAAGCCGTCGCCGACCGCGTGGGCGGCCACCTTCCGGTCGTACGTCCGGCGCACGGCCGCCAGCGAGCCGGGGTCGAGCCGGGAGACGACGGCGCCGGTCAGCGGGGTGCCGTCGGTGACGTCCGACCACCACTGGCCGGGGTCGACGCGGTGCAGCAGGCGAAGGGTCTCCACGTCGGCCGACGCGAAACCGGCCTCGTCCAGCAGCCGGTAGAAGGCCGTGGGCCGGTCCGGGGCCGTGGAGTCGGCCAGGAAGGGGCCGGACAGCGGCACCTCGTCCGGGTAGGGCACCCCGGACTCGGCGACGGACTCCCCGAACAGCGCCAGCGCCCGCATCGCCTCCTTCTCCCAGCAGGTCAGCGCCAGCCGCCCGCCCGGTGCCAGGACCCGGCGGATCTCCGCGAGCCCGGCGGCCGGATCGCCCAGGTGGTTGATGACGAAGTTGCCGACCAGTGCGGTGAACTCGCCGTCGGCGAAGGGGAGTTCGTCCAGGAGGGCGGTGCGGACGGCGAGGCCGGGGTGCGTGCGCGCCGCGAGAGCGGCCATCTCGGGTGAGGCGTCCACCGCGGTCACCTCGGCGCCCCGCCGCAGGGCCGCGGCGGACACTGTCCCCGGCCCGCAGCCCACGTCCAGGACGCGGCTGCCCGCGCCGACACCCGCGGCGTCGAGGAGCGGTTCGACGAAGCGGGCGGCCAGCCGCCCGAAGCCGTCGCGGTAGGCATCGGCGCGGCCCTGCCAGCCGGTCCGCTCGAAGCGGTCGAACGATTCCGCGTCCCAGGTCACAGCCGGCCCTGCCTCTCGTAGCTGATCTCCCATGGTGCCAGAGGCGGTTGGCGGATCCGGGCGGGTCGGGCCCCGCCCTGCCGGTACGGTCGGGCGGAGTATTCCGGTTCGAGAAGGGCTGACCGTGCACCTGACCACTTTGCCGCGCCGCCTGCTGGCCGCCGGCGCCGCAGCGACCGTCCTGTTCACCGCGACCGCCGCCGCCACGGGCACCGCGGCGGCGGCCCCGTCGCCCGCCCCGGCGGCCCACCCGGCGCCCGCCGCGCACTCCTCCTACGCCGCGCTGCGACCGCTCGCCGCGCTGTCGGCCGAGCGGGACGCGGTCGGTGATCTGGTGGCCGCCGCCAAGTGGGGCACCGGCGGGCCCATCGACGATCCGGCCCGTGAGCAGCAGGTGCTGGACGCGGTGGCGGCGCAGGCGCGGCAGCTGGGTGCTGACCCCGCGGCCACGAAGCGGATCTTCCGGGACCAGATCGAGGCGAGCAAGGTCGTCCAGCGGGAGCTGCACCGCAGGTGGACGGCCGATCCCGGGCAGGTGCCGGCCGAGCGCCC
Organism: Streptomyces sp. NPDC050161; assembly: GCF_044460025.1. Lineage (NCBI taxonomy): Bacteria > Bacillati > Actinomycetota > Actinomycetes > Kitasatosporales > Streptomycetaceae > Streptomyces > Streptomyces sp. NPDC050161. The sequence continues at coordinate 57,507 of NZ_JBITJM010000007.1, read as the reverse complement.
GGACCTGAACGAGGTCCGCGAGAAGATCAACCGCATCAACACCGGTCTGGTGCGGGCCATCGCCGCATCGGACGCCGCACGCTCGGCGCCGCAGTGTCCGGTGGCGCTGGGCGCGGCAGCCGGGCAGGTGTGGCATGCGCAGCGGCTCGATGCGCTGCACACCGCCGCGCTGGCCCGCGCCCTGCGGTCGGTGTGCGGCGGCTGATCCACCGCCGGCGCGGCGGGGACGCACGCCCGGACTCCGTGAACTCCCGCCCTCGGCACGCCCGTTAGGCCCCGTCGCGCACGCCGGGGCGGCCCGCTCACCCTTCCCGGGTGCGCATGCCGGAGGCCCCGCTCACCCTTCCCGGGTGCCCGCCGCGACCGCCTTCGCCCAGCGGTAGTCCGCCTTGCCGCTGGGCGAGCGCTGGATGTGCCGGGTGAGCACGAGGGCGCGCGGCACCTTGTACCCGGCCAGCCGGGTGCGGCAGTGGTCCTGGATCTCCGTGAGGTCCAACCGCGGTGCCCCGTCCCGCAGTTGTACGACGGCGGCCACCCGGCTGCCCCACCGCTCGTCCGGCACGCCGGCCACCAGCGCGTCGTAGACGTCGGGATGGGCCTTGAGCGCCTGCTCGACCTCCTCCGGATAGATCTTCTCGCCACCGGAGTTGATGCACTGCGAGCCCCGGCCCAGCACGGTGACGATGCCTTCCTCGTCGACGGTCGCCATGTCGCCCAGCAGCACCCACCGGTCGCCCCGCGCCTCGAAGAACGTCTCGGCGCTCTTGACCGGGTCGTTGTAGTAGCCGAGCGGCACATGGCCGCGCAGCGCGATCCGGCCCGCCTCGCCCACCGCGACCGGCGCGTGCGTCACCGGATCGACCACCGCCGTACGGTCGTTGACGTGCAGCCGGAAGCCCTTCTCCGGCCCGGAGTCGTCGGTCGCCGTGCCGTTGAAGCCGGATTCGGACGAGCCGAAGTTGTTGAGCAGCATGGCCTGCGGCACCAGCGCGGTGAACTGGGCGCGCACCGTGTCCGAGAGGATCGCGCCCGAACTGCTCACGCTGAACAGGGTGGAGCAGTCGGTGCCCTTGAGCGGCCCGCCCAGCGCGTCGGCCAGCGGGCGCAGCATCGCGTCACCGACCAGTGAGACGCAGGTGACCTGCTCCCGCTCGATGGTGCGCAGCACCTCTTCCGGTACGAACTTGCGGTGCACGACGACCTTCTGGCCGAAGTGGAAGGCGATGAGGGAGGTGAGCATGGACGTGCCGTGCATCAGCGGCGGAGTGGGGAAGAAGACCAGCCCTTCGCCGCCGGCGGCGACCCGTTCGGCCAGCTCCTGCGGCCGTTGCACCGGCTCTCCGGTCGGCGCGCCGCCGCCCGTCCCGGAGAAGAAGAGGTCTTCGTGGCGCCACATCACGCCCTTGGGCATGCCGGTGGTGCCGCCGGTGTAGATGATGATCTGGTCGTCGGCGGAGCGCGGGCCGAAGCCGCGTTCCGGCGATCCGTCCGCCTCGGCTTCGGCGAGCGGTACGGGCGCGACGGCCGGTTCCGGGGCACCGGCGGGCGGCGCGCCGACCCGCACGAGGTGGCGGAGTTCCGGCGCGCCGGTCAGGGCGGCGGCCACCCGTGCGGTGAACTCCCCGTCGAAGACGAGCCCGGCGAGGTCGGCGTCCCGGTAGAGGTACGTCAACTCCTCTTCCACGTAGCGGTAGTTGACGTTCACCGGTACCGCGCGGATCTTCAGGCAGGCGTAGAGGGCCTGGAGGTACTCGACGCCGTTGTAGAGGTGCAGTCCGACGTGGTCGCCCGGTCCGATGCCGTGTCCTGCGAGGTGGTGGGCGAGGCGGTTGGCGGCGCGGTCGAGTTCCGCGTAGGTCAGCCGGCGCTCCGCTCCGCTGCCCGGATGGTCGACGTACACCAGGGCCTCGCGATCGGGGACCGTGTCGGCGATCGATTCGAAGAGGTCGGCAAGGTTGTACTCCACGTCTCCTCCAGACCGTACCGGGCGTCGGCTCGGCGGCCATTAGAGCGCCGCGCGCAGCAGCAGGGAAGGGCCCCGGCGAAGAAAACTGACTACCTGTCAGAAAACTCTTGAAGTCGCCGTACGCCTACTGCAACCTGTTCTACGTCTGGAGACGGGAGGACGGAATGGGCGGGACGGAACATCTCACCGTGCGGCGCGTCGGCGCGACACTGGTGCTCACCCTCAACCGGCCGGAGGCGAAGAACGCGCTCTCGCTGCCGATGCTGGTGGGCCTGTACGACGGCTGGATCGCCGCCGACGAGGATGACGCGATCCGCTCGGTGGTGCTGACCGGCGCGGGCGGCACCTTCTGCGCCGGCATGGACCTCAAGGCACTCGCGGGCGACGGCATGGCAGGCGAGCACTACCGCGACCGGCTGCGCGACGACCCCGACCTGCACTGGAAGGCGATGCTGCGCCACCACCGCCCCCGCAAGCCGGTGATCGCCGCCGTCGAGGGCCACTGCGTCGCGGGCGGCACCGAGATCCTCCAGGGCACCGACATCCGGGTCGCGGGCGAGAGCGCGACCTTCGGCCTCTACGAGGTGAAACGGGGACTGTTCCCCATCGGCGGCTCCACCGTCCGACTCGCTCGCCAGATCCCGCGTACCCACGCCCTGGAAATGCTGCTCACCGGCCGCCCCTACCCGGCACCCGAGGCCGCGAGGATCGGCCTGATCGGGCACGTCGTCCCCGACGGCACCGCCCTGGACAAAGCCCTGGAGATCGCCGGACGGATCAACTCCTGCGGCCCGCTCGCCGTCGAAGCCGTCAAGGCGTCCGTCTACGAGACCGCCGGGATGACCGAGACCGACGGACTCGCGGCCGAACTCGCCCGCGGGTGGCCGGTTTTCGACACCGCGGACGCCAAGGAGGGCTCCCGGGCCTTCGCGGAGAAGCGCCCGCCCGTCTTCCGGCGCGCCTGAATCCAGGAGCGCCGGTCCTCAGAGCCGGGGGAGCGCGCCCTGCCGCGGCGTCCGGCGCACTGCCGCGCCCGACCCGCCCAAGGCGCCACGCCACCGCGCCTCACCCAAGGAGTCCCGCATGTCAGAGGTCCTCACGGCGCCCCTCGTCGTGGAATTCCCCTTCACCCGCTCGCTCGGCCCCGTCCAGAGCGCCTTCCTCACCGGACTGCGCGAACGCACCGTCATCGGCGTCCGGGCGGGCGACGGCCGGATCGTCGTGCCGCCCACCGAATACGACCCGGTCACCTCCGAAGAGACCCGCGAACTCGTCGAGGTCGCCCCGACCGGCACCGTCACCACCTGGGCCTGGAACCCGTCCCCGCGCCGCGGACAGCCGCTCGCCACGCCCTTCGCCTGGGTGCTGGTCAGGCTCGACGGCGCCGACACCGCCCTGCTGCACGCACTGGACGCACCCGGCCGGGACGCCGTACGCACCGGCATGCGGGTCCGCATCCGCTGGGCCGCCGAACGGACCGGCGCCCTCACCGACATCGCCTGCTTCGAGCCCCACGACGAGCCGCCGGCCGGGGGCCAACCGGCGGACCACGACGGCCACTTCGCCGACCCCGTCACCGGCATCACCACCCCCGCCCGCCTCGACTACACCTACGCACCGGGCCGCGCCCAGTCCCGCTACCTCAAGGAACTCGGCCGACGGAAGACCATCGGCGAACGCTGCCCCTCCTGCCGCAAGGTCTATGTGCCGCCCCGCGGCGCCTGCCCCACCTGCGGCGTCGCCACCGACACCCAGGTCGAGGTCGGCCCGCGCGGCACCGTCACCACCTACTGCATCGTCAACATCAAGGCCCGCAACCTCGACATCGACGTCCCCTACGTCTACGCCCACATCGCCCTGGACGGCGCCGACCTGGCCCTGCACGCACGCATCGGAGGCATCCCCTACGACCAGGTCCGGATGGGCCTGCGCGTCGAACCCGTCTGGGCCGACGACGGGCGCTACCCCGACCACTACCGGCCCACCGGCGAACCCGACGCCGACTACGACAGCTACAAGGAGCTGATCTGATGCCCGAACCGATGCGCGAGGTCGCCGTCGTCGCCTTCGGGCAGAGCGACCATGTCCGCGACAGCGCGGAGACCTCCGAGGTCGAGATGCTGATGCCGGTACTGCACGACGTACTCGGCCAGGCCGGGCTCAAGGCCCGCGACATCGGCTTCACCTGCTCCGGCTCGTCCGACTACCTCGCCGGCCGCGCCTTCTCCTTCACCATGGCCCTGGACGGCGTCGGCGCCTGGCCCCCGATCGCCGAATCCCACGTCGAGACGGACGGCGCCTGGGCGCTGTACGAGGCATGGGTCAAACTCCTCACCGGCGAGGCCGACACCGCCCTGGTCTACGCGTACGGCAAGTCCTCGCCCGGCGACGTCCGCGAGGTCCTCACCCGCCAGCTCGACCCGTACTACGTCGCGCCGCTCTGGCCCGACTCCGTCGCGCTCGCCGCCCTCCAGGCGCAGGCCCTGATCGACGCCGGGCACACCGACGAGCGCGCACTGGCCCGGATCGCCGCCCGCAGCCGCGCCGCCGCGGAAGGCAACCCGCACGCCCAGCTGACCGGCACGGTCCCCGCGGGCGACCACCTGGTCGCCCCGCTGCGCACCGGCGACTGCCCGCCCGTCAGCGACGGCGCCGCCGCCGTCGTCCTCGCCGCCGGCGACACCGCGCGCCGCCTGACCGACCGCCCCGCCTGGATCCGCGGCATCGACCACCGCATCGAACCCCACAGCCTCGGCGTACGCGACCTGACCGCATCCCCGTCCACCCGGCTCGCCGCCGAACGCGCCGGATACTTCGAACGCCCCGTGGACACCGCCGAGTTGCACGCGCCCTTCACCTCCCAGGAGGTCGTCCTGCGCCGCGCCCTCGACCTCGACCCGGCCGACACGTCGGTCACCGTGAACCCCTCGGGCGGCGCCCTGGCCGCCAACCCCGTCATGGCCACCGGACTGATCCGCATCGGCGAGGCCGCCGACCGCATCCGGCGCGGCGCGTCCGACCGGGCACTCGCGCACGCCACGTCGGGCCCCTGCCTGCAACAGAACCTGGTCGCCGTCCTGGAGGGGGAGTCATGACCAAGGAACCCGTGGCCGTCGTCGGAATCGGCCAGACCGCGCACGTCGCCGCCCGCCGCGACGTCTCCCTCGCCGGTCTCGTCAGGGAAGCCGCCCAACGCGCCCTGGAGGACGCCGGGTTGGCCTGGTCCGACATCGACGCCGTGGTGCTCGGCAAGGCCCCCGACTTCTTCGAGGGCGTGATGATGCCCGAGCTGTACCTCGCCGACGCCCTGGGCGCCGTCGGCAAGCCCATGCTGCGGGTGCACACCGCGGGATCGGTCGGCGGCTCCACCGCCCTGGTCGCCGCCAACCTCGTCGCCGCCCGCGTCCACCGCACCGTCCTGACCCTGGCCTTCGAGAAACAGTCCGAGTCCAACGCCATGTGGGGCCTGTCCCTGCCCATCCCCTTCCAGCAGCCGCTGCTGGCCGGCGCCGGCGGCTTCTTCGCCCCGCACATACGCGCCTACATGCGCCGCTCGGGCGCCCCCGACACCATCGGCTCCCTGGTCGCCTACAAAGACCGCCGCAACGCGCTCAAGAACCCCTACGCACACCTCCACGAGGAGGACCTCACCCTGGAGAAGGTGCAGTCCTCGCCCATGCTCTGGGATCCCATCCGCTACTCCGAGACCTGCCCCTCGTCCGACGGCGCCTGCGCGATGATCCTCACCGACCGCACCGGGGCGGCACGGTCACCGCACCCGCCCGCCTGGGTCCACGGCGGGGCGATGCGCAGCGAGCCCACCCTCTTCGCCGGCAAGGACTTCGTCTCCCCCCAAGCGGGCAAGGACTGCGCGTCCGACGTCTACCGGCAGGCCGGCATCACCGACCCGCGGCGGGAGATCGACGCGGTGGAGATGTACGTGCCCTTCAGCTGGTACGAGCCGATGTGGCTGGAGAACCTCGGCTTCGCCGCCGAGGGCGAGGGCTGGAAACTCACCGAGTCAGGCGCCACCGAAATCGGCGGCGACCTCCCCGTCAACCCCTCGGGCGGCGTCCTGTCCACCAACCCGATCGGCGCCTCCGGAATGCTCCGCTTCGCCGAGGCGGCCCTCCAGGTCCGCGGTCTGGCCGGCGCGCACCAAGTGGACGGCGCCCGGCGGGCGTTGGGGCACGCCTACGGCGGCGGCGCCCAGTTCTTCTCGATGTGGCTGGTGGGGGCGCAGCCGCCGCAGTGACGGGGCCGGGGGCGCCGGGCGGGTGCGCACGGACGGCCGGGAGCGATCGGGCTGAGCGGCCCGCGGCCGGAGCGGCCGGAATCGGAACACCGTCGTCCGGCCGACGCCCTCGCCCGCGCCGCCCGCACCACCCGCTCCCCGTGGACCGCACGGCCGCGGCCCCGGCGCCGTAGAGTGCCGGCATGCCAGGCGAACGTGATCTCCGCACCCTGCTGCGCGGCATGCGCCCCGAGCCGCACCCGGACCGCTACGTCTTCACGACCGTGCCCGGCGCCGTCCCGCCGGACCTCACCCCGGTCGCCACCGTCACCGAGGACGAGGGCACCACACTCGTGCTGCGCCAGGAGGACGCCGACCGCGCGGGCCTCGGCTACGACTACGTCGCCGCCCGGATCACGCTGCGGGTGCACTCGGCCCTGGAAGCCGTCGGCCTGACCGCCGCCGTCGCCGGCGCGCTCGCCGACGCCGGCATCAGCTGCAACGTCATCGCCGGCTTCCACCACGACCACCTCTTCGTCCCCCACGCCCTGGCCGACCGGACACTGCGCGTCCTGGACACGCTCGCGGCCCGCTCCTGACCCCCGCGGCGCCCCGCCGGGAAGCCGTCCCACCTCGGACGATCCCCGCCCCGTACGTTCCCCGCCGCCCGTCCGCACCGCTCGTCACCCGTGCCGCCATCCGCCGCGGCAGCCGCGGCGCGGCCACGTACGATGGCGGCATGTCCTTCCTCCGCCGCCGCAGCGCAGCCACGCCCGCCGGGCCTGACTTCGACGTCCTCGCCATGGATCCCGGCGACTGGCCCGGCAACCTCGGAGCCGGGCTGCTGCCCGCGCCCGACGGAACCTGCCAGGGCGTCTTCCTCCGCTACGACCTGTTCGGCGGCCGGGGCCCCGCGATGATCATCGGGAACCTCCCCGAGGGCTCACCCGCCCGTGAGCTGGACGACGGCGAGGTCCCCTTCGAGGTGGCGCAGCTGCTGGCCGCGCTTGACAACGACGAGCCGGTGGTCGTCGTCGAGAGCGAGGACACCCCGGTGATGCACGACGACAACCTGCTGATCGTCAAGCGCATCAAGTGCTCCGAGAGCCGCATCTCCTGCGCGCAGTTCGACCGCAGCGACGGCGTGCTGGTCACCATCGCCAGCTGGGACCGGCCGATCACCGACGACCTCTACGCCCTCCTCAAGCCGCTGCCCGCCGAGCTGTTCCAGCAGGGCTGAGCGCCCCGCGCACCGCAACGGGCCGGGAAGCCGCAGCTCCCCGGCCCGTCCGTCCGCAGGCGCCGCGACGCCGCGGAGATCCATCAGAAGCGCCCTACGCTCCCGGCCGCCGGATGTCGACATCGGCGGCGCGCACATAGCCGACCCGGTGCCCGATCTGGATCTCGTAGTAGACGTCCTCGCCCCGGACCACGGCGTGCTTGCTGACGTCGAAGGTCGGCGCGTAGAGGTAGTCACCGCGGGTCCTGAGCCCGACCGCGTACCGCTGGCCCGCGGGGATCGTGTACGGCAGCGGTGAGACGCTCTGCACCGGGACACCCGCGGGGTAGGCCGCCTTCTCCGGGTAGGCCCGGCCGTACACCGGGATCTCCTTGCGGCCCGGCTTCGGCGTCGCCACCGCTCCCCGGGAACGGGCCGCCGTCGGCGCGGCGGCCGGGTTGTGGAACCAGGCCCGCTGCCCGAGGTACCAGATGGCCGTCCAGTCGCCCTGCTGCCCGGCGACCGCGAACCGCTGCCCGGTACTCGCCCGCGCCCCGGTGTCGTTCACCCCGGTTGTCGACGCACCGCCGTCCGGACGCAGCCCGGCATCCTTGACGAGCGGCGCCTTCGGGTCGGGCGCGGTGTGCAGGCGCACCGCCTCCGAGCCGTGCGGGGCGCACGGTTCGCCGGCCTTCTCGCAGCCGGTGTAGCGGGGCTTGTTCGTGTCGTAGTCAGGGTTGACGGTGATCAACCCGCCGACCTGCACGGACCGGCCGGCCGGCCGCGGGAACGGCTTGCCGAGCAGCGTGAAGTAGTGCGCCCAGTCCCAGTAGGGGCCCGGGTCGGTGTGCATGTCGGGGATGGTGTCCGCCGTCGTGCCCGGCACGTTGTCGTGGCCCAGGATGTGCTGCCGGTCGAGCGGCACGCCGTACTTACGGCTCAGGTACTTCACCAGCCGGGCCGACGTGCGGTACATCGCCTCCGTGTACCAGGCGTCGGGCGCGGCCAGGAAGCCCTCGTGCTCGATGCCGACGGAGTGCGCGTTGAGGTACCAGTTGCCCGCGTGCCAGGCGACGTCCTTCGTCGGCACGTGCTGGGCGATCAGCCCGTCCGACGACCGGATCGTGTAGTGCCAGGAGACGTTCTCGGGATCCTTGACGCTCTCCAGCGTGCTGTCCCAGTAGCCCTCGGTGTCGTGGATGACGATCGCGTCGATCTTCTGGTCCGCGGGGCGGTTCGCCTTGTCGTGATTGCCGTAGTCCCCGTCGCCGAACTCCGCGTACGCCGCGGGCACCGACCGGCAGACGACGGTGGACGGGCATTCCGGCTTCACCTCGGGGTCGGCGGCCCGGACCTCGGCCGCGGTGGAGGCGATACGTTTCACCTGCGCGGTGTCGGGCCGCAGTGCGGGCTGCCCTGCCAGGGTCACCCGTTGGCCCGTGTCGGTGGTACGCGCCCGGCCCTTGCGCAGTACGTCGTACACCTCGTCGGCGAAGGCCGCGCCGCCGCCGTCCGCACCGGCGTAGCGGGCCACCGCCGCGTACCAGTCGGCCGGGTCCGCGCTGTCCGCCAGGCCCAGCGCGCGCTGCTCCGCGGCGAGCAGCGCCGCACCGCCGAGCACGTTCGCCGCGGGGTCGGTGCGCAGCTTCCCGGCCGGGACGCCGGTCAGCCGGGCCGCACGCGGCAAGGTCCGCAAACGGGCCGGGAGTTCGGCGGGCAGCGCCTGCCGGTGCGCACCGCGCGGCGCCCGCTGACCGGCGCCGCCCACCGGCCGGGCGGCATCGCCCCGCGGATCCTCGTCCCCCGGACCGTGCTGCCCCGCCGCCCGGGACACCGCCGCGCGGGCGTCCGTCAGATGCATCGGCCCGTACCCGCCGGAGACGCTGGGCGCGCCACCGTGCCCGTCCCAGCGGCTCTCCAGGTACGCGACGCCGAGCAGCACGCTGCGGGGCACGTGGGTGCGGGCGGCGGCCTCGGTGAAGGCCCGCTCCAGATCGCCGGGCCCGGCCTTGGCGGCGCCCGCCGACGGCGCGGCCGATACCAGCGGGATCAGCAGCGCGGCAGCCGCCACACCCGTGGCGGACCTGCGCAGGAGCGGGCGGGTGGTTCTCTTCTCGTCTTCCGGGGCGGATCCTCGCAAAGCAGCCTCCTCAAGCCGGCCCCAGCCGGGTTGGTGTGACGGATGGTGCGCGAACGGCCGTGCGGGGCGGGACTCGGCGGAGTCCCTGACAGGACTTAGAGCTACCGTTTGTCCGATGGTCCGTCAATTACCGGGCACGGCCGGGTTTCCGGCCCCGTACCGCCTGCGCAGGGCGCTCGGCCGCGCACCGAACGAAGGGCACGCGCCGCGTACGCACCGGTCCGCGCGCCAAAGAGCCCCCGTACGGGCTACCGGTCCGCGAGGAGGCCAGGACCGGAACGGGTGCGGACATGGGTGAGCGGCGCTTCCCCCGTACCGGGTGCGCCGCTCACAGTCCCCCGTGGTGGGGTCAGCGGGTACCGACCGCCGCCCTCACCGCACGCCGCGCCATCTGGCAGTCGTCGTGCAGCCTCCGGAGCAGCAGCCGCTGCTCCTCGCCCGCCGCCATGGCGCCGGGCACCGTCGCGCCCGGCGTCTCCGCCGGTGCGGGTTCGCGCATCGACCGCTGGACCGCGGTCTCGTACCGCCGGATCTCGCGGGTCAGCACCAGCATCAGGTTCACCAGGAACGCGTCCCGGGCCGCCGGTCCCGCCGCCTGGGCGAGCTGGCTGACCTGACGGCGGGCCGCCGGCGCCTCGCCGAGCACCGACCACAGCGTCGCCAGGTCGTAGCCGGGGAGGTACCAGCCGGCGTGGTCCCAGTCCAGCAGCACCGGGCCCGCGGGCGACAGCAGCACGTTGTTCAGCAGCGCGTCGCCGTGCGAGAACTGCCCCTGGATGTGCGAGAGACCGTGCATCAGCTTCTGAAGGTCGCCCAGATCCCGGTCGGTGAGCAGCCCCAGGTCGTGGTACCTGGCGATCCGCCGCCCGTAGTCCAGCGGGGCGTCGAAAAGACCGGCGGGCGGACGCCACAGGTTGATCCGGCAGATCGCGCCGAGCGCCGCCCGTACGTCCGCGCGGGCCGGTGCATCGGACGGATGCCGTTGCGGGGAGGCGATGCGGCCCGGCATGCGCTCCACGACCAGCGTGCAGTTGTCGGGGTCCGCCGCGACCAGCCGCGGCACCCGCACCGGCGGCCGGTGCCGGACGAACGCCCGGTATGCCGCTATTTCCTGCTGGAACCTTTCCGCCCATGCGGGTGAGTGGTCCAGTAAGCACTTCGCGACCGCCGACATCCGCCCCGCCGTCCCCACCAGGAGGACGGACCTGCCGCCACGACGCAGCACCTGCACCGGATGGAACTCCGGACAGATGCGCTGCACCGAGGCGACGGCGGCGCGCAGCTGAGCACCCTGGGGGCCGGACAAATCGAGCCTCCCGCTGAGCGGTTGGGTGCCCGTTGCCTGCGCCCGCCGGGTACGGCCCCCGGGGATGGCGGCCACCGTCCCCGCTCCGGGAGCCGGGGCGAGATACGGCCCGCTGCCGGATGGCTGCGGGCGGTAGGGCCGGGTGGGGGCGGTCACGGCGGACGATGCTGCATACATGGGTGAGACAGATCCCTTCGTGCGCCGACGAGTTGCATGCGCTCCCGTCCCGGTGGCGGGAGCCCGTAGGACGGTCCCCGTGCAGAGGGCCGGTCCAACGAGCCCCTGTACAGGGCTCGCACCCTGGGGAATGCGGTCCCGCCACCGGGCCGGGGGCTGCACGTCTACAGAACATCCGCGCGTGGGTGGCAGACCATCTGGCGCACCCTGGCGAAACCCTGGCGAATGCTGAGATGCGTGTAGTTGGCCGCTACTGTCAACTCAGTCGAGGAACCTGGGGGCTTGACGTGGACAGGGAGCCGAACACTCGTCTCGCGGACCTTTTCGGCCTGGCCGGCTGGTCCAAGGGGGAGCTGGCGAGAATGGTCAACCGGCAGGCGGCGGCCATGGGCCATCCGCAGTTGGCGACCGACACCTCGCGGGTGCGGCGCTGGATCGACATGGGGGAGACCCCCAGAGATCCGGTGCCCAAGGTGCTGGCCGCCCTGTTCACCGAGCGCCTCGGCCGTGTCGTAACCATCGAGGACCTCGGGTTCGCCCGAACCGGTCGCTCGGGGAAGCGGCAGGCCGCGGACGGTCTGCCGTGGGCTCCCGAACGGACCGCAGCGGTCCTCACGGAATTCACGGGAATGGACCTCATGCTCAACCGACGCGGCTTGGTGGGCGCGGGCGCTGCGCTCGCCGCGGGCTCCGCACTCACCGGTGCCATGCACGACTGGCTCCACACCGACCCGGCTCAGCCGGCCGACACCCCGCACACCCACGACCCGTACGCTTCCGACTCCTTCGACCAGATCGGCTTCGACCGCTACGAGGCGGCCCCCGTGGGGGCGCAGGAAATCGACGCCCTGGAGCGCTCCGTCGAGGTGTTCCGCGCCTGGGACGCGGCCCGCGGCGGCGGCCTCCAGCGCAAGGCCGTGGTCGGCCAGCTCAACGAAGTGGGCGGCATGCTCGCCTACCACCACCCCGACCATCTCCAGCGCAGGTTGTGGGGGGTGGCGGCCAACCTCGCGGTGCTGGCCGGCTGGATGTCCCACGACGTGGGCCTGGAGCCGACCGCCCAGAAGTACTTCGTCATCGCCGCGCACGCGGCGCGGGAGGGCGGCGACCGCCCGCGCGCGGGGGAGGCGCTCTCCCGCGCCGCCCGCCAGATGGTGCACCTGGGACGGCCCGACGACGCGCTCGACCTGATGCACCTCGCCAAGTCCGGTTCGGGCGAGGCCACTCTGCCGCGTACCCGCGCCATGCTGCACACCATCGAGGCATGGGCGCAGGCGTCCAAGGGGAACGGCCAGGCGATGCGCCGCACCCTGGGCGAGGCCGAGGATCTGTTCGTCTCCGACAACGGCGATGTACCGCCGCCGAGTTGGATGCAGATGTTCGACGAGGCGGATCTGCACGGCATGGAGGCGCTCGCCTACCGCACCCTCGCCGAACACGACCCGTCCGCGGCGAAGATCGCCCAGAGCCATGCCAAGCAGGCCCTGGAACTGCGGGCGGGCGGCCGTCAGCGCTCGCAGATCTTCGACTACATCTCGCTGGCGTCGGCGTGCTTCATCGGCGACGACCCCGAACAGGCCGACCGCTACGCCCGGTTGGCGCTGATCTCCATCGGGGAGAACTCCTCGCACCGCACCTGGGACCGGCTGCGCGAGATGTACCGGCTGACCGGGCAGTACGCCGGATACCCGAAGATCCAGGACCTGCGCGCCGAGATCAAGCACGTGCTGCCGAAGGCGAAGCCCAAGGCGAAGGTGCCGGCACCCGCGCCCGACCTGGACGCGCGGTTCGGCAGGAACTTCACGGTCTGACGCGATGCAGCACACCGCAGTCGCCGACGCCGCGTGCTCCGGCCACCGGGCATCCCCGGCCGGTACGTACGCGACGCGTCCCGAAAGACCCGTGCAAGAGGCAGGCGCGGCGCGCGTGCGGCGGCATCCGGCCGCTCACTCACCGCGCCGCGCCCGTACCGCGGGAACACCCTCGACCCGCGCCCGCCCGTCCGGTGTACCCCCTCCGGTCCCGGTCCGTCCCGTGGTGGTCAGGCGCTCACCCTGGCGACCAGTACACACGCGTCGTCCTCGCGCTCGGCCCCGCCGAATTCCTCGATGACGATGCGGACGCAGTCCTGCGCGCTGCGGGCCGCCGTGAACCGCGGGGCCAGCGCGAGCAGCTGATCGGCGCCTTCGCGGCCGGCCTCCGGGCCGTGGACGCGGCGCGGCAGCAGGCCGTCGGTGTGCAGCACGAGCAGATCGCCCGGCTCCAGCTGTTCGGTGCGCTGGCTGTAGTCGGCGCTGGACGTGGCGCCGAGCAGCACGCCGTCCGGCGGGTCGAGGGCGCGCCCCGTGCCGCCGCGGAACAGCAGCGGCGCGGGGTGCCCTGCCTGGGCCCACTCCAGCAGGCGGGTGGCGGGGTCGAAGCGGCAGCACACCGCGCTGCCCAGGGCGGGCTGGGCGGCGGTGTCCAGAAGCTGGTTGAGGAAGCCCATCAGCGGTCCCGGCCGGTGTCCCGCGACGGCCATGCCGCGGAGCGCGCCGAGCACCATCGCCATGCCTGACGTGGCGGTGGCGCCGTGCCCGGTGAGGTCGCCGACGCTCAACAGGGTGGTGTGGTCGGGGAGTTGCAGGGCGTCGTACCAGTCGCCGCCGATCAGCGCGCTGGTGGCGGCCGGGAGGTAGTGCCCGGCGAGGTCGAGCGATACGGGGCCGCCCTGCGGGAAGTGCAGAGGGCCGCGCCACGGAGGCAGTACGGCTTCCTGGAGCTGGACCGCGAGCCGGTGTTCGGTCTGCGCGGCGTGCCGCTGGCGCTGGAGCGAGTCGCGGGTCTCGTGCACCGCCCGCTGGTTGCGGCGCAGTTCGCTGACGTCGCGCAGCACCGCCCACATGCAGGCCGTGCCGCCGTCGGCGTCGAGCACCGGCTCGCCCGCCATGTGCACGGTGCGCTCGCTCGCGTCGGGCCGCACGATGCGGAACTCGCCGTCGATCGGCCGGCCGTCCACCAGGCAGTCGGTCACCATCGTGGCGAGCCCCTCCTGGTCATCGGGGGAGACCAGCGACGGCAGCTCGTCGAGGGTGAGCGGTCCTTCGGCCTGTTCCCTGCCGAACATCGTGAACAGCTCGTCCGACCAGCTCACTTCGTCCGTCAGCAGGTTCCACTCGGCGCTGCCCACCCGGCTCAGCAGCGAGCCGCGGTGCTCTTCGGGCGCGGGTGGCGATGCGTACGCGCCGTCCTCCGCGCCCTCGGCCGGCAGGCCCTCTCTGAGCTGGTCGAGATGGCCGTCGAGATCATCGAGATGGTGGACGGCGAGATCGCACAGCGCACGCTGCCAGCGCAGCTGGGGATCGGCGGTCACATCGATGGTGGCCGACGATTCGCGTACGGCGTCGAGGCCGCCGCGCAGGCGGCGGGCCTGCGTGATGAGCGCGTCGACGGTGTCGCGCTCGGGTGGCTGAGCGGCTGCATGGTCCGCGAAGCGGGGGGACGGCATGTGTTCTCCGTGATCAGGCGGCGCCGGGCCACGGCGTGTCCTGTCCCTGTCCGCGCAGGACGCGCCCTGGGTCGGCATGAGGGCCGGGTAACGACTGTTGCACAGCCCGCGACGGTCCGTAAGGGATTTGGCATGACCCGATACGGTGGTGCACGGGGCATATGCCAGCGGCCTCCGGTGGACGCCACCGGCCCGAATCGGCGGAATGACAGATTCCAAGCTAGGCTGCGGCGGCCGTCACGCTGATGAGCCCGCCGATCCACGGTGGGAACGACGCATACGGCCCGCGGTCACCGGCAAGAATGCCGGTCAGCGGAAATCCCGTTGCCAGCCTGCCCCCCGCACCGGATGCTGACCTCATGTTCGATCCAGACATAGCGCCCAGTGGCACCCTGCTCGGCCTCCTTCAGCGAGGTCGCGGCGACGGGACACTGCATGCCCTCGCGGCGCCGCGGGCCGAGGCGCTCGCGGCACTCAACGACAGTGTGCTGTGCGACCCCCGGCGCGACTGGCAGGTCGAGAACCGCTCCTTGTACTACGCGCGTCTCTACATGCAGCTCGACGGCGGCCTCGAAGCGATCGAACGGCACCTCTTCCACCCCGACGACCGCATCGACACCGGCGAGGAACGCACCGGCCTCGCCCTCTCCGTACTGGGCCACCTCGCCGCCTACGGCAAGGACGCCGCCCGCCTGCTGCTGCGCAGCTACGCGGCGGCGGGCAGCAACTGGCGCTGGGCCCTGGACGAGCTGGCGCTGCGCGACGACGACGCCGGCCTCGCGGGCCTGGCCCCCGCCGTGCTGGCCCGCTTCCCCGCCACCCCCGAGGGTGAGGCCGAGCTGGCCACCGCGGTGCGCGACGCCTTCGAGCCACGGCCCTGGCGCCTGTGGGCACAGGACCCCCGCTACGCGGGACGGCTGGCCGCCGCGGGCGAGCAGGGCTCCTTCGACCGCTGGCAGCGGCAGCTGCGCCCGCGCGGCCCGCGGCCCGGCTGGAGCGTGGCCGAAGTGCTCCAGTGGGCACAGGACGGCCTGGAAATGGGGCAGGACGAGGGCCGGCACGTCGCCGCCGCCCGCTGCCTGGCCGCCGTCGTCGGCCCCGCCGACCACCCGCAGCTGCTGGCCGCAGCGCGCAGCGGCCCCGACGCCGCCCGCGCCGCCGTGCTGCACCACCTCGCCGAACGCGGCGATCCCGACGCACTCGACCTGATCGGGGCCGCCGCCTGCGACCCCACCGCGAGCGCGCAGCTGGTGGCCGCCGCGCTGGCCGCGTTCGCGCGGATGCGCACCGCAGCGGCCGTCGAGCGGGCCCGGGTCTGGGCCCGGCGCGACGACCGGCTCGGCGCATCGGCCGCCGCCGTGCTCGCCCGCAGGGGCGGGGCACGGGACGCCGAACCGGTGCTGGCCGCGCTGCGCCGCACGGTGTGCACCGAGGGCCCGGACGCGGACGGGCTGTGGGAACTGGTCGACGGCGTCGGCCGCCTCGGCGTGGCCTGCGCCGCCCCCGTCCTGCGGCACGTCTACCGCGAGACGTCCTCCTCCCACCTGCGCGGACGGGCGGCCGGCGCGCTCGCCGCCACCGATCCCGGCTTCGCCGCCGGCTTCGCCGTCGAATGCCTCTGGGACTGCGAGGAGACCACCAGGGAGCTGGCCGCCCGGCACGCCGCGACCGGCGACGACCGGGTCGTCGAACAGCTCCGCAGGCTCGCCGCCGACCCGGCGGAAGAGGCCGAGGTGCAGACCGCGGTCCGCAGCAGATTCGGCCCGGACGCCTCGGCGGTCTGACCCGCGCAGGACGGGCGGGCGCACCGCGGCGCCCCCTGGCGCGTCCGGCGTCCGCTGCCACAATGGCCTGATGACCGGACGCTGGGAGTTCTGGATCGACCGCGGTGGCACCTTCACGGACGTCGTCGGCAGACGGCCGGACGGACAGCTGGTCACCGGGAAACTGCTCTCGCACCACCCCGAGCGCTACCGTGACGCCGCGGTGGCCGGCATCCGGATGGTGCTGGGCATCGGCCCGGACGAACCGGTGCCCGCCGCGCAGGTGTCCGTCGTCAAGATGGGCACCACCGTCGCCACCAACGCCCTTCTGGAGCGCACCGGCGAGCCCACCGTCCTGCTCACCACCGAAGGCTTCCGGGACGCGCTGCGCATCGCCTACCAGAACCGGCCGCGGATCTTCGACCGGCACATCGTGCTGCCCGACGCGCTGTACGAGCGGGTCATCGAGGTCCCCGAACGGGTGGACGCGCACGGCGGGTTGGTCCGGCCGCTGGACGTGGCGGCGGTCCGCGCGGCGCTGCTGCGGGCCCGCGCCGACGGGCTGCGGAGCGCGGCCGTCGTCCTGATGCACGGCTACCGTTACGCCGAGCACGAGAAGGCCGTCGCCGACCTCGCGAGGCGGGCCGGGTTCACGCAGGTCAGCTGCTCGCACGAGGTCAGCCCGCTGATGAAGCTGGTGCCCCGGGGCGACACCACCGTCGTCGACGCCTATCTCTCCCCGATCCTGCGGCGCTACGTCGACGAGGTCGCGGCCCAACTGCCCGGTATCCGGCTGATGTTCATGCAGTCCAATGGCGGGCTGCGGCAGGCGGAGCACTTCCGCGGCAAGGACGCGGTGCTGTCAGGGCCGGCCGGGGGTGTCGTCGGGATGGTCCGCTCGGCCGCCGAGGCGGGTCCGGGCCACGAACGGGTGATCGGCTTCGACATGGGCGGCACGTCGACCGATGTCTCGCACTACGCGGGCGAGTTCGAGCGGGTCTTCGGCAGTGAGGTGGCCGGGGTGCGGATGCGGGCTCCGATGATGAACATCCACACCGTCGCGGCCGGCGGCGGATCGGTGCTGCACTTCGACGGCCGCCGCTACCGCGTGGGCCCCGACTCGGCGGGCGCGGTCCCCGGGCCCGCCTGCTACCGCAGGGGCGGGCCGCTGACCGTCACCGACGCCAACGTCATGCTCGGGCGGGTGCAGCCGGACCACTTCCCCGCGGTCTTCGGGCCCGGGGGCGACCAGCCGCTGGACACCGGGACCGTCCAGGAGCAGTTCGCCGAACTGGCCGCGCGGGCCGCCGCTGCCGTGGGCGACGACCGCGGTCCCGAGGACGTCGCGGCCGGATTCCTGGACATCGCCGTGCTCAACATGGCCAACGCGGTCAAGAAGATCTCCGTCCAGCGCGGCCACGACATCACCCGCTACACGCTCACCTGTTTCGGCGGCGCCGGCGGCCAGCACGCCTGCGCGGTCGCCGACGCGCTCGGCATCGGCGCCGTGCTCGTCCCGCCGCTCGCCGGTGTGCTGTCCGCGTACGGCATCGGCGTCGCGGACGCCACCGCGATGCGCGAGCGGGCCGTCGAGGCGGAACTCACCGGCGAAGCGGCGGCCGAGCGGGTGCGCGCGGTCTGCGACGACCTCGCCCGGCAGACCCGGCGCGAACTCCTCGACGACGGCGTGCCCGAGGAGAGCATCACCACCCGCGCCCGGGTCCTCATCCGCTACGCGGGCACGGACGCCCCCCTCGGCGTCCCGCTGGCGGGCGCCGCCGAGATGGCCGCGGAATTCGTCCGTACGCACCGGGCCCGCTACGCCTTCACGATGGACAAGCCGCTGGTGGCCGAGGCGGTGTCGGTCGAGGCGGTCGGCGCCGCGGGGGGCGCGCAGCGGCGTGACGGGCACCCCGCCGCGCGCACCGGGGAGCTGCGGCCCGCGGCGACGGTGCGGATGTACGCGCAGGGCGCCTGGCGGGACACCGCGCTCCACCTGCGCACCGCACTGGGCGCGGGGGACACCCTCACCGGGCCCGCGCTGATCGCCGAGGACGACGCGACCACGGTCGTCGAGCCGGGCTGGCGGGCGACCGTCGGCGAGCGCGGCCACCTGCTGCTGCGCCGCACCGCACCGCGCCCCGGCACCGCCGCCGTCGGCACCGGAGCCGACCCGGTGATGCTGGAGGTCTTCAACAGCCTCTTCATGGCCATCGCCGAGCAGATGGGGGTGCGCCTGGAGAACACCGCGCACTCCGTCAACATCAAGGAACGGCTCGACTTCTCGTGCGCCCTCTTCGACGCCGAGGGCAATCTGATCGCCAACGCCCCGCACATTCCCGTGCACCTGGGGTCGATGGGCGAGTCCATCAAGGAGGTGCTGCGGCGCCGGGCGGACGGGATGCGGCCCGGCGATGTGTACGCGGTCAACGACCCGTACCACGGCGGCACGCACCTGCCGGACGTCACCGTCGTCACGCCGGTCTTCGACGAGGCGGGCCGCGAACTGCTCTTCCTGGTGGCGTCCCGCGGCCACCACGCGGAGATCGGCGGGATCACCCCGGGCTCGATGCCGGCCTTCAGCCGCACCATCGACGAGGAGGGCGTCCTCTTCGACAACTGGCTGCTGGTCCGCGACGGGGAGCTGCGCGAACGCGAGACCCGCGAGCTGCTCGGATCCGGCCCTTACCCCTCGCGGGCGCCGGACGCCAACATCGCCGACCTGCGCGCCCAGATCGCCGCCAACGAGAAGGGCATCGAGGAACTGCGCCGGATGACGGGGCAGTTCGGCCTGGACGTGGTGCGCGCGTACATGCGGCACGTCCAGGACAACGCCGAGGAGTCGGTGCGCCGGATCATCGCCGGGCTCTCCGACGGCAGCTGCGACTACGAGACCGACAACGGGGCGCACATCAAGGTGGCGCTGACCGTCGACCGCGCCGCCCGCAGCGCCGTACTGGACTTCGCCGGCACCTCACCGCAGCAGCCCGGCAACACCAACGCGCCCCGCTCGGTGGTGATGGCCGCGGTGCTCTACGTCTTCCGCACCCTGATCGCCGATGACATCCCGCTCAACAGCGGCTGCCTCAAGCCCGTCGACGTCCGCGTCCCGGAGGGCTGCATGCTGGCGCCTGTGCACCCCGCCGCGACGGTCGCGGGCAACGTCGAGACGTCCCAGTCGGTCACCGGCGCGCTCTACGCCGCGCTGGGTGTCCAGGCCGAGGGCTCGGGCACGATGAACAACCTCACCTTCGGCAACGACCGGGTGCAGTACTACGAGACGGTGGCCTCCGGCTCCGGCGCGGGCGACGGCTTCGACGGCACCGACGCCGTACAGACCCACATGACCAACTCGCGGCTGACCGACCCCGAGGTGCTGGAGTGGCGCTACCCGGTGCGGGTGGACGGATTCGCCGTACGGTCAGGGAGCGGCGGGGCCGGCCGCAGGCACGGCGGCTGCGGCGTCGAGCGGCGGCTGCGCTTCCTCGAACCGATGACCATCGCCCTGCTCACCGGACACCGCAGGATCCCGCCGTACGGGATGGCGGGCGGCGCGCCGGGCGCCCTGGGCGTCAACAGCCTGCGGCGCGCCGACGGCAGCGAGGAGCCGCTGGCGGGCTGCGACACGGCGGAGGTCGGCGTGGACGACGTCCTGGTGATCCGGACGCCTGGTGGTGGCGGGTACGGCGAGCCGGGGGAGGGCTGAAGAGCGTCGCCGGACGGCCGGTGGGCCGGGCTGGTGCCGTGCAGGTGTGGGGGCACCTCCCCTTGTGCACTCAGCCGATCCCTGGAATCGGTCATCTAGAGTTGACGTCAACTGCACGGTGTGCTGGGCCTGTTGGACGTGATGAGGGGATGGCCGGGCGATGAGGCGGGGCGAGGGCAACGACTACGGCGCCGGTGGTTCCGGCGGGGGTCCGGCGAACGCGGATGCGTCACAGGGGGAGACCCCTGACAGGCGTCCCGACGTGACGATGGATGCCGTGGCATCCGACGCGGCCGTGATCAAGCAGGCGGGGCGCGACCTCAACGAGCACCATCACCACCACTACTACGCAGGCGGGCCGGACCCGGATGCCCCGAAGGCGGCGGAGACCGGCCCTTCGGTGTACGCCAGGCGCCGCCGCTGGGCGGGTTTCACGACGGTGGGGGCGTGCCTGGTCCTGGTGACCGCGGCGGTGCTCTCCGACCACGCGAAGATGCTTTCCGACGTGTCAGCGGTGGCCGGAGCGACGGCGATGGCGGCTGCCCTCGTCTACTTCTGGTTCCTGGCATGTGATGTGAACGCCCAACAGGCCCTGTCCGTGGAGCAGTGGCGTCGGCCGCTGAGGGAGGCGCGGACGCCGCAGAGCTTCGTGGTCGCCCTCATCTGTTCCTGGTGGGACGAGGCGCGTGCCAAGCGGGCGTCGTCGGCGGGGAAGCAGAGCTGACCCCACCGCCCTGGCGCACTCGGGCCCGGGTGCTCCAGGGGCGGGCCGACCGGCGGGATCCGCCGGCCCCAGGGCGTCAGGAGGCGGCCGGGCCGCCCCGTAGCGGGAGGAACCGGATCGGGGTGCCAGGGACCGCCTGCGCCGCCGCGGCCAGATGGGCCTCGGGCACCACGCCGATCACCGGATAGCCGCCGGTGGTCGGGTGGTCGTGCAGGAACAGCACCGGCAGGCCGTCCGGCGGGACCTGGAGGGCGCCCAACGGCATGCCCTCGCTGGGCAGTTCGCCCGTACGGGCGCGCTCCAGCGGCGGTCCTTCGGTGCGCAGACCGATGCGGTTGCTCGCCGCCGAGACCCGGAACCGGCCGGTGGCCAGGGTGCGCCGGCCCAGGTCGGTGAACCAGTCGTCGCGCGGACCCGGCAGGAACGGCAGCAGGAGTTCGCCGGGCGGGGCCGGGTGCGGCACCGCGTCCACGGCAGGCGGGGGACCGTACGGCCGCCCCAGCGGCAGCACCGCGCCGTCCGTCAGCGGATCGGTGCCGAGGCCGGAGAGCAGGTCGGTGGCCCGGCTGCCGAGTACCGGTTCGGTGTCGATGCCGCCGGCGAAGGCGAGGTGGCTGCGCAGGCCGTGGGTGGCGGGCCCGGCGTCGAGCACCGCCCCGGCCGGGACGCGGACCGCGGCGCCCCAGGGGGCGGGGCGGCCGTCGACGGTCACCGGGCAGGGCGCGCCGGTCACCGCGGCGACGGTGTCCCGGCGGACCCGTACGGCGCAGCCGGTGAGCGTGGTCTCCAGGGTCGCGGCGGTTTCCGGGTTGCCCACCAGGCGGTTGGCCAGGCGGTGCGCCGGTGCGTCGAGTGCGCCGGCGTGCGGCACCCCGAGGTGCGCGTGGCCCGGCCTGCCGAGGTCCTGGACGGTGGTGAGCGCACCGGCCCGCGCCACACAGAAGGCGTGGTCGGTCATCGGGCGGCCTCCTGGACGTGCGCGGCGGCCGGTCCCGGGCCGTCCTGCGGGACGAAGCGGACCCGGGTGCCGGGGGCGAGCAGCGCGGCGGGTTCCCGCTGCGGATCCCACAGCACGGCGTCGGTGGTGCCGATCAGCTGCCAACCGCCGGGGGACGAGCGCGGGTAGACGCCGGTGTACGGGCCGGCCAGCGCGAGCGAGCCGACCGGAACGCGGGTGCGCGGGGTGGCCCTGCGCGGTACGTGCAGCGGCTCGGGCAGCCCGGTGAGGTAGCCGAAGCCCGGGGCGAAACCGCAGAAGGCGACGTGGAACGCGGTGCCGGAGTGGATGCGCACCACCTCGTCGGGTGTGACGCCCCACAGGGCCGCCACATCGGCGAGGTCGGGTCCGTCGTAGCGGACCGGTATCTCCACGCCGGGCCGGTCGGCGGTGTCGAGCGGCGGGATGTGCCAGCAGGCCAGTTCGGCGATCAGGCCGCGGGGGTCGGCGAGCCCGTCGAGCAGGACCGTGCGGGCGGCCGGGACGATCTCGGTGACCTGCGGCAGCGTGCCGTCGGCGGCGCGCCGCAGCAGTTCCGCGTGCAGCGCCTCCACCTCGTCGGCGGTGTCCAGCTCGATCAGCAGGCCGTGCGCGCCGACCGGCAGCGGCCTCACGCGAAACTCCGCACCTGCACGCCGGCGGCGGTCAGTTCGGACCGTACGCGGCGGGCGAGTACGGCGGCGCCCGGGGTGTCGCCGTGCAGGCACAGAGAGCGGGCGGTGACCGTGACGGGGCGGCCGTCGAGGGAGGTGACGGTGTGGTCGCGGGCCATGCCCAGGGCGCGCTTGACGACCTCGTCGCCGTCGTGGATCACCGCGCCCGCCTCCCGGCGCGACACCAGGGTGCCCTCGTCGGTGTAGGCACGGTCGGCGAACGCCTCGCCGACGACCGGGAGTTCCGCCTCCCGCGCCGCGGCGTGCAGCGCGGATCCCGGCAGGCCGAGTACCGGCAGCGCGCCGCCCGCGGTACGGATACCGGCGATCACGGCGGCGGCCTGCGCGGTGTCGTGGACGCAGCGGTTGTAGAGCGCGCCGTGCGGCTTGACGTAGGCCACGCGGGCTCCGGCGGCGCGCGCGAAG
Organism: Streptomyces sp. NPDC050161; assembly: GCF_044460025.1. NCBI lineage: Bacteria > Bacillati > Actinomycetota > Actinomycetes > Kitasatosporales > Streptomycetaceae > Streptomyces > Streptomyces sp. NPDC050161. The sequence goes on along the minus strand of NZ_JBITJM010000007.1, from coordinate 34,709 downwards.
ACGTCCAACGCGCCGATCTGGTAGGTGATTTCGTCGGCCAGCTCGTCCGGGGGCACGTCCATCGCGCGGCGGCCGAAGCCGGCCAGGTCGCGGTAGGAGACCTGGGCGCCGATGACGACGCCGCGGGCGGCGGCCAGTTCGCAGACCCGCCGCATGGTGGCGGGGTCGCCCGCGTGGAAGCCGCAGGCGACGTTGGCGCTGGTGACGACGGACAGCAGGGCGTCGTCGTCGGTGAGCTGCCAGCGTCCGAAGCCTTCCCCGAGGTCGGCGTTGAGGTCGATGACGGGAGGGCTCACCGCGTCGCTCATGTGTGTCCGCTCCAGGGGTGCTCGGTGGTCGGTGTGCGCGGCGCGCGGTGACCCGTCGGCCGACGGGGCGGCGGGGAGAGCGGAGAGCCGGCCGGCCCGTATCCGTAGTGACTCTCCCCAGAGGGCACTCAGGCCGACCGGCGTTGCGGCCAAGGTAAGCGATCGTTGAACGATCCGACAAGAGGTGTGTTGTTCGGAGTCGGCTTCTGGGATTGACTTCGGCGGGGACACCTCCCGGACGGCGCCCGGTGGCGCGCCGTCCACCACGGACGAGGAGCGGGGAGCGGCATGGCCGGCGGAGTGGCGAAGAGTGACCAGCGGCGGCTGTCCGAGATCGCGGGACTGGAGTCAGACCGGGCCCTGCTGGGGCGTTCCAGTACGGCGGAACGGGTCGCCGACATCCTCCGCGACCGCATCACGGAGGGCTATTTCCCGCCCGGCGCCCGGCTCTCCGAGGAGAGCATCGGCGGTGCGCTCGGGGTCTCGCGCAACACCCTGCGCGAGGCGTTCCGGCTGCTCACCCACGAGCGGCTGCTGGTGCACGAACTCAACCGCGGGGTCTTCGTCCGCATCGTGACGGTCGAGGACCTGGACGACATCTACCGGGTGCGCATGATCGTCGAATGCGCCGCCGTCCGCGGCCTGGGGGAGGGGCCGTACGACGCCGGGGCGCAGGAGACGATCGGGCTGATCGAGGCGGCGGTGCGGTCCGGTGAGGCGGCGTCGGACGGCCGCGCCTGGCAGGACCTGTCCACCGCCAACATCCGCTTCCATCAGGCGATCGTGGCGCTGGCGGGCAGCCCGCGGACCGACGAGCTGATGCGCGGGGTGCTGGCCGAACTGCGCCTGGTCTTCCACGTGATGGACGATCCGCGGCGCTTCCACGCGCCCTATCTCACCCGCAACCGGCAGATCGTCGAGGCGTTGCAGTCCGGGGACGCGGGCGAGGCGGAACGGCTGCTGCGGTCCTATCTGGAGGATTCGCGCAGTCAGCTGTCGGGGGCGTACGCCCAGCGGATCGCGGAGCAGTAGGGCGGGGACGGCCGAGAGGGCCCGGCGGATCGGTGGGCGATCGCCGGGTGGGGAGCGGGAGAAGAGTCATGGGTGGCAACCTCTTGTCGGATCGTTGAACAATCGCCTAACCTCCGCTGCAATCCATTCATCGTCCTCACGGTCCGCGTGGGGTCCTGTACGCGGAAGGCGGACCCATGATCGTGCTCCTCGGCGTGCTCGTGGTCGTGATCGGCTTCGCCACGAAACGCAATCCCCTCCTGGTCGTGGGGGTGGCCGGTATCGCCACCGGCCTCCTCGGCGGGCTGAGTCCCGGCAAGGTGCTCGCCGCCTTCGGCCAGGGCTTCGCCGACAGCCGGGCGGTGACGATCTTCGCCATCACCCTCCCGGTGATCGGCCTCCTGGAGCGCTACGGCCTCCAGGAACAGGCCCGCAACCTGATCGCGCGGTTCGGCAAGCTCACCACCGGGCGGTTCCTCGCCCTCTACCTCGGCATGCGCCAGATCGGTGCGGCGCTCGGCCTGACCGATGTCTTCGGGCACGCCCAGACCGTCCGCCCGCTGGCCGCCCCCATGGCCGAGGGCGCCGCCGAGCGCAAGCACGGCGCGCTGCCGCAGAAGGCGCGCGAGCGCATCAGGTCGCTCGCGGCCAGCGCGGACAACGTCGGCCGGTTCTTCGGCGAGGACGTCTTCCTCGCCGTCGGCTCGATCCTGCTGATCACCGGCTTCGTCAACACCACGTACGGCACCCACCTCGAACCGCTGCACCTCGCGCTCTGGGCGATCCCCACCGCCGTGTGCGCGTTCGTCTTCCACGGCTGGCGGCTGCTGCGTCTCGACCGCCAACTGGAGCGCGAACTGCGCGCCGCCGACGCCGCGATGGACGCCACCGCAGCGGAGGCCGCCAAGTGATCAAGGCAGAGTGGTTCTACTGGCTGGTCGGCCTCAGCTTCCTGGTGATGGCCGCCCAGATGTTCACCGACCGCAGCAACCCCAAGCGCTTCGGCACCGCCGCCTTCTGGGGCCTGATCGGCGCCGGGTTCATCTACAGCAGCTGGGTGGTGAACAAGCAGGCACCCGCCGAGCCGCTGGGTGTCGCGGTGCTCGCCATGGCGGTCCTGGCCGGGTTCGGCTTCACCGGCCGCGGCACCCCGCGCACCAGCACACCCGAGCAACGCACCGCCAGCGCGGCCAGGTTCGGCAGCCGGCTGTTCATCCCCGCGCTCACCATCCCCGTCGTCGCCATGATCTGCGCCGTCGGCGTCAAGGAGCTGTCCATCGGGGGTGAACCGCTGCTCCAGGAGGGCAGCGAGACCATCCTCGGCCTGGGCATCGGCTCGGTCGCTGCGCTCGTCGTCGCCATGGTCATGCTGCGCGAGAAGCGGATAGCGGTGCCCGTGGAGTCCGGCCGCTCGATGCTGGAATCCATGGGCTGGGCGATGCTGCTGCCGCAGATGCTGGCCACGCTGGGCACCATCTTCCAGGTCTCCGGCGTCGGCGAACAGGTCGGCAAGATCACCACCGCGGTGCTGCCCGACAACTCCCTCTACATCGCGATCGTCGTCTACTGCGTCGGCATGTTCCTGTTCACCCTGGTCATGGGCAACGCCTTCGCCGCCTTCCCGGTGATGACGGCGGCCGTCGGCTGGCCCGTGCTCGTCGGCCACTTCCACGGCAACGCGCCGGCCGTCCTGGCCCTGGGCATGCTCGCCGGGTTCTGCGGCACCCTCGTGACCCCGATGGCCGCCAACTTCAACATCGTCCCGGCCGCCCTCCTGGAGCTGAAGGACCAGTACGGGCCCATCAAGGCGCAACTGCCCACCGCCGGTGTGCTGCTCGGCTGCAACATCGTGATCATGGCCCTGTTCGCCTTCTGACCCCGGGGCCCGTCCCGCTGCCGCAGCGGACGGCCCGCCGCCCACCACCGCCGAGGATGACCGTATGACCCGGGTACTGCTGACCGGATTCGAACCGTTCGACGGGGAATCCACCAACCCCTCCTGGCAGGCGGTACGCGCCGCGGCTGCCGAACCGCCCGCCGGACTTGAACTGTTCACCGCCGAACTGCCCTGCGTCTACGGGGAATCGCGCACCGCCCTGCGCGCCGCCGTCGATGAGCACCGGCCCGACCTGGTGCTCTGCGTCGGCCAGGCGGGCGGCCGGCCCGACGTCACCGTCGAACGCGTCGCCATCAACGTCGACGACGCCCGCATCCCCGACGTCGCGGGCGCCGAACCGGTCGACGAACCGATCGTGCCGGGCGGCCCCGCCGCGTACTTCTCCACCCTGCCGGTCAAGGCGTGCGTGGCGGCCGTCCGCGCCGCGGGGCTGCCCGCATCCGTCTCCAACACCGCGGGCACCTTCGTCTGCAACCACGTCTTCTACGCGCTCGGCCACCTCATCGCCACCGAACTCCCCGGCGTACGCGGCGGCTTCGTGCACGTCCCGTACGCACCGGAGCAGGTCGTCGACCGCGCCCAGCCGTCGCTTCCGGTCGCCTCCATCGCCCGTGCGCTGCGGGAGATCGCGGTGGCCGCGGCCGGAAACCAGGAGGATCTACGCATCGCGGGCGGGGCCACCCATTGACGGGCGCGGTCGTCCGGGTGCGGTGTCCGGGCCCACCGTCACGGACGGTGGGCGGCACGCCGTAGACTGACGACCGGCGCAAGAGCAGGTCAGGCAGGGCCTGATCCGAGCCGTTTCGTCCGTTGTCAGTGCGAGCGCTTACTCTGTGCGACGTGACTTTTCCAGCCCCGAGGGCCGCTGCGCCCCAGCCAGCCGGGCCGCACCGGCCCGCCCCGGGCCCGGCCGCCGACGAGGGCCTGGCCCGTCGGCTGCGCGCCCTCGCGTGCACCGCGCCGCTGCACGACCTCGACGCGCGCAAGGCCAACCTCGCGGGCGAGTACGGCGGCTACGCCATGGCGGAGGTGGCGCTCGCCGTCATCGACCTCGTCACCCTCCACATGGACTTCGACACCGGAGCCGACCACGACGAGATAGTGGCCAGGGTGCTGCCCAGGATCGCCGCGCAGGCCCCGCACCGCCCCTCGGGCGAGCACGAGCGGGTCGCCCGCTGGGTGCTGGAGAACCTCATCAACGTCGGCAGCGTGGACCGCGGCTTCCGCGCCGTCTACGGCACGTTCGGCACCGACGGCGAGTACGTCCGCCGCGACTACGACTTCAAGCTCATCGAAGAGGTGCCGGGCGCCGGCGGCAGCGTCTTCCTGCGCGCCACGGACGAGGCCGTCAACGTCCTGGTCGGCGCCCTCGACACCGACGTCACCAGCGCCCAGATCGCCGCCGAGGTCAAGCTGGAGGTGCTGGTCGACCGCGGCCGGCTGGCCGACGCCCAGCTCGCCGCCGAACAGGCCCGCTACCGCACGGTGCAGTACGCCGAGACGCTGCGCAGAACCCTCGACGCCACCCGCCGCAACGTCCGCGCCGTCGACTGGCTCCAGACCGTCCCCGACATGATCGCCGAAGCGCTCGACCACGTCGCCGACCGCTACCGCCACGAAAACGCCATCCTCACCAACATCCGCAAGGCCCGCGACGAAACCGAGGCCGCCGACGACAAGCGGGGCGAGCACAAGCGCCGCGCCGCCGAGCTGGTCGACATCGTCAAGGACTGCATCCGCCGCCACACCCAGCTCCAGTCCCGGCTCCTCGAAGCCGGCCCGCTCTTCCGCGCCGAACAGGACCGGCAGGCGTTCGCCACCCCCACGGCACGCTCGGGACTCGACCTCTACGGCCAGCTGGTCGCCCCGCTGCTGCCGCTCCCCGCCGAGCAGGCCATCCGCGTCACCGACGCCTTCTTCGCCCGCGGCACGGGCCTGCGCACCCCCGCGGCCGTCCGCGTCGGCGACCTCGTCGACGTGCTGCTCACCCCGCCCCTGGAGCGCGAGCACCTCGGCGCCGAAATGCCCGAACCCGACCTGGTGGCCACCCCCGACGACAGCCGCTTCAGCGAGGCACAGCTCGACGCCGCCACGGCGCTGCTCGACCTGCCGGCCGACGCCCCGCGCCGCCTGTCAGGACTGCTCGCCGACGCCCGCAGCAGCGGCGACCCCGAACTCCCCTACCTCGTCGCCCTGTTGGCGGTGCACGCCGCAAGCCCCCCGGTCGGCACGGCCTACCGCCAGGGCGAACAGCAGCTGCTGTTCGCCGTCGACGACGGCACGGAGCTGACCGACCCGGAATTCGGCGGCGCCGACCTCATCGTCGGCACGGCCCTGCTGGACGCGGCGGGCATGGCCGCCGACCGCTCGGAGGTGGCCTGATGCCCGAGCCGCGCGCCCTCCCGCCGAGGCAGGAGAAGTGTCCCGAGACCGTCCCCCGCAAGGAGCTTGTGCCGTGACCCAGTACGACGCCGACGAGGTGCCGCAGCAGGACCTGGCGTCCGCGGCGGGCCGGAACGCACCGTCCGCAGGCACCGAAGCGCCCGCGCCCGTCACCCCGGCCGACGCCGCGGACGCCGCGCGGCTGGTCGCCTTCGGCCTCCAGCCCAAGCTGGTGCCTGCCCGGGACACCGGATACGCCGAACTGCTGCGCCGCCACCGCGACGATCCCGCCTTCGCGCGGCTCGCCGACGCCGTCGCGGCCGGCCTCGGACTGATCGTCCTGGAGGTCTCCACCCGCGCCGGTATGGCCGTCGCCGCCGCGGATGACTCCGTCTTCGCCGTCCGCATGGGCGACTACGCCCGCCGCGCCTCGTCCGACTCCGCCGACCGCTTCCTGCACGGCCTGGCCCACCTGGCCGTCGCCGCGCTCGCCTTCCCGCGCCCCGAAGACCTCGCCGACGACGGCTACATCGGCCGGATCACCGTCAACGGCGTCGACGCCTTCGTCCGCCAGGCGTGCCGCCGCCTGGAGGAACGCGCCGCAGAGGACGGCGAGAACAGCGACCCGGCGAGCGACGCACCCGGACTCGAAGCCGCCTGGCGTATCTACGCGCGGCGCAGCGCCACCGGCGCCACCAAGGACGCCCGCCGGCTGGCGGGTTCCACCACCGGCATCATCGCCAAGGCCGTCGCCTTCCTCGTCGACTCCGGCTTCCTCCAGCGCACCGGCGACGACGCGGGCGGCGCCTACCGCACCACCGCCCGCTACCAGCTCCAGGTCCGCGACATGGCGGGCGGCGCCGCCATGACCGAACTCCTGGAGCTCGGCGTCGTCCCCGTGGCCGACGGCAGCGCCTCCCTGCTGCCAGGGGAGGACACCGAGGCCCTCGACCTGGTGGCCGACGCGGGACTGCCCTTCCACGCGCCCTGACGGACGCCCCGCCACCACCCGCCCGATTTCCCGCCCGCTCACGACAACGAGAGTCCGCCATGTACGAGCTGTCCAGGGTCCGCCTCTACTCCATCGGACCCGCCGGCGCGCGCTACGCCGACACCGTGCTCGACCTGCGCGGCGTCGGCGCGCCCGTACCGCAACCTGCCCCGGCGCAGGCGGACTTCTTCGAGGACGAACCGGTCGGCCCGCCGCGCCGCCCGGCCCCGGCCGGTGTCCTCTTCCTGGAGAACGGCGGCGGCAAGTCCGTCCTGCTGAAGCTGATCTTCTCGGTCATGCTGCCGGGCCACCGCAACACACTTGGCGGCGCCAGCTCCGGCGTGCTGCGCAAGTTCCTGCTCGCCGACGACTGCGGACACGTCGCCCTGGAATGGCAGCACACCCTCACCGGCGAGAGCGTCGTGGTCGGCAAGGCCAGCGAGTGGCGCGGCCGGCAGGTCTCCAACGACCCGCGCAAGTTCGCCGAAGCCTGGTACAGCTTCCGGCCGGGGCCCGGCATGAGCCTGGACTCCCTGCCCGTCGCCGAGGCCACCGTCGTCCGGCCCCGCCAGGCGAACGGCGAGGGCGCGTCCGGCGCCCAGGGCCGCCGCCGCACGATGAAGGGCTTCCGCGACGTCCTCACCGAAGCAGGCAAGAACTACCCCAACCTCGACGTCGTCTGGGAAGAGGTGCACGAACGCTGGAACGAACACCTCGGCGACCTCGGCCTCGACCCCGAACTCTTCCGCTACCAGCGGGAGATGAACGCCGACGAGGGTGAGGCCGCGGGACTCTTCGCGGTCAAGAACGACTCCGACTTCACCGACCTGCTGCTGCGCGCCGTCACCGACACCCGGGACACCGACGGCCTCGCCGACCTCGTCCACGGCTTCGCGCACAAGCTCGGCAGGCGCGCCGAGCTGACCGCCGAGCGGGAGTTCACCGCGGGCTCCCTCGACCTGCTCTCCAAGATCGCGGAAGCCGCCGAACTGCGCGAGCACACCCGCCAGGTGCACGCCGGGGCCGAGCGGCGCACCCGCACCCTCGCCCAGCGGCTGCACGCCCGCGGCACCGAGGAGCGCGGCCGTGCCGCCGAACTCGCCGAGCAGGTCGCCACCGCAGCCCACCGCGTCACCGAAGCCGAACGCACCCGCGAGCGCCGCTCCCTGGTCTCCGCCGAACTCGCCTACCGCCACGCCTCGCTGGCGCTCGCCGCAGCCGAGAAGGGCGCGACCGCCCAGCGCCGCGAACTGAACGACGCCCGCACCCTCCACAGCGCCTGGCAGGCCGCCGAGACCGCGCTGCGCCACCGCGCAGCCGCCGACCGCTCCGCCCGCGTCGCCGCCGCCATCCGCGAGGCCGAGCGGGACGCCGCGCCGGCCCTGGCCGCCCGCGCCACCGCCGCCGCCGACCTCGTCCGCGCGCTGCACACCGCGGCCGAGGCCGGCGAACAGCTCGCCAACGAAGAGGAGGAGCGCTCCGCCGCCCTCCAGGAGTCGGGCGAGGCCGCGCACCGCGACGCCACCGCCGCCGCCACCCACGCCCAGCGCGCCCGCAGCGAGGCCGACCACCTCAAGCAGCGGCTGGCCGAGGTCGCCCAGGAGACCACCGAGGCGGTCGAGGCCGGCTGGCTGGACGACAGCGCGCCGGACGCCGACCCGGCCCGTGCCGCGCTCGCCGCGTCCGACGCCGAGAAGAGCGCGGTCGTCGCCTGGGACACCGCCCGCGAGAGTGCGGGGCAGGCCACCGACCTGGCCCGCGAGGCCGCCGCACGGCACGCCGCCGCCGAACTCGCCGCCGCCCGCGCCGAGGACGCGGCCCAGGCCGCGGGCCGCGCCCACGACGCCGAGCGGGCCGCCGCCGCGTCGATCGGCGCCGAACCGCGGCTCGCCGACCTCCTCGGCCTGCCGCAGGCCCACGCGGGCGTACCGGGCCCGCGCACCCCGGCGGCCGACGACGGCGGCCCGGCCCGCACCGCGCCCGCGCCCGCGGTGGAGGCCGGATCAGGGCCGCTGACCCCCGAGGAACTGGACCGCAACGCCGACGCGCTGCACGAACTCATCGAAAGCGGCGTCGGCGCCGCCGAGCGGCAGCTGTTCGACCTGCGCACCGCGGCGGCCGACGACTCCCGGATCCTGGGCGCGCTCGGCGACGGCGGCCTGCTGCCCCCGGGGCCCGACGTGCTGGCCGCCGTGGAATACCTCGGCGAGCACGGCGTCCCCGCGCTGCCCGGCTGGCGCTACCTCGCCCAGTCCGTCGACCCCGCCGACCACAGCAGAGTGCTCGCCGCCCGCCCCGAGCTGGTCGACGGCGTCGTCATCACCGACCCCGCCACCCACGCACGGGCCCGCGAGATCCTCGCCCAGGCCGCGCTGCTGCCCCGGTCCGCCGTCGCCGTCGGCACCTCGGCGGCGCTGCTCGCCCCCACCCCCGCGCCGGACGGCCAGGACACCGGCGTCTTCCTGGTCCCGCCGAACCCGGCGATGCACGACGAGTCAGCCGCCGACGAGGAACGCCAGGCCCTGCGCGCCCGCGCCGTCGAGCGGGACGAGGAGATCCGCGCGCTCGCCGCACGGCTGGCAGGGGACCGCGCGCTGGCCGCCAGGCTCGGCTCCTGGCGCAGCGGCTGCCCGGCCGGGCACCTCGCGGAACTGGCCGCCGCCGCCGAACAGACCCGCACGGCGGCCGACGAAGCCGCCGCCGAACTGGCCGAGGCCCGTGCCGCGCGCACCGAGGCCGACGAAGCCGCCGCCGAGGCCGTCCGGGTCCGCGACGCACGCCAGGAGACCGCGCAGCGCGCCCGCCGCGCCGCCGACATCCTGGCAGGGCTCGCCCACCGGCTGCGCGAACGCGCCGGATGGCAGTCCAGGCTCCGCGAACTCGCCGACGAAGCAGCCGAGTTCGAGGGCCGCGCCGAGGAGTGCGTGGACCGCGCCCGCGCCGCCGACGAGGACCGCAGGGCCGCCCAGCGCGCCGCCGACGACGCCCGCCGCACCGCCCGCGCACTGCGCTCCGAGCGCTCCGAGATCGCCGGTGTGCCGGACGACATCGGGGAGGCGCCCGAGGGCGCGAGCGCGTCACTCCCGGCGCTGCGCGAGGCGTACCGCGCCGCGTCCCAGCTCTACGAAAAGGTGGGCGTCGGCGCCGACCTGCGCGCCGAACAGGCCCGCGCCGAGGGCGACGAGAGCGCCGCACTCGCCGAGCTGAACCGCCTCACCAACAAGGTCCGCACCCGCGCCGAGACGCTTCTGGAGAGCCCGGACGCGGCCGACGGGCCGTCCCGGCAGGCCGCCGCGGCCCGCGCCGAGTCCCTCGTCCAGATGCTGGAGACCCGGGCGTCCGCCGCCAGCGAGCAACTGGGCCGGCTGCGCGGCGAGGCCGAACGGCTGGCGCCCGCCGACGGCGAGGCGCACACCGAACTCCCCGACGACATGGTCCCCGCCGACGCGGAGCGCGCCAAGGAGCTGCTGCGCACGGCGGGCGGCGAACTCGCCACCGCCACCGAGGCGTTGGAGACCGCCCGCGCCCGGCACGACGAACTGCTGCACGGCCACCGCGCCGCCGAGGACGCGGCCGGCGGCTTCGAGGAGACCGCGGCGCTGCTGCGCGACCTGCTGCGTGATCAGCACGCCGCGGACGACCCGGCGGCCGAGCGGCCCGAGCCGTACGCCGGGCGGCTGGAGGAGGGCCGCCGCGCCGCCGCCGAGTCCCGCCGCTCGCTGCGCGGCTGCGCCGCCGACCTCTCGTCCGCCGACGCCGCGGTCCGCGAGGCGAGCGACATCCTCGTACGGCACGCCAACTCCACCCGCTACGAGCAGGTCCGCACCCCCGCGCGCCAGCAGATCCGCGAGCTGCCGGCCGCCGCGCTGCCCGACCACGCGGCCAAGTGGGCGGAGGCGTTCGCGCCCCGGCTGCGGGTGCTCACCGACGAACTGGAGCAGCTGGAGCGCAACCGCGACAGCATCGTCGACCGGTTGCGGGGTCTGGTGGAGTCCTCGCTGACGACGCTGCGCTCCGCCCAGCGGCTCTCCCGGCTGCCCGACGGCCTCGGCGAGTGGTCGGGCCAGGAGTTCCTGCGGATCCGCTTCGACGACCCTGACCAGGCCACCCTCACCGAGCGGCTCGGCCAGGTCATCGACGAGGCGACCCGCGCGGCTGTGAAGAAGAACAGCGATCTGCGCAGGGACGGCATGTCCCTGCTGCTGCGCGGGGTCAGCGCGGCGCTCCAGCCGCGCGGCGTGGCCGTGGAGATCCTCAAGCCGGACGCGGTGCTGCGCGCCGAGCGGGTGCCGGTCGGGCAGATGGGCGACGTCTTCTCCGGCGGCCAGCTGCTGACCGCGGCCATCGCCCTGTACTGCACGATGGCCGCGCTGCGCAGCAACGACCGGGGCCGGGACAAGCAGCCGCACGCCGGCACCCTGTTCCTCGACAACCCCATCGGCCGCGCCAACGCCACGTACCTGCTGGAGCTCCAGCGGGCCGTCGCCGACGCGCTCGGCGTCCAGCTGCTCTACACCACCGGCCTCTTCGACACCACCGCGCTCGCCGAGTTCCCGCTGGTCATCCGGCTGCGCAACGACGCCGACCTGCGGGCGGGCCTGAAGTACATCAGCGTCGAGGAGCATCTGCGCCCCGGCCTGCCGCAGCAGGACGCGGGCGGGGAAGCGGTGCACGGCCAGATCACCGCGACGCGGATGTACCGCCGTCCCGAAGAGCCGCAGGAGCTGCCGGATCCGGCGGCCCCTGAGGCGGGCCCGGGGGACGCCGGCCGCTGACCGGACCGGACCGGCCGCTGACCGGGCCGGGACGCCGCCGGTGTGTGCGCCGTGCGTGTCTCCCGGCCCGTGGGTCTCCCGGGCCGGCGGTGGGTCTCACAGAACGACGACCGAGCGGAGCACGTCGCCGCGGCGCATCTTGGCGAAGGCCGATTCGAGGTCCGCGAGGCCGATGGTCTCCGAGACGAACCGTTCCAGGTCGAGCTTGCCGCTGAGGTGCAGGTCGATCAGGACGGGGAAGTCACGGCTGGGCAGACAGTCGCCGTACCAGGAGGACTTGAGGGCGCCGCCGCGCCCGAAGAGGTCGATCAGCGGGAGTTCGATCCGCATGTCCGGCTCGGGGACGCCCACTTGGACCAGGGTGCCGGCCAGGTCGCGCATGTAGAACGCCTGCCGGTAGGTCTCCGGCCGTCCGACCGCGTCGATCACCACGTCGGCGCCGTGCCCCGAGGTGAGCGCGCGGACCGCCTCGACGGGGTCGGTGCCACGGGAGTTGACGGTGTCGGTGGCGCCGAAGCGCTCGGCGGCGTCCAGCTTCCCGCCGTCGATGTCGACCGCGATCACCCGGCGGGCGCCGGCCCGTGAGGCGCCGGCGATGGCGGCGTTGCCGACCCCGCCGCAGCCGATCACGGCGACGGTGTCCCCGCTGCCGACGGCCCCGGTGTGCACGGCCGCGCCGTAGCCCGCCATCACCCCGCAGCCGATCAGGCCCGCGGCTTCGGGGCGCGCCGCCGGGTCGACCTTCACCGCCTGCCCCGCGGCCACCAGGGTCTTCTCGGCGAACGCCCCGATGCCCAGGGCGCAGGTGAGTTCGGTGCCGTCCAGCAGGGTCATCGGCCGGGCGGCGTTGCGGGAGTCGAAGCAGTACCACGGCCGGCCGCGGCGGCAGGAGCGGCACTGGCCGCAGGGCGCCCGCCAGGCGAGCACCACGTAGTCGCCGGGGGAGAGGTCGGCGACACCGGGCCCGACGGCCTCGACGGTGCCGGCCGCCTCATGGCCGAGCAGGTAGGGAAAGTCGTCGCCGATCGCGCCGTCGCGGTAGTGCAGGTCGGTGTGGCACACCCCGCACGCCTGGACGGCCACGAGCACTTCGCCGGGACCGGGGTCGGGCACGAGGATCGGCAGCACCTCGACGGGCGCGCCTTTTTTGACGGCGATGACGGCGCGGGCTTCGTGCGGCATGTCTCACTCCTAAACAGCACCTGCGTCAGGGCAGGGCGGATGCGCGCGTGGAGTCGGCACGGATGCCTGTGAGGGGTTGGAGTGGTGCGCTGCAAAAGAGAACGGGACGGCGGCGGGCGGCTCTCCGCCCACCCCCTGTGTTGCCCATGACGCGTTGCGTTGCGCCATGGGAGACATGCTGGAAGTCCGTCACCGATCCGTCAAGAGGTGACTTTTCCCGGTGTGGTCCGACACGCCGTCAACCCGCGTAGCCCATCCGCCGGGAGAGGTCGGCCGCCGCCTTGGCGGATCGTTCCGCCAGCTCCGGCAGCAGTGGCCGCTCCATCCGGTAGGCGGGCCCCGAGACGCCGATGGCGCCGATCACCGCGCCGTCGTGCGCCCGCACCGGCGCCGCCACCGCGTTGAGGCCGATCTCCAACTCCTCGGTGGAGCAGGCGAATCCGTCGTCGAGCGCGCCGGCCAGCTGTTCGCGCAGGCCGCTCGGTGTGGTGAGCGTGTACGCGGTGAGCCGCGGCAGCTTGCGCCCCACCAGGCTCTCCCTGCGCTCCCGTGGCAGATGCGCGAGCAGCACCTTGCCGCTCGCGGTGGCGTGCAACGGGGTACGCCTGCCGAGCCAGTTGTAGGCGGTGACCGCCGCCGCGCCCCTGGCCTGCATGATGTTCACCGCCGCGTCGCCGTCCAGGACCGCGATGTTGGCGGTCTCCCCGGTGTCGTCGGCGAGCGCCCGGCACACCGGCTGGCCCTCCTGCGAGATGTCGAGCCGGATGGCCGCGGCGCCCGCCAGGCGCAGTACGCCGGCGCCCAGGAAGTACTTCCCGCGCTCCTTCTCCTGCTCCACCAGGCCGCGGTTCTCCAGGACCCCCAGGATCCGGAAGGCCGTCGACTTGTGGACGCCCAACTCCTCGGACAGCTCGGTCACTCCGGCCTCGCCGAGGCGGGCGAGGATCTCCAGCACGCTCACCGCGCGGTCCACGGACTGGACGGATCCCGCCCCTCCGCGCCGCTCGTCGGACCGGTCGTCTGCGGTATCGCTCGTGTTCGACATGGGTCTTCGTGTCACCACCCGGTGGCCCCTGAGGGGCACGTCTGAGGGCATCTGCCGGGAGGCTCTTGACGGCCCGCTCCCCGGCTTGGATTCTGTTGCGCATCGCGCTCTGCGATGCGTTATTCAAAACGCCATGATACCGATCAGCGCGAGGGGGGCCAGATGATTCCCGTCTGCCGTATCGAAGACCTGCCCGTGGGCGAGTCCCTGCGGATCACCGTCGACGACCACACACCCGCGATCGCCGTCTTCCACGCGGAGGACGGTGAGTTCTACGCGACGGACGACATGTGCAGCCACCAGGACGCCTCGCTCTCCGAAGGCTTCGTGGCGGGCTGCCACGTCGAATGCCCGCTGCACGCGGCCCTGTTCGACCTGCGCACCGGGGCACCGGCCTGCCTGCCGGCCCGCCGCCCGGTGCGCACACATGGCGTCACCGTCCTGGACGGCGTGGTGCACCTGCGGCCCGCCGTGCGCGAAGAGGCGGTGGCCTGAGCGCGGGCCGTCACACGGGCGCGCGGTCGACCCGGGGCGGTCCTTCCCGCTTCTTGCTGCGGGCCTGCCTGCGGGCCTCCCGCCGGGCCTGCCGGCGTTCGCGGCGCAACTGCCGGGCCGTACTGCTCGGCTGCGACTGCACGCCGTGCCGCTGCACCCACACCTGCCGGGTCACCCAGACGTCCAGCACCGCCCAGGTCGCGACCACGGTGCTGGCGACCGTGCTGATCACCGCGGGAAAGGCCAGCCAGGAGCCGGCCAGCGTGCTCAGGAACGCCACCATCGCCTGGATCAGGGTGACCGCCACGATGAGCACCGCGCGCACCGCGGCGGTACGCACCGGGTCGGCCATCCGGCGGCGGGCGGCCGGTTCCTCCTGCCACAGCGGGCGATTGCCGGATTCCGTCAACGCGTCACACTCCCCGTACCCTCGCGCCTGTCCCGACCCCGGCTGTGCGCCCGGCGCACGCCAAGGGCCGCACCGCGTTCCGCGTGCCGCCCCCCGGGGTCCGCCGCCATCGTCGCCCAAGGGTGCGCCGCCGTGTTACCCGGGGTGGAGGAATTCCGGCCAGACACCCGGCTGTCGGCCGGATAGTGGCGGGAGTGTGGTGGCCCGATGCGCGGGTGGCTTGTCCGGGAATCGCCGGACAAGCCGTGACGATCCCGCCGGGCGCCAGGAGTAGACGTCTGGCCAGGTCTTCGGGTTGACCGTCAGGCAGTAGTAGGCTCGCGCCGTTTGTTGACGGAACACCACCCCCGTGGGCCGGGGTTGACTAGGGGAGGCCATGCGCTTTCGCGGGAAGTCGATCCGTCGGAAGATCGTGGCGTTGCTGCTCGTGCCGCTGGTGTCCCTGACGGTCATGTGGGCCTTCGCGACGTACGTCACCGGTCGCGATGCCAACCAGCTGCTCGAAGCCGGCCACGTCAACCATGCGCTGGGCGGTCCGGCCGATGAGGTCGTGCAGGACCTCCAGCGCGAGCGCAGACAGAGCCTGATGTACCTCGCCGACCGGCGCGACGCGGACGCACTCCCGCAACTGCGGCAGCAGACCCGCGCCACCGACGAGTCCGTGGCCCGGCTGCGCGCCGGAGCCGAGGACCCCGACGTGCGCGACGACCTCGGCGGCGCCGCGCGCCGCGCGATGCGCACCGCCGTCCAGGAGCTGTCCCAACTCCCCGCCCTGCGCGGCCAGATCGAGAACAACACCGTCTCCCGCGACGAGGCGTTCGCCGCCTACAACGGCATGGTCGACCCGCACTACGACTTCATCGTCGCGCTGCACGCGCTGGAGAACGTCGAACTGGACAAGCAGGGCCGCGCGCTGGTCACCGTCACCCGCGCCCGCGAGTCGCTCTCCCGCGAGGACGCGCTGATGTCGGCGGCGCTGGCCTCCGGCAGCATGAGCAAGAGCGACCTGCGCACGGTCTCCGACGAGGTCGCCGCCCGCCGGGTCCTGTACCGCACCAGCCTGCCCCTCCTGCCGCCCCGCGACCGCGGCCTCTTCCAGGACTACTGGCGCTCGCCCGCGACCGGCGAACTCGAAGGGTACGAGAACACCGCGATCGGCGCGGGCGCAGCCGCCGCGCCGAAGGCACTCAACGCCGAACGGTGGGACACCGAGGCCACCAGGGTGCTCGACGACCTCCAGCGGATGGGCAAGGAATCGACCGAGCGCTTCCGGAGCCGGGTCAGGCCGGTCGCGCTCGCCGTCGTGGCCAAGGCGGTGATCGCCGGCGTGCTCGGCTTCGTCGCCCTGCTCGTCTCGCTCATCGTCTCCTTCCGCATCGGCCGCCGGCACGTCAAGGACCTCACCCGGCTGCGCAAGGCCGCGCACGAGGTCTCCGGCGTCCGGCTGCCCAGCGTCATGCGGCGGCTCGCGGCCGGGGAACAGGTCGACGTGGAGACCGAGGCGCCCCGGCTGGAATTCGGCCAGGACGAAACGGGACAGGTCGGCCAGGCGCTCAACACCCTCCAGCGGGCCGCGATCGAGGCCGCGGTCAAGCAGGCCGACATGCGCCGCGGCGTCTCCGAGGTGTTCGTCAACCTCGCCCGCCGCAGCCAGGTGCTGCTGCACCGCCAGCTCACCCTCCTGGACGCCATGGAGCGGCGCACCGAGGACACCGACGAACTCGCCGACCTCTTCCGCCTCGACCACCTCACCACCCGCATGCGCCGGCACGCGGAGGGCCTGGTGATCCTCTCCGGGGCGGCGCCCTCCCGGCAGTGGCGCAAGCCCGTCCAGCTGATGGACGTGGTGCGGGCGGCCGTCGCCGAGGTGGAGGACTACGAGCGGATCGAGGTGCGCAGGCTGCCCCGGCTCGCGGTCGACGGGCCCGCGGTCTCCGACCTCACCCACCTGATCGCCGAACTCCTGGAGAACGCCACGGTGTTCTCCCCGCCGCACACCGCCGTCCAGGTCGTCGGCGAACGCGTCGCCAACGGCTTCACCGTCGAAATCCACGACCGCGGCCTCGGCATCGCCCCCGACCTGCTGCTCGACGCCAACCTCCGGCTCGCCGAGACCCCCGAGTTCGAACTGTCCGACACCGACAGGCTCGGCCTGTTCGTGGTCAGCAGGCTCGCCCAGCGGCAGGCCGTACGGGTGTCACTCCAGCCCTCGCCGTACGGCGGCACCACCGCCGTGGTCTTCATCCCCGGCACCATCCTCACCGAATCGGGCCCGGGTGGCCGCGGGGACCGCGAGACGGCCCGCGTGGAGCCGGCGGAAGGACCCGACCTGCCCGCGCTGGAGCCGGTCACGGGAAAGCTGGGTGCCCCGTCGCAGATGCTGGGGCGGCGCGCGAGCCGCGTCCCCGCACTCGACGGTCCGGTCGAACTGGAGCCGCCGCTCGGCGCGGACGAACTGGACCGCCTCGACGACGAGGACGCCCTCTTCCGGGGCAGGTCCAGGGGCCGCGGCCGGCGCGGCGCGGCGGCGCCCACCGGACCCACCCCGTCGCCCGGCATCGCACCCGTGCCCCATCTCGCCGCCGCCGAACAGCACCAGCAGGCCGGCGACCGGACACCGGGCAGCGGCCCCGCCCCGCTGCCGCGCCGCCGCCCCCGCCCGCCGGTGCTGGTCTCCGACCACGGCCGTACGGTCGAGGACGGCGAGACCCGCGCCCGGAGCGGCGGCCCCGCGCGCCCGGAGCCCGAGCCGGCCGACCGCGCTCCGCGGGCGGCCGACGAGGGCGGCGGCCGGACGCCGGACGGCCCCGCACCGGACCCGCAGGCGGGCGGCCCGCCCCGGCAGCGGCCCCCGGCCACCACACCGGGCGGCCTGCCCCGCCGGGTCCGGCAGGCCAGCCTCGCCCCGCAGCTCAAGGCCGACCCCGCACAGCAGGCCGAAGAGGAACGGCGGGCGGCGCAGGCGGACGACGACCGGGACGCCGAGGCGGTGCGCGCCAGAATGGCCTCGCTCCAGCGCGGCTGGCAGCGCGGTCGCCGCGACAACGAAGAGTCCGCAGCCGCTGACGGCAGCACGGACGACCACGCCACCCAGGACGGCAGCGCGGACGGCAGTGCCGCACGCGAAGGCGACGGCGGGGGCACCACAGCACCAGGAACCACACCGGGAGGGGACGGCCCATGACCGCACCGAAGGCAGCAGCCGCCAGCGCATCGGCCTCGCAGGGATCGGGGGAGCTGAACTGGCTCCTCGACGAGCTGGTCGAGCGGGTCGGCAGCATCCGCAAGGCACTCATCCTCTCCAGCGACGGACTGGCCACCGGCGCGTCCAAGGACCTCACCCGCGAGGACGGCGAGCACCTGGCCGCCGTGGCCTCCGGATTCCACAGCCTGGCCAAGGGCGTCGGCCGGCACTTCGACGCGGGCCGGGTCCGCCAGACCCTCGTCGAGCTGGACGACGCGTTCCTGTTCGTCAGCGCGGCGGGCGACGGCAGCTGCCTGGCCGTCCTGGCCGAGGCGGAGTCCGACGTCGGCCTGATCGCCTACGAGATGACGCTGCTGGTCAAACGCGTGGGTACGCACCTGGGCACCGCGCCCCGGAGCGAGCTCCCCACCAGCGGGTGACGACGGTGAGGTCATGAGCGATCAGGACGAGCGGGCCGTGCCCCGTGGCGGTACGGCCCGTTGGTTCGACGACGAGGCGGGGCCCGTCGTCCGCCCGTACGCGATGACGCGCGGGCGCACCCGTACGGCGGCCGAGGGGCGGCTCGACCTGATCGCGCTGGTGATCGCCGAGAGCCGGGCTGACGACACGGTCGGCGATCAGATGCTGTCGCCCGAGCACGTCGACATCGTCGAGCTGTGCCGGCAGGCGCCGCTGTCGGTCGCCGAGCTGGCGGCCGAACTCGACCTTCCGGTCGGGGTCGTCAGGGTGCTCATCGGCGATCTGCTGGACGCGGAGCTCGTGCACGTCAGCCGCCCGGTGCCGCCCGCCGAACTGCCCGACGAGAAGGTGCTGCGCGAGGTGATCGACGGCCTGCGCGCCCTCTGAGCCGCCCGGCGTGCCCGACGCCCGTGCCGCCCCTCCGGAACCGCCGGAGCGGCGGCACGGGCGTTGTGCGTGGTGGCCCGCCCACGGCCCGACGCGCCTGCGGCCCGGGGGCGTTGAGCATCGGCCGCCACCTTGTTACGGTCCTGTTGAGCATCGGTCAACAAGAGGAGAGTGCCGTCATGGCCACGGATTCGTCGCCGCACCCCTTCGAGCGCCTGGAGATCCGGGTCGGCCCGTACACCTACGACGCCCTGGCCGCCGGGCCCGCCGACGGTGAATTCGTCCTGCTGCTGCACGGCTGGCCCGAGTTCGCCGACTCCTGGTCCCAGGTGCTCCCCGCCCTGGCCGCGGCCGGCTACCGCGCCGTCGCCGTCGACCAGCGCGGCTACTCGCCAGGCGCCCGCCCGGCGCAGGTCACCGACTACGCCGTGCCCGAACTGGTCGCCGACGCCCTCGCGTTCGCCGACTCCCAGGGCGCCGGCCGCTTCCACCTCGTCTCCCACGACTGGGGCGGCCTGGTCGCCTGGGCGCTGGCCGCCGCGCACCCCGACCGGCTGAAGTCGCTGACCGTGCTGGCCACCCCGCACCCCGTGGCACTCGGCCGGGAGGCCGCCAAGGGCACCGACCAGTACAAGCGGCAGGACTACGTACGCCTCTTCCGCACCCCCGGCGGCGTCGCCGAAGAGACCCTGCTCGCCGACGGCGCCGCCTGGCTGCGCGCGGCCTACGGCGGCAAGGTGCCCACCGCGCTGGTCGACGCCAACATCCGCAGGCTCTCCGAGCCCGGCGCGCTGACCGCGACCCTCAACTGGTACCGCGCGCCCGAGGAGACGCTCGTGGTGCCGGCCGGACGGATCTCCGTGCCCACCCTCTACATGTGGGGCAGCGAGGACATCGCGCTGGGCCGTGCCGCCGCCGAGGCCACGGCGGAGTGGGTGGACGGTCCTTACCGCTTCGAGACGCTGGAAGGCGTCAGCCACTGGCTGCCCGAAGAGGTCCCCGACCGGGTCAACCCGGCGATCGTCGAGCATCTCGGCCGGTACAGCTGACCCGCAGCGGGCCGGGGCACGGCGCCTGCCCCGGCCCGCACGGCCCGCCGTACACTGCGGGCATGTCCGGCAAGCGCGTCACCCGCCTCACCCCCGACCAGCGGCGCGAGCAACTGGTCGGCATCGGTCTGGAGATGCTCGCCGACCGCTCCTTGGACGAACTGTCCACCGACGAGGTGGCCCGCCGCGCAGGGATCTCCCGCGGCCTGCTCTTCCACTACTTCGAATCCAAGCGCGACTTCTACCGCGCCGTCGTCCGCACCGCCTGCGCCCACTTCACCGACGCCACCGAACCCGACCCGGGACTCGGCCCCGTCCCCTGGGTGCGGGCCTTCATCGCCGGCTTCGTGGACTACGTCCTGGAACACCGGCAGATCTACCTCGCCCTGGTCCGCGGCGCGGCCGGCAGCCACCCCGCGGTCACCGACATCCTCGGCGAGACCCGCGACGTACTCGCCCGGCGGCTGTGCGAGGGCCGGCGCAGGCTCGGCATGCCCGACACCCCACGCAGCGCCGTGGCCTCCCGCGCCTGGATGGCGTTCGCCGAGGAAGCGGTCATCAGCTGGCCGTCCGGGGAGGCCGGCGGCCGTGACGAGCTGTGCGCCTTCGTGGAGTCCGGCCTCGTCGGCCTCCTGGACGTCCTCGACCGGGACCGTCCGGCGGTACTCGGGCCGCGCTGACTTCCGGCCCGCGCCCCCCAACCCGCCGTACATCACGCCCCTTTCGGGGCACTTGGGGCGTCAGGACCGGCCGTCCGGAATCCGCTCCGCACCTCAAGTGGGCGTCAGGGGGCGCACGTTGTACGGTTCCCTTGCAGCCGCAGGCCGGTCACCTGCCCTCGCCGCTCGTGCGCGAGGTCCGCTGCACACACGGCACTACGGGAGAAGAGGCCCATGGTCTTCGGGCGTTCTGAGCGCCGCAGGTCCGCCGCCGTCGATCCGATGACGCTCAAGATCCTGGTCGCGGGTGGTTTCGGCGTGGGCAAGACGACGCTGGTCGGCGCGGTCAGCGAGATCAAACCGCTGCGTACGGAGGAGCGGCTCACCGAAGCGGGCCGTCCGGTCGACGATCTCGACGGAGTGGAGAGCAAGACCACCACCACCGTCGCGATGGACTTCGGCCGGATCACCGTCAACGACGAGCTGGTCCTCTATCTCTTCGGCACACCGGGGCAGGACCGCTTCTGGTTCCTGTGGGACGAGCTGGCGCTCGGCGCGCTGGGTGCCGTCGTCCTCGCCGACACCCGCAGACTCGCCGACTCCTTCGCCGCCATCGACTACTTCGAGCGCCGCGGCCTGCCCTTCACGGTCGCCGTCAACTGCTTCGACGACGCCGACCACCACCCGCCGGACTCGGTGCGCGACGCGCTGGACCTCGACCCCGAGGTGCCGGTGATGCTCTGCGACGCCCGGCACAAGGAGTCGGTGCGCGACGTGCTGATCGCCGTCGTCCAGCACGCGATGGACGTCAGCTCCCGGCAGCAGGAACCCGCACTGCCCTGACGGCCGCACGGGCACGGCCCGTACCCCGCCGTCCGAGGTACGGGCCGCGCGTCCGCGGTCCGGCCGCCCCGGATGCGGCGCCGACCGGCACCGGAAGTGTTGACCGGCCGTGCGGGAGCGTCAAGGCCCGGCGCAGCGCGGGGCGTTCCGCACGGCGCGGCCCGCGGCTTCAGGCGGACCCCGACACGGCCCCTCGCCGATCCGCCCGCGCGTCCTCCTGCTCGCCCGCGGGCGCACCGTCCCCGCCCGCCGGGCCCGGCACCCGCGCGGGTGTACCACGCCGCGTCTCGAACCGCTCCGAGCCCGGCCTGCCCACCACCCAACTCGCCCCGGACAGCGCCTTCGCCGCCTTCTTCAGCGGTGCCAGCGCCGCTGCCGCCTGCTGGTGGCCAGGCACGCCGCCCGGCGGGCACACCACCGTCGCCAGCGACAGCGTCACCGGCGCGCCGCCCGCCGACCAGGCGACGTCCAGCAGCGCGGCGGCGAACGGCTCCAGACCGCCGGGCTCGGCCAGCACCAGGAAGTCGTCGCCGCCGATGTGGCCCACCCGGGCGTCCGCGTCGTGCCCGGCGACCTCGGCGAGCGCCCGCCCCACCGACCGGATCAGCTCATCGCCTGCCGCGAACCCCGCCCCGTCGTTGACCTGCTTGAAACCGTCCACGTCCACCCAGCTCAGGGCGAACGGCCGCCCCGCGGCGATCCGCCGGTCCACCTCGCCGTTGACCGCGTCGGAACCCGGCAGCCGGGTCAGCGGATTGAGCCGCGCCGCCTCCTCCACCCGGCTCTCCGCCAACGCCCGCAGAATGTCGGCCAGATGCACCACGCCCATGCACCGGCCCCGCTCGTCCACCACCGCCACGTCGTCGCCGGTACGCACCCGGTCGCCGTCGGTGATCACGTCCAGCACCTCCCAGGCCGTCGCCCCCGCGCCCACCGTGCGCGGCCGGTCCGCCAGCCGCAGCGCCGGACGGTCCGCGTACAGGGCGTGGCCGTACCGCGCCGACAGGGACAGCAGGAAACGGTCCCGGTCCACCGCCCGTACCGGCACCCCGTCGGCATCGACCAGCAGGACGCCGGACACCTCGGGGAAGGCGGTGAGGTGGCTGCGCACCGCGCCCGCCGACGCGGACATCGGCAGCAGCGCGGCGGGCTGGAGGAACTGCGCGACCGGCGGCCCCGAAGGCGCACCGTACGGCGCGGCGGCGACCGTGGCGGGCGCGGACTCGGCGGGCGGCAGGTAGACATCGGCGGCCGGGCGCCGGGCGGGCGGCGCGAACAGGTTGCCCTGCGCCAGCTGCACCCCGGCGTCCCGCACCGCGGCGTACTGCCGCTCGGTCTCCACCCCCTCGATGGCCAGCAGCCCGCCGGTCTGTTCGCACAGCCGGCCCATCGCGGCGACCACGGCCCGCGCCCCGGCGTCGTCGGCCAGGCCCGCGCACAGCGAGGCGTCGAGCTTGACGAGGTCGGGCGCCAGCTCGCCGAGCAGCCGCAGCGGGAGATCGCCGTCGCCGACCCCGTCGGCGCAGATCCGGTACCCCTCGTCGCGCAGCTCCGCGACCCCCGCGAGCAGCGCCCGGTGCGGTACGTACGTGAAGGGACCGACGAGGTCGAGGGTGATCTCCCACGGCCGCCGGCCCGCGTCGTGCACGGCCTTGCCCAGCGCCGTCAGCCCCGGCAGCTCGGCCACGGTCGCCGCGAAGACGTTGACGTGCAGCGGCAGCAGGGTCTCCTGGCGGGCCGCCGACTGCACGGCGAGGCCCGCCAGTTCGGCGTCGACGTCGGGGGAGCGGCGCGCCGACGCCAGCACGTCACCGCACTCGGGGCGGGCGAGTATCTCCAGCGCGGCGACCGAGCCGGTCGCGAGGTTCACCACGGGTTGGAAGGCGAATCGGAGCTGGTCCGTCCAGGCAGGCACGGCAGCAGCATGCCGCGTCCCCGGCCCGTCCCGTGGCCGGTTCACGCACTGTTCACGGAGGGTTTCGCGGGGTGTGCGATGCGGCCACCGCACCATCGCATCATCGGGAGGCGGCCATGGATCAGCGGACCGCGACGACCGCCGAACCGTGCCCGAACAATCCCTGATTGGCCGTCATGCCGACGCGGGCGCCCGGCACTTGGCGCTTTCCTGCCTGTCCGCGCAGCTGCCTGGTCAGTTCGCAGACCTGGGCGATGGCCTGTGCGGGCACCGCCTCGCCGAAGGAGGACAGGCCGCCACTGGGGTTCACCGGCAGCCGCCCGCCGAGCGCCGTGGCGCCCTCCCGCAGCAGCTTCACGGCCTCACCGGCGGCGCACAGGCCCAGGTCCTCGTACCACTCAAGTTCCAGCGCGGTGGACAGGTCGTAGACCTCGGCGAGCGAGAGGTCGTCGGGGCCGATGCCGGCCTCCTCGTACGCGCCGCGGGCGATCGAGGCGCGGAAGCCGGTCGCCGGTTCCGGTACGGCCGCCGCGGAGTCGGTGGCGATGTCGGGCAGATCGAGGACGGTGCGCGGGTAGTGCGGGGTGGCGGTGGACACCGCGCGGATCCGCACCGGGTCCGTGGCGCCGTGCCGGCGGGCGAACTCCATGCTGGTCAGCACGAGCGCGGCGGCGCCGTCCGAGGTGGCGCAGATGTCCAGCAGGCGCAGCGGATCGGCGACCACGGCGGACGCGGCGACCTCCTGGGCAGTGACCGGTTTGCGGTAGCGGGCGTACGGATTGGCCGCGCCCGCCGCCGAGTTCTTCACCTTGACCTGCGCGAAGTCCTCCGTCGTATCGCCGTACAGCGCCATCCTGCGGCGCGCGTACAGGCCGAAGTAGGCGGGGTTGGTGGCGCCCAGGACGCGGAAGCGCAGCCAGTCGGGATCGTCGGGGCGCTCGCCGCCCGCGGGGGCGAAGAACCCCTTGGGGGCGGCGTCGGCGCCCACCACGAGCGCCACGTCCGCCATCCCGGCGAGGATCTGCGAGCGCGCGGTGTTGATCGCCTGCGCACCCGAAGCGCACGCCGCGTAGACGCTGGTCACCCTGGCGCCCTGCCAGCCCAGGGCCTTGGCGAAGGTGGCGCCGGCGACGTATCCGGGATAGCCGCCGCGTACGGTGTCGGCCCCGACCACGCTCTGGACGGCCTGCCAGTCGAGCCCGGCGTCCGCGAGCGCTTCGCGCGCCGCCTTCGTCCCGTACTCGACGAAGCTGCGCCCCCATTTGCCCCACGGGTGCATGCCCGCGCCCAGCACCGCCACGTCGCCCGTCATGACGCCTCCCCGGAGTGCGCCGCCGCGGGCCGCCAGTGCCAGGTCGTCCAGGTGATGTCGGCGTCCTCGTACAGCACGCCCGGCACCAGCTCGACCTCGGATCCGACCGGCAGGTCCGCCACCGTGACCCCGGGCGCCGCCTGTCCGAGCACCACCATCCGCTCGGCGGCCAGCTCCACCGCCACCAGCGTGTACGGCTCCCAGGGGGTGTCCGGATCGCTGGGGTAGGGGGCGGGCGGACGGTAGCGGCCGTCCGTGCAGGACCACACCGTGCCGTGCCGGGAGAGCGGCACCTCGTCCAGGACGACTCCGGCGCAGCCGGGGTTGCGGCAGAAGGAGTCCTCGCGTGGGAAGAACACCGCGCCGCAGTCCCGGCAGCGCGTTCCCCGCAGCCGGAAATCCGCCGCGTCCTGATCGAACCAACCCGCCACCACGGGTTTGCGTAGGCGTGGCACGGCGCCCCTCCCGGTGCTCGGCACAGATTCCTGACGATGCGTCAGGAGTGTGGCACGCCGCCGCCCGCTGCGGAACCCCGGCCGCCGCCGCTCACCGCCCGCCGAGCGAGAGCCACGACACCGGGAAGTCGAAGTAGGTGTCGGGGAACGTCTCCGGCGTGAAGGTGTAATGCCACCATTCGTACGGGTAGTTGACGAAACCGGCCCGTTCCATGCCCTTCTTCAGCAGCATCCGGTTCGCCCGCTGCTTCCCCTTGATCCGCGGATCGAGGGTGTGCGCCAGGGTGTCGAAGCAGTCGAAACCGGTGCCCATGTCCAGGGAGTTGTCCGGGAAGCGGGTCGCCTGCGGCCCGTAACAGGGGGACAGCGGCTCGCCGGGGACGTACGGCCGGGTCGGGAGCGCGGGCAGCGGCACCAGCGTGAGATCGACGGTGCTGCCCCGGCTGTGCCCCGACGTCTCGTCGATGTACCCGTCCCTGAACAGCGTCGACTTGTCGACGCGCGGATAGAACTCGCCCTTCATCCGCTGGTCGCCGAGGTCCTTCGCCCAGGCCACGAAGTGGTCGACGGCCCGCTGCGGGCGGTAGCAGTCGTACACCTTCAGCGAGTAACCGCGCCGCAGGAAGGACCGCTGCGCACGGTGCAACGCACGCGCCGTGTCCCGCGTGACGAGGCACACCGGCGCGCGGTACCCGGTCACCCGCACCCCCATGAAGTCGTGCGGCGTGAAGTACCGCATCTCCTGGATGATCGTCGGATCCACCGCGCGCAGCGCGACGAACTCCTTTGGGGCGCGGGGCTCCGCGTCCGGCCCCCGGACCTCGTGCGCAGAACCTGCGGGGCGCACGGCGGCAGTGGCGGCCACCGCACTCGACGGTACGGCGGAGACGGTCAGCGCGGCACAGACGGCAACGGCGAGCCCGCGCAGCGCGGCGGCGGCTCCCGGCCGGAAGAGACTTGGCATGGACATCATCTAGCAGCCGGACCGGCGCGAAGGGAACCCCCGCTCACCCGGCAGCCCGGACGGCGCGAGGGGAACCCCCGCTCACCCGCCGGCCCGGACGGCGCAAGGGATACCCCCGCTCACCCCGCCACCCCGCGCACCCGCACCCGGTATCCGGCGGGGCTCCCGTCCTGCCGCTCCACCACCACCCGCCCGTCCTCAAGCCGCGAAACGAACCGCTCGATGACCGGCGGACGCCCCCCGCCGGCGTCCGCCGCCACCGTCCCGCCGCCGTTGCGCCCCGCGGCCGGCGCCCACACCTCCAGCTCCGTCCCGCCGTCCGCACCCGTCACCGGCAGCACCGCACCCGCCCGCGCCAGCACCGGTATCCGCGACAGCGGCGCATCCACCCGCACCTGTCCAGGACCTTCGTACGCCCGCCCGGTCGCGGTGTCGTACCACCGGCCCCGC
Source organism: Streptomyces sp. NPDC050161 (assembly GCF_044460025.1). Classification (NCBI taxonomy): domain Bacteria; kingdom Bacillati; phylum Actinomycetota; class Actinomycetes; order Kitasatosporales; family Streptomycetaceae; genus Streptomyces; species Streptomyces sp. NPDC050161. The sequence continues at coordinate 8,516 of NZ_JBITJM010000007.1, read as the reverse complement.
GGCAGCCGCACCGCCCGCCCGCCGCCGCCCGGCTCCAGCACCGGCGCCACCAGCAACGCGTCGCCCAACAGGAACACGTCCCCGCAGTCCCGCAGCGCACGGTCCCGCGGCGTGTGCCACCACACCGGACGCACGTACGGCGCGCCCGTCAGCCGCGCCACCTGCGCCAGCGTCTCGAAGTACGGCAGCAGCCGCTCCCGCTCGCGCAGCGCGGCCCGCGCGTGCGCCAGCACCTCGGGGCCAAAATCCCACGGCTCCCGCCGCCCCGACCGGTCCGCCGCCCGGGTACGGAACAGCGGCAGATACGCGGCCAGTTGGAGCCGGCGCAGATACAGCTCACGGGACGGCACGGCCGTCCCGCCGGCATCGGGCCCGCTGTAGGGCACCCCGCACAGCCCGAGACCCAGCACCAGCGCCAGCGACGCCCGCAGCCCGGGCCACCCCGTCGCCACGTCCCCCGGCCACGCCCCGCCGAACCGCTGCATCCCCGCCCAGCCCGACCGGGAGAACAGGAACGGCCGCTCATCGGGCCGCAGCGCGCTCAGCCCCTCGTAGCAGGACCGCGCCATCTCCAACGCGTAGACGTTGTGCGCCTCCCGGTGGTCACCGCCTCTGCCGTCCAGCGCGTGCCGGGCCGAACGCGGCAGCGTCGGCTCACCGAACGCCGCGAACGCCGACGGCTCGTTCATGTCGTGCCACACCCCGGAGAACCCCTGCTCCAGCCGCTCCGCGTACAGCCCGCCCCACCACCGGCGCACCGCGGGATCGGTGAAGTCCGGGAACACCGACGCACCTGGCCACGCCACCCCCCGCACCTGACGCCCCCGCGCGTCCCGCACGAACGCCCCCGCCGCCACCCCGCTGTCGTACACCGGCTCACCCGGCTGCGCCCTGACCGCCGGATGCACCACCGACACCAGACGCACCCCGTCCGCCCCCAACTCCCGCGCCAGCCCCGGCAGATCCGGGTACCGCTCCCGGTCGACGGTGAACACCCGGTGCCGGTCGTGATGACCGATGTCCAGATGGACGGCGGACAGCGGCAGACCGCGCTCCCGGTACCCCGCCACGACCCGCCTGACCTCAGCCGCCCCGCCGGCCCCCTGCCCGGCGCGCTGATGCCCCAGCGCCCAGCGCGGCGGCACCGCGGCGGCGCCCGTCAGCGCCGCCCAGCCCAGCAGCACCCGGGCCGGGGTGCCCGCGAGCACCCAGTACCGCAGCGGCCCGCCGTCCATCCGCAGCGCGCAGGCCCCCAGCCGGTCGTGCCCTGACCCCGCGCCCTCCCGGCCCTCGCGCAGCGTCACCCAGCCGTCCCAGGAGTTGTCGTGGAAGACCAGGTGCGTCCCGGCGTCCGCGACCACCAGCTGCACCGGCATGGTCAGCGACAACGGCACATCGTCGGGGCCCGACGTGTCACCGGGCCCGGTGTTCCACAGCCGGTACGCACCGTCCCGCAGCCGCGGCCCGCCCGCCCGGCCGCCCAGCCCGAAGAACCGCGCGTCGGCGGCCACTTCGGAGCGCTGCACCCACCGCGAGCCGGTCGCCCGCTCCGCGGCACCGGGGGGCGCACCGTTCGTCCCGGGGGTGCCGTCCGTCCCGGGGGTGCCGTCCGTCCTGGAGGTGCCGTCCGCCCCAACTGCCCCGTCCGCCGCAGCCCCACCGGCCGCACCCGCCCCCGCGACCTCACCGGCTCCTTGAGGACGGCCTGCCTCGTCCACCCCGTCCGCCCGATCCCACCACCGCGGCGGCAACTCCCGCCGCAGCAGCGCCCCGCCCGGCGTCCGCACCTCCACCGCCCCGTACCGGGAGACCGCCACCATCACCCGCTCGGACACCACCCGCCAGCCGCCCTCGGTGTCCGGCTCCAGCACCGCCCGCACGTCCGCCTCAGGACACGCCGCCAGCGCGTACGAAGGCTCGGGCCCCGCGCCGTCCCAGCCGCAGAACACCGCGCCGCCCGTCGCCACCCGCACCCGCAACGACGACCGCGCGAAATGGACCAGCCCGCCCCCCGGTTCCGGCTCGGCACCCCGGGCCTCCCCGGGCACCCGCGCCCGCTCCCGCCCGTTCCGCGGCAGCGCCACCGCATCCGCCCGTCGCCGCTGCCACGCCGCCCGCACGGACCGCAGCCCCTGCGCCGCCCCGACCGCCCGCACCACCCGTACCGACCGCACCAGATCACGCCCGTTCATGCTGCTCACACTGTCATCGCCGCCGCCGCGCGAAGGCGTCGTTCAACTGTCGTTCACCTGAGAGACCACCAACCGCCGCCCGGTGGCCGAAACCCCCCACACGACGGCCCCCACCCACCACAGGAATCCCGCGCACCACCCCCGCAGCGCCGCCGTACGACCCCCATCCGCACACCGTCCGACCAGGCCCTGAGCCCACCGCCGCGGCACCCGCTAGACCCCCCGATGCCAGGCCCACCCTGGTGCGCAAGTCGATCACATGGCATCGTCCTGGCAAGCCGCGTCCCGCGCACACCCCCGCCGTGCGCGACCGACGCCCACCACGCGCATCGCCCGGGAGCCGCATCATGACCACCGCACCGCAGCCCGCCTCGCAGCCACGCCCCCTCTGGCAGCCTGGCCAGGACCGCATCGCCGGGGCACAGGTCACCCGCTTCCAGGAATGGGCCGCCACCCACCACGGCGCGCCCGCCGTCACCCCGGGCGACCCCGCCACGAGCTACGCCGACCTGCACCGCTGGTCCGTCGAAGCGCTCCCCGCCTTCTGGCAGGCCGTCGCCACCTGGTTCGACGTCCGCTTCAGCACCCCCTACGAGACGGTGCTCGCCGACGACGCGATGCCCGGCGCCCGCTGGTTCCCCGGCGCCACCCTCAACTACGCCGAACACGCCCTGCGCACGGCCGACGACCCGGAGCGCGCCACCACCCCCGCCCTGCTGTACGCCGACGAGACCCTGGAACCCGCCCCCGTCAGCTGGGCCGAACTCCGCGCCCAGGTGGGCTCACTCGCCGCGGAACTCCGCGCGCTCGGCGTCCGTCCGGGCGACCGCGTCAGCGGCTACCTCCCCAACATCCCGCAGGCCGTCGTCGCCTTCCTCGCCACCGCGGCCGTCGGCGCCGTCTGGACCTCCTGCGCCCCCGACTTCGGCGCCCGCAGCGTCCTGGACCGCTTCCAACAGGTCGAGCCCGTCATCCTGTTCACCGTCGACGGCTACCGCTACGGCGGCAAGGAACACGACCGCCGCGACACCGTCACCGAGCTGCGCGCCGAACTCCCCACCCTCCGGGCCGTCGTCCACGTCCCCCTCCTCGGCACCGAAGCCCCCGAAGGCGCCCTGAACTGGTCGGACCTGACCACGAACGACACCGAACCGGTCTACGAACAGGTGCCGTTCGACCACCCGCTGTGGGTCCTGTACTCCTCGGGCACCACCGGCCTCCCCAAGGCCATCGTCCAGTCCCAGGGCGGCATCCTCGTCGAACACCTCAAACAGGCCGGCCTGCACTGCGACCTCGGCCCCGACGACCGCTTCTTCTGGTACACGTCCACCGGCTGGATGATGTGGAACTTCCTCGTCGGCGGCCTCCTGGTGGGCGCCACGATCGTGCTCTACGACGGCAGTCCTGGCCACCCCGACATCGCCGCCCAGTGGCGGGTCGCCGAACGCACCCGCGCCACCGTCTTCGGCACCTCCGCCGCCTACGTCATGGCCTGCCGCAAGGCCGGCATCCACCCCGCACGCGACCTCGACCTCTCCGCCATCGGCTGCGTCGCCACCACCGGCTCCCCGCTGCCGCCCGACGGCTTCCGCTGGCTGCACGACTCCTTCCAGGAGGCGGGCGCCGACCTCTGGACCGCATCCGTCAGCGGCGGCACCGACGTCTGCAGCTGCTTCGCGGGCGCCGTCCCCACCCTCCCCGTGCACATCGGCGAACTCCAGGCCCCCGGCCTCGGCACCGACCTCCAGGCATGGGACGCCCAGGGCAAGCCGGTCATCGACGAGGTCGGCGAACTCGTCGTCACCCGCCCCATGCCCTCCATGCCGATCCGCTTCTGGAACGACCCCGACGGCAGCCGCTACCACGACAGCTACTTCGACATGTTCCCCGGCGTCTGGCGGCACGGCGACTGGATCACCCTCACCTCCCGGGGCAGCGTCGTCATCCACGGCCGCTCCGACTCCACCCTCAACCGCCAAGGCGTCCGGATGGGCTCCGCCGACATCTACGAAGCCGTCGAACGCCTCCCCGAAATCCGCGAATCGCTGGTCATCGGCCTCGAACTCCCCGACGGCGGCTACTGGATGCCGCTCTTCGTCCACCTCGCCCCCGGCGCCACCCTCGACGACGACCTGCGCACCCGCATCAAACAGACCATCCGCACCGAGCTCTCCCCGCGCCACGTCCCCGACGACATCATCGAAGCGCCCGGCGTCCCGCACACCCTCACCGGCAAACGCATCGAGGTCCCCGTCAAACGCCTCCTCCAGGGCACCCCCCTCGACAAGGCCGTCAACCCCGGCTCGGTCGACGACCTCGAACTGCTCCGCTTCTACGAGCGCATCGCCCACGACCGCAGCGCCAACGACCGCGCAAAGTAACGGCCCCCGGCGCCACGACCGCCATTGTCAGACCCCCCGATTACTCTCAGTGACAAGTGAAGTCCGCGGCGGCACCACCCGCCGCCGCGGACACCCAGCTCACCGAGGGGGAGTCATGACATCCACATCCGGGCCCGCCGACCACCGCGCCCACGACCTGCTGCGCCGCGAAGTCCCCAGCACCGCGGCCGTCCTGGCCGACGAACAGGACTTCGCGGCCATGCGCCGCTACCGCACCTTCCCGTTCGACGACCACGCCGGCTACCTCCAGCAGATGGAGACCCTGCTGCGCACCCTGGCCTCCCAGGGCGTCCGCACCACCCTCGCCCTCTTCGACCCGGACGCCTACGACACCTACTGCGACGACCTCGGCCTCGACCCGGACCGCACCGACAGCCGGGCCCGCTACGCCGCCGAACTCGCCGGCGCCGGCGCCACCCTGCCCTACGCGGGCGAACCCCTCGCCCAACTCCTCCCGCTGCTCATCGAAGAGGCCGACCGGCAGGCCACCTGGGAACAGGCATCCGCGTTACTCGCCCGCAGCGGCACCTGCGAGGAATGCGGCGAAGACCTCGCGCACGCCGCCTTCGCCCGCGCCACCGCCGTACTCAAACAACTCCTCGAAGGACTCGGGGACGGCACCCACCACCTCGTGTGCAGCATCCCCGCGGGCGACCCGCAGCTCCTCGCCGTCCTGCACACCACCGCACTCGAAGGCGGCAGGCAGCACCTCTCCGAATCACGGACCCTGATCTTCTGCACGGTCCTGGCCGCCGGCATGGCCCTCGGCACCCCCGGCGGCATCGTCTCCCGCAGCACCACCGCCGACACCACCCCCGGCCTCCCGCCCGACGCCACCCGCGACACCGTCCGCGGCTGGTCCCTGCGCGACGGCTGGCCACGCCCGCTCACCGCGGCCCAGGTCTTCACCGCCTACTGCACCGACGCCGACACCGGCGAACCCATCCCGCCCGAACACCGCGTCGACCACGCCGCCGGCCTCCCCCTCACCCCGCCACCCGAGACCCACCGGCACCACTGACCCCCAACCACCGCCGCCCGTACGGCAGATGGCCGCCCCGCCACACAGGGCGGGACGGCCATCGGCACCGGAACGCGACGCTCACGCCGCCCGGCATCACTCTCCGGAGAGCACCGCCTGCGCCGCCGCCCGCGCGTCGTCGGCGGTGTCCGCGGCCCGCGCCGCCGCCGCAGCACGCTCACACTGCGCCAGCGTGTGCTTCGACAGCGTCGACCGCACGTAGGGAATCGACGCCGCACCCATGGAAAGGCTGGTGACACCGAGCCCGGTCAGCACACACGCCAACAGCGGATCGGCAGCCGCCTCACCACACACACCACAGCTCTTGCCCTCGGCCTTCGCGGCCTCGGCCGAAACCGCGACGAGATCGAGCAGCGCCGGCTGCCACGGATCCTGAAGACGCGACACCGCACCGACCTGACGGTCCGCCGCGAAGGTGTACTGCGCCAGGTCATTCGTCCCCAGTGAAAGGAACTCGACCTCCTGCAGAATCGACCGGGCCCGCAGCGCGGCGGACGGAATCTCCACCATCGCCCCGAACTTCGCCTGAAGACCGGCCTCCCGGCACGCGTCGGCGAACGCCTTGGCGTCGGTACGGTCCGCCACCATCGGCGCCATGACCTCAAGGTAGACCGGCAGCCCCTCGGCCGCCTTCGCCAGCGCGGTCAGCTGGGTACGCAGCACGTCGGGGTGGTCGAGCAGCGTCCGCAGCCCCCGCACACCCAGCGCGGGGTTCGGCTCGTCGCCCGGCGTCAGGAAGTCCAGCGGCTTGTCCGCACCGGCATCCAGCACCCGCACCACGACACGGCCCTCGGGGAAGGCCGACAGCACCTTGCGGTACGCCTCGACCTGCTTGTCCTCGGACGGCGCCTTCTTGCTGTCGTCCAGGAAGAGGAACTCGGTACGGAACAGACCGACACCCTCCGCCCCCGCCTCGACCGCCGCCGGCACATCCGTAGGCCCGCCGACATTCGCCAGCAGCGGCACCTTGTGCCCGTCCGATGTGGCACCCGGACCGGACGAAGCCGCCAGCGCCGCCTTACGCGCCGCAGCCGCCTGCTCAAGCCCCGCACGCTTCTCGGCACTCGGCTCGACGAAGATCTCACCGGTGCTGCCGTCGACGGCGATCACGGTGCCCTCGACCAGCTCACCCGCGCCCGGCAGCGCCACCACGGCCGGCACCCCCAGCGCCCGCGCGAGAATCGCGCTGTGGCTGGTCGGCCCGCCCTCCTCGGTCACGAACCCGAGCACCAGCGCCGGGTCGAGCAGCGCGGTGTCGGCCGGCGCGAGATCCCGCGCGATCAGCACATACGGCTCGTCGCTGTCCGGCACCCCCGGCATCGGCACACCCAGCAGCCGCGCGACGATACGGTTCCGCACGTCGTCGAGGTCGGCGACCCGCCCCGCCAGGTACTCGCCGGCACCCGCCAGCAGCGCCCGATAGGCGGCGAACGCGTCGTACACACCACGCTCGGCCGTGCTCCCGACCGCGATCCGACGCTCGACGTCGGCCATCAGCTCCGGGTCCTGGGCCATCATGGCCTGCGCCTCGAGCACGGCCTGCGCCTCACCCCCGGCCAGGTTTCCCCGCGCGATCAGGTCCGCGGCAACAGCCTCAACGGCCTGACGGGCACGCCCCTGTTCGCGCTCCGCGTCCTCGGCCGGAATCTGCTTGGCCGGCGGTTCGAGAACCGCCGTACCCATGTGCCGCACCTCGCCGATCGCCACACCATGGCTCACGCCGACGCCTCGCAGCGTTGTCTCCATTTCACCCGTCTCCGGTTGATGCGGCGATACGCGCCGCCGCGGTGGATGTCGTAACTGCCGTCGCAGGACGGCCCCCGGCTACTGCCAGGAGAAGAGCGTCTCGCCCGCCTTGATCTCGCCGTCCTCACGGACCTCACCGAGCGAGTCGGCAGCGGCCTCCAGCGCGACGACCGGGCACACCGGCGACTTGCCGGCCTCCTCGACCGCGGCCGGATTCCAGCGCACGACCGCCTGGCCGCGCTGAACGGTGTCGCCCTTGTTGACGAGCAGCTCGAAGCCCTCGCCGTTGAGCTGGACAGTGTCAATACCGAGGTGCGTGAGCACCCCGTGGCCGGCGGCGTCCACGACGACGAACGCATGCGGGTGCAACGAAACAATGACGCCGTCAACGGGTGAGACGGCCTCGGACGGCTCGCGCACGGGGTCGATGGCGGTACCGGGGCCCACCATCGCGCCGGAGAAGACCGGATCGGGCACAGCCGCGAGTCCGATGGCACGTCCGGCAAGCGGGGACGACACGGTGGTCATGGGAAGCCTCCCAGGGGTGGAGATTCATCAGGCCGCCGTCACTACCTGTCCTGGACGGCGCACCGCTCAGAAGCGTAAGTCATAAGAACTGACGGTTCCGCATGAGCAACACCGCCCACAGCCCTCTCCGCCGCCGCTTCTGAGCACCCCATCGATTTGCCTCGCCCCAAGCGGGCCTGTACTGTCTGAGACCTGCCCCGGAAAGCCAACACCGCAGACAACTGCGGTCGGCCAAATCGGCAGCAATCCTTCGAATCATGATTCGGAATATCGAATCAAGCTTCTGCATGTCTGCAGAAAGACAGTGATTTCGAAAGGCTGGAAAGCGAAAGCCGGAAGGCCAACCCCGCTCCAACAGGGGGCCGGATACGGAAACGGATCTGGTAAGGTTGGAAACGCGAAAAGGCCGAAAGGCCGGATCGCACCGGCGAAAATCAGGACCGCGAGGATCTGATAGAGTCGGAAACGCAAGACCGAAGGGAAGCGCCCGGAGAGCCTGGTGAAACAGGCACAAAGGAAGCGTCCGTTCCTTGAGAACTCAACAGCGTGCCAAAAGTCAACGCCAGATATGTTGATACCCCGTCCACTTCGGTGGATGAGGTTCCT